>NZ_CAMPJD010000005.1 GCF_946886695.1 uncultured Pseudoxanthomonas sp. | reverse complement strand
CGTTGTTGCGGTCGGCCGCCAGCAGGTACTGCACCAGGTCGTTGGTGCCGATCGAGACGAAATCCACCACGTCCACGAAGCCGTGGAAGGCGATCGCGGCCGCGGGCACTTCGATCATCGCGCCGAGCTCGACCTGCCCGGCGATCTCGTGCCCTTGTTTGCGCAACTGCAGGGCAACACGGCGCAGGCGGCGGCGGACTTCCATCATCTCTTCGCGGCTGCTGACCATCGGCACGAGGATGCGCACCGGCCCGTAGCCTGATGCGCGCAGGATGGCGCGCAGTTGTGTGTCGAAGACGCCGGCATGCGCCAGCGACAGGCGCACGCCCCGCAAGCCGAGCGCCGGATTTTCTTCGTCGCCGACGACCAGTCCGGTGCGGTCGGCCTTGTCCGCTCCCAGATCGAGCGTGCGGATGGTGACGGGGCGGCCGCTCATGCCAAGCACGAGGTCGCGGTAGACCTGGAACTGTTCGTCCTCGCCCGGCAGCTCGCGCCGCTGCAGGAACAGGAATTCGGTGCGGTACAGGCCCACGCCGGATGCGCCGAGCGCGTGTGCGCTGGCTACGTCCTCGAGGGATTCGGCGTTGGCCCACAGCGCGATGTCGACGCCATCGCGCGTGCGGCTGGGCTTGGAACGCAGCCGGCCGAGTTCGCGCGCCTCACGTGCCGCATCACGCAGGCGCTCACGGTAGCGACGCAGGTCCTCCGGATCGGGATTGACCACGACCTCGCCCGTGCTGCCGTCCACCAGCAGCACGTCGCCATCGTTGATCTTCTGCAGGGCCAGCGCATTGCCCACGACCAGCGGCAGGTGCAGGCTGCGCGCCAGGATCGCGCTGTGCGACAGCGTGCTGCCGGCGGCGGTGACGACGGCCACCACCCCCTGCGTCTGCAGTTCGGCCAGCTCCGAGGGCGCCACGTTGTCGCTGATCAGGATCTCGCCTGCCGCGCCGGGGGTGTCGTCCGCGCGCTGGTGCAGGTGCGCATGGATGCGGCCGATCACATGATCGAGATCGTCCATGCGGCTCTTGAGGTAGGCGTCGTCCATGCCGTCGAAGACGGCGGCCAGCCGGTCGCGTTGCAGGCGCAGCGCGTAGTCCGCCGAGTAGCGGCCGGTGCGGATCAGTTCGTCCAGACCATGCAGCAGTTCGGGGTCGTCCAGCAGCAGGGCATGCAGGTCGAGGAACTCGCCGACCTCCTTCGCCAATGCGCCGTGCAGGCGCGTCCGCAGGCTGTGCATCTCGCGGCGGGTGGCGTCGACGGCATCGTGCAGGCGGACCAGTTCGTCATCGACCTGGTCCGGGCGGATGTGCTGCTCGGCGACATCCAGGACATGCGGCAGCCGGACCCGGGCGCGTCCCAGCGCGCTGCCGCGCGACGCTCCGTGGCCCGGCAGCAGCGCCCGCATCAGGCGTCCTCGTCGAACCGTCGTTCGAACAGCGAAACCACTTCCTGCATGGCGGCGGCCTCGTCCTCGCCCTCGATGCGGACGATGACCGGCGTGCCCTGGCCGGCGGCGAGCAGCATGACGCCCATGATGCTCTTTGCGTTCACCTCGCGGCCCTTGGCCGCCAGCGTCGCGTTGCAGCGGAAGCCGGACAGCGTCTGCACCAGCTTGGCGGTGGCACGCGCATGCAGGCCGAGGCGGTTGGAAATGGTGAGTTCTTGTTCAAGCATCGTCGTGGATGACTCCATTGCGTGCGCCGGCCGCGGCGGTGGCCGGCAGTTCGTCCAATCCCTGTTCCGAATAATTCATCACCCGCAGCAGCATGGGCAGGCTGAGCGCCGACACGCGACGCACGGGGGTGCCCAGGCGGGCCAGCTTGCCGGCCAGGTTGCTGGGGCTGGCCCCATACAGATCGGTCAACACCAGCACGCCATCGCCACCGTCCACGCGCCGCAGCGCGGCCGACGCCTGCGGGAGCAGGGCATCGAGGTCGGCGTCGAACGGCACCTCGAAGGCCTCCGCCTTCAGGGGCAGCTGTCGCAGCAGCGCGGTGGCGACGGTCAGGATCGACGCGCCCACGCCAGGATGAGTCACAAGGAGAATGCCACAGGCCATGCCGGAACGTTAACAGACGGGCATGACAGGCTGGAAGCGGTGCGGATGGAACGGTAAGGGTTCCGGGATGTCCGCGCCTTGACCTCGTAGAGCGAAGCTTGCACCGCTGCCTTTGCTGTCCGAGGTTCCGGAAGGTGCCGGCCGGGCAAACCCGGCTCCACGAAACCGGGGATCAATCCAGTTCGCGATGGAAGGTGGCGACTTCTTCCCAGCCCTGCTCGCGTGCATGCCGCGCCATGGTTTCGGCGAGATAGACCGAACGATGTTTGCCGCCGGTGCAACCGAAGGCGATCGTCACGTAGCTGCGGGTCTCGCCACGCAGGCGCGGCAGCCACGTATCCAGGAAGCCGCTGACCTGGCCGACGTACTCGGCGACCTCCGGCTGGGCGTCGAGGAATGCACGCACTTTCGGGTCGCGACCGGCATAGGGACGAAGCTCCGGGTTCCAGTGCGGATTGGGCAGCACCCGTGCGTCGAACACGAAGTCGGCGTCGGCCGGTACACCCCGCTTGTAGGCGAAGGACTCGAACAGCAGGGAGAGCTGCGTGCCCTTGTTGAAGGCGAACTCGGCGATGATCCTGCGCCGCAATTGGTGGACGTTGAGTTGGCTGGTGTCGATGACGACATCGGCCTCGTCCCGCAGGGGCTGGATGATCGCGCGTTCCTGGTGGATGGCTTCCTGCAGGGACAGTCCACCGTGGCCCAGCGGGTGGCGGCGACGGGTGTCCGAGTAACGCCGCAGCAACACCTCGTCATCGGCGTCGAAGAAGATCAGCCTGCCTTCCAGGCCCAGCTGCGCCAGCGCGGCACGCCACTGGGCGAGTTTGGACAGGTCGCTCTGGCGGCTGCGCACATCGATGCCGATGGCGATCCTGGGCGGCAGTTCGTCCTCGCGCATCAGGCTGCGGACGAAGGATGGCAACAGGTCCACCGGCAGATTGTCGATGCAGTAGTAGTCGAGGTCCTCGAAGGTCTTCAGCGCCACCGACTTGCCCGAGCCGGACAGGCCGCTGACGATCACCACGGTCGGCGGAAGCGGAGGCGTGGTGCCGTTCTCTTCGTGTGCGTCCACGGGGTTGTTGCCGGCCTGCGTCATGGCGTGCTTCGCTCCAGCAGGTTGCTGTGGCGTGCGATGAACATCGCGGCAGGGTCGATGCCCTTGGTGCGCAGGATGTGCAGGCGGGTCGCCGCTTCGGTGAGCACGGCCAGGTTGCGGCCGGGCATCACCGGCAGGGTGATCAGCGGCACGTCCAGGTCCAGCACGTGGCGGGTGCCGGAATCGCCGGTCAGGCGCTCGTAGCCGTGCGGGTTGGGCTCGGTCATGGGCCGGGTGAGGTGCACGATCAGGCGCAGGTACTTGTTCTTCTTCACGGCGGTGTCGCCAAACATCTCGCGGACGTTGAGCACGCCCAGGCCGCGCACTTCCAGCAGGTCCTGCAGCAGCTCGGGGCAGGTGCCGTCCAGCACGTCCGGCGCGATCTGGGTGAACTCGGGTGCGTCGTCGGCGACCAGCCGGTGGCCGCGGCTCAGCAGTTCCAGGGCCAGTTCGCTCTTGCCGGACCCGGCCTCGCCGGTGATCAGCACGCCAATGGAATAGATTTCCATGAACACGCCATGCAGCGTGACCCTCGGTGCCAGCGTGCGGGCCAGATGGTAGGAAAGATGATTGAGCAGCTCATGTCCGCGCTTGGGGGAGAGCCACAGTGGCGTGTCGTTCTCGTTCGCCGCCTCCCGCAGGTCCTCGGGGCAGGACTGGTTCTTGCTGATCACCAGCGCCAGCGGCTTGGCCTGCACGATCTTCTCGATGGTCTCCCAGCGTTGGCGGGAATCCAGTGAGTCCAGCCAGGTCAGTTCCTCGGTGCCGAGGATCTGCACCTTGTTGGGGTACACCGCGTTGAGATAACCGGCGAGCGAGGGGCGCCGCGACACGGTGTCGCCGGATTCGAGTATCCGCTTCTCGCCCTTCTGGCCAGCCAGCCAGCGCAGGGCCAGCTTGTCCTTCTGCTGATCGAACAGTTCACGGGCGGTGATGCTGGTATTCATCATGCGGAGGCGGCCGGCAGGAGAGGGTGCCGGGCCCGGGACATAACGCGCGCACGGACACCGTCGTCGCGTTTCCATGCCGGGAGGCGGCGCCTGCCAGTGTAATGGCCCATCCGCAGGTTCGCGACCGCGTGGGCGCTTGGCGGCGCGACAGGTGCGTGTGGTGCGCGCCAGGATCAGTGAAGGCCGCTCCGCAGGGCGGAGCGACCTTGCGTGGCGTCACGTGCCGCCGGCGTCAGCCGATCAGCTCGCCGCGCGCAGCGGTGCGATGGACATCGTTGCGCTTTTCCTTGTGCTTGACCAGCAGGCGGTCGAGCTTGTCGGCCAGGATGTCGATGGCGGCGTACATGGTCTGCGCGCCGGCGTCGGCGTGCAGGGTGCGACCCGCCACGATGATCGTGGCCTCGGCCAGGTAATCGGGCTTGCGGGTTCCCAGCTGCGTACGGACCTCGAAGGGTTGCTCGAAGTGGCGTTCGAGCCGCTTCAGTTTGGTTTCGACGTATTCGCGCAAGGCGGGAGTGACTTCGATTTCATGGCCGTAAGTCTCGATACGCATGTTGCCTCCTTCGGGTCGGTAGAACCGCGCGCGGGGCGCGGATGGCGTGTCATGGAATGACAACGCGGACAGGGTCTGGGTTCCGGCAATCCTCCTCTGTCAGTTGCGATGGGAAGCGATGCTTCCAGGTTCAAAGATGGACCCGTCGGCGGCAACTATCAACCTCTGGCGCGTTCTTTTTCGCGCAGTGTGAGCTGGTGTGAAAAATGCGTTGCGCCGCCCCTGAACGCGGTCACGGAACCAGTGCGCGCCAAGCAGGATTCAGGCGATGCGCACGCGTTCGTGCGACGAGAGGATGTTCAATGCTTCGCGGTACTTGGCCACGGTGCGTCGCGCCACCGGAATGCCGGACGCCTTGAGCAGGTCCGCGAGCTTCGCGTCGGACAGCGGCTTGCGGGGGTTCTCGGCATCGACCAGCCGGCGGATCATCGCCTGGATGGCGGTGCTGGATGCTTCACCGCCGCCCTCGGTGTCGATGCCGGAGGCGAAGAAGGCGCGCATGGGAAGGGTGCCGCGCGGCGTACGGACATACTTGCGGGCGATGGCGCGCGACACGGTGGATTCGTGCAGGCCCACTTCTTGGGCCACGTCGCGCAGCGTCAGCGGGCGCAGCGCCTGCTCGCCGAATTCCAGGAAGCCGGCTTGCTGGTGCAGCAGGCAGCGCATGACCTTGAGCAGGGTCTCGCCGCGCGCTTCGACGCTTTTCAGCAGCCAGCGGGCTTCCTGCAGTTGCGCCTTCAGGTAGCCGGCATCGCTGTCGCCGCATTGCCGGATCATCTGTTCGTAGCCGCGATGGATCGCGATCCGCGGCAGCGTGCTGCCTGCGAGCGCGGCGCGCCACACGCCCCGCTGGCGCCAGACCACGCAGTCGGGCACCACATAGGTATCGTGCGAGAGGTCGCCGATCTGCGCCCCGGGTTTGGGATCGAGCGTGCGCAACAATTGCACGGCCTCGTCCACCTCGGCGACCGGTCGCTTCATCTCCTGGGCGATGCCGGCCACGCCGCTGCGCGGCAGGCGCTCCAGGGCCGTGTCCGCGATCTGCAGGGCCAACGCCTTGCCCGGCGTGTCGTCGCTCAGCACCGCCAATTGCAGATGCAGGCATTCGCCCAGCGTCCGGGCTGCGACGCCCACCGGGTCGAAACGCTGCACCTGGTGCAGGACGACGAGGACGTCCTCGTCGTCCGCCTCGATATCCGGACGCAGCGCCTGCACGATGCCGGACAGCGGTTCGCGCAGGTAACCGTCTTCTTCCAGGGCATCGATCAGCGTGGCGCCGATGCGGCGGTCGCGCGGGGAGAGGTGGGACAGGTGGAGTTGCCACAGCAGGTGCCCGTGCAGCGTATCGGCTTCGGCCACGCGTTCGGCCGGGCTGCCGCCGTCTTCGTCGTCGAACGAGCCACCGCCCGAGGAGGTCCACGGGCCTTCATCCGGCGACCAGTCGTCGCGATCATCGGGCGCGTCGCGTTCGGCTTCCCTGGGGCTTTCTTCGGGTGGACGATCATCCTCGGTGCCATGCGCGGGCGCGGGTTCTTCGTCGGCCTCGGTCCAGTCGAGCAGTGGATTGGTCTCCACGGCCTCGGTCAGCTCGATCTCGAGTTCGGCGGTGGACATCTGCAACAGCCGGATGGCCTGACGCAACTGTGGCGTCATGACCAGATGTTGTCCCAGCGATGTCTGCAGGCGTGGCTTCATGTCCGACCCAGGAACCCGAAAGGCGGCCAAGAGCCGCCGACGGGATCACAGGCGGAAGGTTTCGCCCAGATAGACCCTGCGTACGTCCGGATTGGCCAGCAATGCGTCCGGGGCCCCCTGCGCCAGAACGCTACCGGCATTGAGGATATACGCCCGGTCGCAGATTCCCAAGGTTTCGCGCACGTTGTGGTCGGTGATCAGCACGCCGATGCCGCGGTCCTTGAGGTGTTTCACGATGCGCTGGATCTCGCCGACCGAGATGGGGTCGACGCCGGCGAAGGGTTCGTCCAGCAGCATCAGGCGCGGGCGGGCGGCGAGGGCGCGGGCGATTTCCACGCGCCGACGCTCACCGCCGGACAGGCTGGCGCCCAGCTGGTCGGAGACATGGGTGATCTGCAGTTCGTCCAGCAGCGAGGCCAGTTCGCGTTCGATGCCCGCGCTGTCCAGGTCCTCACGCAGTTCCAGCACCAGGCGGATGTTGTCGGCGACGCTGAGCTTGCGGAACACCGAAGGTTCCTGCGGCAGGTAGCCCACGCCCAGCTTGGCGCGCTGGTACATCGGCTGCGCGGTGATGTCCTTGCCGTCCAGTTCGATGGTGCCTGCGTCCGCAGCCACCAGGCCGACGATCATGTAGAAGCAGGTGGTCTTGCCGGCACCATTCGGACCCAGCAGGCCCACCACTTCGCCCGGCTGCAGGGTCAGCCCGAAATCGGCGACGACCTCGCGCTGCTTGTAGCGCTTGCGCAGTCCCTTCGCGGTCAACATCAGTTCTTGCCCTGTGAGGGTGCCGCCGCCTTGGGCTGGATCACGGTCCGTACGCGGGTGCCGTCGCCGCCGCTTTCCATGTTGCCGGACTTGGTGTTGTAGACCATGCGCTGTCCGCTGTTGGAGCCGCGGTCGGACTTCACGGTGTAGTTGCCGATGAAGGTGATGGTCTCCGACTTCATGTCGTACTCGACGCGATCGGCCTGGGCATCCATCCAACTGCCGTCGTCCATCTGCTGCTTCATCTTCACCTGCTTGCCGGTGAAGATGGAGCGTGAGATTTCGCCGTCGGCCATGTGGATCTCGGCAGCGTTGGAGCGGATTTCCAGCGACCCCTGGGTGACGACCACGCCACCGCCCAGCACGGTCTTGCCATTGCCTTCCATGTTGCCGGACTGGCTGCCGGAATCGATGGTCATGGCCTGGTTGCGGTCCGTGGACTTGGCCATGGCACCTGCGACGGGCAGCAGGAGCAACAGTGCGGCACTAGCGAGCAGAGCGCGGTTCATAGATGGATCTCACCTCGGATTTGAATGTGTAGTCCTTGGTCTTGAGGTTGGTCTCAAAACCGCGCCCGCTCAGTCTAGAGCCGGGCTGGGTAACCGTCACCACGTCATCGGTCTGCGCCACGTCCCGGTCAGGGAACACGTTCAACGTGTCCGTGCGGAATTCCGCTTGGCGGGTGCCGCCCTTCGGTGACGTGCCATGCACGTCGCCCTTCAGGCGCAATTCCTCGCCCTTCGCGCTTAGCCAGCCCGTCTTCGAGCGCAACTCCCACGACCGGCCTTCTTCTTCCGGCAGCAGGAACAGCGGGGTGGTGATGGTGAAGGTCTGGTCGTGCGGGTTGCGCGCCATCTCCGGTGCGCGCACGGCGACGGCCTCCTGGCCCTCGCCGTTCAGCGCGATCATTTCGAAGTCGCGCATCACGTAGTCCGACCGGTCGATCACCACGCGGTTGGCCTCGGGGATGTCGCGGTTCTTCCAGGCCGACCAGCCACTCACGATGGCTGCCAGCAACAGGACCAGGCCCAGCGTGGTGCGCCAGCTCATGCGGTGCCGCCTTCGAAGGTGGGTGCATGGCCCTGCACTCCCAGCAGGAGGTCGCAGGCCTCGCGCGCCGCGCCTTGGCCTCCCGCCCGGCGGGTGCGCCAGTGCGCGTGCCGGGCCGTCCATGGGTGCGCGTCCGCGGGTGCGATGGCCAGGCCCACGGCGGAGAACGGCGGTACGTCGGGCAGGTCATCGCCCATGAAGGCGACCTGCTCCAGGCCGATGCCGGCCGAATGGCACAGCTCATGCACCTTGGCCAGCTTGTCCTTGATCCCGGTGAAGACCTGCACGCCCAGCTCGCGGCCCCGGGCGACGGCAACCGTGCCGCCGCGGGCGGTGATGAAGGCCACGTCGATGCCGGCGCGCTTCAGCAACACCAGCCCCTGGCCATCCTGCACGTGGAACGCCTTCTGTTCCCGCCCTTCGCCGTCCAGATACAGGCGGCCATCGGTCAGCGTCCCGTCCACGTCGAAACACGCCAGGCGAATGCGCGCGGCACGGGACAGCACGTCATCGGTCAGGTCATGGAGATGGCGAAGGGGCATGGGGACAGGATCGGGTGGGGATGGTGGCAACGCAAGGGTTCAGCGACGGACAACCCTGCGGGTTACACCACGCGGGCGCGCAACAGGTCGTGAATATTGAGGGCGCCGACGGGGCGCTGTTCATCGTCCACCACGACAAGACCGCTGATCTTGTGGGTTTCCATCAGGCGCGCAGCCTCCACGGCCAGCTGATCTGCGCCGATGGTCTTGGGCGCGCGGGTCATCACCTCGGCGATGCGCGCGCTGCGGACATCCAGCGCGGGGTTGTCGAGCGTGCGACGCAGGTCGCCGTCGGTGAACAGCCCGGCCAGGCGGCCGTCGGCGTCGACGACCGCGGTCATGCCCAGGCGCTTGCGGCTCATTTCCACCAGCGCCTGGCTCAGGGTCGCGTCCACGTCCACGCGCGGTACTTCGTCACCGGCATGCATCACGTCGGTGATGTGCAACAGCAGTCGGCGGCCGAGGCTGCCGGCGGGGTGGGAGCGGGCGAAGTCGTCGGCGGTGAAGCCGCGTGCATCCAGCAAGGCCACGGCCAGCGCATCGCCCATCGCCAGCGAGGCGGTGGTGCTGCTGGTCGGAGCGAGGTCCAGCGGGCAGGCTTCTGCGGGAACGCTGACGTCCAAGTGAAGGTCGCTCTCGCGCGCCAGCGTGGACTGTGGCCGGCCGGTCATGCCGATGACGAGGTTGCCCTGGCGCTTCAGCACCGGCAGCAGCATCAGGACTTCATCCGACTCGCCCGAATACGACAGCGCCAGCACGATGTCGGCATCGGTGATCATGCCGAGGTCGCCGTGACCGGCTTCGCCCGGGTGCACGTAGAACGCTGGCGTGCCTGTGGATGCAAGCGTCGCCGCGATCTTGCGGGCCACATGGCCGGACTTGCCCATACCGGTGCACACCACGCGGCCCTGGCCAGCGAGGATCGCGTGGCAGGCCGCCGAGAACGTGCCGTCGATACGGGCCGCCAGAGCATCCAGTGCGCGCGCCTCGATCTCGATGACCCGACGGCCGCTGGCCGCCAGACTGGCAGGCGAGACAGCGGAGGGCAGGGGGGACGGCTGGGACATGCGGACGGGGCGCCGGCGGGTAGAATGGCCGGGTATTTTATTAGGAAAGCCCGTTGGACGCCGAAACCATCCGTAAACTGATCGAATCCGGCCTGCCGGGCGCCCGTGCCGACGTCCAGGGCGACGATGGCGTCCATTTCGAGGCGACCGTGGTGTCAGAGGCCTTCCGCGGCAAATTGCCGCTGGCCCGGCACCGCATGGTCTACGCCACGCTGGGCGAACTGATGGGCGGTGCGATCCATGCGCTGCAGCTCAAGACCGTGACCCCCGACGAGGCCGGCGGCGCCCGCTGAGGCAAGCCTGCCGGCGCTCCACGTCGATTCCGACCCACCCGCATTCTCCTTCCCGGATTTCCATGCAGAAGATCATCGTCACCGGTGGCAACACGCTCAACGGCGAAGTCACCATCTCCGGCGCCAAGAACGCCGTGCTCCCCATCCTGTGCGCGACCCTGCTGGCGGATGCGCCGGTGGAGATCACCAACGTGCCGCACCTGCACGACGTGGTCACCACGGTGAAGTTGCTGGGGGAACTGGGCGCGGGCATCACCATCGACGAAGGCACGCTGGCGAAGGGGCGCGGCATCACCGTCGATCCCACCACCGTCAGCCGCTTCGTCGCGCCGTACGAGTTGGTCAAGACCATGCGTGCGTCGATCCTGGTGCTCGGCCCGCTGGTCGCGCGCCATGGTGCGGCGGTGGTGTCGCTGCCGGGCGGCTGCGCAATCGGTTCGCGTCCGGTCGACCAGCACATCAAGGGCCTGCAGGCGCTGGGTGCGGAGATCACCGTCGAAAACGGCTACATCAAGGCGCGCGCCGCACGCCTGAAGGGTGCCCGCTTCGTGTTCGACATGGTCACCGTGACCGGCACCGAGAACGTCATGGCCGCGGCCACGCTGGCCGAAGGCACCACGGTGCTTGAAAACGCCGCGATGGAGCCAGAGGTCACCGACCTGGCCGAATGCCTCAACGCGCTGGGTGCAAAGATCGAAGGCGCGGGCACCTCGCGCATCGTCATCCATGGCGTCGAGCGTCTGGGTGGCGGTCGCCATTCGGTGGTGCCTGATCGCATCGAAACAGGCACTTTCCTCGTCGCCGCAGCGATGACCGGCGGCAAGGTCACTGCGCGCAATGCGCGTCCCGGCACGCTGGAAGCGGTGCTCGACAAGCTCACCGAGGCCGGTGCGAAGATCGAGACCACTGCCGACAGCATCACGCTGGACATGCAGGGCAAGCGTCCGAAAGCCGTCAGCCTGACCACCGCGCCGTACCCCGCGTTCCCCACCGATATGCAGGCGCAGTTCATGGCGCTCAACTGCGTGGCCGACGGCGTGGGCGTGATCAACGAGACGATCTTCGAAAACCGCTTCATGCACGTCAACGAACTGCTGCGGCTGGGCGCGGACATCCGCGTCGAAGGCCACACCGCCATCGTGCGCGGCGTTGAGCGGCTGGGCGGTGCACCGGTGATGGCGACCGACCTGCGTGCATCGGCCTCGCTGATCCTGGCTGGCCTGGTTGGTGATGGCGAAACCACCATCGACCGCATCTACCATCTGGACCGCGGCTACGAGAACATCGAAGAGAAGCTGGGCGGCCTGGGCGCGAAGATCAGGCGCGTGTCGTGAGCAAGCACGCCCCCACGCTTTCCGGGGTCCGCACGCGCTTCCCGTTGCGCCGCAAGATCCTGCTGGGCATCGTCATCGCGCTGCTGGCACTGGTCGCGTGGCTGCATTACACCGGCTCGGCAGCTACGCATGGCATCACCACCCGCGACATGGACTGGAACGGTGACGGCACGGTGACCCAGGGCGAGATCGCGCAGGCGGTGTTCTCGGTGATGGTCGAGCAGACGCAGGACGGAAAGCGGCAGTGCAACGCTTACGCGTGGCGCAACGGCAGCGGGACCATCCGCATGGACTGCAAGACGGTATTCCAGCCCGACGCGGATTGAAAAAAAGCCCGGCGTTGCCGGGCTTTTCAATGCAGGAAGGCCGGAGGCGCGTCAACGCCAGGACTTGAGCGTCAGGTCGATGGTGTCCTGTCCGTTTTCACGCTGCAGGATGCGCGCAGGCACCGGGGCGTCGGCCACGACCCAGACGATGGTCTGCTTGTCCCCGTCGGTGCGTACCACCTTGGTGGCGTCCTGTGGCTTGCCGCCGATGGTGATGCGCTCCTTGCCGGCAACCTGGTAGGTCATCGGCTTGGCGCGACCGTTCTCCACCATGCGGTAGGTCAACGGCTTGCCTGCCGCCACGTCGCGGACGATGGCCAGGTTGACCAGCAGGGCATCCATGTCGCCGGCGGCCAGCTTCACCGGGCCGGCGCGGTCGGGCTTCACGTCACCGCTCCAGGTGGCTTGGGCCTTCGACCAGTCATAGACCGTGTTGACGTTCTTCTTCTTGATCAGCAGACGCGAGCTGTCGCTGCTGCTGAGCGGTCGCATGCGGCCATCCTGCACGTCGAACACGGTCTTCTGGCTGAGGTCCACGGCCTGATTGCGCACGCTCAGCGAGTACTGCCAGCGGTTGCCGGGCTGTGGCGAGACCGACATCTGGCCTTCGCCCACCATGCCCAGCGCACTGGCGCTGTACTGCGCGGTGAAGGCCTCGACGGCCAGGGCGGGCGCACTGACGCCGGCGAACAACGCGGCAGCCAGCAACGTACGCGACATGGGGAATGCGGTCTTCATCATGTTCATGGTGCTCCTTGGTATTCGACCAGGCGGAGGTCCACGCCGTCCTGCCCGTTTTCCCGCTGCAGGATGCGCACGGGGGTGGGCACGCCATCGGCGACCCAGAAGATGGTTTCGTCGTTGCCGCCATTGGCCCGGCTCACGCGCAGCGCGCTGTAGCTCAGGTCTTCGACGGTCACGTTTTCCGGTTCGGGCGATACGAGGTACTGATATTCGCGGATACGTCCATTGTCCACCACCCGGTAGTCGAGCTGTTTCCCGGGGGCGGCATCGCGGATCACCGCCAGGTTCATCAGCAGCGCGCTCATGTCGCCCGGCTGAAGGGGCAGGGGTGCGCGCCGGTTCTTCTTGATGTCGCCCTGCCACTGTGCCGTGCGGGTGGTCCAGTTGTAGGTGCCGACCATCTTCTTGCCCATCAGCAGAGCGCGGCGGATCGTGGCCTGGCTGAGGGGGCGGAACTGCCCGTCGGCGGTATCGAAGACGGTGCTCTGCTCGATGTTCAGCCCGGCCAGCCGAGCGAAACCGCGCGTGCCCTTCACGTTCAGGTCGATCTGCCACTGGCTGCCCGCCTTCGGCACGACCTTCATGCTCGCACTGCCGGCCAGCTTGCCTTCGTTGTAGGCCTGGTAACTGGCCACGAACGGCTCCAGCGCCAGTGCGGGCGCGGCAGAGCCGGCCAACACAAGGCCGAGCAGCAGGGAGCGAGGAGTGAGAAGCATCGGAGGAGCGGGTCAGGGCAGCAGGCGGTCGGCTGAATCTAGGGACAGGGCATTTAATAGCGGCTGACCGTGACAGAGAGTGATGTCGCCCTGTTCAGCCAAGTTGCCGCTGGCGGCCAGGCGCAGCACGGCCAGCAACAGGGCGTGCTCGCGCGGGAGCAGTCGTGCGGCCAGTGCTTCCGGGGTGTCGCCGGGCAGGACCGGTACCCGCGCCTGGGCGATCACAGCCCCGGCATCCAGTTCAGGAATGACGAAGTGGACACTGGCGCCATGTTCGGTGTCGCCAGCCTCAAGCGCGCGGGCGTGGGTGTGCAGGCCGCGGTATTTGGGCAGCAGCGACGGATGGATGTTCAGCAGCCGGCCGCGGAAGCGGGCGATGAAGGCATCGCCCAGGATGCGCATGTAACCTGCGCAGACCACCCAGTCCGGACCGGTGGCGGCGACAGCGTCCGCCAGGGCGGCCTCGTATGCGGCGCGATCCGGGAATGCCGCGGGTCGCGCGCTCCAGCGCCGCGCTGCCGGGACCAGACGCAGGGCAGGGGCGGTCGGCTTGTCGGAGAACACGCCCACCACGTCGGCATCGAGGGTGCCATCGGCAATGGCCTGCAGGATGGCCTGCAGGTTGCTGCCGCGGCCGGAGGCCAGGACCGCGATGCGCGCGGTCATGCCTTCACGCCGTGACGCTTGGCGCGCGCCAGTGGCCAGGCCAGCAACGCACCGACTGTGGCCAGCAGCATGTCGGCATGCGCGTCCCACCCATCACCCTGCTGGCCGTTGTAGGACTCGGCTGCCTCGGGCGACATCGTCAGCGCGATGCCCCACTCCAGCCATTCGTACACCAGGCTTGTGCACATGATCAGCATCACCGCCAGCGTGAACGCCTGGCCCACCGATAGCCGTGGCCAGCGCTGGCGCAGCCAGTGCCAGACGGCGGGCGTGAAGCAGACCCCGTACATCAGGTGGATGAAGCGGTCGAAGTGGTTGCGGTGCCAGCCGAACGCCTGCGCCGGCGACCAGCCGGTTGCCGTCTGCAGCCATGCGTCGTAGGGCACGTAGGAGTACAGCCAACGCGCGCCGATGCAGTGCGCGACGATGAAGGCGCAGATCAGGGCAAAATGCGCCGGCCGCAGCGGCCAGCGGCGGTCATGCCACCACAGCCAGGCCAGTCCGAGCACGGTCAGGCTGCTGTGCATGGCCTGTTCGACCGGCCACCGCGGCGCGATCCAACTGGCGGCGAACACCGCCAGCGTCAGTCCGAAGACAATCCCCTTGCTGCGCGGCATGCCGCGCTCAGCCGATGCGGACGCGTTCGCCGCCGTGGGCGGTGACGACTTCACCGATCTGCCAGTGCGCCAGTTGCAGGCGGACGAGATCCGCCTGCACGGCGGCAAGCTGGTCCGGCGCAACCACCAGCACGAAGCCGATGCCGCAATTGAAGGTGCGCCACATCTCGGTATTTTCCACGGCGCCTTCGCGCTGCAGCCAGTCGAACACTGGCGGCAGCATCCACGCACTGGCGTCGATGTCCAGGCCCAGGCCGTCCGGGATCACGCGGATGATGTTCTCGGTCAGGCCGCCGCCGGTGATGTGCGCCATCGCATGCAGGTCGTGCGCCTGCAGCAGCTCCAGTACGGGCTTCACGTACAGCGTGGTCGGTGCCATCAGGGCATCGGCCAGCTTCACGCCGCCCACATCGATGTCGGCGGGACGGCCGGCGCGGTCGTAGATGCGCCGCACCAGCGAGTAACCGTTGGAATGCGGGCCGCTGGAGGCCACGCCGATCAACACGTCGCCCGCGCGTACCTTGGCGCCGTCGAGCAGTTTCGACTTCTCCACCGCCGCCACGCAGAAACCGGCGAGGTCGTATTCGCCGGGGCCGTACATGTCGGGCATCTCGGCGGTCTCGCCGCCGATCAGTGCACAGCCGGAAAGTTCGCATCCCCGGGCGATGCCACCGACCACCGACACCGTGGTGTCCACGTCCAGCTTGCCGGTCGCGAAGTAATCCAGGAAGAACAGCGGCTCGGCGCCCTGCACCAGCACGTCATTCACGCACATGGCGACCAAGTCGATGCCGATGGTGTCGTGGCGGCCCAGTTGCTGCGCCAGCTTCAGCTTCGTGCCCACGCCATCGGTGCCGGAGACCAGCACCGGTTCACGGTATTTGCCGGACAGGTCGAACAGCGCGCCGAAGCCGCCCAGGCCGCCCATCACCTCCGGCCGGAAGCTGCGCTTGACCAGCGGCTTGATGCGTTCGACCAGCTCGTTGCCGGCGTCGATGTCGACACCCGCGTCGCGATAGGTCATCGGGGTGGGGGCGGAAGGCGTCGGCTGGGTCACGGGCGGTCGTCGATGGGGCAAGAGGCGTGATTTTAATGGAATCGACGCGCCTCGCGGCTGTCCTGAACGGGTGGCGTTGGCGATGGCGTGCCATTCGGGCAACAATTCACAGGGTCTGCAGAGCCCAAGGACGCTCGATGCGCTGGATCCCAGGTTTCGCCCTCGCCACCGCCGTGCTGTTGGCGGCCATTACCACGACGCCCGTCGCATACGCCCAATCGGGCTTGCGCACCGAAGGCGACGCGGTCTCCGCGCGCGGGCTGTATCAGGCCGAGGTGCCGGTCAACGGGCAGGGCGAGGAAGAGCGGCAAGGCGGTTTCGCACGCGCTCTGGGGACGGTGCTGGGCAAACTGTCGGGCGACCGGTCGGCGATGTCGCGCCCTGGCGTCGGCGCCGAGCTGCGCAACGCCAAGGACTACGTGGACGGCTACGACTACCGGCAGGACCAGGGTACGTCGCCCACCGGTGCCCCCACCTTCCGCACGACACTTGTGGTGCGTTTCGACGAAGACCAGGTCAATGGCCTGGCGGGCGCGCTTGGCCTGCCCGTGTGGCCGCAGCCACGCCCGAAGCCGGTGGTCTGGCTGGCGATCAACGACGGCAGCGGTCCGCGCCTGGTCGGCTTGCCTCAGTCCAATGCCGCGCGCCCTTTGCTCAACCGCGCCATCGAGCGTGGCTACGGCCTCGGCCTGCCGGCCGGCGGTGCGGCGGAACAGGCGCTGGTCGGCGCCATCTGGCGCCAGGACACCGCCGCCGTCGCGCGCGCATCGGCGCGTTACAGTCCGCCGATGCAACTGGTGGGCAAGCTGTACCGCAACAAGGGTGGTTGGACAGCCGACTGGGTGTTCGTCGATGCCGGCAAGGTGCTGGCCAAATGGTCGGTGACCGATGCCGATGCGCGTCGTGCGATGGCATCCGGTGCCGACGGCACGGCTGATGCGCTGGTGAAGCGATACGGCAAGCGCGGCAGTGCGGGCCCCGCGGGCACTTATCGTGTGCTCTTCACGGGCATCCGCAGCACGGACGATTACCTGCGCCTGACCGGGCATCTGCAGAAGATGGCGGTGGTCCGGGGCATCACCCCCGTGCGCGCCAGTGGCGACGTGGTCGAGTTCGATCTGGAGCTTGTCTCGGGCCTTGCAGGATTCCGTCGCACCATGGGCGAGGAAGCCCCCTTCACCGGGGGCGAAGGCGAGCCACCGGCCTACCAGATGCGCTGATACACAAGGATGCCCATGGATCTTTCCCCCACGCCGGTCGGAACGCTGGCCCGCCGCTGGCAATGGCTGCTGATCGCAGTGATCGTCGGCTGGCTGATCTGGCTGCTGGCACCGGTGCTGACGCCGTTCGTCTGCGCGGCCCTGTTGGGCTGGCTCGGTGACCCCTGGGTCGACCGGCTTGAACGCTCAGGGCGCTCGCGTACCGTGGCGGTGGTGCTGGTGTTCACGCTGATGCTGCTGCTGCTGGTGTTGGCATTGGTCATCCTGGTGCCGATGATCGAACGTCAGGTGGTCACGGTGATCGAATCGCTACCGGCGTACCGGGACTGGTTCGTTCAGACGGCGCTGCCGTGGGTGGAGCGTCGCACCGGGCTCGAACTGGTCGCCTGGCTGGATCCGGACCGGCTGACGGAATGGGTGCGCGGGCACTGGCAGCAGGCCGGTGGGGTGGCTGCCACGATGTTCGGCTATTTCTCGCGCTCCGGCTTCGCGGTGATGGCATGGGTGGCCAACCTGGTGCTGTTGCCGATCCTGACGTTCTATTTCCTGCGCGATTGGGATCTGCTGGTCGAGCGCATCGCCGCACTGGTGCCACGCGACCACATCGCGACCGTCACCCGACTGGCGCTGGAATCGAATGAAGTGCTGGGCGCATTCCTGCGCGGCCAGTTCCTGGTCATGCTGGCGCTCGGCGCGATCTATGCGGCCGGCCTGTCGGTGGTGGGCCTGAAGGTGGGCCTGCTGATCGGCATCATCGCTGGCCTGATCAGCTTCGTGCCCTACCTTGGCACCGCCACCGGCATCGTGCTGGGTGTGATCGCCGCACTGGTGCAGTCCGGTGGCGACTGGTCGCTGGTGGCGATGGTGCTGGGCGTGTTCGTGGTCGGCCAGATGCTGGAAGGTTACGTGCTGACGCCGCGCATCGTGGGTGATCGCATCGGCCTGCATCCGGTGGCGGTGATCTTCGCCATCATGGCCGGTGGTCAGTTGTTCGGTTTCCTCGGCATGCTGCTGGCGCTGCCGGTGGCGGCGATCGCGAACGTGCTGCTTCGCTTCGCCCACGAGCGCTACACGCAGAGCCGGTTGTATGCCGGCGACCGGCCGTCCATCGTGCTGGATTCGTACATCGACAAGGGCAGCGTGGAGCAGGCGTCGGCGCGCGACATCGATACGCCGTGAGCAGGGACATGCAGGGCACCGATCTTGGTCCGCAATTGCCGTTGACGCTGCGCTATCCACCGGATCAGCGCTTCGAGAGCTTCATCGGTCCGCCGGAAGGCGCGTTGGCGGCGCTGGATGCACTGGCGACCAGGCCGGGTGCTGACTGGGTTTATCTGGCCGGCCCTTCAAGGACCGGCAAGACCCATCTGGCGCTGGCACTGTGCGCCGCCACCGAACAGCAGCATCGTCGCGCGGCCTATCTGCCGATGGCGGCTGCGGCCGGCCGGTTGCGCGATGCACTCGACGCACTGGAGGGCAATGACGTGGTTGCGCTGGACGGTATCGAGGTGATCGCGGGCGCGCACGAGGATGAAGTGGCGCTGTTCGATTTCCACAACCGCGCACGTGCCTCCGGTTTGAACGTGCTGTACACCGCGCGCGGCATCCCGGACGACATCGGCCTTGGTCTTCCCGACCTGCGTTCGCGCCTTCAGCAGTGCTTGCGCGTGATGCTCGACCCCCTGGACGATGCCGGCCGCCGCGATGTGCTGCGCGAGCGTGCGCAGCGGCGAGGCCTGGTGCTGGAAGATGCCGCGCTGGAATGGCTGCTTACGCGGACCGATCGCGACCTGGGCACGCTGGTGGCACTGCTGGACCGCCTCGACCGCGCATCCCTCGCTGCACAGCGGCGCATCACGGTCCCGTTCCTGCGCAGCGTGCTGTAGGAGCGGGTCATGCCCGCGGTGTTTTCGGCTTAGCGCAGGGAAGAACGCTGTTGGCTATGCGCTCAGCGTGGCTTCCAGGTCGGCAAGCCGTTGCGGCGTGCCGACATCGGTCCAGCGCCCCTGCAGACGCTCGCCCGTCACGCGTCCTGCGGCCATGCCGGCATGCAGGAGGGGCAGCAACGGGAAACGCGGCTTGCCACCGGGCGTGACACGGAGCTCGCCGGTGATGTGCTCCTGCCAGTGATCCAGCAGTGTGGGGCGGTAAAGCCCCAGGCCAGCGTACGTCAGTCGCTGTTCGCCTTCGCGGTGCAGCTGGCCGGCAGCGTCGAGTGCGAAGTCCCCGCGCGGCGCAAAGACCGGAGGCTCCACCATCACCAGATGTGCCAGGCCCTGCGGTTCGCGCGGCAGCCGCGCGAAATCGAAATCGGTCCAGATATCGCCATTGACCAGCAGGAAGGGCGCTTCGCCCAGCAGCGGGCGCGCGTTGAGCATGCCGCCGCCGGTTTCGAGTGGCGTGTCGCCTTCGTACAGGTAATGGATGTTCATTCCCCAGCGTTTGCCATCACCCAGCGCCTCCGGGAACCGGTCAGCCAGCCAGCTGGTGTTGATGACGACATCGCGCACGCCGAGCGCTGCCAGCTTTTCGAGATGCCAGACGATCAGTGGTTTGCCTCCGGCTTCGATCAGCGGCTTGGGCGTGTGGTCGGTCAACGGCCGCATGCGCTCGCCAAGACCAGCCGCGAAGATCAGTGCCTTCATGCGATCTCACCCCGCGCATGCAACACCGGCTTGATGCGTTTGTCGAGCAGGGTGTGGAGGCCCGCGAGTTCGGGGTAGCGCGGCAGCACCTCGTCCAGGTAGCGGATGAAACGCGGCACGTCGGGCAGGTAGCGGGTCTTGCCATCGCGGTAATGCAGGCGCGAGAAAATGCCGAGGATCTTCAGGTGCCGCTGGATGCCCATCCAGTCGGCATCGCGCAGGAACACCTTCAGCTCCGGCACCGGCAGCCCGGCACGGGCGGCACGTGCGTGGTAGCGCGCCAGCCAGCCGTCGACGCGTTCGATCGGCCAGCTCAGGAACGCATCCTTGAACAGGCTCATCGCGTCGTACGCGACGGGGCCGCGCACGCAGTCCTGGAAATCGATCACCGCCGGCCCCGGCGTCACCGGCATCAGGTTGCGCGGCATGAAGTCGCGGTGGGTCAACACGCGGGCCTGCGACAGCGCGTTGTCCATCAGGCGACGCTGCGACAATTCCAGCCCTTCGGTCTCGCCGCAATCCAGCGTCAGGCCCAGGTGGCGGCGCAGGAACCATTCGTCGAACAGGCCAGCATCGCGCTGCAGCAGCGCCTCGCCGAACTCCCCCATGCCGTCCGGCGGCGCAATGGCCTGCAGGCGCAGCAGCTGTTCGATGGCGGCGTCGAACCAGGTGTCGGCATTGTCCTCGCTGATCACGTGCGCCAGCGTCGGGCCACCCAGGTCTTCGAGCAGCAGGAAGCCGTGTTCCGTATCGATGGCCAGCACATCCGGCACGCGGACGTCGCCACTGGCCAGCAACTCGCGCATCGCCAACCACGGCCGCACATCCTCCAGGCCGGGCGGGGAATCCATCACGATCCGTCCGGGTCCGTCGCCCAGGCTGCGCCAGTAGCTGCGGTAGCCCGCGTCCATCGACGCGCGTTCGAGCTGCGCGTACGGGTCGCCAAGCGCACCGCGCGCCCACTCCAGGCGCTGGGCGCCGCGTCCGGAAGGGTCCTGAATCGTTGGGTTCATACAGTCGCGGCCACGCAGAGGCGATAAGGCGTACAGGGTAAACTGGCGTCCCACCGACTTGCGAGGCTTGCATGGCCCACCTCCAACCCGTGCTGCTGTCCGGCGGCTCCGGCACGCGCCTGTGGCCGCTATCGCGCGAGGCCTATCCCAAGCAGTTCCTGCCGCTGGCGGGTGACGACACGATGGTGCAGGCGACATGGCGCCGCGTGGAGGTCATCGCCGAACTTGCGCCTATCGTGGTTGCGAATGAAGAGCACCGCTTCCTGGTCGCCGAACAGCTGCGACAGGTTGGAGCGCCCGCGCCGGCGATCCTGCTGGAGCCCGTCGGCCGCAATACGGCCCCTGCGATTGCGGCGGCGGCGCTGCAATCGATGGCGGACGGTGGTGATCCGCTGCTGCTCGTGCTGCCATCGGACCATGTGGTCCGCGATGTGGCCGGCTTCCAGCGCGCCGTGCGCGAAGCCTCGGCTGCCGCGGATGCGGGCGCGCTGGTGACGTTCGGGATCGTTCCCGCAGCGCCGGAAACCGGCTTCGGCTACATCCAGGCGGAAGCGGGCGAAGGCCTGCGAAAGGTGTCGCGCTTCGTCGAGAAGCCCGATGCCGCCACGGCCCAGTCTTACCTCGATGTCGGCGGGTACTACTGGAACAGCGGTATGTTCCTGTTCCGTGCCAGCCGCTACCTCGAAGAACTCGCGCGGTTCCGTCCCGACATCGTCGACGCGGTGCGCGCTGCGCATGCGGCGGCTCGGCACGACGGCGATTTCGTCCGACTGGACAAGGAGGCCTTCGCGGCCTGTCCGTCGGACTCGATCGACTACGCGGTGTTCGAGAAGACGGAGCATGCGATGGTGCTGCCGGTCGACATCGGCTGGAGCGATGTCGGCAGCTGGTCTGCGCTGTGGGATGTCGCCGAGCGCGATGCCGACGGCAACGCACACCACGGTGACGTGATCGCCGTTGACAGTCGCAACAGCTATGCCTACGCGCAGCGCCTGGTCGCGCTGGTGGGGGTGGACGACATCGTGGTGGTCGAAACGGACGACGCGGTGCTGGTCGCACGCAAGGACCGTGTGCAGGAAGTCAAGCTGGTCGTTGCCCAGCTGAAGAAGGAGCAGCGCAGCCAGGCCGTCCTGCATCGCGAGGTGCATCGTCCGTGGGGCAGCTATGATTCCGTCGACAACGGCGGCCGCCACCAGGTGAAGCGGATCAAGGTCAAGCCGGGCGCCGCGCTCAGCCTGCAGATGCATCACCACCGCGCCGAGCACTGGATCGTGGTCAGCGGCACGGCCAAGGTGACGCGGGGCGACGAGACATTGCTGCTGTCCGAGAACGAGAGCACCTACATCCCGCTGGGCGTGAAGCACCGCCTCGAGAATCCCGGCAAAGTGCCGCTCGAGTTGATCGAAGTGCAGTCCGGCAGCTACTTGGGTGAAGACGACATCGTCCGCTTCGAGGATGTCTACGGCCGCAGTGAGTAATGGCGTGAGCTGCGCGCGCTACCGCCTGGACGATCTGGTGGTCGATCTGGAGCGGCAGCGCGTCGAGCGCGACGGCGCGCTCCTCAACGTGGCGGGGCTCAGTTTCCAGTTGCTGCGCCATCTGGTGGAGCAGGGCGACCGCGTCGTGGGTTTCGACGAGCTCATCCAGCGCGTGTGGGCACCGGCGGTCGTCAACGAGGAGACCGTCACCCAGCGGGTGAAACTGCTGCGCCAGGCGCTGGGGGACGACGGACGCCGTCCGCGCTACTTGCGGTCGGTGCGTGGGCAGGGCTACCAGCTATGTGTGCGGCCGGAACCGATGCCTGTCTTCGAGCCCGCAAACATGCCGGAACCCGGATCGCATCGATCACGCCGGGTGGTCATGGCCATGGCAGGCGTTGTGGTGTTCGCAGCATGTGCGGGATTGTGGGCGTGGAAGCAGCATGTCGATGGCAAGGACGCCCGTACGCTGGCCTCGGCGACCGCCCCGCCCTCGTTGCTGCAGCGTGCCGCCTACTACGCCAGCATCGGCCAGCGCGATGACAACGAACGCGCGGTCGAACTCTTCGACCAGGCCCTTGAAGAAAAGCCCGGCAACGTGGATGCGCTGGTCGGATTGAGCCGCGCCTACAGTGCCCGCGTCTGCCTGTTCAATTTTCCCCCGGAATGGGCGGCGCGCGCGCAGGCGCTGGCCGAGCAGGCTATCCGCGCGCAGCCCGGGCGCGTGACTGCCCATGCCGCCCTGGGTTACTCGCATGACTGTCGCGGACGCATCGACGATGCGCTTGCCGGTTACGAACGCGCGCTTGCCCTGGATCCCGCCGCCGACAGCAGCCGCGCGTCCGCGGCCTACCTCTACGACCGCAAAGGGCTGCTCGCCCAGGCGCTGCTCGCGAACACATCATTGCGCGGCGATCCTGCGCGCGTGCGCTACCTGCAGGTGCAGATCGCGGGCATCCTGGATCTGCTGGGCTACCCGCAGGCCGCGGAAGCGCGTTATCGCCAGAGCTTCGCGCTGTATCCCGACAACGTGTTCTCCAACATCGCGTGGCCGCGTTTCCTGTTCCGCCACGGCCGCACGACGGAAGCGCAGGCCGCGCTGGACCAGGCCATGCGGCGCGGCACGGAACATGCCGACCTGTTCCAGCTGGCGGCCGAACTGGCGCAACTGCGGGGTGATCCCGCCGCGGCCCTGGCCGCCTATCGGCAGGCCGAAGCCTTGCGTCCCGGCGCCAGCCTGCCGACGACGCTGGCCCGCCTTCATGCCGGCGCCGTCGACCCGGCGTGGGCCAGTGCGCGTGCCGACGGCCTTGTCCGCGAGTTGGAAGGCGGTGCGGGCTACCCCTCCGACTGGCTTGAAGTCGTGTTGCTGCGCGAGGCCGCCGGTGATCGTGCGACGGCGCTCGCATCGCTGCAACACGCGGTGGATGCGGGTTACAGCGATGCGGCTTACCTGCGGATGTCGCCGTTGTTCAGGACGATGGCAGCCGAGCCAGACTTCGCCCGCAGCGTGGATGCGCTGAACCGGCGCGTCGCGCTCGAGCACGGCAAGGTGCCCGTTGCGTTGCTGGAAAGCCTTACGGCATCGCCTTGAGCACGTAGTCGCCAAACATCTGCTGCGACTGCGGGTGTACGTTGCGCTGGTTGAACGAGGTCCGCGTGATCACCGTCACCAGCTGCCGTTCGGGCACGATGAAGACGTAGTTGCCGCCGTTGCCCGACATCGCCCACGCTGCCTGCTCTCCTTCCGCACGCGGGAAACGGAACCGCCAGAACTGGTAGCCGTAGTCCGCATCCTCGCGCGCCTGCGCATGCACCGTCAGTGCCGCGTTGATCCAGGGCGTGGAGATGATCTGCCGGCCCTGCCAGCGGCCACCATCGGCCAACAGTTGCCCGAGCTTGGCCAGGTCGCGACTGCGGTAGCGCGTGCCGCCGCCGCCCATGCCCACACCTTCCGACGACCTGTTCCACTGCACCTGCTGGATGCCCAGCGGGCGTTCCAGTGCCTCGGCAGCAAAGGCCGCCAGCGGCTTGCCTGTTGCCCGTTCAATCACCGCACCCAGCAGGAAGCTGCCCGCCGTGCAGTACGAAAAGGCCCGGCCATGCGGGCTGTCCTCGGGGCGCGTCATCCAAGGCGCGAAGCCACGCACCGGCAGGTCCAGCGCGAACCGGGTCCAGTCCTCGCTCACGTACATGCGTTCTTCGTTGCCGGCGGAGAACGGGTTTTCGTCGTCGCACTCCCAGGCCGAGCTCATCGTGAGCAGGTCTTCCAGCGTCATCCGCTGCTTGCGCGGACTGGGGTTCTGCCACGGTTGCCTGTCGGCGAAGTAGGGATACACGGGTGCCTGCGCACCCGGGAGGTGCCCTTGATCGATCGCCGCCCCCAGCAGCAGGGCGGTGACGCTCTTGGTGGCCGAGCGCGTGTCGTTGAGCACGTCCGGGCCACCGCCGTTGAAGTAGCGCTCGTAGACCAGCTTGCCCTGGTGGGCGATGACGATGCTGGTGACCCCCGGGTAATCCCCCTTGGCGATGGCCGCCTCCAGCGCATGCAGACGCTCAACCTGCCAACCGCCGCGACGGGCGTCGGCGGTCTGCCAGCCATCCTGCGTCAGCGGGGGCGCGCGATAGGCATCGGGCAGGACGGGGGCGCTGGCGGCCGGTTCCGCCGCGTGTGCCACGGGCGACATGACGAGGAACAACAACAGCAGGGAACGACGCATGGCATGACTCCTTGGAAGGGAGCGTCATTCCATCGCGGGCCTCGGTGAAGCGCCTGACAGCCGAATGAAGATTTATGAAAGCGGTCGTCCGCGCCGCGCGGGCGCAAGAAAAAGCCCCGCATGGCGGGGCTCTTCATGGCGTTGGGCCGTCCGGGTGTTTCCGGGGCCTCAGGCCTTCTTTTTCACCATGGCGTAGATGAAGAGCAGCACGATGGCGCCCACCACCGAGGCGATGAAGCCGGCCGGATCGCCCGGGCCGTACCAGCCCAGCGCACCGCCGATGAATCGGGCCAGCAGCGCGCCGGCGATGCCCAGCAGGATGGTCATGAAGATGCCCAGCTTGTCGTTGCCGGGCTTGAGGGCCCTTGCCAGCAAGCCGGCGAGGAAGCCGATCAACAACGTCCAGAGGATGCCGCCGCCAAAGATCTGTTCCATCGAGTCGCTCCGGTTGGGATTGCGGGGGTGTCCGGAGGGTAACCCAGGACTCCCCCGCGAACCATCTGGGTCAGCAGCAGCCGTGGTCGCCGTGCTGCTCGCCACCGGCCACCACACCCACGCCCGTGGTTTCGCCGCGGACGCTGGCGGCATGGTGTTCGGCGATCACGCGCGCCACGCAGGCGGTGACCTTCTTGCCCATCGGGATGTGCAGGAATTCGTTCGGCCCGTGGGCATTGGAATGCGGGCCCAGCACCCCCGTGATCATGAACTGCGCGCCGGGGAACTTCTCGCCCAGCATGCCCATGAAAGGAATGGTGCCGCCTTCGCCCATGTACATCGCCGGGGCGCCGAAGAACTCGCGGCTGGAGGCGTCGATGGCCTTCTCCAGCCACGGCGACATGGCGGGCGCGTTCCACCCGGTGCTGGCCTTCTCCAGGTCCAGGCTGACCTGCGCACCGTTGGGTGCATCCTTCTCCAGCAGGTCCTTCAGCAACTGGCCGGCCTGTTTGCCATCCAGCGTGGGCGGCAGGCGCAGCGACAGCTTCACCGAGGTGTGTGGTCGCAGCACGTTGCCGGCTGACGACAACGGCGGCATGCCGTCCACGCCGGTCACCGAAAGCGCCGGGCGCCAGGTGCGGTTGAGCACCAGCTGCGCCAGGTCGTCCGCCATCGGGGTCATGCCCGGCAGGAATGGAAACTTGTCGAACACGGCCGTGTCCAGCACGCGCGCGGCTTCCTGGGCCTGCGCAAGGCGGTCCGCGGGGATCTCAACCTGCAGGCCCTCCGGCAGGATGCGGCCGGTCTGTTCGTCCTCCAGCCGCGACAGCAGCTGGCGCAGCAGGCGGAAGCTGGACGGCACCACGCCGGATGCGTCGCCCGAGTGCACGCCTTCCTCAAGCACCTTGACGGTAAAGTTGCCGCCGGCCAGGCCGCGCAGCGAGGTGGTGCACCAGAGCTGGTCGTAGTTGCCGCAGCCCGAATCCAGGCACACGACCAGCGACGGCATGCCGATGCGGCCTGCCAGGTGATCGACATAGGCCGGCAGATCGTAGCTGCCGGACTCCTCGCAGGCCTCGATCAGGATGACGCAGCGCGCGTGCGGCACGCCCTGCTGCTGCAGCGCCTGGATGGCGGCAAGCGAGCCGAAGATCGCGTAACCGTCGTCGGCGCCGCCGCGGCCATACAGCTTGTCGCCTTTGATGACCGGGATCCAGGGTCCGAGGTCGTCGTCCCATCCGGTCATCTCGGGCTGTTTGTCCAGATGACCGTACAGCAGGACCGTGTCGACGCCCGTTTCCGGGCCGCTGGCGGGAATCTCGATGAGGATCAGCGGCGTGCGGCCTTCCAGGCGCACCACTTCGACCTGCATGCCGGGCACCGATTGGGCCTTCGCCCAACGCTCCATCAGCTGGACTGCCTGTTCCATGTATCCGTTGGCCACCCAGTCCTTGTCGAACATCGGCGACTTGTTGGGGATGCGGATGTACTCGACCAGCTGCGGGACGATGTCGTCATCCCATTTCTCGGCTACGTAGCGGTCGACTTTGGCGGTATCCATGGCAACTCCGGGGTACTGAAGACGTAGCGCTCCATTCTACGCCCTTGCCTGGGGTAGGACTTTTCCTACGCATGGCCGGGGTGTTTACGGGCAGATTCGCACGCGCCGTGGCGATACCTTGACGCCCATGGGCGCTGGACACTTTCCCTACCGTCGCGGGCCTCAGGCGATCGACGGAACATGACGGATGCGTCGACGCATCCGCCATCCATGGAGAGTCCAACGTCACAAGGAGAGTTGTCATGAAGTCGTTCATCCACATCGTATCTGCCGCTGCTCTTTCACTGCTGCTCGCCATGCAGGCGATGGCCGCAGAGAAGGTCAACATCAACACGGCGGATGCGGCCGCACTTGATCGCGTGCTGGTGGGCGTGGGTCCGGCGAAGGCTGTCGCCATCGTCGAATACCGCAAGGCCAACGGGCCGTTCAAGAGCGCTGAGGAACTGGCGATGGTGAAGGGCATCGGCCTGAGTACCGTGGAACAGAACCGCGACCGCATCGAACTGCGGGCTGGTGCGACCCCGGTGCGCAAGCCGGGCGCCGCAGCCGCAACGCCCGCAAAGCCGGTAGCGCGGCGCTGATGGATTCCCGTGTCCGGCGCTTCCACAGGATGTGGAACGCCGGACACAGGGGCTGGATGCCAAGGGGGAAACAGGCAGGAGGCCGACAAGGACGTAACTACAACGCGCAGGATGCGCAAGGGCAGGAACAGGCACTGGCCAGTCACTGTCAGGACGCCGACACGGAGGTGGACATCGCCCGGGTGCGCAGGAAGCGCATCCGGGCGATGTCGTTCTGGGGCGGCCGCATGGCTGCCCAGGAAGTGCGAAGGGGCTAGAATCGCGCCGCATCCTGACGGGGAAACACCATGCCGGACGTGTCGCGCATCATTCCTGCCAACGAGTACCGGCGGGAGCGATGGAGGAATGGCTTAGGCTGGACGCGCGAGATCGTGCGCGTGCCCGACACCGAGGCATGGGACTGGCGCCTCTCGATCGCCGAGATCGAGCATGACGCCGCTTTTTCCGCGTTCCCCGGCATTGATCGCGAACTGGTCCTGTTGCGTGGCAATGGCCTGCGCCTCCGTTTCGACGGGATGCGCGTAGCGGACCTTGCACCACCGCATGGTCGCCATCGTTTCGCGGGCGAAGACGCAGTGACCGGCGAACTGGTAGACGGCCCCACGCATGACTTCAATCTGATGTGGCGACGCGACGTCGTCCGCACCGAACTGCTGCATCGCCCCTTGGTTGGACCGATGCTGTTCTTCACCGAGCCTGGCGTGCATTGGGTAATTCACCTGCTCGCCGGGCAGGCGGCGTTCGATGCCGATTGCGGGCTCGGGAATCTCTGGAGCGGTGACACCGCCATCCTCGCCGCCGGGCCGGCGCGTACCCGCTACGCGCTGCACGGTGGTGGCGAACTGTTGGCCATCCGCATCGAGGATGAGGGCGCTGGCAAGAACGCCTGAGCGGATGGCGTCAGTACACGTCGCGGCGGTAGCGGCCGTCACCGCGCAGTTGCTCGACCTTGTCGTCGCCGAGTATCCGGCGCAGCGCGGCGTCCACGTCCGGCGCCATGCCCGCGAGGCTGCCACACACGTACAGGGCGGCACCTTCGTTGATCCACTGACGAAGACGCTCGGCCTGCGACAGCAGGGCGTGCTGGACGTACCGGTGTTCACCTTCATCCCGGGAGAAGGCCAGGTCAAGGTGTTCGAGCACACCCTGTGAATGCCATGCCATGAGTTCGTCGGCATGGAAGAAGTCGCGGGTACGCTGGCGTTCGCCGAACAGCAGCCAGTTTCGGGTCGCTCCCGCCCGCATCCGTGCCTTCAAGTGCGCACGCAATCCCGCCAGCCCCGTGCCGTTGCCAATCAGCACCATCGGCACGCGTGCAGCGGGGGAATGGAAGTTGGGATTCTTCCGGATACGGAGCGGGATCGTTTCCCCAGGTCGGGCATGCAGGCACAGCCATCCGCTACCGAGTCCGGGCGCACCGTCTGCGCGCTGCATCAGGCGGACCAGCAGGTGCAGCGCGCCATCTTCGGGTATCGACGCGACGGAGTACTCGCGATGCGGCAGCGGCACGCAGACGTCAACGAGCGCCTGCGCGTCCAGAAGCTGGGGCGCTCCGGCGGTGGAGGGCCACTGACTGCGTGCGAGCGCGTCGGCCAGCGTCACCCGTTCGCCTTGCCAGTCCACGACCGCATCGCCCTGCAGGCCACAGGCAAGCAGGAGAGCCTCGACATCGGCGAGGGCGTGTCGTGGACCGATCTCGGCAATGTCGCCGGCCGTCCATGCCGGCATCGTGCCTTCAACGGGCTCCAACGAAAGATGGAACGCGGGGCCGCCGAGACTTCCGGGATTCAGTTCGATGCGATCGCGCAACCGCCAGGATTCGTAGCGTGGCGCCGACCAGTCGGGCATGTCGGCGCCATTGCCGAGCTGGCCGATGTGGTGCTGCCAATGGCGCAGCGCGCTGTCGTCGGCGTTGTCTACCTCGACCATGTCGAACAGCGGTTGCGCGCCATGGCGGCGCAGCCAGTCGTCAAGTTGATGGCCGAAAGCGCAGAAGTGCGTGTACTCACGGTCGCCCAGCGCAAGCACGGCGTACTGCAAGCCTGCCAGAGGAAGCGATTGCGGCATCACCCGGCGCACGAAGCCCAAGGCGGGGTCGGGTGGGTCGCCTTCACCGGTCGTACTGACCACGAAGACCGCGCGGGTCATGCTCTTCAGCCTGACCGCATCCAGGTGCTCGAGTCCCGCGCGTTGCACGGCCACACCGCTCTGGTGGAGCGTGGTGGCGGTCAGGTTGGCCAGTTCCAGCGCGAAGCCAGTCTGGCTGGCATGCACGACCCACACCGCATCCTGCACGGCCTGCGTGCTGGGCTGGGCGGCGCGCTCGCGCACGCGGGCGCGTTGCAGGAACCAGCCCGTCAATCCTGCATACGCAAGCAGCGCTGCCGCAGCGGCATATCCGCGTGCCGCCGATGGCGTGGCCAACCACCAGTCGCCCTCGTGGAGGCTTGCGAACAGCCACGCGCATGTGGCCAGCAGCAGGATTGCAAACGTATTGCCCAGCAGCGGAGCGATTCCGCGCGAGGGAGCCGGGGACGCGCTCATGCCTCGAGGTGTCGCTCGAACGCGGGCGTCATCGTTTCCTGCAGGCCCTGTGCAGAGCGTTGCAGGAAGCGCGCGGCCAATCCGTGGCGCGCTGCGAATGCCCGCCCAGCCGTTGCCCCCATCACGGTCAACGCGGTCGCCCACGCATCGGCTCGCATGGCATCGGCCGCGACCACGGTGACCGCTGCTGCGGCATCGGTCACCGGTTCGCCACTGCGCGGGTCGATGGTGTGCGAGTAGCGGCGACCTTCATGCGCATAGGCATGCCAGCGGTCACCTGAGGTCGCGGCCGCCACGCCATCGAGGATGAGCACGCGCGGCTCCAGACCCTTGCTGTCCACTTCTTCATCCGGCGATGACTCCACCAGTACGCGCCAGGGCTGGCCGTCCAACTTGCGACCATAGCCGTACAGCTCGCCGCCGACTTCGACCAGCGCGCTGTCGATGCCACGACGGCGCAGCAGCGCCGCGACGACATCGACGCCGTAGCCCTTGGCGATGGCCGACAGATCAAGCATGAGGCCCCCGGGCTGCTTGACGCGGCGTTGGTCGGCATCGAAGCGGAGGTGCTGCCAGCCAACGCGCGCGCGCGCCGCGACGAGATCGGCCGGCGTGGGACGCCCGCGCCCGCCCGCATGCGCGCCGAAACCCCACGCGGCCACCAGGGGCGACACGGTCGGATCGAAGGCGCCCTCGCTGGCGGCCGCGATCTCGAGCGCTGCCGTCAGCACGTGCAGGAAGTCGTCCTGCAACGCGAACCATTCTCCCGCCATGTCACGGCTGAAGCGCATGATGTCCGTGTCCGCATGCCACGTGCTCATCTGTGCCACGACCTGGTCCAGGCGCGCCTGGACCGCGTCATGCAGTGTGTGGAGATCGAGGCGCGCCGTGCCGGCGAATTGCACCGACCAGGTGGTGCCCATGGTCTGCCCGTGCAGGGCCTGCACGGGCGATGGAGGTGCGGAGGGTGGGGAGAGGGAGACGTCCATTCCAATGCGCGCCGCCGGATGCCTGTCCGGCGGCGCCCTGTGCGTCACTGCGGCAGCACTTCGAGCGTGGCCACGTAGCTCAGGCGACGCTGCCTGGCCTGCGGGATTGACGTCTTGTCGTCCTGTGTCCCCGTTTCAAGCCAGTACATGCCGGCTTCCGGCCAGGTCACGCTGAACTCGCCGCGGGCGTCGGTGGCGACCTTGATCTCTTCCTGCGCGTTGCGATAGCGCGTGCCGCCGCGCGTGATCTCGAATTCCAGGCCAGCCGCGGGCTTGCCGTCGACCAGCATCCGGAACGTGGCTGCTTCACCCGCGAACAGGTCGTTCGGGTGCGTCACCGGCACCAGTTCGATGCCTTCCCCCGTGCTCTTCAACGCGGTGTCGTTCGGTGCCCCATTGGTCACGAACGTTTCGATGCGGCCGATCGACTGCGATACCTGCAGGTTCTTGGCATCCTTCGGTACCTTGGTCGCCAGGTCTTCAGGCTTCGCGCCCCGCAGGCCGCCCGGCTTGCCGTCGGCGCCTTCCCAGCGAACCATCAGGTTCTTGTTGACCGTGGCGATGCGGTAGGTGCCCTGCTGTTTCAGCTCGATATCGAACACCGTGCGGTACTTGCCCGTAGCGAGGTTCTGCGCCTCGGCGGTGGAGCCATCCGGCGCAGTGATGACCAGGCCTTCGGTGCGAAGCGGCACGTGGTTGAAGTAGAACAGGTCGTTGGACACCGCGGCATCCACCGTGATCCACGGATTGGTGCCGGCGATGACGGTCTGCGACGGTTGCAGCCACGCCTTGTGCGCCAGCGCGGTGGCGGGGATGGCGGAGGCCAGGACAATGGCAACGGCGAGGGAACGCTTCATCGGAATCTCCAGCGGTGCAGGTGAAAGAGGGTCAGGGTTTGACCGTCAGCGTGACGGCGCCCAGTTCGGTGGCGCCCTGCGCCTTGCCCGACTGAGGAGCGCCCTTGGCGGGCCAGGTGAAAGGGATCTTCAGCAGTTCACGACCACCGACTTCGCGCGCTGCCTCGACGACCAGCGTGTACTGGCCGGGTGCCAGCTTGGCCAGGTGCTGCTTGTCGCTGAAGCTCAACGCGTGCTTGCCGACCGGCTTGGTGGGTCCCGTCACACCATCCACCGGCACCTTCAGCGCGCGGCCGGATTTGCGCCACCACTGGCGCATGTCCGGCAGCCACTTGGTGCCATGGCCTTCAGAGTTGCTGGTCTGCTGGTACCAGATCGAGAGGTTGGCGGCGACCTTCTGGTCTGCGCCTTCGATCCACACGGCGACATAAGGACGGTGGTACTCGGCCACGTTGAGTTTTGGGATCTCGACATTGACGTCGAGCGTGGCGGCGTAGGCCGGCGTGGCCAGCAGGCCGCTGAGCGCGATGGTCAGCGTGGTGTGGACGACGATCTTCGACATGCGAGGTTCCGGGTAGGGGAAAGGGTCAATGGATGAAGAGCAGCGCGATCAGCAGCGGTACCAGCAGGCCCAGGCCCACCATCGGCCAGGTCATGCGGCGCTGCCGGCCGTGCAGGTAGAGCAGGAACAGGCCGGTGATGCAGAACACCAGGCAGGCCACGGCGAAGATGTCCAGGAACCATCCCCACGCCGGTCCGGCATTGCGGCCCTTGTGCAGGTCGTTGAAGTAGGAGATCCAGCCTCGGCTGGTTCGCTCGTACTCGACGGCGCCGGTTTCGCGGTCGATGCTCAGCCACGCATCGGCGCCGGGCCCGGGCATCGAGAGGTACAACTCCGTGTCGGACCACTCTGCGGGTCGCGTGCCGATCGATATCGACAGTTCCTGCTCCAGCCAATCGCCAACGGCCGCAGGCAGGGGTGCATTGCCTTCCTGCCGATCGCCCAGCGTGGCGACGACGGGTGCAGGAAGGGTGGCGGTAAGGTTGGTGACCTCGGGCGTGGCTTCGATCTTCGCGGCGTGGTTAAGCGTGATCCCCGTGATCGCGAACAGCAGCATGCCGATCAGGCATACCGCCGAACTGATCCAGTGCCACTGGTGCAACGTGCGCAGCCAGAAGCCACGGCGTTGTTGCTGGAGGGCAGGGGAAGCGGGAGGGGACAACGGCAGTCTCGGCGCAGGTTGGGGCGGGTAGTCATTACATCACAGATGAGAATGGCTCTCAATTAAGGGTGCGCCCCTCCCGCGTGGAGAGGGGAAGGCACTTCAGAGTCAGAAGTTGACGTTGAGGCTCAGCCACAGGTTCCGCGACTTGTCCTTGTTGTTGTAGTCGTCCAGGTACGACACTTCGTTGGAGGTGTAGATGCCGTCGTTGTTGAGGTCGCTGAAGACCGTCTGGAAGGTGGTGAAGTCCTCGTCGAGCAGGTTGTTGATGCGGCCCGATACCGAGACATGCTCGTTGAAGCGGTATTGCGCGCCCAAGTGCAGCACCGTGTAGTCCTGGTAGTCGCGGCGCACGCCATTGAGGGTGTCGCGATAGCGCTTGGAACGGGCTTCCGCCAGCAGCTGCAGGCTGAAATTGTCGGTCGCCTGCCAGTTCAGGCTGGTGTTCGCCATGTGTCGGGCGGTGTTGGTCAGCGGCAAGCCCCTCTGCGCACCACTCAGCTGCTCGCTGTCGGTGAGGGTGTAGTTGGCACGCAGCGACAGGGTGTCGGTGATGCCCCAACGCCCCGCGACCTCGGCGCCCTGAATGCGCACTTCGTCGATGTTGATGTTCTGCGCGTAGGTGGTGTACCCCAGCTGCGCGTAGTCGCCGAGGTTGGCACAGGGACGCACGCCGCCCGTCTGCTCGCAGCTAAGGCTGGTTTCACCGCGTGCGATCTTGTCGTCGAAGTCGTTGCGGAACACGGTGACATTGAAGTTGTGCGCGTCGTCCGGCGAGGTCCAGTAGAGCGCGATCTCGCTGTTGACGCTTGTTTCGGGCTGCAGGTCCGGGTTGCCGACGAAGGGCGTGGTGCCCTGGCCACCGAAACCGGTGACGCCGTCGTACAGATCCGTGGTCTTGGGCGTCTTGAAGCCGGTGCTGACGCCACCCTTCAGTGTCCATGCCTCGCTGACATCCCAGACGGCATAGGCACGCGGACTGAGCTGGCTGCCGAAGATATTGTGGTCGTCGTGTCGCAGGCCCAACGTGACGGTCAGCGCCTCGACCGGATTCCAGTTGTCCTCCGCGAACAGCGACCACATCTTGTGTTCCTGCACAGTGCCGCCGCCATCGCCGCCGCCTTCCATGCCGAACACGCCGTCTTCCAGCTCGCCATCGATGAGCTGTCCACCCACCACGAAGCGATGCGCATCGCCGACGGCGAAATCCAGCTTCGCATCCAGCGTGTACTGGCTGCTGTCCATGGTGCGTTTCGGACGCGGCAGAAAGGTGGAGACCGCGATGCCCTGGCGCTCGGCGACGCTCAATCCTGCGTACGCTCCCGTGCCCTGGAATATCTGCCGATGCAGCAGGCGTTCGGCCACCGTGAAGGGCAGCGTGCGGCCGTGGTTGCCGGTGTCGATATGCGCCAGCGACACGAAGCTGTCGCCGAAGGCCCATTGGCCGTTGTGCGTTACCGACCACTGGTCGCGGGTGAATTCCTGGTCGGCCGCGTAACCCACCTGCGGCGCCGCGCGCCAGATGCCGGCCAGCCCGTCCACCGTGCCCAGTGGGTAGGTTTCGGTACCGAGATTGTTGATGTACGGCGTGTTGTCATACACCTGCTTCGACGTGTCGTAGTCGAAGACGACGCTCTGGTTGTCCGTCGGCGTCCAGCTCAGCGTGACGCCCGCGCTCTTGTTGGTGTTGTCCACCGTCTTGCCGCCGCCACCGAAGCCCAGTGCCCGCTCGAACACCGTGCCGTCAGGCGCCGTGATGGCTTCATATTCCGGCGTGGATGCATTGCGCTCGTACCAGGAGCCGCGTATCCCCAGGCCCAGGCGATCCTTCACCAAGGGTCCCATCAGGGCGAAGTCGAACGTGCTGTCGCTGCCGAAGTCGCTGTTCTCCTGGAAGCCGTAGCCCACCGTGGCCGACCCGCGCCAGCGATCGGACACCTTGCGGGTGATGATGTTGATCACGCCACCCAGCGCGTCGGCGCCATACAGCGTCGATGCGGGACCGCGGATCACTTCGATGCGCTGGATCATGTCCAGCGGCGGGATGTGGTTGAACTGGTTGCCGCCGAACGAGTTCGGGTAGATGTCGCCGTGGTTGTTCTGGCGTTTGCCGTCGATGAGGATCAGCGTGTAATCCGGCCCCATGCCGCGGATGCTGATCGTCTTCTGGCCGGTCTTGTCCGACGTCTCGCCGACGTCCACGCCTTCCAGGTCGCGCACGGCGTCGATCAGCGTGATGTAGGGACGCTGGCGCAGCTCTTCCGCCGTGATCACGCTGATGCTGGCCGGCGCATCGGTGATCTTCTGTTCGAAGCCGGCGGCGGTGACCACGACGGTGTCGAGATCCGTGGCATCGGTGGCGCCATCCGGCATCGACTGGGCGAGTGCCGGCGCGGACACGACGGCGATAAGGGCGATGGCAAGACGGGTGCGGCGCAACGGCGCCTGCAGGGAGCTGCAAGAGTTCTTCATGAGGTTCATCGAAGTGGGGACAGGGTAGGGAGGCACGCGCCTGGCGGCGTGCGGTCATGCAGGCCCGCGCGGTACGGGCGAAGAGGCCGTCAGGCTGCGTGCGGCGGCGCTTGGCCCGGATGCAGTCGGAGGGCGGGACAGATACGGCCAGGAGGCAACGCGTCATGGGAGATACGGCGCTGCGAATGCAGGTCGCCACTTCCGGGGGTGTCGGAATCGCGGGAAGCAAACACGGCCGGCGTAGTGACCGGCGACGCGAGAGTGAAGACCTGCAGTGCGCTGAGACGCGGTTTCTTCAGGTGATGCGCGCGGTGTCGAACGTCGTACGGTGGGTCGCCATCCTGGACATGCGCCGACACATGCCCGGTGTAGGAGACGGCATGGACACTGGAGGCATCGGGGTGCAGCAGACCGGCAGCGGCGAGGCCCAACAGGGCCAGCACGCCCCACAACACGGCGGCCACCAAGCCCGCATGCCAAGACGACGCGTGTCGACGGGACACGCGGATTGGGCTGGCAGCGGTGGGACGGACGTGGATCAAGCGGCTCCCCGGCGACGTGCCAAGAGCGGCACGTCGAACAGGGGTCATTTTAAATGAGAATACTTATCAAGTGCAAACAAGAACGAATCTTGTCCGCGTCGCGAGCGCGGGATCAGGTCTCGGCCCACTGCCTGAGCAGGTTGTGATACACACCGGTCAACTGGACCAGCGCGGGATGGTCGGGCACATCGGCGCTCAGGCGGCGGATCGCGACATCCAGGTCGAACATCAGTCGCCGGTGCCCGTCGTCGCGCACCATGCTCTGCATCCAGAAGAACGACGCCACGCGCGCGCCCCGCGTCACCGGGGTGACCTTGTGCAGGCTGGTGCCGGGATACAGCACCATGTGTCCGGCCGGCAGCTTCACGCTCTGCGTGCCGAAGGTGTCTTCGATGATCAGTTCGCCGCCGTCGTACTCGTCCGGCGCACTGAGGAAGAGCGTGGCCGACAGGTCGGTCCGCACCGGCTCCACGCCACCGCGGCTGCGGTCGTAGCGGATGGCGTTGTCGACGTGGTAACCGAACGACTGGCCGCCGCCGTAGCGATTGAACAGGGGCGGATAGATGCGCTTCGGCAGGGCTGCGGAAAAGAACGTGCTGTTGCGCGCCAGCGCGTCGAGCACCATGGCGCCGACATCACGTGCAGCAGGTGAATCTTCCGGCAACTGCGCGTTGTCCTTGGCCTTCGCCGACTGATAGCCGGCGGTGATGCGGCCGTCGGCCCAGTCGGCGGCGTCGAGCACCGCGCGGGCGTGCGCGACCTGGGTCGTTGTCAGCACATCAGGAATGGGCAGCAGCATCGTCGGTCGCCTTTGAACGGAAAACCCCGCCCATTCTGCATGGGCGGGGCAAGTGGGGCCTAGCGCATCCCGCGGATCAGAACTTGAACGTCGCCGTCAGCACGGCGGAGCGGGCCGCGCCCGGCGTCGCCCAGCCGTTGTTGCGCACGCGGGTGAAATACGCCTTGTCGAACAGGTTGTCGATGTTCAACTGCAGTCCGAAGCGTGCATTGAACTGGTAACCCGCCATCGCCCGGTGCATGGTGTAGCTCTTCACGCGCGGTGCATTCGCCGTGCTCGCCGTGTAGAAGTCGCCCTGGTAGGTGACGCCGTAGCCGAACGTCCAGCCCTGCAGCGCGTAGGTGGTCCAGGCACTGGCCGAATGCTCCGGCGTATTCGGCAGCGGATTGCCTGCCTGGGCATCGATGCCGGTGGTCTCGCGCACATGGTCCGACACGCTCTGCAGGACTTCGCTGTCCAGATAGGTGTAGTTGGCGAAGATCGACCAAGCGTGGGTGATGTTGCCGGCCACACCCAATGCGATGCCGTCCACGCGCGCCTTGCCATCCAACTGCTGCGTGCCGGACGGATTATCCGGGTTGTTGGGATCGGCCACCTTGTAGTTCTGGCGCTCGTTACGGAACAGGGCCGCCGTCACTGCCAGTCTGTCTTCCAGCAGATTCCACTTGGTGCCCAGTTCGATGTTGACTGCAGTTTCCGGATCGACCTCGCAAGTCGCTGCATTGCAGGCTCCGTTCACGGATGCCTTCGATGGCGTCTTCGAGTTGGCGTAGGACAGGTAGATACTGCCATTCTCCGCCGGCTTGAACAGGACGCCGGCGCGGTACGAGAACAGGTCATCCTCATTCCTGAGGGTGGGACCGACGGTGATGGCGCCGCCCGCGGCAGGCGTGGCAAAGGTCAGTGTGCGCGTGTCGCCTTCGTTGTGTTCGTATCGCGCGCCCAGTGCGAGTTCCCATCTCGGATTGAACTTCAGCGTGTCGAACGCATAGAACGCCTGGTTGTCCAGCGTGCCGTCCGTGTGCCCTGCGCGGATATAGTTGGCCGGCGCCGTGTACACGTTATTCGGGTTGTGGATGTCCATCACCGGATAAACAGGAGCCGTGCCGTCGGCGTTGCGCTGCGTGTTGCCGTTGTCCAGTTCGTAGGTTTCGTGCATGAACGAGGCGCCGGCGACCAGTGCGTGCTCAACACGGCCGGTGCTGAACCGCGTGGTCAGGTCGGTCTGGCTGAGCGCCAGGCCGTTCGTCGTGTCGCGGGTTGTTCCGCGCGGGCCACTGGGCTGGTACGTTCCCGGCGAAGCACAGGGCTGGCCGTTGGCCGGGTTGACACCGCTGTCGAGACACCAGGTGCCCTGGGTCGGATTGACCACCGTGTACTGGTCCACCTTCTGATAGCGGGCCAGGCTGCGCAATGAGGTCGTATCGGTGAAATCATGCTCGAACACGCCCGTCAGCACGTCGACATCGATCTCCTGCGTGTCCATGTTGCGGTAGCCGAAGTAGGCTGCACGGCTCACGCCGGGCAGCAACCCGCCATAGGCCGCGAAATAGGGTAGTCCGTATTCCGGAATGTTCTCGTCGTGCTGGTGCAGGTAGCTGAGCGTGAAGCGGGTGTCCGAGCCGAGGCCGATCGCGAATGAAGGCGCAACGCCCCAGCGCTTGTATTCCTCGACATCCCGATCGGGCACGTCGTTGCGATGGACCATCGCGTTCACACGCAGCGCCTGGCCCTTGCCCAGGTCGGTATTGCTGTCCACGGTTGCCCGACCGAAGCTGTCCGTGCCGGCACCCAGCGTGAAGGTATTGAAGTCGCCCTCCCTTGCCATCTTGCTGACCAAGTTGATGTTGCCGCCTACCGAGCCCGCGCCCGACATGGCTGAATTGGCGCCGTTGATCAGTTCGATCGATTCGAGATTGAAGTTGTCCGTGCGGGTGTACTGGGCGCTGTCGCGCACGCCGTCCACAGTGATGTCGGTGGTGGCGTTGAAGCCGCGCAGGTTGATGCTGTCGCCATAACCGCCGCCGCCTTCGCCGGCGCCGAAGGTGATGCCGGGCAACGTGCTGAGCACGTCCCGCAGCCCGAGCAGGTTCTGCTGTGCCATCACCTCACTGGTGACCACGGTGATGGTCTGGGGCGTGTCGAGCAGTGCCTCGGTGTACTTCGGTGAACTCGCCTTCTGCACGCGTTCACCGTGCACTTCGACGGTATCGAGTTCCTTGGCCTGCATGGCCGCGTCGGCGGGGGCATCGCCGGCCGGGGCGGCAAAGGCAGGTGTGGTGATGGCCAGCAGCAGGGCAGTGGCGAGGGGAGAGTGGCGCAGGTTCATGAGTATCCTCAGGTGCGGTGAAGGAACACCCGGTGGCGAAGGCTGGCGGGAAGTGATGGAGACGGGTCGACCCCGGTCGGCGCAAGGATCGGAAGGCAGCAGCAGGGCGGCGCCGACGGATGCGGCGCACGCGGTCAGGCGTAGGGCGGTCCGCGGCCCGGGTGACGGATGTCGCGCGGCGGTGCCATGTCGGTGTGACCACCAACGTCAGCGCGTGTCCGGGACAACACCGGCCCGCAGGGGGGCGAGACGACAGCGTCATCGCCTTCGCACTCCGCCGGCACCGGTGGGCTTTCCGTTGCCTTGTCCACCAGAGCGGCGGACGCAGCGTGCATGTCGTCCCGTAGATCGGACATATCATCGTGCTGGGATGACGCTGCCGATGCGCTTCCGGTCTGGGCGACCATGTCAGAGAAGATCCGGGGCGAACCGCCTGCCAGCACGAGCAGGCACGCCAGCAGCAAGCTGGCGAACATGGTCGGGAAAGGGCGGGTCTCGCGCAGCACCAAGGCCTCGGACGGGTCGGCTGCGACAGCCTGTCGCAGCGGTGCGACAGGATAATGAGAATGATTTGCGATTACAACAAAAGCTTCACATTCCGGACTCAGTCCCTGTCGTCCCGGGTCCAGACGCCACCGTGCTCGATCCGGGTCGGAAACTTCACCACCGGCGAATAAGCCGGTGCGCAGAGGGCGCGCCCGTCCCTGACATCGAACCGCGCACCATGCAGCACGCACTCGATGCTGCCCTCGGCCGGGTCGAAACTGCCCGACGACAGTTCGAAATCCTCATGACTGCACTTGTCCTCGAGCGCATACAGCGCCCCGTCCTGGTTGACGACCACGATCGGTGTGCCGGTGACTTCGTCGAAGACGGTCTTCATTTCCCCGGGCAGCAACTCGCCGGTGGCACAGACGAAGGTCCATGTCCCGCTCATGCCGTGTCCCCCGATAGCGGCTTCTCCAGGACCTCGAAACGCAGGTCGTCGCGCTTGGGAATGCCGTAGCGCGCATCGCCATAGGGGAACGGCTTCTTGATCCCGGTACGCGCATAGCCGCGCCGCTCATAGAAGGCGATCAGTTCATCACGGAGGTCGATCACGGTCATGCGCATTGCGGGCAGTTGCCATTCGGCGCGCGCGATGCGCTCTGCTTCCACCAGCATGGCTTTTCCCACGCCGGCGCCCTGCAGGTCGGGACGCACCGAGAACATGCCGAAGTAACCGGCGCCGTCGTCGTCCGCCACGTGTGCACAAGCGAGTAGCGCACCGTCCCGTTCGGCAATGATGATCCTGCTGCGCGGCCGTTCGATGTCGCGGCGAAGCCCGTCGTCGTCGATGCGCTGGCCGTCCAGAAGGTCGGCTTCGGTGGTCCAGCCCTGCCTGCTGACGTCGCCCCGGTAGGCGGACGTCACCAGGGCGACGAGTTCGGGGATGTCGGCGTCGGTGGCCGTGCGGAATGTCAGGGTATCCATGGCCGGATTTTACGGAAATCCGGCAACCTGTAGGAGCGACGTCAGTCGCGACCGCGATCCCGCCATGCCCCGACAGGTTCTGCAGTAGAAGAACGCGCGATCGCGACTGGCATCGCCCCTGCAGAACGCAGTCGTTACGCCAGCAGGCTACGCGCCTTCTTCAGGGCGGCAATGAAGCGATCCACTTCCTCGTGCGTGTTGTAGAACGCGAACGATGCCCGCAGCGTGGCCGCCACCCCGTAGAACTGCAGCAGCGGATGGGCGCAGTGCTGGCCGGACCGGACCGCGACGCCCTCCAGGTCCAGCAGCGTGGCCAGGTCGTGTGCGTGCGCGCCTTCGATCAGGAACGAGATCACTGCCGCCTTGTCCGGCGCGCGGCCGAAGATGCGCAGGCCGTCGATCCTGTCCAGCTCCTCGGTAGCATGCGCCAGCAAGTCTGCTTCGCGCGCTTCGACGTGCGCCATGCCCAGCGCATCCAGGTAGTCAACCGCCGCACCCAGGCCGATGAAGCCAGCGATGTTGGGCGTACCGGCCTCGAACTTGTGTGGCGCGTCGTTGAAGACGGTGCCCTCGAAACTCACTTCCTTGATCATCTCGCCACCGCCGATGAAGGGCGGCATGGCCTGAAGGTGCTCCCTGCGTGCCCAAAGCGCGCCGGTGCCGGTGGGGCCGCACATCTTGTGGCCGGTCAGGGCGTAGAAGTCGCACCCGATGGCCGCGATGTCCACCGCACGATGCGGCACGGCCTGCGAGCCGTCGACGACGGTGACGATGCCGCGCTTGCGGGCCTCGCGGCAGATCTCGCGGACAGGATTCACCGTGCCCAGCACGTTGGAGGTGTGGGCGATGGCCAGCAGCTTCACGTCTGGGGTCATGGCGGCATGCAGCGCATCCAAGTCGAGGGTGCCGTCTTCGCGGATCTCCGCGACCTTCACCGTCGCGCCAGTGCGCTGGGCCACCAGCTGCCACGGCACGATGTTGGCGTGGTGTTCCATGCGCGACACCAGGATCGTGTCGCCGGCGTTCAGGCGTGGCAGTGCCCATGAGTAGGCGACCAGATTGATCGCGAACGTGGTGCCGCTGCACAGCACCAGTTCGTCCGGGCGCACGTTGAGAAAGCGTGCCAGCTTCCTGCGCGCGCCTTCGTAGGCCTCGGTGGCCTCGGTGCCGAGCGTGTGCACGGCGCGGCTGACGTTGGCGTTGTGCTGTCGGTAGAACGCGTCGACGGTTTTGATGACCGATGACGGCTTCTGGCCGGTGTTGGCGCTGTCCAGGTAAATCAGCGGCTTGCCGTTGACCTGGCGCGTCAGCAAGGGGAAATCGGCACGGACCTGATCCCAGTCGACGCCGGTTTCCGCCGCAGGCGCATGATAGGTCTCGCGGTTCATGCCGCGCCCAAGGTCGCCAGCGCCGCATCGACGCGCGCCACCAGCAGGTCGCGCAGCCCCGCATTCTCGATGACCGACAGCGGTTCGCGGCAGAATGCGGCCGTCAGTAGCTGCTGGGCTTCCGGCGCCGACAGGCCGCGGGAGCGCAGGTAGAACAGTGCATTGGCTTCCAGTTGGCCGACGGTGGCGCCATGAGCCGCCTTCACTTCGTCGGCGTGGATCTCGAGCACCGGCTGGGTGTCGATCTCTGCGTTGTCGGAGAGCAGCAGGTTCTTGTTCGACAGCGCCGCGTCGGTACCGTCCGCGCCCTCGCGGATCAGGATGCCGCCGTGGAAAACCGCGCGGCCGCGACCGGCACCCAGGCCGCGCCACGTCAGCTCGCAGGCGGTGTCGCGGGCAATGTGGTCGATACCCAGGCGCGTGTCCACATGGCGGCGACCGTGCGCCAGCAGCACGCCATTGGCGATCAGGCGCGCGCCATTGCCTTCCAGGCGGACATTCAGTTCATGGCGGGACAGGCCGCCATCCAGTTCCAGATCCACGCGACGGTACTCGGTGTCGCGGGCCAGCACCGCGTCGGTGCGCAGCAGCGTGGTGGCGCGTGCGCTGTCGGCTTCGACGCGTGCATGCGTCAGGCGGGCGCCCTGCGCAAGGTGCACATGGCTCAGGGCGTTGATCAGGTGCGCATGCGCGCCGATGGCGACATGGTGCTCGACCACGGTCAGTGCGGCATCAGCGCGGAGTTCGATCAGGTTGCGCAGGTGCCAGGCGCGGTCGGCATTGTCCTCGGCGCCGATGAAGACCAGATGCAACGGCTGTTCGCTGCGCGTACCTTCTTCGGCGCGCAGCAGGACGCCTTCGGTGGCGAGCGCGGCGTTGAGGCGGGCGAACACTTCGTCGCCGCGCTCGAAGCGGCGCTGCAGGAAACGCGCGGCATCGCCTCCCTCGGACAAGGCTTCGGACAGCAGCTGCAGGCTGACCCCGTCGGGCAGGTCGGTGGTCAGCGACAGCGCGACGGAATAGCGGCCGTTGACGAACACCGCACGCGGTGCCGGGATGTCGGCCAGCACCATCGGGTCCACGGCGGGCGCGGCGTCCACGCCGGCGAAGCTGCGACGCTCCAGCTGGCGCAACGAGGTGTACTTCCACGCTTCCGTACGCGGGCCGGGCAAGCCGTCGCGCAGGGCTTCGTCCAGTACGGCGCGACGCGACGCGTCGCCGTTGAAGCCGGCGGACAGGGAATCCAGCAGCGCGCTCATCAGGCAACCTTCTCCGGCGCCACGCGGTCCTTGATCCACGCGTAACCGTGCTCTTCGAGTTCCAGTGCCAGTTCCGGGCCGCCGGATTCGACGATGCGGCCATTGGCGAGCACATGCACGACGTCGGGTTTGATGTAGTCGAGCAGGCGCTGGTAGTGGGTGATGACCAGGAAGGCGCGGTCGGGCGAACGCAGGGCATTGACGCCCTCGGCGACGTTCTTCAGCGCGTCGATGTCCAGACCGCTGTCGGTTTCGTCCAGGATGGCCAGCTTCGGTTCCAGCACGGCCAGCTGGAAAATCTCGTTGCGCTTCTTCTCGCCACCGCTGAAGCCTTCGTTGACACCGCGGTGCAGCAGTTCGTCCTTCAGGTGCAGCACGGCCAGCTTCTCGCGCACCAGCTTGAGGAACTGCATGGAATCCAGTTCCGTCTCGCCACGCGCCTTGCGCTGGGCGTTGAGCGCAGCGCGCAGGAAGTAGGTGTTGTTCACGCCCGGGATTTCGACCGGGTACTGGAAGGCAAGGAACACGCCGGCGGCGGCGCGTTCTTCCGGCTCCAGGTCGAGCAGGGGCCTGCCTTCGAATTCGATGGTGCCGGCGGTGACTTCATAGCCCTCGCGGCCGGCAAGGATGTTGCCCAGCGTGGATTTGCCCGCGCCATTGGGACCCATGATGGCGTGCACCTGGCCCGGCTTCACGTCGAGCGAAAGGCCTTTCAGGATTTCCTTGCCGGCGACGCTGGCGTGGAGATTGTCGATCTTGAGCATGTTCGTTTCCGTTTCGTTCTCTTGAGCCCCTCTCCCACCGGGAGAGGGGTTGGGGTGAGGGGCGATGGAGTCCATATGTTTGATGCCACCGGACTTCGTTGCCCCTCATACGCCCTACGGGCACCTTCTCCCGCAGGGAGAAGGGAAAAGCCGTCAGCCCACGCTGCCTTCCAGCGACACTTCCAGCAGCTTCTTCGCTTCCACCGCGAACTCCATCGGCAACTCGCGGAAGACCTGCTTGCAGAAACCGTCGACGATCATCGACACCGCGTCTTCCTGGCTGATGCCGCGGGCGCGGCAGTAGAACATCTGGTCGTCGCTGATCTTCGAGGTGGTGGCCTCGTGTTCCAGCGTCGCCGTCGGGTTCTTCACCTCGATGTAGGGGAAGGTGTGGGCGCCGCACTTCTTGCCGATCAGCAGGCTGTCGCACTGGGTGTGGTTGCGCGCGCCGTCGGCGTTGCGGTCCACCTTCACGAGGCCGCGGTAGGTGTTCTGGCCACGCCCGGCGCTGATGCCCTTGCTGACGATCTTGCTCTTGGTGCGCTTGCCCACGTGGATCATCTTGGTGCCGGTGTCGGCCTGCTGGCGATGGTGGGTGAGCGCCACCGAGTGGAACTCGCCGGTCGAGTCGTCGCCCAGCAGCACGCAGGACGGGTACTTCCAGGTGATCGCCGAACCGGTCTCGACCTGGGTCCAGCTGATCTTGCTCCGCGCGCCGCGGCATTCGCCGCGCTTGGTCACGAAGTTGTAGATGCCGCCGCGGCCTTCCTCGTCGCCCGGGTACCAGTTCTGCACGGTGCTGTACTTGATTTCGGCATCTTCCAGCGCGACCAGCTCAACCACCGCGGCGTGCAGCTGGTTCTCGTCGCGCATCGGCGCGGTGCAGCCTTCCAGGTACGAGACGTAGGCCTTGTCCTCGCAGATGATCAGCGTGCGCTCGAACTGGCCGGTATGGCCGGCATTGATGCGGAAGTAGGTGCTCAGTTCCATAGGGCAGCGCACGCCCTTGGGGATGAACACGAAGCTGCCATCGGAGAACACAGCCGAGTTCAGCGCGGCGAAATAGTTGTCGCCCACCGGCACCACGCTGCCCAGGTACTGCTTGACCAGCGCCGGGTGTTCCTTGATGGCTTCGCTCATCGAGCAGAAGATCACGCCCTTCTCGGCCAGTTCCTTGCGGAAGGTGGTGCCGACAGACACGGAGTCGAACACCGCGTCCACCGCCACGCCGGCCAGCTTGGCGCGCTCGTGCAGCGGCACGCCGAGCTTGTCGTAGGTGTCCAGCAGCTCCTGCGGTACTTCGTCCAGCGAGGCGTACTTGGCCTTCGGCGCGGAGTAGTAGCTGATGGCCTGGAAGTCGATCGGCGCGATCTTCAGCTTGGCCCAGTGCGGCACCGGCATGGCCAGCCAGTGGCGATAGGCGGCCAGGCGCCACTCGGTCATCCACTCGGGCTCTTCCTTCTTCGCCGAGAGTGCGCGCACCACGTCCTCACCGAGGCCGGGCGGCAGCGAATCGGATTCGATGTCGGTGATGAAGCCGGCGTCATAGCGACGTCCCAGCTGTTCCAGGATTTCAGCGTTTTCGGTGGCCATGGGGCTGCCTACGGGTCAACTGGCGGCGACATGCACGGCGATGGGGCGCCTGCGCGTGTCGTCGGAGGAAGGGGGAGGGGTGATCATCTGGGCCAGCGTGAAGCCGCGCAGGGCGTCGGCCACCACGTCATTAATCAATCGCCAGTTGGCGCGGGCGCCACACTGGTGGGCGATGCCGCAGTGGCTTTCGCTCTGGCTGCATTCGGTCATGGCCAGCGGACCTTCCATGGCCTCGACGATCTCGACCAGGGTGATGTCGGCCGCGCCGCGGCTGAGGCGGTAGCCGCCGTGCACGCCGCGCAGGCCTTCCACCAGCCCGGCCTGGGCCAGCGGCTTCAACACCTTGCTGACCGTGGGCGACTCCAGGCCGGAATGCTCGGCCAGGTCGGACGCACTGAGCACTTCGCCCGGCCGTGCGGCGAGCACGGTCAGGACCACGGTGGCGTAGTCGGTAAGCTTGGTGACACGGAGCATGGGGGAGGCGGGCCTTTAAAACGTACCGAAATTGTACGCTTTTGGCCCTCGTGGCTCAAACCCCGACGGATTCCCCGTTCAGGCGTGCGGACGGGGGCTGACGAATGTCACCCGCGATGGCTGACAGCTGCGACTGACGCCGGGGGCGCCCGGTCAGGAAGATGGGCGGCGTCCACTCCCGGACAGCCTCTCTCCAAGGACAGTCGCCATGAACACGATCCAGGGTCACACCGAATCTGCTTCCTCCCGTCACGGCCTGGACCAGGGTTTCCTGTGGCGCGTGCTGCTCGCCATCGGTGGCGTCTATCTGGCAGTGAAGCTGTTCCGCGGGCTGGGCCAGCTGTTCTGGACGCTGTTCGGATTGGCCTTCGGTCTGTTCTGGATGGTCAGTGGCCGCGTGCTTCCCTGGTGAATGTGTCCATGGTGGAGGTTTTCATAGTGGAGTCCGCCAGCACCGCTCACTGGGCTGCGGCGGGCGTCGGGGGCGGTGCCGGCAGCACCATGCCGAAGTAGGGCGGCGGCGGCGTCCTACCCGGCGGCAACGCCTCCGGCGCCGGCTGTCCTGCGGCGCCGAGCGCGTGCACGAAGCGGTAGATCGCGCGGCGGTCTTCCTCGCTCATGTCGCGCACGGCGAAGTCCGGCATGATCGGGCGGGTACGCAGGTTGGCGCTGTATTCCAGCCATTGCGCCTCGGTCAGCTGCTGCATGCGCAGGCGCAGGTTGCTGGCGTAGGTCGTGCCCCACGGGCCGTGGAAACCCATCGGCGAACCCACCAGCCATCCCGCCTTGTCGACCCTGCCGCCCGATTCGGCATAGCCCGGGGTGTGGCAATCGTTGCAGCCGGCGATGCGGACCAGGTATTCGCCGCGCGCGAGCAGATCGCCTCCCGTCGCTGACGTGGACGCAGGCGGCAGGCTCGCGACGGCGCGTGGCCCGGCGGGCTGGCACGCGGCCAGGAACAACAGCGAGACGGGCATCAGCAGGGCACGGACAGGGCGCATGGCGAGGACAAATCGAAGGGAACCGGGCAAGGAACGCACCGCCCCGTGGGGACCGGCCATGTGTCGCGCAATGCCGTTCAGCGGCATGGAAGGTGGGAAACGCGGCGGCATTGGGCGAGAATCCCCCCTCCGCACTCCACTGCCTCCCTGGACACCGCATGCCCCGCAAGATCGAAGCCCGCCAATCCGACATCCATGGCAACGGCGTGTTCGCCATCGCCCCGATCGAGAAGGGCGAGCGCGTGGTGGAATACAAGGGCAAGCGCCGCACGCATGACGAAGTGGACGCCGACGACACCGGCGACGTGGATTCGGGCCACACGTTCCTGTTCACGCTCAACGACGATTACGTCATCGACGCTAACCACAAGGGCAACAAGGCGCGCTGGATCAACCACAGCTGCGACCCCAACTGCGAAGCCGTGATCGAAGAGCACGACGGCAAGAACCGCAAGAAGGACAAGGTCTTCATCGAGGCGATCCGCGCGATCAAGCCCGGCGAGGAGCTGACCTACAACTACGGCATCACCCTGTCCGAACCGCACACCGCGCGCCTGAAGAAGATATGGGCCTGCCGCTGCGGCAGCAAGAAGTGCACGGGCACGATGCTGCAACCCAAGAAGGTTCGCTGATCCCCATCAGGCACGGATGCCGCGGAAGGCCGAACGGTTGAAATGACCGAAGGCAGGTGTAGCGCGCGTGTCCCGCCGCTAACGTGCGCGCACCGGACCACCACCCAGCCTCCATGACCCTGCCACGACTGATCGGCCTGCTTGCCCTGGCCCTGCCCTGTGCCTTCGTCCATGCCGTCGAGATCGATGGGCGCGTCGACCCTGCCGAATGGCAGGGCGCGCACCATGTCACCGACTTCCGCAAGACCCAACCGCTGACGGGCGAGCCGGGTTCGTTGCCCACCGAGGCCTGGATACTGGCCACGCCGGACGGCCTGGCCATCGCATTCCGCAACGCGCACCCTGCCGGCGTGCCACGCACGCGGCAGAGGGTGCAGCGCGATTTCGACGAACAGGTCGACCGCGTCAACGCGTTCATCGATTTCGATGGGGATGGGCGCACCGGCTATGCGTTCACCGTCAGCTCCACCGGTGGCATTGCCGACGAGGTCATCACCAACGAAAACCAGTTCAACAGCGACTGGGACGGCCAGTGGCGGCATGCCGTGGACGAAGACGAGCAGGGCTGGAGCGTCGAACTGCTGATCCCGTGGCATACCGCGCCGATGCGCGATGGCATCGACGGACAGCGCACGCTGAAAGTGTTCCTGGCGCGCGTGATCGGCGTGACCGGCGAGCGCATGGCCTGGCCGAGCGCCAGCTTCGAGCGCCCGCGCTTCATGTCCGATTTCGCGTCCGTCACCGTGCCGCGTTACGACCAGTCGCTGCTGGCGCTGACGCCGTATGTGTCGGGCCTGTACGACAACGTGGGCCGGCGCAACGACTTCAACGGCGGTGCGGACGTGTTCTGGAAGCCCAACGGGCGCTTCCAGCTCACCGCCACGGTGAACCCGGACTTCGGCCAGGTGGAGGCGGACGACCTGGTGGTGAATTTCAGCGCCACCGAGACCTTCATCAGCGACAAGCGGCCGTTCTTCACCGAGAACCAGGGCATCTTCGAGCTGACCACGCCGTCGGACGACAGCCAGCAGCTGTACACGCGTCGCGTGGGCAGCACGGGCGACATCACCGCGGCGCTCAAATTGAACGGCAGCCTGGGCAAGGCGAACTACGGCCTGTTCTCGGCCGACGAGGATGGCGAGTACGGAAGGAGCTTCCATGCGCTGCGCGTGGTGCGCGATTTCGACAAGCAGAACCTCGGCGCGATGCTGACCCGCGTGGAGCAGGACGCCACCGACCGCGAGGCCACCGTGCTGGGCGTGGACCACAACTGGCGGCCGACGGCGCGCTGGAACATCCGCAGCCGTCTGCTGGGCAGCCGCATCGATCAGGCCGGGGATCGCACGCAGGACCTGGGTGCGACGGTGTGGGCCGACTACGAAATGGAGGATGGCTGGCGCCAGCAGTGGATCGCCATGCACTTCGGCAACGACCTGCAGATCAACGACTTCGGCTATCTCTCCCGCAACAGCACCAACTACCTGCATTGGGAAGTCCGCAAGCGGTTCACCGGTCTGCCGGATGCCTCGCGTTACTCCTCCAAGGACTGGCGCTGGCGGGTGAGCAGCAGCCACAACAACCACGGCGACAAACTCAACGACCAGTTCCGGATGAGCCGCGAGGGCCAGTTGCGCAACGGCAGTTACGAATACGCCCAGATCAACGTCAACAGCGCGGGCCTGAGCGACTTGCTGCTGCGTGGCAACGGCGTGGTGCGGCTGCCGGCGAATTTCAACACATACTTCGAGTACGAGCGGCCGCGCAAGGGCGACTGGGCGCACGAGACGGAGCTGGAAACCTTCACCGGCGGCCTGGCCGGCAACCGCAAGCTGGGCGCGGGCGCCGGATACACCGCCACCTACTTCATCAGTGATGCCTTCAGCATCTACTCCGGCGGCTATGCGCTGTACACCCCCGACTGGCTGGTATGGCAACGCGAGGATCTGGTGGGCGGCTTCAAGCGACGGCAGTTCGATCTCAGCGCCGGCCTGGACTGGGTGGTGGATGACCGCCACGAACTGCGGGTGAAGATGCAGGCCATCGCGCTGGACGCCCGCGTGCAGGACGCCTGGCGCTTCGATCCGCAGGGCTACGCGCTGGCGGCGACCGACACGGTGGAGGACTTCAGCGTGCGCAACCTGGGGTTCCAGGTGCGCTACCGCTACGAGCTGGCGCCGCTGTCGTACCTGTACGTGGTCTATGCCCGCGGTGGCTACGAGCAGCGCACCGGCACCGAAGGGGTGGAGGACCTGCTGCAGGACAGCTTCCGCCTGCGCGACGACGAGCAGTTGGTGGTGAAGCTCAGTTACCGCTTCGAGATCTGAGGGTGTCGCCGCCTTCAGGTGACGCGCAAGGCCTGGATTCCGGGCGGCGAGTATCGGGAACCTTGCGCGCAAGGTTCCCGATACTCGCGTTTGGGCAGGCGCGGCCTTGCGCCCGGGTTCCGGCAGCTGGCGCGCGCGTCTTCGCGACTCATGGCTCGGTATCGGCGCCTTGCACGCAAGTGTCTGCTGCTTGCGGATGGGACTCAGAAGGTCGCGCGCAAGCTTCGAGGGTTCGCAGGCGAGTCTCCGGAACCTGCGGACCTACGTCAGGCGGACGTCACGGCGTCGCCGCGGGCACCAACCGCAACTCCACGTGGCCGTCGTTGATCCGCAGCGAGTCAGCGCCCAACGCGCCGGGTGCCTGGGCCAGATCCTCTTCGGTGAGGGTGTAGAGCGGCCGGGTGCGGGCGTACTCGCCGATTAGCTCCTGCAGGACCTCGCGCGACCCGCCGGGCAGGCCGCGACCGGCGGCGCCGGTGCCCAGGTGTTCGATCCGCGGATCCACCAGGTGCAGGCCGCGGGTGTCTGGGTCGTAGCGCAGTCCGCTGCTGACCACCACGTTGCCGTTCTCCAGGCGTTCGCCCGTGGCCAGCGCGATGTCGTAGTCCATCTGCAGCGTCAGCCGTTCACCGGGCGAGGGAATGCGCACATCCGGATCGCTCAGCGTGAGCGATGCGAAGCCTTCCAGCAGCGACTGTTCCATCGGGAAACCGGCGCGCGCCGCCGTTTGCAGCTGGGCGGCATTGAAGCGCAGCACATTGCCGGTATCGGCCATGGCGAAGGCGGACAGGGCGAGCAGGGCGAGCGGCGCGACGCGCAAGAGCAGGTTCTTCATTGCAGTCCCTTATTGCAGGTGGATGACCACGCGGCCGTCTTCGATCAGCGTGCTGCCGATCCGCTTGCTGGCCGGCAGGCGCCGCAAGGTGTCGCTGTCGATCCGGTATACCGGTTCGGAGCGGGCGTACTCGGCCAGCACCGTGTTGACCAGCTGGCGCGTGCCGCCGGACATCAGCGAGCCGGAGCCCGGCACGTCGACCGACAGGATTTCAGGGTTGTCCAGATGCAGGCCCTGGGTGGCTGGGTCGTAGCGCAGGCGGCTGGCCAGCGCGAAATGGCCGCGGCTGACATCGCGTGCGCCCAGTGCGCTCACCCCGATGTCGAAATCCAGACGCAGGCGATCATCGCCCGACGGAATGCTGAGGCGCGGATTGGTGAGCGTGGCCGATACCAGCCCGCCCAGCTTGTCGAATTCGCGCGGGAAGCTGTGGTTGAGGTAGCGCTGCAGCTGCGGCTGGGTGAAATTGATCTGGTTGCCCAACAGGCCGGTGACCGTGTTGAGAGTCTCGCAGCCGGCGAGGGCAAGCGCGGTGGTACCGGCGAGGGCGGCGACCAGGAAGCGGCGGCGGGTACGCATGGGAAGCTCCGTGACGGGTCGCCGCACCTTAGCCGGCGCCGCCTGTCCGAAGGCTAACCGGCGAGCGCGGGATCCTGCTGGAGTCGTTGCTTGCGTTCGGCCGTGTAGTGCCACCACGGCACCGGTCCGCTGCCTTCCATGAATCGCACGGCGGCGATGAAGCAGTCGCAGAGGCAGGGATCGTGACGCTGGCCGGTGGTTTCGTTTACGCGTCGGTAGAGTGCGAAGGGATCCTGGCCGACAAGCTCCTGCGGTCGGGCGATGCCGATGCCGCGCAGGTCGGCGGCGATGGACGGCCCGATGTTGGGGATGTCCTCGAGTACCCGCGCGTCGTCGGCATGGCGTGCTTTCCTCGACGCAGGCTGGCGCGGGATGGGCGGCATGTCAGCCTGCGTCGCGACCGCGTTCCTTCAGCGATGCGATGAATTCGCCCATGTGCGGGCGCAATGGCGCGAACAGGTCGTCGGCGTCCTTGCGATGATCCAGCATCAGGCCGCTGAGCAGCTTGGTGCCGACGACCAGCGCGGCGCGCTCGTCGCCGCTGAGGCCGCGCTGGCGCTGGAGCTTTTCCAGGATGCGCATCCAGTCGTCGTGGCAGGCGTGTTCGAACTCGATGGTGCAACGGCCGTTGCATTGCAGGCCATCGTCCTCGATGGGCGTGACGGTGATGCGATAGCGGTGGGTGTTGTTGGGCATGGCGGCAGGCGCAGGAGCGCGGTGGGGACCAAAGCCAAGATAGGCCTGTGCGTGCAGTGGAACGAGGGCTGCTGTCGCGATGGACTGTTCTGCCGGACGGCGTCGTTCAGTCAATGCGGGGCGTGTCCACGGAGGCTTTGAACAGCGGCAGTGGGTCGTAGGCGCCCTGTTCGCCATAGATGCCGTAGTGCAGGTGCGGCGGCGTGCCCTGCGCGTTGCCGGTGGTGCCGACATAACCCAGCACATCGCCGGGCTGGACGACGTGTCCGGTGGACAGATCGTCGGCCCAGTCGTCCAGGTGGGCGTAGTAGTGGCGTTCGCGGCCGGGGCCGAGCACCCAGACCTGCTTTCCGCCGAGTCCGCCGTCGCGCACCGACACCACCACGCCGCGCGTGGCGCTGACGACGGGTGTGCCACGCTTGGCGAAGATGTCCACGCCCTGGTGGGTGCGGTCGCTTCCGCGCGGGGCGCCGAACGTGTCCGCGATCTGCCGGGCAGGTACGCCCCGCACGGGCACCGGGAGTCCGCTCGGCGGCGTTGCACGCGAAACGTCCCACAGCATGCGCGCCGACGCCATGAACGGCCGGCCCCACGCCCAGGCGAGCAGCACGGCCAGCGCCACCAGCCACAGCAGCGACCATGCAAGGCGTCGAAAACGGCGCGCGGCGGGTCGCATGGCGCCGGTCAGGGCAGCGCGGGCGGCTGCGGCTGCGAGAGCTGGCGTTCGAGCTGTGCCTTCAGTGACGGGTCGAGCTTCAGCTGTTTAGCCAGTTCATCCAGATAGGCGCGTTCCATGAAGCTCTGATCGTCGGCGACCATCAGGCTGGCGAGATACATTTCGGAGGCGATTTCCGGCGTGCTGGCCGAACGCGCCACCTCGACCGGGTCCAGTGGCTTCTCAAGTTCCGCATGCAGCCACCGCTGCAGTTCGCCATCGTTGCTGATGCGGGCGAACTCGCCCTCGATCACCTGGCGTTCGCGCGCATCGATGTGGCCATCCGCCTTCGCCGCGGCCACCAGCGCTTTGAGGATGGCTTGGCTGTGCAGTTCGGCCTGCGGTGGGGGCAGGCGATCCACGGTCTGAGGACCGGCACCGGCGGCGAATCCACCCTGTTGTTGCTTGTAGTCGCCGTATGCGCGATACGCCATCACGCCGATCGCCGCCAGGCCGCCATAGGTCGCCAGCTTGCGCGTGGTCTTGTTCTTGCCCAGCAACAGGCCCAGCGCGCCGCCGGTGACCGCGCCCTTGCCGAAGTCGGCGTTGAGCAGGCTGCCGCCGCCCTGGGAGGATTTCAGCAGATGGTCGAGGAAGCCCTGGATCTTCATGCGTTGCATACCTGGTTGGAAGAAGGACAGCAACAGAGTTGCGGGCGAGGCCGGGCGATCACAAGGGTGACCGATGGCACGCCGCTCGGCGAAGCACGCGCGGGCGGGCATCGCACTGATGCGCGCCGGGGGAATGCTGTGCGGGCAAGATGATGTGCCGAAAAAAAACGGGACGGCATGGCCGTCCCGTTCTGGTGACACGAGGTGCGCAGCGATCAGGCTGCGGCGTCCTTCAGCTTCTTCAGCGGACGGACCTTGACCTTCACCGAGGCGGGCTTGGCAGCAAACCACTGCTCTTCCTTGGTGAACGGGTTGATGCCCTTGCGCTTCGGCTTGGCCGGCACGTTGACGGCGCTGATCTTCAGCAGGCCCGGCAGGGTGAAGGAGCCGGCGCCCTTCTTGTTGACGGAAGCGTGCACGGCGCTTTCCAGCGAGGCCAGCACGGCGCGGACGTCCTTGGCGGCGATGGCGGTCGCTTCGGCGATGTGGGCGACGAGGCCCGACTTGCTCAGCGCTTCCTTGATCGGCTTCGGCGCGGCCGGCTTGGCGGCGGCCTTCGGTGCAGCTTTCTTGGCGGCCTTCTTCGGCGCGGCCTTCTTGGTGCTCTTTGCCATGTGTCCTGTCTCTACTGTCGAGTGGTTGGGTAATCGGGCCGATCGCATCGGCAAGCGAAATGTAGGGCAAAGGAATCGCGCCGCCAAGGGCAGGAAGGCCCCAAAACGGCTTTTTCTTCGGTTTTTTTCGATTTTCTTCGGTTCGGCGCTCGCCGCACGTCGGAAATGGCCGTATGTGAGGAGCAAACCAGCCCGCCTGCGTGTACCGGAAGCGGCACCCGTCGCGTTCCGCGGCGACCGGATACCGCACCGCAATGCACACTCACTCTTCCTCGTGCCTTGGCCTGTAAGCCTCCACCAGTTTCTGCTGCACGTTAGGCGGCACGGGCTCGTAGTGGCTGAAATCCAGGCTGTAGCGGCCCTGTCCTGCGGTCATCGATTTGAGTTCGGCCGCGTACCCTTCCAGTTCCGCCAGCGGCACCTGCGCCTTCACCAGGATCTCGCCGCGCAGCGCATCCGTGCCGTTGATGCGCGCCCGCTTGCCTGCCAGGCCACCGGTGATGTCGCCCACCTGTGCCTCGGGTACAGCGACTTCCAGGTCGACCACCGGTTCCAGTACCTGTGGCCGCGCCTTGGCGATGGCGTCGAGGAAGGCCTTCTTGCCGGCGGCAACGAAGGCGACTTCCTTGCTGTCCACCGCGTGGTGCTTGCCATCGTGGACGATCACCCGGATGTCCTGCAGCGGATAGCCGGCCAGCGCGCCGCTGCCCAGCACCTGGCGTACGCCCTTCTCAACCGCCGGCAGGAACTGTCCGGGGATGGTGCCGCCCTTGACCTCGTCCACGAACTCGAAGCCGCCGCCGCGCGGCAAGGGTTCGATGCGCAGGAAGACTTCGCCGAACTGCCCGGCGCCGCCGGTCTGCTTCTTATGGCGATGGTGGCCTTCGGCCTTCGCGCTGACCGTCTCGCGGTAGGCGATGCGCGGTGGGCGCGTCTTCACTTCCACGCCGTGGCGTTCCTTCAGGCGTTCCAGCATCACCCGCAGGTGCAGGTCGGACAGGCCGCGGATGACGGTCTCGTTCAACTCAGGCTGGTGTTCGACCACGAACGCGGGATCTTCCTCGGCCAGTTTCTGCAGCGCCACCGACATCTTCTGCTCCTGGCCCTTGCTGGCGGCCTCGATGGCCAGGCCGAACATCGGCCTGGGGAAATCGATCGGCGCCAGCTGGATGTGGTCCTCGTCGTGGCTGTCGTGCAGCACGGCGTCGAAGTGCAGATCGTCCACTTTCGCCACTGCGGCGATGTCGCCGGGAATGGCCTGATCCACTTCTACGTGATCCTTGCCCTTGAGCTTGAACAGATGCCCGACCTTGAACGGCTTCTTGCCGTCGTCGACGAACAACTGGGTGTCCTTCTTCAGCGTGCCCTGGTAGACGCGGAAGATGCCCAGCTTGCCGACGAACGGGTCGTTGACGATCTTGAAGACATCGGCGATGACATGCGCGCGCGCATCGGGCACGGCCTCGATGGGTTGCGGGCCGGTGCCGTTGAGCTTCACGAACGGGGGCGGGTTGGCTTCGGCCGGATTCGGAAACAGGCGCTCGGCCACGTCCAGCAGTTCCCTCACGCCCACGCCTGTGCGCGCGGAGGCGAAGCACACCGGCACCAGATGTCCTTCGCGCAGGCACTGCTCGAAGGCATCGTGCAGTTCCTCGCCCGATAGTCCGCCTTCGCCCAGGTCCAGGTAGTGCTCCATCACCGTCTCGTTGATCTCGACGACCTGGTCGATGATCTTCTGGTGCCAGTCGGCGACGGGACCGAGATCGGAGTCGCCCAGGGCCTGGCCATAGCAGTCGATCACGGCCTTGCCGCCGTCCGCCGGCAGGTTGAGCGGCAACAGTTCGGGGCCGAATTCCTCGCGCAACGCGGCCAGCACGCCGGCGCAGTCGGCACCTTCGTGGTCGATCTTGTTGATGACGATGGCGCGGCAGAGGTTGCGTTCGCGTGCGCGCTCCATCAACCGGCGCGTGCCGTGCGCGATGCCGGTATCGGCATCCACCACGACCAATACGGTTTCCACGGCGGAGAATGCCGACAGGGCGGGCCCGCGGAACTCCGGGTAGCCGGGTGTGTCGATCAGGTTGACGTGCATGCCGCCGTGATCGGTGCTGGCGATGGCGGTGTCGATGGAATGCCCGCGCGCCTTTTCGATCGGGTCATGGTCGGACACGGTGGTGCCGCGCTCGATGGTGCCTGCCACCTGGAGGGCGCCGCCGGCATGCAGCAGGGCTTCGAACAAGGTTGTTTTGCCGGCGCCGGGGTGGCCCGCCAGGGCCACGTTGCGGATCTGTTGTGTGCTGTACGACATGAGGCCGTTCCTCCCGAGGGTTGGGGTCGAAGGGCCGTCATGGCTGTCCGGGCTGAGCGCATCCCGTGAGCGGTGTCGCTCGGCGGGCGGTCATGGCGGGCGGTCAGCATCGGCGCCGCTGCCGGAGGGGTCAAGTCGCACTGCGGAACGCGGCGTGAACATCAGCGGGTGTACGCTGCGCGTCCCTTACCCGAGGAGCACGACCATGGCTTTGAAGCGTTATGCGGATGCGGTGTGGAACGGTGACCTGCAGTCCGGCAAAGGCAGCCTGAGCACGCCGCAGAGCGGCCTGTTCGAGGCGCAGAACTACTCCTTCAAGACGCGCTTCGGCGACGAGAAGGGCACCAACCCGGAGGAACTGCTGGCGGTCGCGCATGCGGGCTGCTTCAGCATGGCGCTGTCGGCGGTGTTGGGAAAGGCGGGCTTCACGCCGGACAAGATCCAGACCCGTGCCGAGGCGACGATGGAGCCGGGCATGGATCCGGGCCCCACCGTCACCGGCATCAAGCTGACGGTATCGGCCAGCGTGCCGGGCATCAGCGCTGCACAGTTCGAGGAGATCGCCCAGCAGGCGAAAGCAGGCTGCGTGATCTCGCGCGCGCTGTCGGTACCGGTGTCGCTGGAGGCCACGCTGCTTTGACGGCCGTGCGGGGCGCGCTGCTGGTGCATGGCGCCGGTGGCGGTGGCTGGGAATGGAACATATGGCGGGGCGTATTCGAGGCCGCGCGAATCCGGGTGGAAGCGCCCGACCTCGAGCCCGTGCGCGACGGACTGGCAGCGACGCGCCTGGAGGACTACCAGGCCCAGGTCTGCGCTGCGCTCGCAGACCTGCCCCGGCCACGCGTCCTGGTGGGTGCGAGCCTTGGCGGCCTGCTGGCCTTGGGCGCCGCTGCGGACGCGGATGCCGTGGCGCTGGTCAATCCGTTTCCGCCCGCACCGTGGCAAACCGGATTGCCCGTGCGCGACTGGCCCTGCATAGTGCCGTGGCGACGCGATGCCCGGCTTGCCGGCACCCGCAGGGCGTTGCCCGGGGCGGACGAAGCCACCGCGCTGTTCGCCTTCCGGCATTGGCGCGACGAAGCCGGCGCGGTCCTGCGCGAGGCGCAGGGCGGCGTCGCACGGGAACGTCCCGGATGCCCGACGTTGTGCGTGGTGTCGCGACACGACGATGACGTGCCGCCAGAGGTGACTCGGGCCATGGCGGATGCCTGGGGCGCGGAAACACTGCAAACGCTTTCGGATTCGCACGTCGGGCCGTTGCTCGGGCGTGAGGCTGCCGGCATCGCCGCGCAAGCTGTCGAATGGCTAAACCGGGCATCGCCGACCGCCTGAGTTCAGCCATGTTTCACCCGGTGCACCCGAGCATGCCGGCACGCCACTCCGGCGTGGGGAGTACCCGACATGAAGCGTCTATCCGCGGCCGTGCTGGCCATCGGCTTGCTGACCACGGGCGTGGCGTCCGCACAATCCTCGCGTTACTACGGCACTGAGGACCGTAGCGGCGACCAGCCCTATTACGACTATGCGCGCGTAGTGCGGGTGGATCCGGTCATCGACAGCGGATACCGAAGCAATGGCGGCGGAGAGCGGTGCTATTACCGCGATGCCGACGATGTTTACGTTCGCGACATCCCGCGCGACGATGTCTACGACAATGGCGATTACCGCGATGTCTACGAACAGGACCGCTACGGCGACCGGCGCTATCCCGCTGGTGGCAGCGAATCGGGCCGTACCGTGGCCACGGTGATCGGCGGCATTGCCGGCGCAGTGCTCGGCAGCAAGGTCGGCGATGGCAGTGGCCGCTACGTCGGCACCGCCGTCGGTTCGATGGTCGGTGGCATGGCAGGCCGTTCCATCTACGACAGCGCGCAGCGCGACCGCCAGGTCCAGCGCGGCCGGGTACGGGTCTGCGATCCAGTGCCGGTGAGCGACGGGCGCTACAGTGACGATTACTACGGCGGCGGACGCGTCAACGGTTACGACGTGACCTACGAGTACGCCAACCGTACCTACCGGACGCGCACGGACCATCATCCGGGCGACCGCATCCGCATCCGCGTGGATGTCCGCCCCGAATGATCGTGCGGAGGTGTCCGCTCCGCGGACATCTCGCCTGACAACGGATATCAGCTGGAAACCGAGGGGCCGAAAGGCCCCTCTTCTGTATCCGGGTTGCCGCAGTGCGCGAGAGACCGCATAGTCCGGCCGGTCACCAAACGGGGAGCGGGGCATGCGGCGTCTGGTATGGGGAATCGGGTGTGCTCTGGGGTTGGCAGGTGTCGCGCAGGCGCAGGTGCAGGTACTGACGGCGACGCGCGTGCATACCTCCGATCCTGACCGTCCCGTTGTGGAGGCGCTGGCATGGGATGCCACCGGCCGCGTGCTGGCGGTCGGTGATGCGAAGACATTGCTCGCGCGGTATCCCGATGCGAAGCCCATCGATGCGGCCGGCAAGACCGTCATCCCCGGCCTGATCGACGCCCATGGCCACGTGATGGGCCTGGGCTACGCGCTGATGCGTGTCGATCTGGTCGATGCACGCGACAAGGCCGAGGTGATCGCGCGCCTGCGCGCGTACGAGAAACAGCTTCCACCCAACGCATGGCTGCTCGGCAGCGGCTGGGATCAGAACGACTGGCCGGAGAAGGCATTCCCGACGGCCGCCGACCTGGATGCGGCCTTTCCGGAGCGTCCCGTCTGGCTCGAGCGCGTGGATGGCCATGCCGGCTGGGCGAACAGTGCGGCGCTGCGCGCGGCGGCGACCAAAGCGGCGCGTCCGCTGGAAGGCGACTGGCAGCCGGACGGCGGGCGTATCGAGCGCATCGAGGGCAAGCCGAGCGGGGTGTTCGTGGATGCCGCGATGTCGCTGGTGCATGCCGTCGTTCCCACGCCCGATAGCGCCTACCGTCGACAGGCATTGGAGAAGGCGTTGCAGGCCGCAGTGCGCAATGGCCTGACCGGTGTGCACGACATGGGCGTGTCGCGCGAGGATCTGGCGCTGATGGTTCAGTTCGCCGACGAACAGCGCCTGCCGCTGCGCATCGATGCGTATGCGGATGGCGACGGCGCCGCGCTTGCCGACCTGTGCGCACGCGGTCTGTATGGTCATGCGGGCGGCCGACTGCAGATGCACGGCGTGAAACTGTATGCCGACGGTGCACTGGGCAGCCGTGGCGCTGCGTTGCTGGAGGACTACAGCGACGACCCCGGCAATCGCGGCCTGCTGGTGACCGAACCCGGCGCGCTGGAAGCCGCGATGCGCAAGGCGCACGGCTGTGGCGTGCAGGTGGCCACCCATGCGATCGGTGACCGTGGCAATCGCCTGGTGCTGGATGCCTACCAGCGCGTGCTGGGTGGCACGGCGAAGACTGACCATCGTTGGCGCATCGAGCATGCGCAGGTCGTTGCGCCGGAGGAGTTCCCGCGCTTCGCCGAGCTTGGCGTGATCGCTTCGATGCAGCCCACGCACGCCACGTCCGACATGCCGTGGGCGCAGGACCGGCTGGGGCCGGTGCGCATCGCGGGCGCCTATGCGTGGCAGCGCATGCAGGCCAGCGGCGTGAAGCTGGCGCTGGGTTCGGATTTTCCGGTGGAATCGGTCGACCCGCGACGGGGTCTGCACGCGGCGGTGACGCGGCAGGATGCGCATGGTCATCCTGCAGAAGGCTGGAGGGCGGCCGAGCGCTTGAGCGCTGCGGAGGCGCTGCGGGGCTTTACCGCGGATGCGGCCTGGGCTGCGCACGACGAGCGCGAGGTCGGGCGGCTCGCGCCGGGGTTCCGCGCGGACTTCGTGGTGCTGGACGAAGATCCGCTCGCGGTGCCGGGCGAGCAGCTGGATGACCTGCATGTGCGTTCGACGTGGGTCGACGGCAAGCCGGTCTACGAAGGCGAGTAGGCCGGGTTTCTTGTAGGAGCGACGTCAGTCGCGACCGCACGGCCATCGTGGTTAGGGACGCGCGGGTCGGGCGCGCTACTCCATTCCCGGAATTTCCTGCATGCCTCAGGCCATGCAGTCGCGACTGACGTCGCTCCTGCAGAGGCCGTGATCGCTACCAGTCGATGCGACCCGTCACGATGGTGCGTACGTGGCCGCCGGACCAGACGTCACCGGCCTCGTCCACGCGCAACTTCAGGCGGGCGTCGTAGCCGACTTCGCGGCCCTGACTGACGATGTATTGTCCGTTGCGACCCGGCAATGCGTCGCGCGATTTCAGCCACGCCGCCAGCGTTGCATTGGCCGCACCGGACGCAGCATCCTCGAACGCGGCCGGCGCGCCGACGAAGGCGCGCACCGCGAGGTCGTAGCCCTGGCCGTGCGTACGGGCGTAGGCACAGACACCCATGCTGTCAGTGGCGGTTGCCAGTGCACTGATCGCGGTCCAGTCGGGCGCGGCGGCGCGCAGCGCGGCCTCGTCACGTACTTCGGCCAGCCACCAGCGGCGTCCACCATCGACCAGGGCGGGTGGCAATGCGCCCGCCGGCAGGTTTGCGATGGCGCCACGCAGTACATCGTCGCTGTGCGTGTCGCCCACCTTCACCACGTGGGCACGTGGCGTGCGTACCGCGATAGTGCGGCCGGTAGCATCGTCTTCGACACGCAACGGCAGCAGGCCGGCCACGCCCTCCTGCACAAGCACGCCATCGACGGGTACGGCGAGTCCGGCCTCGAGCACGACATGCGCCGTGCCCACGCTGGGATGGCCGGCGAACGGCACTTCGCGGCGCGGACTGAACATGCGTACGGCGTAGCTGGCGCCGGGTTGCGTGGGCGCGAACACGAACGTGGTTTCCGGCAGGCGGGTCCAGCGGGCGATGGCCTGCATCGCCGTGTCGTCGAGGCCGGCGGCATCGAGCACGACGGCCAAGGGATTGCCGGCGCCTGGGCGGTCGGCGAACACGTCCAGCTGGACGTAACGGCGAGAAGTCATGTCGGGGTTTCGCGTGGGGGCCGCGCAGCTTACCAAGTCACCCGGCCGTCGATGACCAACTGCACCTGACCGCCGATCCAGACCTGGCTCTCGTCATCCACTTGCACCTGGATGCGGCCGTCTCGGCCCAGTTCGCGGCCTTGGCTGGCGAGATAGCATCCGCCGCTGCCGGGCAGTGCGCCGGCAGCGTGAAGGGCCGCGGCGATGCAGGCGTTGACGCTGCCGGTGACCGGGTCTTCCGGGATGTTGTCGGCAGGGCAGAACGCACGCACGGCGAGGTGGTGGTCGCTGCCTGGCGGTGTCCGGCCGAACACGGACAGACCCACTGCCCCCGTGGCCGTGGTCAATGCAGCGATGCTAGCGAGATCGGGCGCCAGGTGTCGCACGGCTGCAGCGTCCTCCAGCTCCACGAGCCACCAGGAAGGTCCGTTGTTCCATAGCGCGGGACGGAGGCCGGCAACCGGGAGTGATGAAAGGACGGCATCCAGGGCGGGCAGCGGCGGCGTCTCGACCAGGTGCGCCTGCGGTGTCCTCAGCTGAATCGTGAGTTGCGGTCCGCTGTCGTCGATCCGGACAGGCAACAGCCCGGCGGCGCATTCCTGTACCACGCGGTCGGATGCGGCGACCAGGTCAGCCTGCAGCGCGACCCAGGCTGCACCCACACTGGGATGCCCGGCGAACGGAAGTTCCTGCCGGGGCGTGAAGATGCGGATGCGGTAACTGGCGTCGGGCGTTGTCGGCGGCAGGAAGAAGATGGTCTCGGACAGGTTCGTCCAGGCTGCGAACGCCTGCATGCGGGAGGTATCCCAGCCGGCCGCATCCAGCACGACGCCCAGCGGGTTGCCTGCGCCCGGCCGGTCGGCGAACACGTCGACCTGCAGGTAGCGATGTGACGTTCGTTGCATGCGGTACGGTCCGGTCGGCTGCGTGGGGTTCGGCTAGAATCGCGGGCTCACGCCCGAAGGGTTCGGGCATTCGTCCCCATTCTATCCATGCCCTCTGCCACCCCCGCGTCTGATCGTTGGATTGTCCTCAAGTTTGGCGGCACCTCGGTGTCGCGTCGCCATCGTTGGAACACGATTGGCACGCTGGCGAAAAAACGCGCGGAAGAAAGTGATGCCCGCATCCTGGTGGTGGTGTCGGCCCTGTCCGGCGTCACCAATGAACTGACCGCGATTGCCGATGGGGCGACGGACGGCGCGGAGCGCGTGGCAAAGCTGGAACAGCGCCATCGCGAGTTCGTCGCCGAACTGGAACTCGATGCGGACACCGTGCTGGGCGAGCGCCTCGCGGGGTTGCGCAACCTGCTGACCGATCCGCGCGCGGCCAGCCGCACGCTGGACTGGCAAGCCGAGGTACTGGGGCAGGGCGAACTGCTGTCCTCCACGCTGGGCGTGGCCTACCTGCGCGCGCAGGGGCTGGACTTCGGTTGGGTCGATGCGCGCCACTGGCTGCAGGCGAACTTCCTGCCCAACCAGAGCCCGTGGGCGCAGCGGCTGTCGGTGTCGTGCAATACCGCGCCCGACCAGGACTGGCGCCGCGCGTTCGCGGGGCAGTCCAGCCGCTTGCTGCTGACGCAGGGCTTCATCTCGCGGCATGCCGATGGCGGTACCGCCATCCTCGGTCGCGGAGGCTCGGACACGTCGGCGGCGTACTTCGGTGCGCTGCTCGGCGCGCAGCGCGTGGAGATATGGACCGACGTGCCCGGCATGTTCAGCGCCAATCCGCGCGAAGTGCCCGATGCACGCCTGCTGACGCGGCTGGACTACTACGAGGCACAGGAAATCGCGACCACAGGCGCCAAGGTGCTGCATCCGCGCTCGATCAAGCCGTGCCGCGATGCTGGCGTGGCGATGGCGATCCTGGATACCGAACGCCCCGACCTTCCCGGCACCACCATCGACGGAAGCGCGATCACGGTGCCCGGTGTGAAAGCGGTCAGCCGCCGCAACGGCATCGTGCTGGTGTCGATGGAAGGCATCGGCATGTGGCAGCAGGTGGGCTTCCTGGCGGACGTGTTCGCGCGCTTCAAGAAGCATGGCCTTTCGGTGGACCTGATCGGTTCGTCGGAGACCAACGTCACCGTGTCGCTCGATCCGAGCGAAAACCTGGTCAACACCGACGTGCTGGCCGCGCTGTCTGCCGACCTAGCCGAGATCTGCCGGGTGAAGGTGATCGCACCGTGCACGGCGATCACCCTGGTGGGCCGTGGCATGCGGTCGCTGCTGCACAAGCTGTCGGACGTGTGGGCGATGTTCGGCCGTGAACGCGTGCATCTGATCTCGCAGTCGTCGAACGACCTGAACCTGACGTTCGTGATCGATGAAGCGGACGCGGAGGGCCTGTTGCCCGTGCTGCACGAGGCGCTGATCGACAGTGGCGCGATGCCGACCGATGAAGCCAGCGTATTCGGGCCGAGCTGGCGCGAGATCAACGGCGCCGTCCGCCACCGCGGCGTGCGCTGGTGGAGCGCGCCGGCCGCGCGTGAGCACTTGCTGTCGCTGGCGCAGGCCGGCACGCCGCGCTACGCCTACAACCTCGACATCGTGCGCGCCCGCGCCCGCGCGCTGGCCGGCATCGCGGCGGTCGATCGTCGCTTCTTCGCGATCAAGGCGAATTCGCATCCGGCCATCCTGCGCACGCTGGTGGAAGAAGGCTTCGGCCTGGAATGCGTCTCGCGTGGCGAACTGGAGCGCGTGTTCGATGTGGCGCCATCGCTGCCGATGGATCGCGTGCTGTTCACCCCGAGCTTCGCGCCGCGCGCCGAGTACGCCTTCGCGCTGGAACGCGGCATCAACGTCACCTTGGACAACGTCGAGGCGCTGGAGCAATGGCCTGAGGTGTTCCGCGGCCGCCGCCTGTGGTTGCGCGTGGACCTGGGTCGCGGCGACGGCCATCACGACAAGGTGAAGACCGGCGGCAAGACTTCGAAGTTCGGCCTGCCACTGGCCAAGCTGGAAACGTTCCTCATTGCCGCGCGTGCGCTGGATGTGCGCATCACCGGCCTGCATGCCCACCTCGGCAGTGGCGTGGAAAGCCCCCAGCACTGGAACCAGATCGCCGACGAACTCGGCGGCCTGGCGGATCAGATAGGCACCATCGAGACCATCGACATCGGCGGCGGTCTGCCGATTCCCTATGCCGAGGGCGACGAGCCGTTCGATCTGGCCGCGTGGGGTAAGGGTCTCTCGGCGATCAAGGCGGCCTATCCGGCCTACCAACTGGTGATCGAACCGGGGCGCTACCTCGTGGCCGAGGCGGGTGTGCTGCTTGCGCAAGTGACGCAGGTCGTCGAGAAGCTGGGTATCCGGCGCGTCGGCAGCGATGCCGGCATGCACACGTTGATACGCCCTGCGCTGTACGACGCCTGGCACGACGTGGCCAACCTGTCGCGCCTGGATGACCCGGAGCAGGAGCCGTTCGACGTGGTCGGTCCGATCTGCGAGTCGAGCGACATCTTCGGCAAGCGCCGCAAGCTGGCGTCGGCGACGGCCGAAGGCGACGTGCTGCTGTTCTCCGATGCGGGCGCCTACGGCTACGTGATGGCCAGCCACTACAACCTGCGTGGGCTGCCGGTGGAAGACGTGATCGAAGGAGTGCCCGGCGATGTCGCCGCAGGCTGAGTTCATCGTATCCAGCCTGCTGGCCGCCGCAGCACTGACCGTCGCGGCCGTGGTGCTGATGGATGCGGACCGCCGCACGCCCGGCATGGCGGAGGTGGCATCCGCGTTGCGCTTCTTGCCGGCCTCGGTGCTGGCAGCCGGGCTGGGCGCATGGTCCGTCACCCGCTGGCACGGGCGTGCCAGCGCTGCGGGACGTCGGTGGAAGGCCGGCGGCATGACGCTGCGCATGCTGTTGGTGGTCTTCCTGCTGTTCCCGCTCGCCATTGCGGCATGGGCGGTGGTGGCCACCGGCATCGACCAACTGGTGGCCAGTCGACCGGCAGGATCTGCGGGCGCTCTGGCCTGGTTACCGGTCATCGTGTTCTACGCTTCCCTGGCGGCGGTGCTGTTCGGCGCCGCGCCGCTTTTTGCCATTGAATACTTCGCCTGCCGCCGCTACCTGCGCCGCCAGGCCGCTCCTTTGACGGATCACGCATGACGACTTTCGACAAATCCAGCATCCGCACGTTCCGTTTCGTCCGTTGTTCCTTCGAGGCGGAGACCGGGATCGCGCGGCTGGTGTACGCCTTCGACGAAGGCCCGGAGCTGACCGAGACGGTGACGATCCCGGGCGCGCCGTTCACGCTGGACGCGACACGCGCACAGGCGGTCGAGCAGGCGATCCGGCTGCTGCACCTGGTCACCGGCGTCAGCTACTACAAGGCGGCCGTGCCGAACGAGATCCGCATCGACGGCTATGCCATCGACGCCGCCACTGCGGTGCTGATGGAGCAGGTGTATGTCCACGGCCTGGGCGAGTTCGCCTACCGCAACGGCCTGAGCCTGCATGGGCGGGTCCGTTTCCCGGTCGCGGCGCAAGCGCCGGCGCCGGCGCCGGTGGCGGCGCTGCGCGAACATGCGCTGGTCGCCATCGGCGGCGGCAAGGATTCGCTGGTCAGCATCGAGGCGCTGCGTGGCGCCGGCATCGGCCAGACCGTCACCTGGATCGGCGGCTCGCAGTTGATCGCGGCCTGCGCCGCACGCACCGGGCTGCCGACGCTCAATGTCGGCCGCGCGCTGGCGACGGAGCTGTTCGACTACAACCGCCAGGGCGCGTGGAACGGACATATTCCGGTCACGGCGATCAATTCCGCCATCATGGTGCTGGCCGCGCTGCTGCACGGTGTGGACCAGGTGGTGTTCTCCAACGAGCGATCGGCCAGCTACGGCAGCATGATCCCCGGCACTGGCGAAGTGAACCACCAGTGGTCGAAGGGGTGGGCGTTCGAGCAGGCATTCGGCGCCTATGTGCAGTCGCATGTCGCGGCGGACCTGCACTACTACTCGCTGCTGCGGCCCATGTCGGAACTGGCGGTGGCGCGGCAGTTCGCACGTACCGACCACTACGATGCGCACTTTTCCAGCTGCAATCGCAACTTCCACCTGCTCGGCGAGCGCCCCACCAACCGCTGGTGCGGCGTTTGCCCGAAATGCCATTTCGTGTTCCTTGCGCTGGCGCCGTTCATGCCCAAGCCGCGACTGGTCGGCATCTTCGGCCGCAACCTGCTCGACGACATGAACCAGACCGCAGGCTTCGACGCGCTGCTCGAGTACCAGGACCACAAGCCGTTCGAATGCGTCGGCGAAGGCCAGGAATCACGCGCGGCGATGGCCACGCTGGGCGACCGGCCGGAATGGCGGGAGGACGCGATCGTGGCGCGCTTCAATCATGAAATCCGCCCGCAGCTCGATGCTGGGGAACTGGCGGTGGCGCCCTTGCTGGAGATCGGCGGCGAGCACCGCATCCCGGCTGCGCTTTGGGAGCGCCTGCGTGCGAATTTCGCAGCTTGAGGGTCGACGTGTTGCGCTGTGGGGCTGGGGGCGCGAAGGTCGCGCTGCCCATCTTGCCGTACGGTCGCGGCTGCCGTCGCTGCCATTGACGCTGTTCTGCAGCGACGCGGAAGCAGTCGAGGCCGCCGCGCTGGGCGATGCGTATCTCTCCATCGAAACGCAGGCGACGGAGGAGCGGCTGTCGGCCTTCGGGATCGTCATCAAATCGCCGGGCATCAGCCCCAATACCCCGATGGCGCTGTCGGCGGCGACGTCGGGGACGCGCTTCATTGGCGGCACCGGCCTGTGGTTCGCCGAGCACGCCGGTGACGACGGCGTGGTGGCGCACACGTTTTGCGTCACCGGGACCAAGGGCAAGAGCACGACGACCTCGCTGCTCGCGCATCTGCTGCGCGCGGCGGGAAAGCGCACGGTCCTGGCCGGCAACATCGGCCTGCCGATGCTGGAAGTGCTGGATCCGCAGCCTGCGCCGGACGAGTGGGCCATTGAGCTGTCCAGTTACCAGACCGGCGATGTCGCGGCCAGCGGTGCGCGTCCGGATGTGGCGATCGTGCTGAACCTGTTCCCCGAGCACCTGGACTGGCACGGCAGCGAAGCGCGTTACATCGAGGACAAGCTGCAGCTCGTCACCGCTGCGCAGCCCCGCATCGCTGTACTCAACGCGGCCGATCCGCGCCTGGCCGCGCTCGAGCTGCCGCGCAGCGAAGTACGCTGGTTCAACCAACCCTATGGCTGGCACCTGCGCGGGGACGATCTGTACCGCGACGACCTGTTCGTGATGGATACCCGGCCGCTGCCCCTGCCGGGGCGCCACAACCGCAGCAACCTGTGCGCGGTGCTGACGGCATTGGAGGCGCGCGGCATCGACGCGTTGCCACTGGCCGCGCATGCGCAATCGTTCCGCCCGTTGCCCAACCGCCTACAGGCGATGGGCACACGGGACGGTATCACCTGGGTCAACGATTCGATCAGCACCACGCCGCACGCCACGCTCGCCGCGCTCGAGTGTTTCGCGGGACGCCGCATCGCGCTGCTGATCGGCGGGCATGACCGGGGGGTGGACTGGTCCGATTTCGCGGCGCACATGCGCCACGAAGCGCCGGCCACCATCATCACGATGGGCGCCAACGGCCCGCGCATCCACGCGTTGCTCGCTCCTGTGGCGCGCGAGGCGGGGTTCAGGCTGATTGGCGTCGAGACGCTGCCGGACGCGATGTCGACCGCACGTGAGGCATTGCGCGACGGGGGCGTGGTGCTGCTGTCGCCCGGTGCACCGAGCTTCGGGCAATACCGGGACTACGTGGCACGCGGTCGACATTTCGCCGAGCTCGCCGGCTTCGATCCGGACGCCATCACCGCCATCCCCGGCCTCGGATCGGGCTGAGCCCGCACGGTCTGTCAATTCGCCTGCAATCCGCGGGCGTACACTCGCAGGCCATCCCCCAAGGAGGACGCGTGATGCGCCGCATGCTGCTGTTGCCCTGCCTGCTGTCCCTGTTCTGGTCGCCTCTGCTGCAGGCCACACCCGTGGCCAAGCCCGTGGAGTGGAAGATCGGCGGCGACACATTCGCCGGCGTGCTCGTCTACGACGATGCGGTGAAGCAGCCGCGTCCGGGCCTGCTGATGGTGCCGAACTGGAAGGGCGTGAACGAGTCCGCGATCGAGAAGGCGCGCCTGGTCGCTGGCGACGACTACGTGGTGCTGGTCGCCGACGTCTACGGCAAGGGCATCCGGCCGAAGACCGATGCCGAAGCCGGACCGGTCGCCACCGCGATGCGCGCGGATCGGCCGAAATTGCGCGCCCGCGTGCAGAAGGCGGTCGAGGTGCTGAAGCAGCAACCCGGCACCTTGGTCGATGCCACGCGCATCGGCGCGTTCGGTTATTGCTTCGGCGGAAGCACGGTGCTGGAACTCGTCCGCGCGGGCGATGCGTTGGCCGGCGTGGTCAGCCTGCACGGCGGACTCGCCACCGATCTGCCTGCAACCGGTCCGGTGAAGTCGCCGGTGCTGGTGCTCAACGGCGGCGACGATACCTATGTATCCGCTGCGGAAATCACCGCATTCCAGGATGAGATGCGCAAGGCCGGCGCCGATTGGCAGTTCGTGAACTTCAGCGGCGCGGTGCACTGCTTCGCCGAGGCGGATGCGCAGAATCCACCGGGTTGCGTGTATCACGAGCGCTCGGCAAAGCGCGCCTACCGGATGATGGCGGACTTCTTCGCGGAGGTGTTCGCCAGGTGACGCTCTACGTGGGTCAGTGCCCGCGCTCGACGGCGTAGCGCGCCAGACCCCGCAGGGCCGCCAGGGCATCGGACTCGGGCAGGCCATCGAGGGCCTGTTCGGCCATCGTCGCGTAGTGATGCGCGAGCCCGCGGCTGTAGTCCAGTCCGCCGGTCGCACGGATGGCGGCCAGGACGTCAGGCATCGCGTCCGCGTCTCCCTCCCGCACGATGGTGCGCAGGCGCTCCGCCGTGACGGTATCGGAATGGCGGATCGCGTGGATCAATGGCAGCGTGGCCTTGCCTTCGGCGAGATCGTCGCCGAGGTTCTTGCCGAGGGCTTCGGCATCGGCCGTGTAGTCGAGCACGTCATCGGCGATCTGGAAGGCGTAACCCAGCGCCATGCCGTAGTCGTACAGCTTGCGCTGCGTGCCCGGTTCCGCGCCGGACGCCATCGCGCCGAGTTGCGTGCCCGCTGCAAACAGCACGGCGGTCTTGCGTTCGATCACACGCAGGTAGGCGGCTTCGTCGGTGTCCGGGTTGTGGACGTGCAGCAGTTGCAGGACTTCGCCTTCGGCGATCCGGTTGGTCGTGTCGGCCAGCAGGCGCATCACGTCCATGCGGTCCAGTTCAACCATCAGCTGGAAGCTGCGCGAATACAGGAAGTCGCCGACCAGCACGCTCGGCGCGTTGCCCCACAGGGCATTGGCCGTGCTGCGACCGCGGCGCAGGTCGGATTCGTCCACCACGTCGTCGTGCAGCAGGGTGGAGGTGTGGATGAACTCGATGATTGCCGCCAGTTGGTGATGCCCCGTGGTTGTCGGACCGCAGGCCTGGCCGGCCAGCACCACCAGCATGGGTCGCAGGCGCTTGCCGCCAGCGGAAATGATGTGGTCGGCGATCTGGTTGATCAGGACCACGTCCGAGGCCAGCCGCGCCCGGATCAGCGCATCCACGGCGGACATGTCGGCCTGGGCCAGTGACTGGATGCCGGGGAGGGCGAGGGCGGTGCGGATGGATTCGACGACGGACATGGGGCGACGGGCCGGAAAGTCACGTAATTATAGGGTCTTGGGTGCGGCAATGCCCTACGGGCGGGTGGGTCGGCGGCCGATGGCGAGGGTCGGGCAGGTATACTCCACTGGTCTTTGCCCGCGCTTGGCGGGCATCCCTGAACGGATATCGATATGGCCCGCGGCATCAACAAAGTCATCCTGGTCGGCAACCTCGGCAACGACCCCGAAACCCGCTACACGCAGGGCGGCATGGCGATCACCCGGATCAGCCTGGCCACCACCAGCGTGCGCAAGGACAAGGACGGCAACCAGCAGGAGCGCACCGAATGGCATCGCGTGGTGTTCTTCGGCAAGCTCGGCGAGATCGCCGGCGAATACCTGCGCAAGGGCAGCTCCGTCTACGTCGAGGGCTCGCTCCGCTACGACAAGTACACCGGTCAGGACGGGCAGGAGAAGTACTCCACCGACATCATCGCCGACGAGATGCAGATGCTCGGCGGCCGCGAAGGTGGAGCGGCTGGTGGCGACCGGCCGGCCCGTGCGCCGCGCCAGGACTACGGCAACCAGGGCGGTGGTGGCCAGCGTCGCTCTGCGCCCGCGCCTGCTTCGCAGCCGGCGCCGATGGATGACTTTGCGGATGACGATATTCCGTTCTGAGGCGCTCGTGCCGCTCGCCGCCAGTCCGATAGTGCGAATTCAGGAGTAGTGGCGTGATGACATGGCTGGTCACCGGCGGTGCCGGGTTCATTGGCGGGAATTTCGTGCTGCGCGCGGTCGCCAGCGGCGTCAAGGTGATCAATCTCGATGCTCTGACCTACGCCGGCAACCTGGATACCCTGGCATCCCTGCAGGGCAATCCGCTGCACGTTTTCGCCGAAGGCGATATCGGTGACCGGAACCTGGTTGCACGCCTGCTGGCCGAGCACCGGCCCGACGCGGTGCTCAACTTCGCCGCGGAGAGCCACGTCGATCGTTCCATCGATGACCCGCGCGCCTTCATCCAGACCAACGTCGTCGGCACGCTGGGCCTGCTGGAAGCGACGCGCGATTACTGGAAGGCGCTGGACGGCGAACGTCGCGGACATTTCCGTTTCCTGCATGTGTCTACGGATGAGGTCTACGGCTCGCTGGGCGATGCCGGCAAGTTCACGGAAACCACGCCCTACGCGCCGAATTCACCGTATTCGGCCTCCAAGGCCGCCTCCGACCACCTGGTGCGCGCGTTCCACCACACCTACGGGCTGCCGGTCCTCACGACCAACTGCTCCAACAATTACGGACCGTACCACTTCCCCGAGAAACTGATTCCCTTGGTCATCGCGCGCGCCTTGGCGGGAGAGCCCTTGCCGGTGTACGGCGACGGCAAGAATGTCCGCGACTGGTTGTTCGTCGGCGACCATTGCAGCGCCATCCGTACGGTGCTCGCGAAGGGACGGGTCGGCGAAACGTACAATATCGGCGGCAATGCCGAGAAGCAGAACATCGAAGTCGTGCACACGATCTGCGCGTTGCTGGATGCCCGTGCGCCCCGGCACGATGGTCGGCCGCGCAGCAGCCAGATAACCTTCGTCGCCGACCGGCAGGGACATGATCGCCGTTATGCGATAGATGCATCCAAGCTGCGCAACGAACTGGGCTGGGATCCGGAGTACACGTTCGAGCAGGGCATTGCGGAGACCGTTGATTGGTATCTTTGCAATCAGGATTGGGTGCGGCGTGTACTGGACGGCAGCTATCGTCTGGAACGCGTGGGTACCGCTGTCTGACAAAAGGGCATCAGATGACGACACGCAAGGGCATCATCCTGGCGGGCGGCTCCGGCACCCGCCTTTATCCTCTGACCCAAGCCATCAGCAAGCAGCTGCTACCGGTCTACGATAAGCCGATGATCTATTACCCGCTCAGCGTGCTGATGCTGGCGGGCATCCGTGACGTCCTGGTGATCAACATGCCGCACGAGCAGATCTTGTTCAAGACCCTGCTCGGTGACGGATCCCAGTGGGGCATGAACATCCAGTACGCGGTCCAGTCAAGTCCTGATGGCCTGGCGCAGGCTTACCTCATCGGTCGCGATTTCGTCGATGGGAAGCCGAGCTGCCTGATTCTGGGCGACAACATCTTCTACGGACATGGGTTCACGGACCAGTTGCGTCGTGCGGATGCTCGCGAGAACTGCGCCACAATCTTCGGGTATTGGGTAAATGACCCTGAACGTTACGGCGTCGCGGAATTCGACAAGGACGGACGCGTGATCGGCATCGAAGAAAAGCCACCCACACCGCGATCCAACTATGCCGTCACCGGTCTTTACTTCTACGATGGGCAGGCGAGCGATTACGCGGCTTCACTCAAACCATCAGCGAGAGGTGAACTGGAGATCACGGATCTCAATCGCTGTTATCTCGATGCAGGCAACCTGCACCTGGAGCTGCTTGGTCGTGGACATGCCTGGCTTGATACCGGCACGCATCAGTCGCTGCTCGAAGCGTCGACTTTCATCGAGACCATTGAGGCGCGCCAAGGGCTGCGCGTGTGCTGCCCCGAAGAGATTGCCTATGGCAATGGCTGGATAGATGCGGATCAGCTGGAGAAGTTGGCGGTACCGCTGGCCAAGAATGGGTATGGGCAGTATCTGCTTTCGCTGGCCGCACGTGGAGTCGTCAGATGAAGGTCATTGAAACCAGTCTGCCCGGTTGTGTGATTGTCGAGCCGACGGTCTTCGGCGACGGCCGCGGTTTTTTCTTCGAGACATGGAGCGCGGAGCGGTACGGCCAGCATAGTCTTCCAACGAAGTTCGTGCAGAGCAACGTGTCGTTCTCCTCGCGTGGGGTGCTGCGCGGTTTGCACTACCAATGGCCGAGTCCACAAGGGAAACTTGTCAGCGTGCTGGTAGGCGAAGTCTATGATGTCGTCGTCGACATCCGTCGCGGATCATCGACCTTCGGCCAATGGGCGGCGGTGATCCTGAGCGCGGAGAACAAGCGCCAGTTCTGGATTCCGGAAGGGTTCGCGCACGGCTTCGCGGTGTTGTCAGAGCAAGCGATCTTCAGCTATCTCTGCACGGCCCAGTACGACAAGGCGGCAGATGCAGGCATACGCTGGAATGACCCTGCGATTGGCATCGACTGGCCCGTGTCCGCGCCCGTGCTGTCCGCCAAGGATGAAGCCGCACCGCTGCTGGCCGACATCGCGCCCGAGCGGCTGCCGGTATGCGCGCCGTGACGTTCCTGCTGCTGGGGGCCAATGGACAGGTCGGCAATGAGTTGAGGCGTGGCCTGGCGGCGATGGGCGAGGTCGTGCCTACGACGCGGTCCGGTCAACTGCCCGATGGTGGCCGCTGTGAGATTGCCGACTTCGACCGGCCGGACACCCTGGTTGAACTGGTCGAGCGCATCCAGCCCACAGTTGTCATCAATGCAGCTGCCTACACGGCGGTGGACAAGGCGGAAGACGATATGGAGGCCGCATTTCGCGCAAACGTGGAGGCGCCGGGTGTGCTGGCGCGGGTGTGTGCGGACCGCAGTACTCCTTTCGTGCATTACTCGACGGACTATGTCTTCGACGGCCAGGGCACACGTCCCTACCGCGAGGATGATGCGACCTCGCCGCTAGGTGTGTACGGCGCCAGCAAACTGGCCGGCGAAGAGGCGGTGCGTGAGGCCGGCGGCCGTCACCTGATCCTGCGAACCGCGTGGATCTATGGCCGATATGGCCATAATTTCTTGAGAACCATGCTGAGGGTGGGGGCCGAGCGGGATGAACTGCGCGTGGTGGCCGATCAGCGCGGCACACCGACCCCCGCAAGCCTGATTGCGGACGTGACGGCCGAGTTGCTGCGCAAGCAGACCCCGGTTTCCGGCACCTTCCACCTCACGCCGCGCGGCGAGACGAGTTGGCATGGTTTCGCGGAAGCCATCTTCGATGAAGCCGTCGCACGGGGCTTGCTGGCGCGCGCGCCCCGCGTTCTGGCCATCACAACGGCGGATTACCCCACGCGGGCACAACGCCCTTCCTACTCGCGGCTTGATGTAGGCAAGCTCGAGCAGCAACTGGGACATCCGCTACCGGACTGGCGGACTGGCTTGCAACAGATGCTCGGCGGCTGACGGCCGGCACGCAGCCACGCCCCGCCACCCATGCATCCGCGACCGTTGAACCCGGCTCGTGGGTGTGGAACGATGGCTGCCTGCATCGCCTGGGGAGGCAGTATGACGAAGTGGATCCATGTGGCCGTCAAGGCCATCTTGTTGTGCGTGTGCTTTGCCGCCGCGTCTGCGGACGCGGCCAATGACGTCGACGTGGGTGCGTTCGTCCGCAAGGACAAGTTCGATGACATCAAACTCTCGCCGGGTGGCGAGTACTATGCCGCCACCGTCAGGCTGGAGGACAGGACCGCACTCGCGATCATGTTGAGGAGCGGCAACAAACTCACCGCGCATTTCGTGCTGGGTAAGAACACACATGTATCCGGTTTCTGGTGGGTCAACCCCGAGCGTGTTCTGATTGCCATTTCCGAGAAGTACGGCGCGCTGGACGAACCGCAGCCGACCGGTGAGTTGTACGGGATCAATGCCGACGGCACCAAGCTGGAAATGCTGGTCGGCTATCGGGTGCAGAGTCGTGGCGCAGGGACTCGCATCCAGCCCAAGAAGGTCGAGGACGTGGCCGCGTTCCTGGTCGACACACTTCCGGGTGACGACAAGAACGTCATCATCTCGGTATGGCCCTTCAGCGAAGACCCCTACACGCGCGCGGAGCGCATGGACGTGTACTCCGGTCGACGGACACAGGTGGCGCGCGCGCCGATCCGGCGTGCCAGTTTCGTGACCGACAACGCCGGCACCGTGAGGTTCGCCAGTGGCGCCGGTTCCGACAATATCCGAAAGCTCTACTATCGGTCGGGTGAAGGCGCCGAATGGTCGCTGATCAACGATGAGTCCGCGACTGGCGTCGGCGAGTATGCGCTTGGATTTTCCGCAGATGATCGCATCGCCTATCTGCTGAGCGAGCAGCGCAAGGGTCCCGACATCATCGTTGCCTACGAGGTGGGTTCGGGTCAGCGAAAGACCGTGCTGCAGGATGCCACCGTCGATCCATACGGCATCATCTACAGCGATGGTGTCGTGGGGCTGGATGCCGCCGCGACTGGCGGCCGCGTGCCGGTGGGCGCGCTCTATATGGATGGGCGTCCACGCACGGCCTTCTTCGACAAGTCAGCCAAGGAGGCGATCCTTCAAAGGGAACTCGAGCAGGCCTTCGCCGGACACACTGTCGGTATCACCTCCATCACAGCCGATGGCGGCACTGCGCTGGTCGAGATGTCCAGTGACCGCAACCCGGGCGATTTCTACCTGTTCCGCATCAACGAGAGGAAGGCGGATTACCTGCTCAGCCGTCGGGACTGGTTCGACCCCGAGGCGATGGCCGAGTCCAAGCCGGTGCAGTTCGTCACGCGTGATGGCTTGCCCCTGCATGGCTACCTGACCTTGCCCAAGGGCGTGGAGCCAAGCAACCTCCCCTTGGTCGTGCTTCCGCACGGCGGACCCTTCGGCGTGCGCGATATGTGGCACTTCGATGACGAAGCGCAGATGCTTGCCGGTGCTGGCTACGCGGTCCTCCAGCCGAACTTCCGGGGATCCGGCGGCTACGGCCGCACCTTCCGGGAGGCGGGTGCCCGTCAGTGGGGCCTGGCCATGCAGGACGATGTCACCGATGCGACCAAGTGGGCCATCCAGCAGGGCATCGCCGATCCTCGTCGCATCTGTATTTATGGTGCGAGTTACGGTGCATATGCGGCTGTCACGGGAGCAGCCAGGGAGCCCGGGCTCTATCGCTGTGCGGCCGGATACGTGGGTGTCTACGACCTGCCGATGATGCACACACGCGGTGACGTCCAGCGACGGGGATCGGGTGAGACCTATCTCAACGAGTGGATTGGCTTGCGCACCGACCTGGCCGCGGTCTCTCCGACCAACATGGCCGACAGGATCAAGGTGCCGGTGTTCCTTGCCGCCGGTGGCGAGGACGAACGCGCGCCGGTTCAACATACTGAAATCATGGAGCGTCGCCTGAAGGCCGCAGGCGTGCCTGTCGAGTCGCTGTACTACAAGACGGAAGGGCATGGCTTCTACATGGAAGCCAACCAACGCGAGTACTACACGAAACTGCTGGACTTCTTCCACCGCCACCTTGGCGGTGCGAAGGCGAAGTAGGCAGCCTGTTCGATCGTGCCGCAACGGCGCCTGCGGGCGCCGTTGTCGTTCAAGCCTTGCGCATCATCCGCTTCAATGCGGGTGCCGCCACCAGCGCCAGGGCCGCGCACCCCAGGCCGATCCACATCATCAGCCAGAACAGATCCGCGTACCCTGCGGCTGCCTGCGCGATGTCCCATGTCTGATCCTCCGGGATATCCACGGCTGCCAGCTTGCCGAACTGTGCCGCCAGGGTTTCAGAGAAGGCGGTGGCGAGCAGCCACATGCCCATCATCAGCCCCACCACGCGTGGCACGGACAACTCGGTGACGGCCGCGAGGCTGACGGGTGCAAGGCACATCTCGCCGACTTCCAGCAGCAGGTAGGCGAGGACCAGCCACCACACGCTGGCCATCACGCCAGTGTCCCCCACCTGTTGCGCGGCGATGGCGAGCGGTACGAATGAAAGCCCGCCGAACAGCAGGCCCAGCGCACCCTTCAACGGCTTTGACGGATCGCGGCCACGCCGCCCCAACGCCGCCCACAGCCACGCGAAGATCGGCGCCAGCACCACCAGGAACAGCGCGCCGAGATAGGTGAGCGATCCCGCTGTCTGCGGGAGTACGACGGAATCGCGAAGTACCAGCAGCACCATCACGCCGGCAGTTCCCAGGAAAACGGCGCGCGGAAATCCCGTCATCGGGTTGCGCTCGGAGGCGCGAACGGCGACGACGAAGGCAAGGGGCATCGCCAGCAGCCCCCACGTGGACCAGGGTGCGGTGGAGAGGAACATGCGGGCATTCGCCGCCAGGCTGTCCGACCACACCACCACGTCTTGGGCCTGCACCAGTGACGGGAACAGGTCTTTTGTCAGCAGACGGTCGGTGAACATCACCCATGAGCCGTAGGTCTGCTCGTAGAGGGTGAAGAAGGCCAGACACATGGAGATCATCGCCATCAGCGCGATCATCTGGCGCCGCTGCGGCGGGGTGCATTGCGTGGTGACGAACCAGGTGAACCAGCCCAGCACCAGCATCAGCACCACCAGCATCAGGACCAGTGCCAGCGACAGCTCGCCGCCCAGTGCGAAGGCACCGTTGGCCGCCGCCCACATCAGCCAGGCCAACGGCAGCACGCCGAGCGATGCACCAAGATAGATCGCCACCTCGCGCGGAACGCCGAGCACGGGTGCGCGGAGAGCACCCGGGGAGGGCGGCTCCGCATGGCCCTGCAGGTAACGCTGGCCCCACAGGAACATCGCCAGACCGAGCAGCATGCCGATGCCCGCCGCGCCAAAACCATACTTCCATCCCAGTGTCTCGCCTAGGTAACCGCACACCAACGAGGCCAGCAGCGCACCAAGGTTGATGCCCGCGTAGAACAGACTGAAACCGCCATCGCGGCGCGGATCACCCGGCGGATACAACCGCCCGACGATGCCGGTGATGTTGGGCTTCAGGAAACCCACGCCCATCACGATCAACGCCAGCGACAGGTACATGGTGCGCAGCGCGCCTTCGTCGCGCGTCACTACACCGCTATCCGAGACCGCGGCCGCTCCTTCCAGCGCCATGCCGGCATGCCCGGCGACCAGCAGCAGGCCGCCGAAAACAACCGCCTTGCGCATGCCCAGCCAGCGGTCGGCCAGCAGACCGCCGATCACGGGGATGCAGTAGACCAGGCCGCCATACGCACCGATCAGGTCGTAGCCGGCGCCGTCGGCGAAGAGGTGGTACTTGGTCAGGTACAGCAGCAGCAACGCCTTCATGCCGTAGAAGGAGAAGCGCTCCCACATCTCGGTGAAGAAGCAGACGTAGACGCCCTTGGGATGGCCGAGGAAGTCGTTGCGGCCGGCAATCGCGGGGGCAGGGTGGCTCAAGGACCGCTCCAGCATCGGGGAAACCGGCCGAGTATAGGCGGCACGCCGGAGCATGCAGCTGGACTTGCCGGGCAGCGGACGCTAGCGTGTCCGCTTTCCGCCATTCGGGAACGCATCATGAGCTCGCCGGGGACCCCGCAACTTACTTTCCGTGCCGTCGTGCTGGCCATCGTGCTGGCCGTCGTGCTGTCGGCCGCCAATGCCTACCTGGGCCTGTTCGCCGGCCTGACCGTGGCCACCGCCATCCCGGCGGCCGTCGTTTCGATGGGCGTGCTGCGCCTGCTGGGCGGCGGCACGATCCTGGAAAACAACATCGTGCAGACCGGTGCCTCGGCCGGCTCATCGATCGCGGCCGGCGTCATCTTCACCATCCCGGCGCTGATCATCCTGGGCTACTGGCAGGACTTCCAGTATTCCTGGGTGCTGGCGATCGCCGGCCTCGGCGGCCTGCTGGGCGTGCTGTTCTCGGTGCCGCTGCGCCGTTCGATGATCGTCGAAGAGCCGCTGCCGTTTCCCGAAGGCAAGGCGGCGGCCGAAGTGCTCAAGGCCGGCGAGAATCCGGGCCCCGGGCTGAAGATCCTCGCCTTCTCCGCCGCCATCGGCGCGGTGCTGAAGGTCGCCGCCCACAGCGGTATGCGCCTGATCCCGGATACTGCCGCCGGTGCGGGCTTCTTCGGCAAGTACCTCGGTTACATGGGCACCAACCTGTCGCCGGCGCTGCTGGGCGTGGGCTACATCGTCGGTCTGAACATCGGCATCGTGGTGCTGTCCGGCAGCATCCTGTCGTGGCATATCGCCATTCCGCTGTACCACATGGCGTTCATGGGCACCGATCCTGCGCTCGCACAGAGCATCGCGGGAGCGGGGCCGGAGGACATCGCGGGTGCGATCTGGTCGGCCAAGATCCGCTACCTGGGTGTCGGCGCCATGTTGATCGGCGGTGTCTGGACGCTGTTCTCCCTGCGCAAGTCGCTGCTGTCGGGCGTGAAAAGCGGCATCGCGGCCGCGCGCGCCGGATCGGGTGGTGCCGAAGTCGCGGAGACCGAGCGCGACCTGCCGATGAAGTGGATGCTGGTGGCGCTGGTGGTGTTCGTGCTGCCTCTGCTGCTGCTGTACCAGGCCATCGTGGGCATGTGGCACGTCAGCATCCCGATGGCGATCATCATGATCGTGGCGGGGTTCCTGTTCGTGTCGGTGTCGGCCTACCTAGCCGGCCTGGTGGGTTCGTCGAACAACCCGGTGTCGGGCATCACCATCGCCACCATCCTGTTCGCCTCGGTCGTGCTGCTGTTGCTGCTGGGCGAGAGCGGACGCATGGCGGTCGGTGTCGGCGGCGCGCCGCTGGGTGCGGTCGCCGCGATCATGATCGGCGCGGTGGTGTGCTGCGCGGCGGCCGTGGGCGGCGACAACCTGCAGGATCTCAAGGCCGGCTACATCGTCGGCGCCACGCCGTGGAAGCAGCAGCTGATGCTGGGCATCGGTGCGTTCTCCTGCGCGCTGATCATGGCGCCGGTGCTTAACATCCTGTCCGAGGCCTACGGCATCGGCGCGCCGACGGCCGAACATCCGAATCCGCTCTCCGCACCGCAGGCCACGCTGATGGCGTCGGTCGCCAAGGGCCTGTTCGGTGGCGAGCTGCCGTGGGGCATCATCGCCATCGGCGCCGTCATCGGTGCGGTCATCATCGCCATCGACGAGATGCTGAAGGCCCGGAAAAGCAGCTTCCGCGTGCCGGTGCTGGCGGCGGCCATCGGCATCTACCTGCCGCTGGAGCTGATGGTGCCGATCTTCCTCGGTGGCCTGTTGGCGTACCTGGTCGAGAAGCGCCATGGCATGGTCGGCACGAAGGACGAGGAGGCGCGCGACCGCCTGCACCGCCCAGGCACGCTGTTCGCCGCCGGCCTGATCACCGGCGAGGCATTGATGGGCATCGCGGTCGGCGTGGCTATCTACGCCACCAAGGATCGCGACGTGCTGGTGCTGCCCGAGGCGTTCCAGCAGGGCGAGATCGTGGGCCTGGTGATCCTGGCCATCGTCGGCTGGCTGCTCTACCGCACCGGCGCCAAGTCGAAGGCACTGGGCGACGTGGAGCCCGGTCCCCGCTGACCGGACACATGGCGCAAAGGCGTGACCTCACGCCTTTGCGCCGCGGCGCGCTTAGCGCCTACCATCGGGGTTTCCCTGTTGCCGGAGCCCCGGATGAAGCTGAAATCCGCCCTGTTGCCCCTCTGCCTGCTGGCGGCGCTGCCGTCGTTGGCCCACGCGCGTGGCCTGGACGTGCGTGACCTGCAGAAGCTGGACCGCGTGTCCTCGCCGGTCCTTTCGCCTGACGGCGGCACCGTCGTTTTTGCCAAGCGCATCGTCGATGCCGAGGTGGTCAAGGCCAGCAGCAGCCTGTGGGTCCGCAACCTGCTGACCCGGGACATGGCGCCGCCGAAGCGGCTGACCCCGGAAGGCTGGAACGTCAATTCGCCTGCCTTCTCCGCCGACGGCAAGACGGTGTACTTCCTCAGCGGCAAATCCGGCACCCAGCAGCTTTACGCGATACCGGCCGCGGGTGGCACGCCCAGGCAGCTGACGACCTTCGCGCTGGACGTGGCCAGCTACAAGCTGTCGCCGGATGGTACGCGTGTGCTTTTCAGCACCGATACCTTCGCCGAGTGCAAGGCCGACTTTGCCTGCACGAAGAAAAAGCTCGACGACACCGCCGCGAAAAAGAGCTCCGGCGTGGTCTACGACGGCCTGTTCGTGCGCCACTGGGATACCTGGGCCGATGGCCGCCGCAGCCGCCTGTTCGTCGCGGCGCTGCCGCAGGGCAAGGCCAAGCCGACGGCTGTCGCCACATCACTGAGCGACACGATCGATGGCGATGCGCCTTCCAAGCCGTTCGGGGGCGCCGATGAGTACACCTGGTCGCCGGAAGGCAACGCCGTCGTCGCCGCGATCCGTGTCGCCGGCAAGGGCGAAGCCTGGTCCACCAATTTCGACCTGTACCAGTTCGCCGCTGATGGCGGCACAGCGCCCGTCAACCTTACCGCCGCGAATCCCGCGTGGGACACCGGCCCGGTCTTCAGTGCCGACGGCAAGACGCTGTACTACCGCGCGATGAAGCGCCCAGGCTTCGAAGCCGACCGCTTCGGCCTGATGGCGATGGACCTGGCCACGAAGCAGGTGCGTGAGATCGCGCCGACATGGGACCGTTCCGCCGATGGCATCGTGCTATCGAAGGATGGCGCGACGATCTACACGACCGCGCAGGACGTGGGCCAGCATCCCCTGTTCGCCGTGGATGCATCGAGTGGTGACGTGAAGAAGATCGTCGGTGACGGCAGCATCTCGGCCTTCGACATCGCCGGGGACACGCTGGCGCTCACCCGCAACACGCTGAAGAGTGGCGATCAGCTGTTCACGACGAATCTGTCCGGCGCGCCGCTGCGCGCCATCACGCCCAGCGCCGGCGAAATGCTGAAGGACGTGTCGTTCGGTGGCTACGAGCAGTTCACCTTCAAAGGCTGGAACAACGAGACCGTGCATGGCTACGTGGTCAAGCCGCACGACTACGTGGAAGGACAGAAGTATCCGGTCGCGTTCCTGATCCATGGCGGCCCGCAGGGCAGCTTCGGCGACGGCTGGAGCTACCGCTGGAATCCGCAGACGTACGCGGGGCAGGGCTACGCCGTGGTGATGATCGACTTCCATGGTTCCACCGGTTACGGCCAGGCCTTCACCGATGCGATCAGCCAGCACTGGGGCGACCGTCCGCTGGAAGACCTGCAGAAGGGTTGGGCCGCCGCGCAGGAGAAGTACACGTTCCTCGATGGGAAGAACGCGTGCGCCCTGGGCGCCAGCTACGGCGGCTACATGATCAATTGGATCGCGGGCAACTGGAACGAGCCGTGGAAGTGCCTGGTCAACCACGACGGTGTATTCGACATCCGTTCGATGGGCTACGTGACCGAGGAGCTGTGGTTCACCGAGTGGGAGAACGGCGGCACGCCGTACGACGTGCCGAAGAACGTCGAGAAGTTCAATCCGGTCAACCACATCGCCAAATGGCGCGTACCGATGCTGGTGGTGCAGGGCGAGAAGGACTACCGCGTGCCGGTCGACCAGGGCCTGTCCACGTTCACCGCGCTGCAGCGCAAGGGCATCGACTCCAAGCTGCTGTACTTCCCCGACGAGAACCATTGGGTGCTCAAGCCGCAGAACAGCATCCTGTGGCACGACACCGTCAATGCCTGGCTGAAGCAGCACATCGGCCGCTGAGCGTCATGCGATGGCCGGCCGTGCGCCGGCCATCGTCTTTTCCGAAGTCCGTAGGGGAGTCCTGATCGATGGCGATCGAAGCCACCGCACCATCCACTGCACTGATCCAGAACGACGCCGTCGTGATGGGCCTGCTCGCCGCCACGCTGGCATTCGTCTTCTGGGGCGCCTCGCGTCCGGCCGGCGCATGGAAGAAGTTCTACGCCGTCGTACCCGCGCTGTTGATGTGCTATTTGCTCCCGGCGATCTACAACAGCGTCGGGCTGATCGATGGCAGCGCGTCAGGCCTGTACGCGATGGCGCGCGACTACATGCTGCCCAGCTCACTGGCGCTGTTCTGCATCGCCATCGACCTCGTCGCGATCCTGCGGCTGGGGCCCAAGGCGATCATCATGTTCCTGACCGGCACAGCGGGCGTGATGCTGGGTGCCGTCGTGTCGTTCCTCGCACTGGGCATCATCCATCCGGAAACCGTGGGCGGTGATACCTGGAGTGGCATGGCCACGCTCGCCGGCAGCTGGATCGGCGGTGGTGCCAACCAGGCCGCGATGAAGGAAGTATTCGCCGTCGATTCCACCCTGTTCGGGCAGTTCGTCGCGGTCGATATCCTGGTCGCCAACGTGTGGATGGCGTTCCTGCTGTTCCTGATTCCGCGCGCCGCCAAGATCGACCGCTGGATGGGGGCCGACACCCGCGTGATCGACGACCTGCGCGAGCGCATGGAGAGCTACAACGCGCAACACGCGCGCAATCCGTCGCTGACGGACCTGATGATCATTCTCGGCATCGGCCTGGGCACGACCGGCCTGGCCCATTTCCTTGCCACGCCGCTGGTCGAGTGGATCAAGACCCTACCGGCGGAATGGAGGCTCGAAGACTTCAGCCTGACCTCCACGTTCTTCTGGATGGTGGTGATCGCCACCACGGTCGGCCTGCTACTCAGTTTCACGCGCGCCCGCCAGATGGAGGGCGCCGGTGCATCGAAAGTCGGTACCGCGATGCTGTACGTGCTGATCGCCACCATCGGTATGCACATGGACCTGAAGGCGCTGGTCGACAAACCGTGGCTGTTCCTGCTGGGCGCGATCTGGATCCTGACGCACGGCCTGCTGCTCTTCATCGTCGCCAAGCTGATCAAGGCGCCGCTGTTCTTCGCTGCCGTGGGTTCGCAGGCGAACATCGGCGCGGCGGCGTCCGCGCCGGTCGTGGCCAGCGCATTCCATCCATCTCTCGCTCCCGTTGCGGTGCTGCTCGCGGTGTTCGGCTATGCGCTGGGTACGTACTGCGCGTACATCACCGGCATCGTGCTGCGCGGTATGGCGGGGTAGGGCAAGATCAGGGTCTCCTGTAGGAGCGACGTAAGTCGCGACGTTGATATTTCCGGTCGCGACTTACCGGTGCCGGCGTGCCGGCACCACTCCTACAGAAGCAAAAAAAGGCGAAGCCATTGGCTTCGCCCTTCTTCTTTCCTCATTTCTGTCCGATCAGCAGCAGCGAAACCCGCTCCTGCCACCGAACCGCGCTTCCTGCCGTTCGCGGAAGAAGGTCTTGTAGTCCATCGGCTCGCGGTCCGGATGCTTCTCGAGCACATGCCGGACATAGTTGTCGTAATCCGGCACGCCGCAGCACAGCCGTGCCGTCTGCACCAGTCTTCGCCACACACGCTTGTGCGTGGCGAAGTGCGAGAGCGGAACGAGTTCCGTGCCCATGGCTACAGCCAGGCCTTCTGCTGTTCTTCGCTCAGCGCGACGAACGGCGTCTCGCGGTCGCTGCGCTCGCTGCTGCGACGGGCCTTGGCGATCGCCCGCAGCGCATACACCAGCACGCTGAGCACCACGAACAGGAACAGCACAGTCAAACCCGTGTTGACGTAGCTGTTGACCACCACCTGGTGCATCTGGCCCATGCTCTTCGCCGCGCCGAGCAGTTGGCCGTCGGCGATGGCGGCCTGGTACTTCTTGGCCTGGGCCACGAAGCCGACCGCCGGATTGCTGTCGAAGATCTTGATCAGCCCCGCGTACGTGGTGCAGATCAGCAGCCAGATGGTGGGGATGACCGTCACCCACGCATAGCGGTCGCGCTTCATCTTGAACAGCACCACGGTGCACAGCATCAGCGCGATGCCGGCCAGCATCTGGTTGGCGATGCCGAACAGTGGCCACAGCGTGTTGATGCCGCCGAGCGGATCCACCACGCCCTGGTAGAGGAAGTACCCCCACAGTGCGACGCAGCCGGCCGTACCGATGACGTTGGCACTCCATGAATCCGTCCTGCGCAGCGGCGGGATGAAGTTGCCCAGCAGGTCCTGCAGCATGAAGCGGCCCGCGCGAGTGCCCGCATCCACGGCGGTCAGGATGAACAGCGCTTCGAACAGGATGGCGAAGTGGTACCAGAACGCCATCATCGCGTCGCCGCCGGGCAGGGCATCGTGCAGGATCACCGCGATGCCGACGGCCAGTGTCGGTGCGCCACCGGCGCGTGAAATGATGGTGCCTTCACCGATGTTGTGGGCCGTCTGTTCCAGCATCTCGGGCGTCACCAGGAAGCCCCAACTGCTGACCTTCGCGGCCACGTCCACCGCGGTGGTGCCGACGGCGGCGGCGGGGCTGTTCATGGCGAAGTACACGCCCGGCTCGATGATCGAGGCGGCGACCAGCGCCATGATGGCGACGAACGATTCCATCAGCATGCCGCCGTAACCGATGTAGCGCGCATGCGTTTCATTGGCCAGCAGCTTGGGCGTGGTGCCCGAGGCGATCAGCGCGTGGAAGCCGGAGACTGCACCGCAGGCGATGGTGATGAACAGGAACGGGAACAACCCGCCCTTCCACACCGGACCGTCGCCCGTGCTGGCGAACTGCGTGAACGCCGGCATCTTCAGCGAAGTGACTTCCGGGCTGGCGATGACGATGCCGATGGCCAGCGCGACGATCACGCCGATCTTGAGGAAGGTCGACAGGTAGTCGCGCGGTGCCAGCAGCAGCCATACAGGCAGTACGGCTGCCACGAAGCCGTAGCCGATCAGCATCCAGGTGATCTGGGTGCCGGTGAAGGTGAAGGCCGGGCCCCAGGTGGGATGCGCACCGACCTTGCCGCCGAACCAGATCGCCAGCAGCAGCAGGATGATGCCGACCACCGAGATCTCGCCGATCTTGCCGGGACGGATGTAGCGCATGTAGACGCCCATGAGGATCGCGATGGGCATCGTGGCGATCACCGTGAACATGCCCCACGGGCTCTCGGCCAGCGCCTTCACCACGATCATCGCCAGCACCGCCAGGATGATGATCATGATCAGGAACGCGCCGAACAGCGCGATGGTGCCGGCCACCTGGCCCATTTCCTCCCGGACCAGGTCGCCCAGCGAGCGGCCGTTGCGGCGGCTGGAGATGAACAGGACCATGAAGTCCTGTACCGCGCCCGCCAGTACCACGCCCGCGATCAGCCACAGCATGCCGGGCAGATAGCCCATCTGTGCGGCCAGCACCGGGCCCACCAGCGGGCCGGCGCCGGCGATGGCGGCGAAGTGGTGGCCGAACAACACGTGCTTGTTGGTGGGGACGTAGTCCAGGCCGTCATTGTTCAGATGCGCGGGGGTCGCCCGGCGCGGATCCAGCCCCATCACGTTCTTCGCGATGTACAGGCTGTAGTAGCGGTAGGCGACCAGGTAGATGGACACCGCCGCCACGACGATCCACAGCGCGCTTATCTGCTCACCCTGGCGCAGCGCCACCACACCCAGGCACACCGCGCCGAGCAGCGCGAGCGCCGCCCAGCCGATCTTGGAAAAACCGTTCATCCGGCAACCCTCCGACAAGTCCGGACAAGGGTCACCCCATGCAGGAGGCCGGTCAATCCGTAATCCCGGATTCAGCGTTCGACTTTGGTCGCAGTGCGACGGCGTACTGCCTCAGAGCCAGCGCGAGCGCTTGAACAGCCGGTACAGGCCGAAGCAGGCCAGCGCCACGCCCGCGATCAGGATCGGATAGGCGAAGCGTCCGCCCAGTTCGGGCATGTGCTCAAAGTTCATGCCGTACCAGCTGGTGATCAACGTGGGTGCCGCGAGCAGGGCCGCCCATGCGCCGAGGCGCTTGACCGTCTCGCCCTGCGCCAGCGTCACCAGCGACAGGTTGACGCTCAGTGCGGTGGTCAGCATCTCGCGCAGCGTGTCGGTGTACTCGTTCACGCGCAGCACGTGGTCCTGCACGTCGCGGAAGTAGAGGCGCACTTCTTCCGGGATCAGCGCGCTCTGCGAGCGGGTCAGTTGCGCCAACACGTCCTGCAACGGCGCCACCGCCAGCCGCATCTGGGTCAGTTCACGCTTCAGGTCATACAGCTTCACCACCGTGCCGCGCCGGTAGGTGTCGGCGAAGATGTCCTTCTCCAGGGCGTCCAGGGTCTGCTTGAACTGGTCGATGATCGGGCGGTAGTTGTCGACGATGTAGTCCAGCACCGCGTAAAGCCCGTACGAAGGACCCAGCGCCAGCAGGTCGGCTTCGCGCTGCACGCGCTCGCGCACCGGCGCGTACGACAGCGACGCACCGTGGCGCACGGTCACCAGGTAGCGGGGGCCGAGGAAGGCATGCGTCTCGCCGAAGCGGATGCGGTCGTCGACGACCTGGGCGGTGTGCACGGCCACGAACAGCGAGTTGCCGTAGGCCTCCAGCTTAGGGCGCTGATGCGCGTTCTGCGCGTCCTCCACGGCCAGGTCGTGCAGGCAGAACTCTTCCTGCAGTTTCTCCAGGATCGCATCGGCGGGCTCGTACAACCCTACCCAGATGAAGCTGCCGTCGTCGATCGCGAGCACGTCGCTGATCTCGTCCAGGCCGATGTCGCGCCGCTTGCCACCCTTGTCGTACACCACGCAGTTGATGACGCACTGGGGCAGGGCGGGTTTCGTATCGACAGTGGCGAGGTCGTTCATGGCGGGAATCGTGCGCCATGCGCGCGGTTGCGGCAACCCTGGCTCCCTGTAGGAGCGATGTGAGTCGCGACCGTCGCGACGACGCTCCATGGATGGGCGGCAGACACGGATCCTGCGGCGCGAGGTGATGTCTCGTCCGCAGGATCCGTCTTTCGAGAGGTCTGGGTGGTTTTGTCTCTGCGGTCGCGACTCACGTCGCTCCTACAGGGACGCATGCATTACTGCGCGACGAACCGGATCGCCTGCCCGCCGCCCGGCGCCAGTTTGAGCGTCAGCGTGTCGCCACGCATCACGCTGCGTTCCTCGATCACGATGTCCTGCGGCGCGGTCTTCCAGTTCGCCTTGTCGCCATCGCGGTAGATCTGCGCGGTGTAGCGGCGGCCATCGTCGAGGAACGAAAGCGGCACGCTCAGCGTGCGGGCGTCTTCATCGGTCAGCGCACCCAGGTACCAGTTGTCGCCGCCGCGTTCCTTGCGCGCGACGGTAACGTAGTCGCCGACCTCGCCGTTGAGCACGCGCGTGTCGTCCCAGTCCACCGGCACGTCCTTGATGAACTGGAACGGCGCCGGGTTCTTCTCGTAGTTCTCCAGCAGGTCGGCCGCCATCTGCAGCGGGCTGTAGATCACCACGTACAGCGACAGCTGCTTGGCCCACGTGGTGGCGATGCCGTCGGTGGAGCGCGTCTTCATGCCGAAGATGCCGGGCGTGTAGTCCATCGGCCCGGTCAGCAGGCGGGTGAACACCAGGTTGGCTTCGTGCTCGGGCGGATTGCCGGGTTGGCCCCAGGCGCTGAACTCCATGCCGCGGGCGCCTTCCCGGGTGATCCAGTTCGGATACGTGCGACGCAGGCCGCTGTCCTTGATCGGCTCGTGTGGGTTGACGGCGATATGGCGCTTGGCCGCTTCGGTCACCACCTTCATGTGGTGGCGCGCCATGTCCTGGCCTTCGTGCCAAGCATAGTGGCGCTTGCCGTCGCTGCCGGTGACCTTGGCCTGGCTGGCATCGGCCACGTAGCCGGTCTTCACCGCCGGCACGCCGACGCGCTGGTACAGGTCGAACGCATCGCCGAGCTGCGACTCGTAGTGCGCGGCGTTGCCCGAGGTTTCGTGGTGGCCGATCAGCACGACGTTCTTGGAGCGCGCATAGGCGCTCAGTGCTTCCAGGTCGAAATCCGGATACGACCTGGTGAAGCTGAAGTCCTCGCCGTTGCCGAACCAGTCGCCGTCCCAGCCCACGTTCCATCCTTCCACCAGCACGCCGCCGAAGCCGTGCTTCGCGGCGAAGTCGATGTGCTTGCGGACGTTCTCGTTCGTGGCGCCGTGCTTGGGCCCGGAAGCCCAGCTCTTCAGCTCCAGGTGCATTTCCCACCACACGCCGACGTACTTCATCGGCTTCACCCATGACACGTCGCCGAGTGCATTGGGCTCGTTGAGGTTCAGCGTCAGGCTGGACATCGCCAGGCCCGCCGCATCGTCGCTCAGCAGCAGCGTGCGCCACGGCGTGGCGAACGGGGCCGCGCGCACCACCTTGCCTTCGCCGATGCCGGGTGTCAGGTCGGCTTTCAACTTACGGTCTTCCACGCGGGTCAGGTTCATGCCGCTGTAGTCGACCAGCGCGGCCTCGTGGATCGAGAGGTGGGTGCCGTCGTCGAACTTGAAGGTGATCGGCGTCTGCGCGTCGCCGACCTGCTGTACCGGCGTGCGGTGGTACAGGTATTCCTCGCGGTTCCACTCGCCGGCGGGGATCCACCACGCGGTTGCATCACGGGCCAGCGAGAATTCGGTCAGCTCCTCGCTGATCTTGACCTGCTCCAGTCCGGGCTGCTTCGGGAATCGGTAGCGGAAGCCGACGCCGTCGTCGAACACCCGGAACACCACGTCGAAGCTGCGGAAAGGCTTGGCCTTCTCCTTCAGCGTGACCGTCAGTTCGTTGTAGTGGTTGCGGATGAACCGACGTTCGCCCCAGGGCTGTTCCCACGTCTCATCGAAGGAGCGCGTGCGCGGCTGCACGATCTCGATGTTGCGCTCGAACTTCGGCGCATCCAGCAGCAGGAAGCCGAGCCGCGACGATGAGATGACCGGCTGTCCCTTGCGCGACACGGTGTAGGCGGGGCGCCCGTCGTTGTCGGTGGACAGTTCCACCACGATGGTGCCGTCAGGCGATGCGACGCGCGGACCCGGGGCTGCTTGCGCGACGTCCGCGCCAACGGTGAGCAGGACGACGAGCGGGAAGAGATAACGGAGCATGCGACCCTCGCGGTGTGCAGAGGGCCGCATCGTGCGTGGCGAGACTCAGCGCGACAAGCGTCGCGGCATGAATACGTATGCAAGCGCGAGGTGCGTCGGCAGCAGCAACGCGATCCATGGCTGGTTGTACTGCAGGCGTAACGGCAGCCAGTGCAGGAACCAGGCGATCAGGGCACCGCCCGCGATGGCGCAGGCCAGCCAGCCGAACCAGGCGGGCGGCGTGCGGCGGCGCAGCACGGAAATTGCGCCAGGAATCAGCAGCACGCAGAGGGGGTTCAGCAGCAACAGGTTGCGGTTCGCCCACGCGGCCCAGTGGTCGGTGAAGCCCCACAGGTAGACCAGCAGGCCGCCGGCGACGAAGCACAGCAGCCAGAATGGCACCGCAGCGGCGGCGATGGCGCGCGGCCAGCGGCGACCGGTGAAACCGATCAGCAGCGCCGCCACGGCGCCCGCGCCGAGCCAGGGCAGCCAGCGACGCGGCGTTTCCGCCGGTTCGGCCGCGATGCGATGCGGCAGCAACTGCATTTCCGACTGCACCAGCGGGCGGCCTGCACTGTTCTTCGCTTCGCGCAGGCTGTCGGCCAGCCGCATGGGGACGTAGGCCTCTTCCCAGCGCGACATCGGCTTGTCGGCCGACGGTCCCAGCCCCACGTCGAAGCCCAGCCACATCCATGTCGCCGGCGAGGCGAGTCGCACGGCTTCGCTGCGGAAGGTGTTGCCGCGCGAGCGGCCGGCGAGCTGCGACTTCAGCGTGCCGCCGAGCGCGGCATCGAGTGCGTCCCGTACCTGTGTCGAGCAGTTGGAGGTGAAGTAGTCGTAGCGGTAGCGCGCATTCTCCGGCCTGGCCCGTTCGACCAGCGCATCCGCCAGTGCCTGCGCCTGATCCGGCGCCAGGTCCAGCCACTGCAGCGAGACGCCGCGGCCGCTGTCCCGGTACTGCAGCAGATCCTGCTCGAATGGCAGCGCCATGAGGTAGTACATCATGTGGCCGCGGGCGAAATTGCCGACGAAGTCGGCCTCGCCCGGGTCGAAGAAGCCGAAGTTGTACGAGATCGCGTCGCCGCTGGCCGGATCGACGACGACGATCGCGTTGTGGCCGAAACGCTCGAAGAACACCTCCCCCGGCTGCATCGTCGCCACGCCGATCCGCGGTGCGGCCCATGCCGTCGCGGCCAGCAACCACAGCACGCCCAGCAGCGCCAGGCGTGTTGCCACGCTACGCATCGGCGAGCACTCCGACATGGAAGGCGTGTACGCGGCGTGCATCGGCACGGGCGACACGGAACATGAAGCGCCCGAGCGTGAGCTCCTCGCCGGTCTCCGGCAGGTGGCCTATCGCGGCGGTGATGAGGCCGCCGACGGTGTCGTACTCGTCGTCGAGGAAGTCGGCGCCGAAACGTTCGTTGAAATCGGAGATCGGCGTCAGCGCATCCACGACGAACTGGCCATCGGCCTGCGCGGCGATCAGCGCGGCGCCATCTTCGGCTTCATCGTGTTCGTCGTCGATCTCGCCGACGATCTGTTCCAGCACGTCCTCGATGGTAACCAGCCCGGCCACGCCACCGTACTCGTCGACGACGATCGCCATGTGGTTGCGCGACAGCCGGAACTCCTTCAGCAGCAGATTGAGCTTCTTCGACTCGGGGATCAGCACGGCAGGGCGCAGCAGTTCCCGCACGCTGCCGGGGCCATTGTCGGCCACCACGCCGCGCAGCAGGTCCTTGGCCAGCAGGATGCCGAGGATCTCGTCCTTGTCGTCGCCGTGCACCGGGAAGCGCGAATGGCCGGATTCGACCACGTCTTTCATCAGATCGAGGAAGCGTGCTTCCACGGGCAACGAAACCATCTGCGCGCGCGGCACCATGACATCGCCCACGGTGAGGTCGGCGACGGCGATGGCGCCCTCCATCATCTTCAGGGTATCGCCGCCGATCAGGCCGTCGGACTGCGCATCGCGCAGGATGGCCACCAGGTCGTCGCGTGTGCTGGGTTCGCCGGAGAACGCCGAACTGAGGCGGTCCAGCCAGGAGCGCCGTTTCTCCGAAGGTTTGTCGGAGCCGTCCGGCGCAAAGGTACTGTCGTCTTCTGACATCTCGGGGGATGTGGTCGCCCACGGGGCGTGGCGGTCAGTCTAACCCGGTTGGGCGCCGGACGCAGGCGGTGTGGACCCGGTGGATGGCGCCGCTTCGTCCCCGGGTGCCTCGTCCGGCAGGTCCAGGCTGTAGCTGCAGCCCACCAGCGTCTTGCCGGGGTGCGAGGCGACGTTGCTGACGTTCAATACCACCGATTCGATCAGCAGCTTGCCGGACGTCGTGTCGCGGGTTTCTTCGCTGCGCAGCTCCTTGCCGAACATCGCCTTGGCGGGCGTGTCGATGGCGGTTTCGAGCGCCAGTTGCTTCGCCAGCGGCCGGGGATCGGGCAGGTCGAGCAGCGCGATCACGCTGCCGCCGGAGAACGCGATGTGGTCAGTGTCGTGCCCGAAGACGCGGATCGACCTGGCCAACCGGTATTCGGTCATGAACATGTTCGCCTGCGGCAGCGGCTGCCAGCCGAGTGCGACCGCCTTGAGCGGATCCTCCAGCGCGGGTGCAAGCGCGGTCAACCGGGCGATGTCGCTCCGGCACTCGATCAGGGCGGGCAGGTCCGGTGGCGCGTCCTGCGCGGCAGCAGACAAGGGGAGGATCAACACCAGTGTCGGTACGAACGTCAGAGTGCGCAGCATGCGGTTAGTCTTCCGCGTAGGGATCGGCGATGCCGAGTTCGGCCAGGATCTCGCGCTCCAGCTGTTCCATGCACTCGGCTTCCTTGTCGTCCTCGTGGTCCCAGCCCAGCAGGTGCAATGCGCCGTGCACGGTCATGTGCGCGTAGTGCGCCGCCAGCGGCTTCTTCTGTTCCTTCGCTTCGCGTGTCACGACCGGCGCACAGATCACCAGGTCGCCGAGCAGCGGCATCTTCACGCCCTTTGGCAGTCTGACGCCCTCCGCCATCTCGGCCGGGAAGCTCAGTACGTTGGTGGCGTAGTCGCGTCCCCGGTAATGCCGGTTGAGCGCGCGGCCTTCCTTGCTGTCGACGATGCGGATGGCGAGATCGGCTTCGCGGATGCGGCCTTTCAACGCCGTTGCCACCCACTTGCGGAAACTCACCGCGGAGGGAATGCCGGCGCGTGGCAGCGCGTAGCTGACGGCGACTTCGAGACGGACGGGGCCTTGGGTCATGTTATTCGCTCGTCATTCCGGCGCATGCCGGGCTTTCAACAGCCGCATGGCTGGTCATCCATTCTGATGTTGCCTGATGATGGGCCCATGCAAGCCAAGGGGAAGATCAACCTGGATCCCAGCTTGCCCCGGGATGACGGCGATCAGGAAGGCTGCTCGGTCGACTCCGCATCCTTGCCGTCCCGCGCATCGTAAGCCCGCACGATCTTCGCCACCAGCGGATGACGCACCACGTCGCGGCTCGTGAAGAAGTTGAACGAAATGCCGTCCACGCCGTGCAGGACGTCCAGCGCATCCTTCAGGCCGGACTTCTGGTGCTTGGGCAGGTCGATCTGGGTCAGGTCGCCGGTGACCACGGCGGTGCTGCCGTACCCGATGCGGGTCAGGAACATCTTCATCTGCTCGATGGTGGTGTTCTGCGCCTCGTCGAGGATGACAAAGGCATCGTTGAGCGTACGACCGCGCATGTAGGCCAGCGGCGCGATCTCGATGACGTTCTTCTCCAGCAGTTTGACCACCTTCTCCACGCCCAGCATCTCGTACAGCGCGTCGTACAGCGGGCGCAGGTAAGGGTCGACCTTCTGCGACAGGTCGCCAGGCAGGAAGCCGAGCTTCTCGCCGGCCTCCACCGCCGGGCGCACCAGGATCAACCGCTGCACGCGTGATTCGTTCAGCGCTTCCACCGCGCTGGCGACGGCGAGGAAGGTCTTGCCGGTGCCGGCCGGCCCGATGCCGAAGTTGATGTCGTGGGTGGCGATGGCGTGCAGGTACTTGGCCTGGTTCGCGCCGCGGCCGCGCACGGTGCCGCGCTTGACCTTGATGGCCACGTCCTGTGGCTGGTAGTCATCGTCGGCGATGCGGTCGACGTTGGCCGCATTGAGGCGCAAGTGGATCGCTTCGCTGTCGAAAGTCTCGCCCGCCGTTTCTTCGTACAGCGCGTGCAGCAGCTTTTCCGTGGCGGCGACGGATTTCTCAGGTCCGGTGACGCGGAAGATGGCGCCGCGATTGGCGATCTCCACGCCCAGGCGCAGTTCGATCTGGCGCAGGTGCGCGTCGAACGGGCCAGCCAGGTTGGCCAGGCGCTCGATGTTCTCGGGTTCCAGGGTGAATTCGTGTTTGCTGGGGACAGTCATGGGCCGGGGGAATACTCGTGGCAATAGCGGTTAGTGGCGCGTCTCGTCGCCCGCGTCGTCCACCGGCCATTGGTGGAAGACATAGACCTCGTCATCGACGAGGGCCTGGTCGAAGTGTTCGGCTTCCGGTGCGTCGTGGCGCTCGATCTGCAGAGGCTCGTCTTCCACCGCGATGACTTCCCAACCCTGCTCGCGGACGAATTCCACTGCGCGGCGCATGGGGTCTGGCGTGAAAGCGGGGCGCAGGTAGCAGGTGATGAAAGCACCACCGGCCTCCGCGAAGTCGGGACTGTCGGGCAGGGGGCGGGCTTCCAGCGTGAACACCCACAACTGGACGTTATCGGTGGAAATGGCGGCTGTTCCTGCAAACACAAGGCGGGGCGGCAGCGTAACCCGGCGCCCCGGAACCGGCCAGCCAATGCCGTTCGTCGGATCGGCCTTGAGATTTAATTAAACATAAAATTAAATAAGCCGCATGACGACCCCCAAGCCACCCGCCGGAACCATCCGCACGCCACGATCCGCGCACGGCACCACGCCGGGCGCGACGTTGAAGAAGCCTGCACGCAAGCGCGCTCCCGGGCGGCGCCCGACCTCCGAATCGGCCGATCTGCGCGCCACGCTGCTCGACGCCGCGTTGACCTGCTTCGTCAGGAAGGGCATCGCTGCGAGTTCGCTGCGCGACATTGCGACGGAAGCCAGCGTCACGCCGGCACTGGTGCACTACTACTTCGGCGACAAGGCGCAACTGCAGCAAGCGGTGGTCGCCGAGCGACTGCTGCCCGTGGTGGCGCAGATGCGCGCGCCGGTGATGCAGGCCGGTGATGACGTTGCCAGCCTGGTCGCAGGCTTCGTGCACGGCATCGGCGGCGTGGTCGCGCAGCACCCTTGGCTGCCGACATTGTGGGTGCGCGAGATCCTCTGCGAGGGCGGCGCGCTGCGCGAGATGATGATCAGCCAGGTCGGGCCGATGCTGCCGAAGATGATGGCGGGCCGCTTCGCCGCCGCGCAGCAGGCGGGAGAACTCAATCCGGATATCGATCCGCGCCTCCTGATGGTGTCGCTGATCGGGCTGACCATGTTTCCGATGGCCAGTGCGCCGATCTGGCGCCAGTTGTTCGGTGCCGACGACATCGATTTCAACGACCTGCGCCGGCACACGCTGGTGCTGCTGGACCGTGGACTGGAGCTTGACCGTGCGAAATGAACTGCCACGCGGCCTCCTCGCGGCCGCCATCCTGATGCTGGCGGGCTGCGCCGCCGATGCGCCCGAAGCCTTGGGCACGCTGGAATGGGACCGCGTGACGCTGCCGTCGCCGGTGGCGGAGAAGATCGTGCGGGTCGATGTGCGCGAAGGACAGCAGGTGGCGGCCGGCGCCCCGCTGCTGCAACTGGAACTTACCCGCACTCAGTCGCAGCTCGCGGTCGCACAGGCGCAGGCCGTGCAGAGCCGCGAAGCCCTGGCGGAGCTGCGCGCCGGTCCGCGCCGCGAGGCCATCTCGCAGGCCCGCGCCAGCCTGGCCGCCGCGCAAGCGCAGGCCCGTGATGCGGACGCCTACTACGCGCGCCTGCAGCCGCTGGGCAGGCAGCGGCTGGTCGCGGCTTCCGAAGTGGATCGCGCACGCGCCGCATCGCAGAGCGCGCAGGCCCAGGTCCGGCAGGCGCAGGCCGCGCTGCTGGAACTGGAGCATGGCACGCGCGTCGAACAGGTCGCGCAGGGTGAAGCCGCCGTCGCCTCGGCGGACGCACAGGCGCGCGTGCAGGCGGTGACGCTGGAGAAGCTCAACATCACCGCGCCGCGCGCAGGACGCATCGACAGCCTCCCGTACAAGCTAGGTGACCAGGCACCGGTGGGCGCGCCGCTCGCGGTGATGCTGGTGGGCGAGGCCCCCTATGCGCGCGTTTACCTGCCGCAGGCCATGCGCAACCGGCTGAAGGTCGGTGACACGGCGAGGGTGCGCCTGGATGGCGAGGACACGACCTACGAAGGGCGCGTGCGCATGATCCGCAGCGAGCCCAGTTTTACTCCGTACTTCGCGCTGACCGGCCAGGACGCGGAGCGCCTGAGCTATCTGGCGGAGATCAGCCTGGGCACGGATGCTGCAGGTCTGCCGGTGGGTGCGCCGCTGCACGTGGTGTCCGATGAAGCGCAGTGAGCCGCAGCCTGCAATCCCTGCAGGAGGGAATTCAGCCCCGATGCTTGATGCTGATGACGTGCGGTCGGAGTTGAAGCCCTTCCTGCAAGGGCGGGACGATCTTGCGATCCGCGTCCGCGGACTGACCAAGCGCTTCGGCGCGCTGGTGGCGGTGAACGATGTCGACCTCGACGTGCCGCGGCGCAATGTCTACGGCTTCCTTGGTCCGAACGGCTCCGGCAAGTCCACCACCATCCGTATGTTATGCGGGCTGCTGACCCCGGCCGCCGGCGACATCGAAGTGCTGGGCCTGCGCATTCCCGAGCAGGCCGAGCAACTGCGCACGCGCATCGGCTACATGACCCAGAAGTTCTCGCTGTTCGAGGACCTGACGGTGCGCGAGAACCTCGAGTTCCTCGCCGCAGTGCAGGACATCCCGCGCGCGCAGGCCCGGCGGCGGATCGACGCGCTGGTCGAGCAGTACCACTTCCAGGACCGGCAGAAGCAGCTCGCAGGCACGATGAGCGGCGGACAGAAGCAGCGCCTTGCACTGGCGGGCGCGGTGATCCACGAACCGGAACTGCTGTTCCTCGATGAGCCGACCAGTGCGGTGGACCCGGAGTCGCGCCGCGACTTCTGGGAGAAGCTGTTCGAACTCGCAGACGCGGGCACCACGCTGCTGGTGTCCACGCACTACATGGACGAAGCCGAGCGTTGCCACCGCATCGCCATCCTCGACCGCGGCGTACTGGTGGCGGACGGTACGCCCGATGCGCTGACCGGCGAACTCGCCGGCCGCACGCTGGTGGTCGAAGCCGCGCAGCCACGGCAGGCGCAGAAGGTGCTGGTCGGCCTGCCCGGCGTCATCAGCGTGGCGCAGATCGGCAACGTGCTGCGCGTGCTGCTGTCGGAGAACGGACAAGCCGCGGACCGTATCGCGCAGGGCCTGCGCGCGGCCGGCATCGGCGCGGACGTGTCTGCCGCATCGGCCAACCTGGAGGACGTCTTCGTCTCCGCTACGCGCGGCCAGCCGGCCCGTGAGGAGGCCGCATGAAGTTCCGCCGCCTGATGGCCGTGATGGTGAAGGAGCTGCGCCAGATGCGGCGCGACCGGATCACCCTGGCGATGATCGTCGGCATCCCGGTGATGCAGTTGCTGCTGTTCGGCTATGCGATCAACACCAATCTGCGCGACCTGTCCGCCGGCATCGCCGACCAGTCGCGTACCGCGGCTTCGCGCGCGCTGGTGATGGACATCGTCGCCACCGGCGTCGTCACACCCACCCGGGAGGCGGCCACGCCGCAGGAACTGGTCCAGGCCATGCGCCGTGGCGAGATCAGCATCGGCGTGGTCATTCCGCCGGACTACGAGCGCCGCCGCGCGGAAGGTCGCGAGGCCGTGCAGATCTTCGTCGACGGCAGCGACAACGCCGTGCAGAGCGCCGCCGCCCAGCTCGCGCAGATGCCGCTGGACGGCAGCAGCGGCCCGCTGGCGACGCGCACCATCAGCGTGGTCGGCTTCTACAACCCGCAACGGCGATCGGCGGTGAACATCGTGCCCGGGCTGATTGGCGTGATCCTGACCATGACGATGGTGCTGTTCACCGGCGTGGCCATCGTGCGCGAACGCGAGCGCGGCAACATGGAGCTGCTGATCGCCACGCCGGTGAGCAGCGCCGAGCTGATGATCGGCAAGGTGCTGCCCTACGTGGCCATCGGGCTGGTGCAGACCACGGTGGTGCTGGCGCTGGGCATGTGGCTGTTCCAGGTGCCGCTCGGCGGCAGCCTGCTGCATGTCTACATCGCTGCCTGCCTGCTGATCGTGGCGAACCTGACGCTGGGCCTGCTGATTTCCACCCGCGCGCAGTCGCAGTTCCAGGCCATGCAGATGACGTTCTTCATCTTCCTGCCGTCGATCCTGTTGTCCGGCTTCATGTTTCCGTTCGCCGGCATGCCGGAGGTGGTGCAGTGGATTGCCGAGGCACTGCCACTCACGCACTTCCTGCGGCTGATCCGCGGCGTGATGCTGCGTGGCGCCAGCCTGTGGGAACTGTGGCCCGACGTGCTGGCGCTGCTGGTCTTCACTGCGGTGATGATGACGGCGGCGATCCTGCGGTTCCGCAAGCGACTGGACTGATAGGCTGGCGCTTCATCCCGACCCTGGAGTGCGGCAATGGACGAAGCGGCGATCGGTGCAGTGGTGGACGCCATGTACGCGATGATCTCCGGCCCTGCCGGTCCACGCGACTGGTCGACCCAGGACGCGGTCTTCCATCCTGACTGCCGGCAGATCCGCACGGGTGTCGATGCGCAGGGCGCGCCGTGGCGCCTGTCGTTCTCGCTGGCGGAATACCGTGCCAACGCCGACGCGCTGTTGGCGGACATGGACTTCTTCGAAGTCGAGACCGGGCGGGAAATCCGCGTATTCGGCAACATCGCCCATGTCTGGAGCGCCTACGAGGCGCGCCAAGACCCGGGCGACGCCGCGCCTGAGCGGCGCGGGATCAACAGCATCCAGCTCTACAAGGGTGAGGAGGGCTGGAAGATCATCCACATGATCTGGGACAACGAGCGCGACGGCGTGCCGTTGCCCGCTGTCGGTTGACCGACGTCAGTCGGCGCCGGCGACGCGTCCGCGCAGGGAGTTGCTCAGCGCCTCGGTGATCACCACGTCGACGAACTGGCCGACCAGACGCGGATGGCCGGGGAAGTTCACCGAGCGCATGTTCTCGGTCTTGCCGGTCAGCTCGTTCGGGTTCTTCTTCGAGGGCCCTTCCACCAGGACCGATTGCACCGTGCCCACCATGCGTTGCGAGATCCCTGCGGCGCAGGCGTTGATCTGCTGCTGCAGGCGGTCCAGGCGCGCGTGCTTCACGGCGTCCGGCGTGTCGTCTTCCAGGTCCGCAGCCGGCGTGCCGGGGCGGCGCGAGTAGATGAAGGAGAAACTCTGGTCGAAGCCCACGTCCTCGATCAGTTTCATCGTCTTCTCAAAATCGGCATCGGTCTCGCCGGGAAAGCCGACGATGAAGTCCGAGCTGATCGAGATGTCAGGCCGCACCGCGCGCAGCTTGCGGATCTTCTGCTTGAACTCCAGCGCCGTGTAGCCGCGCTTCATCGCGGAGAGGATGCGGTCGCTGCCGGCCTGCACCGGCAGGTGCAGGAAGTTGGCCAGCTGCGGCACGTCGCGGTAGGCATCCACCAGCGAGTCGCTGAACTCCAGCGGATGCGAGGTGGTGAAGCGGATGCGGCCGATGCCGTCAATCTCGGCGATGGTGCGGATCAGCAGGCCCAGGTCGGCGATCTCGCCATCACCATAAGGGCCACGATACGCGTTGACGTTCTGGCCCAGCAGGTTGATCTCGCGCACCCCCTGGGCGGCGAGCTGCGCCACTTCCACCAGCACGTCCTCGAACGGCCGGCTGACCTCGGTGCCGCGGGTGTAGGGCACCACGCAGAACGAGCAGTATTTCGAGCAACCCTCCATGATCGACACGAACGCCGAGGGCCCTTCCGCGCGCGGCTCGGGCATGCGGTCGAACTTCTCGATCTCGGGGAAGCTGATGTCGACCTGGGGCTTGTTCTGCTCGCGACGGGCGCGGATCAGTTCCGGCAGGCGGTGCAGGGTCTGCGGCCCGAACACCAGGTCCACGTAGGGCGCGCGCTTGACGATCGCCTCGCCCTCCTGGGAAGCCACGCAGCCACCGACGCCGATGATGACGTCGCGGCCACCGGCCTTCAGTGCCTTCCAGCGGCCGAGCTGGCTGAACACCTTCTCCTGCGCTTTCTCGCGGATGGAGCAGGTATTGACCAGCACCACGTCGGCTTCCTCGGGGTTGTCGGTCAGCTCCAGGCCATCGGAGGCGGCGAGCACGTCGGCCATCTTGGCCGAGTCGTACTCGTTCATCTGGCACCCGTGGGTCTTGATGTACAGCTTCCCGCGCACCTGGTCGGGCGCATGGGGGCGACCGACGGGCAGCGGAACGAGGGCGGGGTCGGTCACGGCGGGGCCGGCCGTGGTCGGCAGTGCGGGGGCTTGCGTCCCGGTCATGGCGCTTATTCCAGTCGGGTGGGCGGGCAG
>NZ_CAMPJD010000004.1 GCF_946886695.1 uncultured Pseudoxanthomonas sp. | reverse complement strand
GCGCTGGAATGGGCCGCCGCCGAAGTGGTCGCCGACGACGACCTGTCCAAGGGCGACGATTGATCGACCCCGCCTCGGGTTTCCATCGAAACCGGCGATGACCAGAAAGCCCGCGCAAGCGGGCTTTCTGCGTTCCAGGCAGGCGTGCATCGGGCAGGCGCGCGCGTTGCCGTTGCGACGTGACTGGCATAGGCTGGCGGCATGAGTTCAGGTCGCATCGCCAAGGCAGTCCGTAACCCCGCTTCGCCGCGCGACGAAACGGTGCCGGAGTACGTCGCGCAGTTCGAGAAGACCGCGCGTTACCTGCCCAAGGACCAGTTGCCGTTGCTCCGGCGAGCATGGGAAGTCGGCGCCGCCGCGCATGTCGGGCAGACCCGCAAGTCGGGCGAGCCCTACATCACCCATCCGGTGGCGGTAGCCGGTGTGCTGGCCGAACTGGGCATGGACGCAGAAACGCTGATCGCGGCCATCCTGCACGACACCATCGAGGACACGCCGCTGACCGGTGCGGAGATCGCGGCCGAGTTCGGCGAGTCGGTCGCCGAGCTGGTGGAAGGCGTCACCAAGCTGGACAAGCTGAAGTTCCGCGACCGTCAGGAAGCGGCGGCCGAGAGCTTCCGCAAGATGCTGCTGGCCATGTCGCGCGACCTGCGCGTGATCATGATCAAGCTGGCCGACCGCCTGCACAACATGCGCACGCTCGGTGCGCAGAGCGCCGAGGCCCGCGGCCGCATCGCCCGCGAGACGCTGGAAATCTACGCGCCCATCGCACAGCGGCTGGGCATGAACCTGGTCAAATCCGAGCTGCAGGACCTGGGCTTCCGTGCGTTGCACCCGTGGCGTCACGCGGTGATCGAAAAGCACATCCGCAGCCAGCCGGTGATGCGCCGTGAATCGATGGCGCAGATCGAGGCGCACCTATCGCAGCGGCTGGCGAAGGAAGGCATCGAGCATCGCTTGGTCAGCCGCGTCAAGACGCCCTGGAGCATCTACAACAAGATGCAAGGGGAAGGAAAAAGCTTCGACCAGGTGATGGACGTGTTCGGGTTCCGCGTGGTGGTCGATTCGGTGCCGTCGTGCTACCACGCGCTTGGCGCGGTGCATGCGCAGTACAAGCCATTGGATGGAAGATTCCGCGATTTCATCGCCATTCCCAAGGCCAATGGATACCAGTCGCTGCACACGGTGTTGTTCGGACCCTACGGCTCGCCGATCGAAGTGCAGATCCGCACCACCGAGATGGACCTGATCGCCGAGCGCGGCATCGCGGCGCATTGGACCTACAAGTTCGGCACCGACACACCCAACAGCGCACAGAACCGAGCGCATGCGTGGATCGTCGAGCTGATCGACAACCAGCATGCGGCCGGCTCGTCGCTGGAGTTCCTGGAGAACGTCAAGGTCGACCTGTTCCCTGACGAGGTCTATCTGTTCACGCCGAAGGGCAAGATCCTGTCGCTGCCGCGCAATTCCACCGCGCTCGATTTCGCCTATGCCGTGCACACGGACGTGGGCAACCAGGCCGTGGCGTCGCGCGTGGACAAGAAGCTGGTGCCGCTGCGCACCAAGCTTGCCAGCGGGCAGAGCGTGGAGATCATCACCGCCAAGTCGGCCGCACCCAAGCCGCAGTGGCTGGAGTTCGTGGTCACCAGCAAGGCACGTACCGCGATCCGGCACCAGCTCAAGCAACTGGAGCACGAGGATGCCGTGCAACTGGGCCACCGCATGCTGGACCGTGCGCTGGAGGACCTGGACAGTTCGCTCGAGCGGCTGCCGCAGCAGCGTCTTGAAGCCTTCCTCACCGAGCACAAGTATCCGCGCCTGGAAGCCTTCCTGGCGGACGTGGCACTCGGCAACTGGATGCCGGCGCAGGCGGCGCAGGCGCTGACCGCGTTCGCCGAGCTGCGTGCCGGCGGCCACTCCAAGCATTCGCAGGAGAAGATCCTGATCACCGGCGGCGAGCGCGGTGTGGTCAGCTTCGCGCAGTGCTGCCAGCCCATCCCGGGCGACGAGATCATGGGTTACCACACGGCCGGCAAGGGCATCGTGGTGCATCGGCTGGATTGCCCCAACGTCACCGAGTTCCGCAAATCGCCCGAGCGCTGGGTGCCGATCGCCTGGGATGCGCGCGTCACCGGCGACTACGACGCCGCCCTGCTGATCGACGTGGAGAATCGTCCCGGCGTGCTGGCGCAGGTCGCCGCGGCGGTCGCGAAGAGCCAGTCCAACATCGAGCGGGTCGAATACCTGGAGCGCGACATCAACGTCGCCGTGCTGCGCTTCTCGATCCAGGTGCGCGACCGCAACCACCTGGCGGAAGTGATGCGAAGGCTGCGGCGCCTCAATGTCGTGCACGGCGTGCGCCGGCAGTGAAGCAGGGCGGGCGCTGGCCCCCCATCGCGACGATCCTGCGAGGGTGCGGCATACAATGCGGCCTCCACACAGGAGTCGCCCATGACCAAGCAGATCATCCACACTGACCAGGCGCCGGCCGCCATCGGTCCGTATTCGCAGGCCGTGCGTGCCGGCAACACAGTGTACTTCTCCGGACAGATTCCGCTGGATCCGGCGACCGGCAACCTGATCGAAGGCGACATCGCCGCGCAGGCGCGCCGCGCCTTCGACAACCTCAAGGCGGTGGCGGAGAGTGCAGGCGGCTCGCTCGACCGCATCGTGCGACTGGGCCTGTACCTGACCGACCTGTCGCAGTTCGCGGCAGTCAATGCGGTGATGCAGGACTACTTCGCAGCGCCGTATCCCGCGCGCTCGACGATCGAGGTGTCCGGCTTGCCCAAGGGCGCGGCCTTCGAGGTCGATGCGGTGATGGTGCTGGAGTGAGTGTGGAGACCCCGTAGCACCGGGCTTGCCCGGTGTCGGATGCCATCCGACAGGGGTGCGCGAAAGCGGAAGGCAGCGGAGCAAGCTCCGCTCTGCGTCAAGGGCCAACGCCGGCCGACGCGGTCAAACAGGCGCGGCCCCCGGTTACCGTTCGTGGTGAGCCTGTCGAACCACGCTCTTTGCGATGGATGGACAAGCCAGGACAGCCCCGGCTCGTCGTGAAATGCGTGGTTCGACAGGCTCACCACAACCGGGTTGGTTGTGCAGCGCTTGCCCAGTGGGATGAAGCCGACGGTAGCGGAGCAAGCTCCGCTCTACGTGGGGCGTCGTCGTGTGTCGCTGGGCGTGTGCCCGGTCCAGCGCTTGAACGCGCGGCGGAATTCACGCACGTCGTTGAATCCTATCTGGCTGCCGACGGTGGCAATGGTCGTTTCTTCGTCGTGCAGCAGCTCCAGCGCGCGTTCCGTGCGCACGCGGTCGTGCACCGCGCTGAAGCTGGTGCCTTCCTCGGCGAGCTGGCGGCGCAGCGTGCGTTCGCTCAGGTGCAGCGCAGTGGCCACGTCGGTCATCTGCGGGTTCTCGCGCAGGCGCGGACGCAACTGCCGCTCCACCGCCGCCGTGGTCTCGCCACGCAACGACATCGCCGTCAGCTGTGCCTGGCACAACGCGAGCGCCTGTCGTGACGTCACCGGGTTGTAGCTGGCGAACGGCAGTTCCAGCCAGCGACGGTCCACCACCATGGCGTGCCGCGGCTGGTTGAAGCGGACTTCGCAGCCGAACAGGTCGTCGTAGCGGGCAGCGTAGCGAGGTGCCGGATAGCCCAGTTCCAACCGCAGCGGACGGAATTCCGGGCCCGCCAGCTCGCGTGCCAGCATCAGCGTGCTGGCGAACATTTCCTCGCACAGGAACGGCAGCAGGTCAGTGGCCTCCTCCGGCGCCGTCGCGATCACGGCCAATGCGCCTTCATCACGATCTTCCAGTTCCAGGTCCATCAGCGGCCCCAGGTTGCGCTGGTATTCGAGGCCGATCTGCACCGCATCGCCGAACGTGGGCGCCGTCTTCATCGCCAGCCCGAGCAGGCCGAAGTTGCCGCCGTTCTGCTTTCCGCCCATGGCCAGGCCGACGCCATCGATGGGCAAGGTGGGCAGGGCGCGGCGGATGATCTCGCTGGCCTGGCGGTAGGACACGCGGGCCTGCGGGTCGTGGATTTCCTGCACGTTCAACCGCATGCCGGCGAACCAGCTCTCGGCATTCACGCCGAATTCGCCGGCCAGCAGCACCAGCCCGCACAGCATGTTGGTGGGCAGATTGGCGATCGACAGGGGGTTGCCCAGTCCGGTTTTCCAGCGCATCGAAGCCCCTCCAGCTTGTCCGCTTTCCCCCCCTTAGTATGCCGCTCCCGCCCTCCGTGTCACACATGTCCGCCCACCAGACTGGCCTGCACTACGCAGGCGTATGGGAGGGGAGACTCATGCAACGCAACATTTCCTTGGCGATGGCCGGCGCATTGGCGTTGCTGGCGGCGGGCTGCCAGCCCGGGACACCCGCGACCGATACCGTCGCGGCCGCCGATGCAGGTTTCGCCGCCACCCTGCAGGAGCGCCTGCTGGACGCCAAGCCGGGCGATGTCATCGAGATTCCGGCCGGCCGCCACAGCTTCGACCGCAGCCTCAGCCTGCGTGCCGATGGTGTGACGATCCGGGGCGCCGGCATGGACAAGAGCGTGCTGAGCTTCAAGGGGCAGAAGGCGGGTGCGGAAGGCCTGCTGGTGAACGGCAACGACTTCACCATCGAGAACCTCACCATCGAGGATTCCAAAGGCGATGGCTTGAAGATCAGCGAGTCCGCGAACATCACCATCCGGGGCGTGAAAGTGCAGTGGACCGGTGGGCCGAGCACCAAGAACGGTGCCTACGGCATCTATCCGGTGCTGACGAAGAACGTGCTGATCGAGGACGCGGTGTCCATCGGCGCGTCCGATGCGGGGATCTACGTGGGCCAGTCCGACGGGGTGATCGTGCGCCGCAGCCGCGCCGAACAGAACGTCGCCGGCATCGAGGTCGAGAACACGATCAACGCGGACGTCTACGAGAACGTGGCCACCGGCAACACCGGCGGCATCCTGGTGTTCAACATGCCGGGCCTGTCCCAGCAGGGCGGCAACATCCGCGTGTACAACAACAAGGTCATCGCCAACAATCACGAGAACTTCGGCGCCAAGGGCACGCCGGTCGCCAGCGTGCCGGCGGGCTCGGGCATCGTCATCAACTCCAACGACGACATCGAAGTCTTCGCCAACGAGATCCGCGACAACGCGACGGCCAACATCATCGTGTCCAGCGTGTATTCCACCGGGTACAAGGACAGCAGCGCCTCGCCGAACTTCGATCCTTACCCCGAGCGCATCTTCATCCATGGCAACACGCTGTCCGGCGGCGGGGATTCACCCGACGGCTTCGACCTCAAGGCGCTGAAGGTGGCGGTCTACGGCCTGCGCGGCAGCTTTCCCGACGTGCTCTGGGACGGCTACTTCAACAAGGATCGCCTGGTGGACGGCAGGAAGATCGGCCCGCAGATCTGCCTGCGCGATGTCAGCGGCGTGGTCAATGCCGATGGGCCCGGTGGCTACAAGAGCCCCGGCAAGGACATGACGTCGCACGATTGCGAACTGCCGCGCCTGCCGGCGGTCGATCTGAAGCGCGGTTGAGGACGACGCATGCGGCTTCGGTGCACGGCGTTCCTCCTGCTGCTGGCAGTGAGCCTGGTGCTGGTGGCCTGCCAACCTGCATCCCGTGTGCATTTCATCGCCGAAGGGCAGCCGGCAACGCTGGCGGAGTGGGGCGTATTGCGGGTGGAAGACGGCTGGTTGCGGCTCAATGAGGGCGTGGTGCCCTATGACCTCAACACGCCGTTGTTCAGCGACTACGCGCACAAGCTGCGCACCGTCTGGATGCCGGTGGGCATGGCGGCCACGTATCAACCGGACCGGAGTTTCGACTTCCCGGTGGGCACGATCCTCAGCAAGACGTTCTACTACCCGTTGCCCGCAGGCAAGGCATGGGATGGGACATCGGTTGCGCGCACGCCGCCGTCATCGTCTTCACTCGAAGGCGAAGCGCTGGACCTGGCGACGGTTCGTCTGATCGAAACGCGCCTGCTGGTGCACCGCGCGGAAGGCTGGGTCGCGCTCCCCTACGTGTGGAACGACGCCCAGACCGAGGCCACGCTGAAGCGCACAGGCGAACTGGTCACGCTAGACCTGGTCGATGCACAGGGCGCCCGTGAAGCCGCGAACTACCAGGTACCCGACCAGAACCAGTGCGGCGGCTGCCACATCACCGACAACAAGTCGCGCAAACTGCTGCCGATCGGGCTGAAGGCGCGCCACCTCAATCGCGACTTCGAGTATGCGACCGGTCGCGACAACCAGTTGGCGCACCTCGCGCGCGTCGGCTATCTGAGTGGAGTACCCGCGCAACCGCCGCGGCTGGCGGATGCGGCCGATCCCCGCGCATCCCTCGATGCGCGCGCGCGTGCCTACCTCGACATCAACTGTGGGCATTGCCACAGCGCCACCGGTCCGGCCCTTACCTCCGGCTTGTGGCTGGATGCGGGCACGCAGGACCGCTTGAAGCTGGGTTTCTGCAAGCAGCCCATCGCCGCGGGCAAGGGCACGGGCAACCGGCTGCACGACATCGTGCCGGGCAGCGCGGAAGCGTCCATCTTCGATTTCCGCATGGACAGTGATGATCCCGCGATCATGATGCCCGAGCTGGGCCGGTCGGTCGTCCATCGCGAGGGTGTCGAACTGATCCGCGCGTGGATCAATGCGCAGCCGGGAAGCTGCGATGCAGGGAATGAAACAGACATTCAACCGCCGCCGGCCGTCTGAAGCCGGTATCCGCACAACGCTTCTCGGGAGGGAGTGATGAAAGTGATGCAACGGAATCTGGTCGTGGGGCTGCGTCGCGCGTTGTTCGGCGGTTGCGTGGTACTGGGAACGGGCGGCACGGCCTGGGCGCAGGCCACGCCCGAGGGTGAGCAGCAGGCGACCGATCTGGACACCATCACCGTGACCGCGCAGAGCCGTTCGCAGGAACTCCAGGACGTGCCGATCGCGCTGCAGGTGGTGGATCAGCAACTGCTCGACGACGTGGCGGCCGAGAACCTCGGCGACATCGATGCCTTCGTGCCTGGCCTGGTGGTGGATGCCGTGCAGCCCACACAACCTTCGTTCCGGCTGCGTGGCGTGGAGACCAGCGACTTCGGTATCGGGACCGATCCGGCGGTCGGGATATTCGTGGATGGCGTGTACGGCGGCCGAGGCGGTGGCGTGCTGCTGCCGTTTCTCGACGTCGAGCGCATCGAGGTGCTGAAGGGGCCGCAAGGCACGTTGTTCGGCCGCAACACGGCGGCGGGTGCGATCTCGCTGGTGACGCGCCGGCCGCAGGACGAAACCGAGGCGCGCCTGCGGTTGCGGCTGGGGAATTACGGCAAGCAGTACGCGGATGCGATGTGGAACATTCCCACCAGCGAGACGTCCGCGTTGCGCGTCAACGCGCTGTTCAACCACAGTGATGGCTGGTTCCAGGATGGTGCCACCGGCAAGGACCTGGGCGGAGAGAACGTATGGGCGGCGCGCGCGGCCTGGCAGGTCCGCATGGGCGAGAACACCACCGCCCTGGTCAGCTGGGACCACGAGAGCCTGGACCAGAACGGCCGGGTGACCACCGGTATCGTGCCGTTGCCGGCTTACCCGCAGCGCCCCCCTGTGCCCGTGGATCCGGACGACTACTTCGACCCGCGCGAGGTCCCGACCTACAGCGATGCGGAGAACGCCGAGTGGCGCACGTTCGACGGCGTCACCCTGATCGTCGACCACGCGTTCACCTGGGGCAACCTGTCGTCGACCTCGTCGTGGCGGCAGTACGATTCGCTGAACCAGACCGAGGAGGACGGTACCAACCGGGCCGACCTGTACATCGATTCGGTGAATACCGAAAGCAACGAGACGTTCTACCAGGAGTTCAAGTTCGCCGGCAGCAACGCGCGCCTGGACTGGGTGGCCGGTGCCAGCTTCTTCAAGGAGGATGCCGACCAGACCAGCGAGGTCAACACGAATACCGAGGCGGTGGACAACATCGTGCGCAACCTCGGCATCGCGCCGACGCCGGACGGCAGCCTGTTCGGATTCACCTCATTCCTGGCGCAGAGCGTGGGTATCCCGGTGTCGCTGGTCGGCGACCGCTGGAACGAGCGTTTCACCAATACGTTGTCGACCACCGCGTATGCGGCCTTCGGTGACGTGATCTGGCGCGCGTCAGACAAGCTCAACCTGACCTTTGGCCTGCGCTACACGCGCGACGAGAAGGACTTCACCTGGCTCAACACGCCGCGCAATGCGCCTGAACTGGAAGGCAAGCTGGACCTGCTGGAGTCGCTCGGGTTCTTCGCTGCGCTGGAGCAGATGGGGATCCCGATCACGCGTGAACTGCTGACCTTCGACATGGCCTTCATCGACCCGCCGGCGATGGTGAACAAGGGTGTGCTGGTGCGCGACAAGCGCAGCTGGAGCGATGTCAGTCCGCGCTTCGTCGTGGACTACCACCTCAACGACAGAACGATGGTGTTCGGCTCACTGGCCAAGGGCTACAAGGCCGGCGGCTTCAATGCGCTGCAGATCGGTCCAGCATTCGAGAACGAGGACGTATGGAACCTGGAGGCCGGCATCAAGCAGTCCTTCGGTCGCTTCTCCTACAACGCGTCGCTGTTCCACTACCGCTACGACAACCGCCAGTCGATCCGGTTGATCGATCCCGACCCGAACAACCCGGTCGACATCCCGCGCTTCGTGTTCGATACCGGCGACCTCGAGGCGACCGGCATCGACTTCGACATGCGCTGGAAGGTGACGGATGCATTCTCGCTGGATGCGCAGGCCGAATGGATCGATTCCAAGTACAAGGACTACGTGACGCCGGAAGGCATCGATCTGGATGGCGAGCCAACCGGTGAGCCGCGGTTCACTGCCTCGATCGGTGCGGCGTACCGCGTGGACCTGGCCGGTCACGGCGATCTGCGCTTCTCCGCACGCCATGCCTACCGCGGGCGCAGCCGCTGCAATGCCGGGTCGGACCTGCAGGGCGACTGCGGCGTCAATGCGCTGCTCGACATCGGCGAGGCGCGCGACCGCACCGACATGCGGATCGGCTGGACGGCGCCGAACGGCCATTGGAGCTGGGCGATCTATGGCAACAACGTGTTCGACAACCAGTACGTGAAAGGCCTGAACACCTACGGGCGCGGACCGCTGGGCGTGGTGGGCGCCACCATCAGCGAGCCGCGCACCTACGGCATGGAAGTGGTCGTGAAGTTCTGAGCCGCGCGGAGACGCGCTGGACGTGGGCCCCGGCATCGCGAGGTGCCGGGGTTTTTGTTTCGGGCCGTTCCCGGCATCCTTGTGCGATGCCCGCACGTCGCGACACGCCGCCCATCGAACTTTCCGCCGAACCGCTGAGTCGTCTGCCAGGCGTAGGTCCGCGCGTGGCGGAGAAGCTCGCCGCCCGCGGCCTGCTGACCATGCAGGACCTGTGGCTGCACCTGCCGCTGCGCTACGAAGACCGCACCGCGCTCACGCCGATCAGGCAACTGCAGCCTGGCGTGCCTGCACAGGTCGAAGGGCGGGTCGAGGCTGTCGAGCGCGGTTTCCGCTACCGGCCCGTGCTGCGCGTGGCCGTGGGCGACGAATCGCATGGCACGCTGGTGTTGCGTTTCTTCCATTTCCGTGCCGCCCAGGTCGCGCAGTTCACCGTGGGTGCGCGCATCCGCTGCTACGGCACGCCGAAGCCGGGGCAGCATGGCCTGGAGATCGTCCATCCCAGTTACCGCATGTTGGGCGAAGACGACGACGCGGCCCTGGGCGAGGCGCTGGATCCGGTCTATCCCGCGATCGAGGGGCTGGGGCCTTCGAGCATCCGCAAGCTGGTCGGCCAGGCGCTTGAGCGGCTGCCGGACGATGACCGCCTGGAACTGCTGCCGGTCTCCCTGCTTGACGGGTTGGGCCTGCCTTCACTGCGGCAAGCCCTGCTGACCATGCATCGCCCGCCGCGCGATGCGGATGTCGCTGCACTCGCACTGGGTACGCACCCCGCGCAGCGCCGGCTGGCGATCGAAGAACTGCTGGCCCACCACCTGAGCCTGCGTCGGCAACGACTGGCCTTGCAGCAGCACCGAGCGCCCGCGCTGAAGGGAAAGGGCGCGCTGGTGAAGGCGCTGGTCAAGGCGTTGCCGTTCACGTTGACGGGTGCGCAGCAACGCGTGTTCGCGCAGATCCGAGAGGACATCGCCAAGCCGTCGCCGATGCTGCGGCTGGTACAGGGCGACGTCGGCAGCGGCAAGACAGTGGTGGCCGCGCTGGCGGGCATGCTGGCAGTCGAAGCCGGCAAGCAGGTGGCGCTGGCGGCCCCGACCGAGTTGCTGGCCGAGCAGCACCTCGCCAACCTGCGCGCGTGGCTCGAACCCCTGGGCGTGCGCGTGGCGTGGCTGGCCGGCAAGGTCACCGGCAAGGCCCGCGCGACCGTACTGGCGCAGGTGGCGTCGGGCGAAGCGCAGGTGGTGGTCGGCACCCATGCGCTGATGCAGGAGGCGGTGACGTTCCATGATCTCGGCCTGGCCATCGTCGACGAGCAGCACCGTTTCGGCGTGCACCAGCGATTGGCGCTGCGCGACAAGGGGGCAGGGATCGACCGCGTGCCGCACCAGTTGGTCATGACCGCCACGCCGATTCCGCGCACGCTGGCGATGGCGGCCTATGCGGACCTGGATGTATCGGCCATCGACGAGTTGCCGCCGGGTCGCACGCCGGTGCAGACGGTCGCGCTGAGCGCGGAGCGCCGGCCGGATCTGGTCGAACGCATCCGCACCGCCTGTGCGGAAGGGCGGCAGGCGTATTGGGTCTGCACCCTGATCGACGACAGCGACGAGGTGGTCGCGCAGGCGGCACAGACGACGTTCGAAGCCCTCTCCGCATCATTGTCGGAAGCCCGTGTGGCGCTGGTGCACGGGCGCATGAAGGCGGCCGACAAGCAGGCCACAATGCGCCGCTTCAAGCAGGGTGAGGTCGACCTGCTGGTGGCCACCACGGTGATCGAAGTCGGCGTGGACGTGCCCAATGCCTCGCTGATGATCATCGAGAATGCGGAGCGGCTGGGCCTGGCCCAGTTGCACCAGCTGCGTGGGCGGGTCGGCCGTGGCGCCACCGCGTCGACCTGCGTGCTGATGTACCAGCCGCCGCTGTCGATGATGGCCAAGCATCGCCTGGCGACGATGCGCGAGACCAATGATGGCTTCGTCATCGCCGAGAAGGATTTGGAACTGCGTGGCCCGGGCGAACTGCTCGGCACGCGGCAGACGGGACTGGCGGCCTTCCGCGTCGCCGACCTGGCGCGCGACGCGGGCCTTCTGCCGCAGGTGCACGCACTGGCGGAGCGGTTGCTCGTCGATGCGCCGGCGGTGGCGGACCGCGTGATCCATCGCTGGGTAGGCGGTGCGGCGCGGTACGCGTCCGCGTAGGTCGCTTCCTGTAGGAGGGGCTTCAGCCCCTAGGCTCTTCGGTCAGCCAACTGAAGCCAGATCGAAAGGCATCGGGGCTGAAGCCCCTCCTACATGACACGCCTGCTTCCATGGCACCGCCTGCGGTGCGAGACTCGGCGGCCGAGAAGACGAAGAGAAGAAGATGACGGACAGGATTCCCTTGTTGATCGACACCGATCCCGGCGTCGACGATGCGTTGGCATTGTTGATGGCGTTCAACGATGCGCGCCACGACATCGTCGGCCTGACTATCGCGGCCGGCAACGTGGGCCTGCAGCACACCGTGCGCAATGCGCTGAAGCTGTGCGAAGTCGCGGGCCGCGATGACATTCCCGTGTTCGCCGGCGCGCCCGCGCCGCTACTGCATCCGTCGCCGGATGCGGGCTATGTGCACGGGCAGGACGGCTTCGGCGATGTCGGCTACCCGCCGGCCGCGCGCCAGGCGGAAGCCGAACATGCGGCGCTGGCCATCCTGCGTCTGTCGCATGAGCACGCGGGTCGGTTGGTACTGGTTGCACTGGGGCCGCTGACCAACATCGCGCTGGCGCTCAAGCTGGATCCCACGCTGCCGCAGCGGATCGCGCGGTTCGTGGTGATGGGCGGCGCGGTCACCTGCCACGGCAACATCACGCCGGCTGCGGAGTTCAACTTCTACTTCGATCCGGAAGCGGCGCATCTTGTGCTCGAAGCATTCGAGCGCTACGACCTCGCAGACTGGGAGGCCACCATCGCCCACGGTCTCCATCATGAGCGGGTAGCGGACTGGCTGCGGGCCGACGCCGATCGCGCCCGCTTCTACGACCGCATCTCCGAAAAGACGCGTTCGTGGTCCGCCGATCGCCGGGGCGACCACTGGTTCGCTGCGGACGCCTTGGCCATGGCCTTCGTGCTCGCGCCCGAAGGCGCGCTGGAACTGGCCGAGCGGCCGCTGGCTATCGAACTGCAGGGTGCCCATGCCAGGGGGGCCTCGATCGTGGACTGGCGACGGGAGGGGGGGCAGCCGGACAAGGCCAATATCCTGCTGCGCTACGAGCAGGTGCGCTTCGAGGCACTGATCGAGGCGGCCCTGGCCGCAGGCTGAGGGCAGGCTTGCACGGGCTTGGTGGGGCGGTTTATAATGCCGCTCTTCCATTCCCGCTACACGGTGTTACCGCCATGAAGGCCGACATCCACCCGAATTACCGCGAAGTCGTCTTCCACGACGTGACCTCCGATTTCAAGTTCCTGACCCGCTCCACGCTGGGCAGCAAGGAAACGACGAAGTGGGAAGACGGCAACGATTACCCGCTGATCAAGGTCGAAATCTCCTCGGCTTCGCACCCGTTCTACACGGGCAAGCACAAGGTCATCGACACCAGCGGTCGTATCGACAAGTTCCAGAAGCGCTACGCGCGCTGATCGAACCGTCGTTCGCCTGATCCGCCTGCGGCCGCGCCTTGTGCGCGGCCGTTCGCGTTTGCGCGCACCCGATCACCACGGCGCACCGGAACGCACGGTTGCACGCGCGGCCTCATTCTTTGGTCTGACTTTGGTGCTGTATCGAGCGACGGCTCCAAACCCGCTGTGCGATAATTCGGGTCATCCAAGGTTCACTCCCTGGACTCCCGTCCCGCGCCGCCCGGCTACCGGCCGGCGTTACCCCACGAAGGAGCGCACACTGTGTCCGAACTTGACCAGGTCACGCTGAATGCCGGCGACAAATCCGTCGTCCTGCCAGTCCTGAAACCCACGCTTGGCAACGACTGCGTCGACATTTCCAAGCTGACCAAGGAAACGGGTCTTTTCACCTACGACTCGGGTTTCACTGCCACCGCCAGCTGCAAGTCGGCCATCACCTACATCGATGGCGACAACGGCGTGCTGCTGTACCGCGGTTACCCCATCGAGCAGCTCGCGCAGCATTCCAGCTTCCTGGAGGTCTCGTACCTGCTGATGAACGGCGAGCTGCCGACCAAGGAGGAATTCGCCAAGTTCGAGCACGAAGTCACGCATCACACGATGATGCATGAGTCGCTGAAGAACTTCCTGCACGGCTTCCACTACGACGCGCACCCGATGGCCATGCTGTCCGGCACGGTCGCCTCGCTGTCGGCGTTCTACCACGACACCCTCGACCTGGAAGATCCCGAGCAGCGCCGCCTGGCCGCCATCCGCCTGCTGGCGAAGATGCCGACCCTGGCCGCCGCGGCCTACCGCTATTCGATCGGCTGGCCGATCCGCTATCCGCGCAACAACCTCGAGTACGTCGACCGCTTCCTGCACATGATGTTCGAAGTGCCGAGCGAGCCGCTGGAACTCAATCCGGTGGTCGCCAAGGCGCTGGACCTGTTGTTCATCCTGCACGCGGACCACGAGCAGAATGCGTCCACCTCGACCGTGCGCCTGGTCGGTTCGACCGGTGCGAATCCGTACGCCTCGGTCGCCGCGGGCATCACCGCCCTGTGGGGCCCCGCGCATGGCGGCGCCAACGAGGCCGTGCTGAAGATGCTGGAGGAAATCGGCGATGCGAAGAACGTCGCCTCCGCCGTCGACAAGGCCAAGGACAAGGAATCGGGTTTCCGCCTGATGGGCTTCGGCCACCGCGTCTACAAGAACTTCGATCCGCGCGCCAAGATCATCCGCGAGATGACCCACAAGGTGCTGGGCGAACTGGGCGTGGACGATCCGCTGCTGGAAGTGGCGATGAGGCTGGAAGAGGCCGCGCTGAAGGACGAGTACTTCATCCAGCGCAAGCTGTACCCCAATGTCGATTTCTACAGCGGCATCATCTACAAGGCGCTGAAGATCCCGACCGAGATGTTCACCGTCATGTTCGCCATCGGCCGCACCGCTGGCTGGGTGTCGCACTGGCTGGAACAGCAGGTCGATCCGGAAGCGAAGATCGGCCGTCCGCGCCAGATCTACACCGGCTACGCGCCGCGCGACTACGTGTCGCCCGACAAGCGCTGAGCGCCTGCAAGTCGAATGACAAGAAAAAGAATCCCCGCCACTGCGGGGATTCTTCTATCCGCCATATTCAATACGGGCGATGGCGCTCAGGCGCCCACGTCCTCTGAGTAGGTACGTTCTGCATACTGAATCTCGATACCCGGCTTCAATGCACAGGTGAAATTCGGATTGCGCATCCTTCCGCCTGCAGTTGTCGAGTTCCAACTGAATGACTGAAAGCCGCCCGGCTGGATGGTCAGGGTCAGGGGCATGGAAAGCTGGTTGTTCGTTGCGCCGTAGGCGTAGCCGGGGCGCGCAGTGCAGCTCACGGATTGCGGTGTCGTCGCGGTGTTGCGAACCTTCAGGCTGATGTAGCTGGCACCCCCGTTTTCACTGTCCGCATACCAAGTGCCGGCCAACGAGCAGATTGCGTACACGGTGCTGGTACCTGCATTGCGCATGCCTGTGGCTGAGTAGCGTATCTCATTGGTTGGAACGAACGGTTGGCAGAGGCCCGCGGCCATCTGTACTTCGCCCCGAGTGGAAGTGGCGGCTGTTGCGTTCAGCGCGAGGAGAAAAGGACTGCAGAACGGCAGAGCGATGGTTGTGCGGAGGAAGAAACGCATCTTCATGATCATTTTTCCCTTGTGGTTGCTGTGAGTTGCGATGGTTGAGTGACAGTCGGTGCAGTTGCGCTCAAGCAACAAGCTTTCAGCGGCCCGAATCGAACCGCCGGCTGTCCATGTGCGTGGAGTATCCCGTCCACATTCCGCTTCTACGCATATTTTGAAAGTGGCCGGACAGTCTTCGTGATAATCCTCTGCATGGGAAACGAAGGCGACCGTTTTTTTTGGGCTCCTAGATACGTCTCGCCCAGAAAACATCGCCATCAGTGACGAGATGAGGATATGGTGGACTCACTGAGCAGGTTTTCGGAGCCCTTACGCGTCCCGTAAAGAATCAATTCCGTTTGTCCGTCATGCCGCGTGAACGTTATGCTGCGCACCAGGGTCACCGCGTCCGCCATTCCCAAGACGTAGATTTCCGACCAGTCATTTGCCTGCGCGACGTCGTTGAATGCCATCTGTACTTTGCACAATCGGCGTACGCATCGTGCGTTGAACTCCGAGGGAACTCCAAAGGCCACCAGCGGCTCCTCCGTCGCGGCCTCGACCAGTGAACGCTCGGCGGGTTCCGCCCATGACAGGTCAACGCGTGTCTCGGCCCGGAAGAGAGATTCGTAGTTGCTGAATTCCCTGGCCTGTGTATCGTTGCCGTTGGCTTCAGAGGCGGAGGCGCGCGGGACGGGTTCATTCACCGGCGTCGTCCTCGGCGGCGTGAGGAAGGCGGATGGGGGAGGGGCGCTCGCGCGTTCACGTGCTGGAAGTGTCGCAGCCGCTGCATTCGCCGATGTCGAATCCGCTCTACGTTTCATCACAAGTGCGGTAGTAGCCATCCCCAATCCGAAAGCCAGACCGGTCACGACTGCAAGCGGCCAGAGCAGAGACCGAGGTGAGCGGGAATGAGTCGACATACGACTGGCCTTTTGGATGGGGTCCATATCCCGATACGCACAATGCCAGGAAGAAAGGACAGGCATGGCCCGCCAGAAGTATGAAAGGGCAGTCGCAATCGGGGTACCGGCTGCCTTAATAGCGCGGTCGCTTGCTCAGGGGGCATGAATTCCTGTCTGGTTCGACGGATACTTGACTGGACAGTGCATGGATGGCGAATCGGTCGTTGCCCTCATCGGTCGTGGCGCAGTAGTCCGGCAAAACGTTCATCCAGTAGGATTCGGCCTCTTCTGACAAGGCGCTAAAGACCACGCAGTTCTGCGTCATCGCCCCGATGATCCGAAAGCGCGTGGCATCGAGACCTGCCAGCAAGTGGGAGAGTTTGGTCTGGTGAAAGGTGTCCGCCTGCTGTTTCACTATGACGGTCGCACCGGCAGCGGCGGCCAGGATGCGGACATCGATACAGGCATTGTCCGTGCCCCATTTGAACAGGCGGGTGTCTGTGGGGCGGGTTCGTGGCGTGAGCAGGCTTGGTAGATGGCGTCGAGGGTGGCCTTGGCATTCCAGAGCGGGAATGCGCCCTTGGCAAGGTGGTTGTTCTGGACGTCGGTGATGAGCAGGTCGGTGGTCATGCGTTTCCTTGGAAGGGAGCGTCGGCGCCAGCTAATTGACGGGCCGCGCCTGCAGTAATTGCGACCCGCAAGAAGTCGCGTCGCTCTCCTCGAGGATCGAAAGAGATTTACCTTGATGGATGGATCGGACCATACCCACGGCCCTGGCGCACGATGGGCGCGGTCGTGGGTCGTCAAGGGCACCTGACGGACAGACGGTCGCGACGCGCGTGCAGCAAATGGCGGATGAGGGCGCAATCCGGGGTTCAAGGTGCTGCGCGGCGACCTGCGGCGCTACTTCATCACGGTGTTCATGGACACGCCGCAGTTCGATGCATTCGAAGCATTCCTGCAGGCGCATGCCGAGGTGGAGAGCGCCAGCAAGATCGCCGGCGAAGGCCGCTACCAGGTGACGCTGGCCTGCGAGAGCGATGCAGGCCTGGATGCCTTCACCCAGGCGCTGCTGCGCTATGGCCGCTACAAGGTCGCCAGCGAGATGCGGCGCGTAAAGCCCTGACGCATCGTTTCAGCGTCGCACCGCATCCAGCTCGTAGCTGGCGATGTCTTCTTCGGCAAGCAGCTGGCGCAATTGCGTGGCGGACGCGCGCCTCATGGGCTTCTCGTCCACGCTGGAAAGCGGGGCCTGACGCAATGCGTCGTGCGGCAGCACGGTCAGGTCGAAGCTGAGTTCCTCGGCGCTGAACACCCACACGGGCAGGTCGGCCACGCGTTCCCGGTCGATGCGCAGACGGCGTTCGCGCGGTTCCGCCGGAATGCGATGCTCTTCGAGGAAGCGGGTGACTGCATCCGGGTCGTCGCTGTGGACATGCAGGTGGACGGGCGTATTCGCATCGGCGGTGCCTTCCAGCACCGGGCCCACCAGGCGTGGCGAGAATCCCGACAGGAACTCCATCGCGCGCAGCGCGGCTTCGCGCCGCTGCCTCAGGCCCACCGCATGCGCCTCGCCGACGAACAGGCGCTGGTACTCGCGCAGCGCGTCCTCGATCTCGCGGTTGCGGGGCAACGACGCATCGTCGTGGATGCCGAGCCGGTTGGCTGCCTTGAGCTTGGCCTGGTGGAAGTCGCGGATGCCGCCTTCGGCCATCAGCCGGGCGGCCTCGTGGGCGAGCCGCTGGCGGCGTTCGCGGGTGCGTGTTTCGGCGTGCTGACGAGCGTGGTGCATGGAGTGCCTCCGCGTCGAAACTGACCGCGAATGTACACCATGCACCCGACGTGTCCATGACGGCGCCGATGCGCCGTCATGCGGTCTTCATCGACCCGGCGGGCCGTCAGAAGATGTCGAACGCTTCCTCGTCCGGCACCGCGTCTTCGGGGCCGTACAGGTCGTAGTCCTGGATGCGATCCATGTCTTCGACCTTCACCCATTCGGTCACGCCGTTAAGCGTGGCCTGCACCATGCCGTCGGGCGGATCGTTGAGCGCGACCGGCTTGTCCTTCAGGGCCGCGCGCATGTAGTCGATCCAGATCGGCAGGGCGGCCTTTCCGCCGTATTCGCGATAGCCCAGCGACTGGAAGTTGTCGCGACCCACCCAGACCACGGTGGCATAGGTGCCGCCGAACCCGCCGAACCATGCGTCCCGGTGGTCATTGGTGGACCCGGTCTTGCCGCCCACGTCCTCGCGCCCCAGTACCTTTGCTGCGGTGCCGGTGCCGCGCTGGACCACATCGCGCATCATCGATACCAACTGGTATGCGGTGCGCTCGTCGATGGCGCGCGGCGCGGTGAGGGCGTTCGGGTCGGCCGGTTTTGCTTCTTCCCTGGGCTTCTGTGCGCTGGCGGCGGCGACGGGCTTGGCGGCATCTGCAGGACCGAAGTTGAAGCCGTCCACCACCTGGTTGGCCGGTGTACTGCTGCCGTGCTGACCCTGTCCGCAACTGCGGCAGGCGACGGCTGGGTTCTCCTTGAACACCACGTTGCCTTCGCGGTCCTTCACTTCATCGATGAACCACGGCGTCACCCGCGAACCGCCATTGGCGAACACGGCGTACCCGCGAGCCACGGAGAGCGGGGTCAGCGAGGCGGTACCCAGCGACATCGACAGATTGGGTGGCAATTCGGCCTCCTCGAAACCGAACTGGCTGATATAGCTGCGCGCGAACGGCACTCCCATGCCGTCCAGCAGGCGTACCGACACCAGGTTGCGCGACTGGACGAGGGCTTCGCGCAGGCGCATCGGGCCGCGGAAGCCGCCGCCGTCGTTCTGCGGGCGCCACATGTGGCCGCGGCGGTCGCGGAACACGACCGGTGCGTCCAGCACGATGGACGCGGGATTGAAGCCCTTCTCGAACGCTGCCGCATACACGAACGGCTTGAAGCTGGAGCCAGGCTGGCGCCGCGCCTGGGTGGCGCGGTTGAATTTGTTGCCGGCGAAGCTGTAGCCGCCGACCAGCGCGCGCAGGGCGCCGTTGTTTGCGTCCAGCGATACCAGCGCGGCCTGTGCGCGCGGGATCTGGTCGACCACATACGTGCCTTCTTCCTTGCCCGCCTTGATGCGGGCCATGTCGCCGCGCTTGAACAGCTTGGCGGGCGTGCGGCCGGTCCACTTGCTGGCGGCGGCAGGCAGGACGAGTTCCTTGCCATCCGCCATCACCACCGTCGCACTGCCGTCAGCGGCGGTACGCGCCACCACCACGGGGATCATGCCGTTCTGCGCGGGCACGCCCCGCAGGTGCGCGGCCAGCGCGGTCGCATCCGCGTCGGCGCCCACGTCGAAATGCTGTTCAATCCCGTTCCAGCCATGGCGATGGTCGTACAGGCCCAGGCCGTCCCGTACCGCGTCGTTGGCGGCGGTCTGCAGTGCGGCATCCAGCGTGGTGGTCACGTGGTAGCCCTTGGTCAGCGCCTCGGGCCCGAAGCGCGCAATCATCTCCTGGCGCACCATCTCGGTCACGTAGGGCGCATGCACCTCGATCGGGCGCTCATGCGGTTTGGCGTGCATGGGCTCGGCCTTGGCCTGGGCGGCATCGGCAGCGGTGACGTAACCATCCTCGCGCATGCGCTCGACGACATAGGCGCTGCGCTGCTGGTTGCGGCCGGGATTGCTGATCGGATTGCCGCTGGAGGGAAACTTCAGCGCACTGACCAGGGTAGCGGTCTCGGCCAGGGTCAGCTGGTCCAGCGTCTTGCCGTAGTAATACTCGGCGGCGGCCGCCACGCCATAGGAGCGGTTTCCGAAGAAGCTCTTGTTGAGGTACAGCTCCAGGATCTCGTCCTTGGTCAGCATTTTCTCGATGCGGATGGCCAGCATCATCTCCACCAGCTTGCGGGTGTAGCTGTACTCGGAGCTGAGGAACCACTGCCGGGCCACCTGCTGGGTGATGGTGCTGCCGCCGGCCACGCGGCCTTCCTTGCGGCTGACGATCTGCCAGACCGCGCGGGCGATACCCGTGGGGTCGATGCCGTTGTGTTCGTAGAACTTGCTGTCCTCGGCCGCGACGAAGGCCTGCTTGACCCGGGCCGGGACCTTCTCGATCTGGACGGGATAGCGCCGGATCTCGCCGTAGAGCCCCATCAGCCGGCCGTCGCTGGCGTAGATATAGAGGGGTTCCTGCAGCTCCACGCTCCGCAGGGACTGGACGTCGGGGACCTTGGACGAAACCGTGTAGTACAGCACCCCCAAGCCGACCAGGCCGGCGAGGGCAAGTATCAGGAACGTGATGAGGGTCCAACGGAGAAGACGACGGAAACGGGACATCCAGTGCTTTCCGATTGCAGAATTCGTAACGGCAGAGTATAGATGACCGCCGGGATCACCACAGGTGATCCCAAGGGGAACAGGGACTTGGGGAACAACCCTCGTGAAACGTGACAAGCCGCACAGCCACGTCAACGTCGGTTGCCAAGAGTAAAAACTTGGTTATTAATGTCGGCGCGTGTCGTGCGCCCAGTGCCCGTCGGAAGGGGAAAGACCGTGGGGCTAATCCCAAAAAGCCAGTCGTCGCTGATCGGCGTCGATATCAGTTCGACTGCGGTGAAGCTGCTGCAGCTCTCGCGTGTGGGCAACCGTTACCGGGTTGAGCACTACGCCGTCGAGCCGCTGCCGCCCAATGCCGTGGTCGAGAAGAACATCGTCGAGGTGGAAGCCGTCGGCGAGGCCATCCGTCGCGCGGTGAACCGCGCCGGCAGCAAGGCCAAGCATGCCGCCGCCGCGGTGGCCGGATCGGCGGTGATCACCAAGATCATCCCGATGCCTGCCGACCTGGACGAGAACGACCTGGAGGCCCAGGTCGAGCTCGAGGCCGTCAATTACATCCCGTATCCCATCGAGGAAGTGAACATCGACTTCGAGGTGCTGGGCCCCATGCCCAATAACCCGGAGATGGTGCAGGTGCTGTTGGCCGCTTCGCGCTCGGAGAACGTGGAGCTGCGGCAGTCCGCACTTGAGCTCGGCGGCCTGACCGCCAAGGTCATGGACGTGGAAGCCTTCGCGGTGGAGAACGCCTTCGCGCTGATGGCCAACGATCTGCCCGTCCCGCAGGACGGCGTGGTGGCGCTTGTCGATATAGGCGCCACGATGACCACGCTGAACGTCCTGCGCCGTGGCCGCAGCCTCTACAGCCGCGAACAGGTGTTCGGCGGCAAGCAGCTGACCGACGAAGTGATGCGGCGGTACGGACTGACTTATGAAGAAGCCGGCCTGGCCAAGCGTCAGGGCGGCCTGCCGGAAAGCTACGAAGTCGAAGTGCTGGAGCCTTTCAAAGAGGCGACGGTCCAGCAGATCAGCCGCCTGCTGCAGTTCTTCTACGCGGGCAGTGAATTCAACCGCGTCGACCAGATCGTCCTGGCGGGCGGCTGCGCCGCGCTGGCCGGCTTGCCGGAAATGGTGGAAGAGCAACTGGGCGTGCCCACCGTGGTCGCCAACCCGCTGGCGCAGATGACCCTCGGCCCGCGCGTGCAGGCGCATGCGCTGGCACAGGACGCTCCCGCGCTGATGATCGCCACCGGCCTGGCTTTGAGGAGCTTCGACTGATGGCAAGAATCAACCTACTCCCGTGGCGTGCCGAGCGCCGCGTCCAGCGACAGCGCGAGTTCTACGTGATGCTGGGTGCAGCGGCGATCGCGGGCCTGCTGCTGTCCTTCCTGCTGTGGTTCCACTATGACGGCCAGGTGTCCGGCCAGACCGAGCGCAATGATTTCCTCAAGGATGAAATCGCCAAGGTCCAGGCGCAGAACAAGGAAATCGAGCGCCTTGACGAGCAGAAGCGCCGCCTGCTGGCCCGCAAGGACGTGATCGAGAAACTGCAGGCGAACCGTTCGCAGATGGTGCACCTGTTCGACTCGCTGGTGCGGACCATTCCGGACGGCGTGATGCTGGCCAACATCAAGCAGGAAGGCGAAGTGCTGACGCTGCAGGGGCGCGCGCAATCCAACGCCCGTGTCAGTACCTACATGCGCAATCTGGAAACGTCCGGCTGGATGACCAAGCCTGAGCTGTCGATCATCGAAGCCAAGCCGGAAGAGGTCAAAACGCTGACCAACACCGGTGCAGGCAGCGCGCTGCCCTACGTGTTCACGCTCCAGGTGCGGCTGGCGAATCCCACCGCGGAACAGGAAGCGGAAACGGCCGCTGCAGGCGCCACGCCCGCCGATCCGAACGCCCCGGCCACCACGCCTGTCCCGGCAGCGCCGCTGGAAGGGCAGCCTTCGGCACCCGCGCCCGCCACACCTGCGCCCACCACCCCGACACCGGCGGCGCCCGCAGGCAGTTCGCCCCAGGCTTCCGGGAGCAACACATGAGCCAGAAGACGTCGCTCAAGAACCTGGACATCAACAACATCGGCGCGTGGCCGCAGAACGCCAAGATCGGATTCTGTGCCGTGCTCGCCGTGTTCATCCTGGTCCTGTCCTACTTCCTCTTCGTCAAGGGGAAGGTGGAGACACTGGATTCGCTCGAGCAGGAAGAGGTCCGCCTGCGTCAGGACTTCGAGAAGGAACAGGCCAAGGCCGCCAACCTTGAACCCCTGAAGCAGCAGCTCGCCCAGATGGAGCAGGTGCTCCAGCAGATGCTGCGCCAGTTGCCCAGCAAGACGGAAATGCCCGACCTGATCATCGACATCTCGCAGACCGCGTTGTCCAGCGGCCTGACCAACGAGTTGTTCCAGCCGGAGCCCGAAACGCTGAAGGAGTTCTACGCCGAGAAGCCGATCCAGCTGCGCATGGTGGGCAACTACCACCAGTTCGGTGCTTTCGTCAGTGGCGTTGCATCACTGCCGCGGGTGGTGATCCTGACCATGCACGACATCTCGCTGCAGCCGAAGGAAGGCAAGGGCGGCATCAACCGCGGCGCCCTGGAGCTCTCAGGCACGGTCAAGACGTATCGCTACCTGGACGAGACCGAGGTTGCTGAGCAGGAGGCCGCGGCGGCAGAAGCTGCCAAGGCGAGCGGCAAGGGCAAGGCGCCCGCGTCGGGAGGGAAGCAATGATGCGCAGCAATTGGCACTTTATGATCCTGGCCGCGGTCGTGCTGACGTCCGGTTGCGCCCGCGGCATCACCAGTACGCCGGGGGATGCGCCGAACCTGCGCGCTTGGGTGGAGGACGTGCGCGCACGTCCCGCGCCACCACTTGAACCGCTGCCGGTGATGCAGCAGTTCGAAACCTTCGAATACGCGGCACAGACGCTGCGTGATCCTTTCAGCAACGCCTGGAGCAATACCGACGGGGGCGGGCTGCGGCCGGATCCTGACCGGCGCAAGGAAACACTGGAGCAGTACCCGCTGGACAGCCTGGACATGGTCGGCACGCTCGGCAAGGGGGCAGGTCTGGTGGCACTGGTGATGGGACCCGACAAGGTCACCTACCGGGTACGTCCGGGGAACTACCTGGGGCAGAGCGATGGCCGGGTCACCTCGGTCCGCGAAGATGGCTTGGAACTTGTCGAACTAGTGCCGGATGGCGCAGGCGGATGGCTGGAACGGCCGGCGTCGATTGCGCTTGAAGATCAATGATTGGGGGATACACGATGACCGCTACGAATGCCCACCGCCCGCGGCCGTCCCGGCGCCTGGCTACTTTCCGGGTCTGCTCTCTTGGGCTGGCCATCGGCCTGCTTGCGGCGGCCAATGCCGCAGGCGCCGCCTCGCCAACGCCACCGGCCGCGTCCCCCGCCACCGTCGCGACGCCTGCGTCCGCGGTCTCGGTGTCGAACATCGACTTCCGTCGCGGTGAGGATGGTTCGGGACGGCTGATCGTCAAGTTCGATGGGCAGGGCGCCGCTCCGGACCTGCGCAACCAGGGCGACAGTGTGGTGGTGAGTGTCGGCAATGCGACGTTGCCCGCCTCGCTGCAGCGTCCGCTCAATGTGGTCGATTTCGCCACGCCCGTGCAGCGCGTCGAAGCGCAGAGCAAGGGCGGTGGAACGCAACTGGTGCTCAGCACCCGTGGCGATTTCGAATCGCTGGCATACCAGTCGGGCAACGAATACGTGGTGGAGATCGTGCCGCGCGCCGGACAGAAGGCGATGGGCGGAGCAAATGCCACCTCCGGTACCAGTGCCTCTGCCGTGGTGGCGGCAGCGCAGAAGGTGGCCACCGAGGCCCGCCGCTACAGTGGCCGCCCGGTGACCTTCAACTTCCAGGACGTGCCGGTACGCACGGTGCTGCAGCTGATCGCGGAAGAGTCGAATCTCAACATCGTCGCGTCGGATACGGTGCAGGGCAACGTCACGTTGCGTCTGGTCAACGTGCCGTGGGACCAGGCGCTGGACATCGTCCTGCGCGCCAAGGGCCTGGACAAGCGCCGCGATGGTGCGGTGGTCTGGGTCGCGCCGCAGCCCGAACTGGCGAAGTTCGAGCAGGACAAGGAAGACGCGCGCATCGCGATCGAGAACCGCGAGGACATGGTCACCGACTACGTCCAGATCAACTATCACAGCGCCGCCGCGATCTTCAAGGCACTGACCGAGGCCAAGGGCATCGGCAACCAGAACAGTGGCGGTGGTGGTGGTGGTGGCGGTGGCAGGGAGCAGGAGAACGGATTCCTCTCCCCGCGCGGACGCTTGGTTGCGGACGAGCGCACCAACATGCTGATGATCAGCGACATCCCGAAGAAGGTCGCGCAGATGCGCGAACTGATCTCGATGATCGACCGGCCCGTCGACCAGGTGCTGATCGAAGGCCGCATCGTGATCGCCAGCGACACCTTCGCGCGCGACCTCGGTGCCCGTTTCGGCATCCAGGGGCGTCGTATCGGGGACCGTAGCCAGGGCATCGGCGGTTCGCTGGGCGGCAACGCCGGCAACATCAGCAACCCGACCCAGCCGATCACCCCGGGTGGCCTGAATGTCAACCTGCCTGCAGACGGGTTCACTGACGCAGCGGCGGGCGCTCTTGCCTATACGCTGCTGGGCCGCAATTTCGCCATCGACCTCGAACTTTCCGCCATGCAGGAAGAAGGTCGTGGCGAAGTGATCTCGAATCCGCGCATCGTCACCGCCAACCAGCGCGAAGGCGTCATCCGTCAGGGCAAGGAAGTCGGTTACGTCACCATTACCGCAGGTCAGGGCGGTGTTGCGACGCCCAACGTGCAGTTCAAGGAAGCCCTGCTGGAACTGAAGGTGATGCCCACAATCACTAATGACAACCGGGTGTTCCTGAACCTGAATGTCAAGAAGGACGAAGTGGCGGAGTTCATCACGCTGGAGGGCTATGGCAGCGTGCCGACCATCGACAAGCGTGAAATCAATACCGCGGTGCTGGTCGATGACGGTCAGACCGTCGTGATCGGCGGCGTGTACGAGTTCGCCGATCGCAGCAGTGTGGCCAAGGTGCCTTTCCTCGGCGACATCCCCTTCCTGGGCAACCTGTTCAAGAAGAAGGGACGCAGCAAGGAAAAGGCCGAACTGCTGATCTTCATCACGCCGAAGGTGCTGTCGGTCTCCAAGCGCTGAGGTGTAGCGCTCAGCGCATCATCGAACGGGCCGCGATAGCGGCCCGTTTCGTTTCTTTCGCCTGGGGCTGAATCCGGCTCCGATTCGTCGTTCCCTGCGGGAACCGCCATGGCAAACTGCGGTCACAGGCACGCCACGCCTTCCGGAGCGCCCATGGATCCCACGCCACTGAACACACGAACGCTGTTTGACCGCTTCAGTGCGCTGCGCGACGACCTTTCCCGGACCATCGTCGGCCAGTCCGCGCTGGTCGAGCGGCTGCTGATCGCATTGCTGGCCGATGGCCACCTTCTTGTGGAAGGCGCGCCCGGGCTGGCGAAGACCACGGCGATCCGTGCGCTGGCGTCGCGGCTGCAGGCGGAGTTCGCACGCGTGCAGTTCACGCCGGACCTGCTGCCTGCCGACCTTACCGGCACCGAGGTCTGGCGGCCACAGGATGGCCGGTTCGAATTTCAGCCCGGGCCGGTGTTCCATCCGTTGTTGCTGGCCGATGAAATCAATCGGGCGCCGGCCAAGGTGCAATCGGCGTTGCTGGAAGCGATGGGCGAACGCCAGGTGACGGTGGGCCGGCATACGTATCCATTGCCGGCCTTGTTCCTGGTGATGGCCACGCAGAATCCGATCGAACAGGAAGGCACCTTCCCGTTGCCGGAGGCGCAGTTGGACCGGTTCCTCATGCACGTGAAGATCGGATACCCCGAGGCAGCCGCGGAAGCCGACATCCTGCAGCTGGCGCGTGATCGTGCCCGCGAACAGATGCAGTCCGTCCCGGCGGCGGTCGAGCGTATGCCATTGGAGGATGTCTTCAGTGCGCGCACACAGGTGCTGGACCTGCATCTCGCGCCGGCGCTGGAACGCTATCTGATCGAGCTGGTCCTCGCTTCGCGCGACGCTGCACGCTACGACGCGACGCTGGCGCGGCGGATCGCCTGGGGCGCGAGCCCACGCGGTTCCATTGCCCTGGAGCGCTGCGCACGTGCGCGCGCCTGGCTGGCAGGTCGCGACTATGTGACGCCCGACGACATCCGCGCCATCGCCCCCGACGTGTTGCGCCACCGCGTGCTGCCCAGCTACGAGGCCACGGCCGAGGGCTGGGATGGCGATCGTCTGGTGAAAGCGTTGCTCGACGTGGTCCCGCTGCCCTGAGCGCCTGCGCGAACGTCCGCACGGCATGCCCATGAGCGAAGGCATCCTACCCACCCTCACCGAGCTGATCGCCTTGCGGGCGAGCGCCCAGCGGCGCCCACCCGCGCGACGCGGCCGGCATTCCGTCACGGGGCCGTCCTCCTCGCCCTTGCGAGGGCGCGGCATGGAATATGCGGAATCCCGCGAGTACGTGGCGGGCGACGATGTCCGCCACATCGACTGGCGACTGACGGCGCGCAGCGGGCGCACGCATACCAAGCTGTTCCAGGCCGAGCGTGAACGGCTGACGTTGCTGGTCGCCGACACGTCGCCATTGCTGTACTTCGGTACGCGCGTGAGGTTCAAGTCGGTGCAGGCCGCGCGTGCCGGCGCGGTGGCGGCTTGGCAGGCCGTGCGTGAAGGCGATCGCCTGGCGATCCTGCGTGGCAGCATGACGGAAGCGCCTGTTCCGCCCGCATCGGGTACCCGCGGGGTACTGCGTGTTCTCGATGCGCTGGTGCGCTGGTATACGGCGCCACCACCGGAGGATCTGGGGTTGGCGTTCGCGCTCGATCACGCAGCGCGCCTGCTGCGCCCCGGGTCGCGCCTGCTGGTGCTGGCCGATCCCCACAGCCTGGCCACCATTCCGGAGACGCGGTGGCCGGCACTGGCCGCGCATCATGACGTGGTCGTGCTCTTGCTGACGGATCCGCTGGAGACGGATCCTCCAACGCAGCGACTTCCCTTCTCCGTTGGGAGCCAGCGCGTGGAACTCGATCTCGCCAGCCCCGCGCAACGCGAAGCGTGGCGTGCCGAGTTCCAGCAACCCCTGGATCGCGCGCTCGATCGGCTGCCTGCACGCGGCGTGGAAGTCCGCACCTTGTCCACGGATGCGGACAGCGATGCGTGGCTCGTCGCGCTGGGCCGCGCGCAGCCGCAGGTGGCCTGAGCATGACCATGGCGACGCTGGTGCTGCGCGACGTGCATGTTCCGCCATCGCCATCCTGGTGGCCGCTGGCGCCGGGCTGGTGGTTGTTGATCGCCGCCATCGTCCTGGTCATTGTCGGTGTGACCGCATGGCGACTGCATCGCCATCGGCGCCGCCAGGCATGGCAACGCTGGTTCGATGCGACGAGCGAAGAAAACACACCGGCCGCGCGGGTGGCCGCGATGTCGGAACTGCTGCGCCGTGCTGCGCGACAGCGGGATGCCTCCGCCGACCGGCTGGAAGGCGAAGCGTGGCTGCGATTCCTCGATGGTGGGAAAGGCCATGCGTTCACGCAAGGGCCCGGCCGACTGCTGCTGGATGGCGGATATCGTCGCGAGGTGGATGCAGTCGAGTTGGCCGCAGCGCGCGTCGTCGCGCGCGCGCGCTTCCTCGAACTGATGGCGGGTTCGCGATGAGTGGGTCACTGCCCATGCTGCAGGTCCTGCAGGATGGCTATGCGGGCTTCGCGTGGCCATGGTTCTGGCTGGCGTTTCCCTTGCCCTGGTTGGTGCGCTGGCTGCTGCCCGCGCGCCGTACCCAGGCCGACGCGCTGAGGGTGCCCTACGGCCGTTCGGTGCAATCCATCGCGCAGCGCGGCGGGCGCGGCATGCCGGGGCGGGGCGCCGCGCTGGCGTGGCTCGTGTGGTTCCTGCTCTGCGCCGCCGCCGCGCGTCCGCAACAGTTTGGCGATGCCGTCACGCCGCCGGTGAGTGGTCGCGACCTGATGCTGGCGATCGACCTGTCCGGCAGCATGACCGAGCCCGATATGGAACTGGGCGGTGCCGTCGTCGATCGCCTGACCGCAGCGAAAGCCGTGCTCGCCGACTTCCTCGACCGCCGCGACGGCGATCGCGTCGGCCTGCTGGTATTCGGTCAGCGCGCCTATGCGATGACACCGCTCACCCGGGACCTGCAGACCGTACGCGAGCAGTTGCGCGATGCCATGGCCGGCCTCGCCGGCCGCGAGACCGCGATCGGTGATGCCATCGCCCTGGCCGTGCGTCGTCTGCGCACGCAGCAGGAGGGCCAGCGGGTGCTGATCCTGCTCACCGATGGCGTCAATTCCGCCGGCGTCCTGACCCCGCAGAAGGCAGCGGAACTGGCGAAGGAGGAGCGCGTGCGCATCCACACCATCGCGTTCGGCAGTGACGGAGCGATGAGCCTGTTCGGCATTCCGTTGCCGATGCCCGCCAGTTCGCCGGAAGACATCGACGAGGCGACCCTGCGCGATGTCGCCGCGCAGACCGGCGGACGGTTCTATCGCGCGCGCGATACCAACGAACTGGCCGGCATCTACGCCGAGCTGGATCGCCTCGAGCCGGTGCAGCAGGCGGGCAAGGCCGTGCGTCCGCGCATCGAACGCTATCACTGGCCCTTGGCGGCGGCGCTGGGCTTCGCGCTGCTGGCGTTCGCGTGGCCGCGGAGGCGCGCATGAGTGCTTTCTGGAGCGCACTGCATTTCCTGCGCCCGCACTGGTTGTGGGCCCTGCTCGCGCTGCCGTTGCTGGCGTGGTGGTGGCGCGTGCAACGGCACCGCCTGAATGCCTGGCAGGGCCATGTGGACGCGCATCTGCTTCAGCATCTGCTGGTGCGGGGCGATGGCGCGGCGCGCGCGGGCATGATCGTGGCCGCGCTGGCGTACGCGCTCGTGGTGCTCGCGCTCGCAGGGCCGAGCTGGCGGCAGGGCGACCAGCCGTTGTGGCAAGCCCAGCGTCCACTGGTGGTGGTGCTGGATCTTTCCAGCCGCATCACGACGACTGACCTTCCGCCCTCGCGATTGCTGCAGGCGCGGGCGAAGCTGGCACGCCTGCTCGACGCACGCGCCGGCAGCCCGGTTGCGTTGGTCGCCTTCGCGGACGACGCGTTCACGGTCTCGCCGATGACCGACGACACGGCCAACATCCGGCTGTACCTCGATGAGCTGGCGCCGGAGATCATGCCGGTGGACGGGCAGCGCACCGATCGCGGCATCGCTTGGGCGGCGCGTCTGTTGGCCCAGGCGGATTTCCGCAACGGCGACATCCTGGTGCTCACGGATCACGCGGGCGATGGCGCAGCGAAAGCCGCCGCCGACGCGCGCGCGCAAGGCTACGTGGTCTCGGTGCTCGGCCTGGGCACAGCCGCAGGCGCGGCGTATCGCGGCAACGACGGGACGATCGGCCATGCGGCGCTGGACGCTTCATCGCTGCGCGCATTGGCCACAGCCGGCGGCGGACGTTACGAGTCGACCACGACCGACAACGGCGATCTTGCTGCGCTCGGCGTGGCATCGCCGGGTCTGGAGACCGTGGGCACGACGATGCCCGGTGGCGGCAAGGCGTGGCGCGACGAAGGCTACTGGTTGCTGATTCCGATTCTGCTGCTGGCATTGCTGTGGTTCCGCCGTGGGGCGGCGCTGGTACTGGCGGGGGCGCTCTGGTTCCCGCTCGCGCAGCCCGCGCATGCGGCCGGTATCGAGTGGTGGCAGCGTGCGGACCAGGCCGAACATGCGCGCATCGCCCAGGGCGTCGATGCGTATCGGCAGGGCGACTTTGCCACCGCCGAGCAGGCGTTCACCGGCATCGACACTGCCGAAGGCTGGTACAACCTCGGCAATGCGCTGGCGAAGCAGCAGCGTTACGACGATGCCATCGCGGCGTACGACCGCGCGCTGCGCGCGCAGCCCGGCATGGCCGATGCACTGGCGAACCGCGCGGCCGTGGACGCGGCACGCAAACGCCCGCCGTCGCCGGGAGAGGGGCAAGGCAAGCCAGGACAGCAGGGCGACGGCAGCAATGCATCCGGAGCGTCGCAGGACCAGTCCAAGCCCGATCCAGGGGCACAGAAAAATGCGTCGCCATCGCCTGCGGACCAGCCTTCCGCCTCGTCGGCATCGCGCGGTGCGCGCAAGCCGTCGACCGATGCGGATCCAGCGCGCGCCGGCGCGCCGCCATCGTCTCCGCCGGATGCGGCCACGCAGGCGGCCGCCGATGCGGCACAGCGTGAACGCATGCGCGCGGCGATGGCGCGCGAATCCGAAGGCACCAAGGGTGCGACGGAAAACAAGCCTGCGGTACAGGCCGAAACGGCGGCGCAGCGCGAACGCCGGCAGGCCGTCGATGCGTGGCTCAGACGCGTGCCGGACGAGCCCGGTTCGCTGCTCAAGGCAAAGTTCCGGCTTGAACATGAACGCCGGCAGAGGGAAGGGCGATGAAACATCGGGCGTTGATCCTGTTGTGCCTGCTGGTGGCATGGCCGTTCTCGTTGATGGCCGCCACCCGCGCGTGGCTGGAACAACCCACCGTCACGCTCGGACAGGCGGTCACGCTGAATGTGGAAACCGATGCGGTGTCCGCCACGCCCGACCTGACCCCGCTGATGCGCGATTTCGAGGTGGAAGGGCAGTCCGACAGCCGCAGCGTCGGACTTGTGAACGGGCGCGTGCGCAGCAGCACCACGTTCGCGCTGACGCTGCGTCCGCGACGCGCTGGCACGTTGGCGATCCCGGCGTTGCAGGTCGGCGGCGAACGCACCGCCCCGCTGATGCTCGAAGTGACCGCGACCCCGACCGCCAGCGCGGCATCGAACGGTCTCGTATTCGTGGAAACCGAGATCGACGATCCAAGCCCTTACGTGCAGCAGTCGGTAGGCGTCACCGTTCGACTCTATTACGCCACGCCGCTGGTCTCCGGCCAGCTCGACCTGGATCCGCCGGATGGCGCGTTGCTGCAGCGCATCGGCGACATCGTGCAGTCCAGCCGCGAGATCGACGGACGGCGTTACAGCACGGCCGAGCGCCGCTTCCTGCTGGTGCCGGAGCGCAGCGGCGCATTGACGTTGCCTGGCCCCCGTTTCAGCGGCCGTGGTGCAGGTGGCTGGATGGACGACCTGCTCGGTGGCAACAGTCGCGAGGTCAACATCACCGGCACGCCGCGCACGCTGCAGGTGCGCGCGCAGCCGGTGAACGCCCCCCAGCCCTGGTTGCCGGTGCGCGACCTGCGCCTGCGCTACACCGCAGTGCCAGACCAGCTGCGCACGGGTGAAGCGGCCACGCTTGCCATCGAGACCACCGTCATCGGCGCCACGCAGGCACAGCTGCCCGAGCTGCCCGTGCCCTCGATACCCGGCGCGCAGGTGTTCGCGGAACCACCGCAATACGACGAGACGTTCAATGGCGGTACGCCGCAGGTGAAGCTGACGCGGCGCTACTCCGTCGTGCCTTCGCAGCCGGGCTCGCTGTCGGTGCCCGGCGTGGCGATGGCGTGGTGGGACGTGCGTACCGGCACGGCGAAGCGCGCGACGCTGCAGGACCTCGCCATTCCGGTCGTGCAGGGGAGCGGAAAGGCGGCGCATCCGCCGGCACTGGATGCCGCAACGCCGATGGCGCCGGCCGCAACGGACGACGGCGTCATGGCGCTGTCCGGCGACCGACGCCTGCCAGCCCACCTGTGGCCGTGGCTGGCCGCCGGTTTTGCGTTGTTGTGGCTGGCCACGCTGGTGTGGGGGTTGTCGCGTCGGCCGGGTGGCGCGAACGTGGTCTACAGCCGCGGACATGCGACGGATCCGGTCCGCCCGACGACATCCTCCGCCACTCACACGGCGGCCGACCTGAAACACGTGCTCGATGCTGGCGATCTCGACGATATCGAAGCCGTGCTCTGCGGCATGGCGCGCCCCGCGGCCATCGACCTGGACGACCTGCAGCGTCGCCTCACCCTGCCGGCGCAGCGTGCCGCAGTGGACCTGCTGCGCCGTGCCCGCTGGGCAGGCGGCGATCCGGCACAGGCCCGTATTGCGCTGCGCGAAGCCTTCCGTGGAGGGCCGCAGTGGCAGGCAGGCAACGTCGGCGTGGTGGACGAACCGCTGCCGCCGTTGTATCCCCGGTAGGGGAAACCAGACCGATGTTCGTCATCCCTCTGCCGTAAGCGATGCCCTTCAGGCGGCACCCACGCGCTCAGCCATGCTTGGACGGGCCACCATGCCGGGTTTGCTAAGCTCCCGACTTTGTCGCTGCAGGACCCGCTGATGACCGACGCCTCGCCCGCCACCCGCGCCAAGCTCCCGTTGCACTGGAAGATGGCCATCGGCTTCGGCATCGGTCTGGTCATCGGGCTCATCGTGCATGCCTCCGGCCAGGGCGATGCGGGCTGGGTGCAGGACGTAACCAAGTACGTCACCACGCCTTTCAGCAAGATCTTCCTCAACCTCATCTTCATGCTGATCGTGCCGCTGCTGTTCTCGGCGCTGGTCTGCGGCATTGCCGAGATGGGTGACATCCGCGCGCTCGGCCGCATCGGCTGGAAGACGCTGGCCTACACCGTGCTGCTGTCGGCGGTGGCGGTGCTGCTGGGTCTGGTGCTGGTCAACCTGTTCAAGCCGGGCGTGGGCGTGGATCCCGCGCTGGCGCAGCAGCTGATCGCGGAGAATGCCGAGCGCACGAAGGAAATCGTCGCCAGTGTCGGCAGCCAGCCGACCGGCATGGACATGCTGCTGTCGATCGTGCCGGACAACGTGATCGGCGCGGCGTCGAGCAATGCTGCCATCCTGTCGCTGATGTTCTTCGCAGTGATGTTCGGCGTCGGCCTGGTGCTGACGCCGTCGGAGAACACCGGCATCCTCAAGCGTGGGATCGAAGGCGTGTTCGAGATCTCGATGACGCTGATCGGCCTGGTCATCCGCCTGGCGCCGTACGCGGTGGCCTGCTTCATGTTCAACCTGGCCGCGATCTTCGGTTTCGACCTGCTCATGCGCCTGGGCGCCTACGTCGGCGTGGTGGTGCTGGCGCTCGCGCTGCACCTGCTGGTCAGCTACTCGGTGGCGTTGAAGCTGGCCGGCTACTCGCCCCTGACGTTCTTCCGCGGTGCGCAGGAAGCGATGGTGATGGCGTTCTCCACCGCGTCGAGCAACGCGACCCTGCCCACCGCCCTGCGCGTGGCCGACGAGAAGTTGGGCCTGCCGCGCACGGTGTCGCGCTTCGTGCTGACCGTGGGCGCGACCGCCAACCAGAACGGCACGGCGCTGTTCGAGGGCGTGACGGTGATCTTCCTGGCCCAGTTCTTCGGCGTGGACCTGTCGCTGGGCCAGCAGTTCATGGTGATGCTGGTCTGCATCCTGGGCGGCATCGGCACGGCCGGCGTACCGTCCGGCTCGCTGCCGGTGGTGGCGCTGATCTGCGCGATGGTCGGCGTGAACCCCATCGGCATCGGCCTGATCCTGGGCGTGAACCACTTCCTGGACATGTGCCGGACCACGCTGAACGTCACTGGCGACCTGACCCTGGCCTCGCTGGTGGCCAAGGGCGAACGGGGCGACGTGAAGCTGCCGGGCCAGCCGGGCTAACACCCCGGAAAGCGCCCCGCAACCGCGACAGCGCGGGCGGGGGGTGGGACAATGGGCGGCCCGCAGCCCGCCGGGCGCCGCCCCCTACGTTTCGACTCCCATGACGACGCCCACCCGCCGCCAGCTCGCCAACGCCATCCGTTTCCTCGCCGCCGACGCGGTGCAGGCCGCCAATTCCGGCCATCCCGGCATGCCCATGGGCATGGCCGACATCGCCGAAGTGTTGTGGAACGACTACTACCGCCACAGCCCGTCGAACCCGCACTGGTTCAACCGCGACCGCTTCATCCTCTCCAACGGCCACGGCTCGATGCTGCAGTACGCGCTGCTGCACCTGGCCGGCTATGACCTGCCGCTGCAGGAGCTGAAGAATTTCCGCCAGCTGCACAGCAAGACCGCCGGCCACCCGGAGCGCCACGAGACCCCGGGCGTGGAGACCACCACCGGCCCGCTGGGCCAGGGCTTCGCCAACGCGGTCGGTTTCGCGCTCGCCGAAAAGCTGCTGGCGCAGCGCTTCAACCGCGACGGCCACGACCTCATCGACCACCGCACCTTCGTGTTCATGGGCGACGGCTGCTTGATGGAAGGCGTCTCGCACGAGGCCGCCTCGCTCGCCGGCACCTGGGGCCTGGGCAAGCTGGTGTGTTTCTGGGACGACAACAAGATTTCCATCGATGGCAACACCGATGGTTGGTTCACCGACGACACGCCGGCGCGCTTCGAGGCCTACGGCTGGCAGGTGGTGCGCAACGTCAACGGCCATGACCCGGTCGAGATCAAGACCGCCATCGACACCGCGTTGAAGGCCGCCGACAAGCCCACGTTGATCTGCTGCCGCACCACGATCGGCTTCGGTTCCCCGAACAAGGCCGGCAAGGAATCCAGCCACGGCGCGCCGCTGGGCAAGGACGAGCTGGAGGCCACGCGCGCTGCGCTGGAATGGCCGTACGGTCCGTTCGAGATTCCCGCCGACATCTACGCCGGTTGGAACAAGGTCGAGACCGGCAAGGCGCTGGAAGCCGACTGGAATGCGCTGTTCGACGCCTATGCCATGCAGTACCCGGAACAGGCCGCCGAGCTGAAGCGCCGCGCGTCCGGTGAACTGCCCGCCGACTTCGTCGCGCAGGCCGATGCGTACATCGCCAAGGTGCAGGCCGAAGGCCCGGTCATCGCCTCGCGCAAAGCCTCGCAGAACGCCATCGAAGCCTTTGCGCCGCTGCTGCCGGAGCTGGTCGGCGGCTCGGCCGATCTGGCGCACTCCAACCTCACGCTGTGGAAGGCCAGCAAGTCGGTGTCCACCACCGACCCGAACGCCAACTACGTGTACTACGGCGTGCGCGAGTTCGGCATGACCGCGATCGCGAACGGCCTGGCGCTGCACGGCGGCTTCGTGCCGTTCGACGCGACCTTCCTGGTGTTCAGCGACTACGCGCGCAACGGCGTGCGCATGAGCGCGCTTATCCCGGCGCATGCGATCCACGTGTACACGCACGACTCCATCGGCCTGGGCGAAGACGGTCCCACGCACCAGCCGGTCGAGCACCTGGCCTCGCTGCGCTACATCCCCAACAACGATGTATGGCGCCCCTGCGACGCGGTGGAATCGGCGGTGGCGTGGAAGCAGGCCATCGTCCGCCAGGACGGCCCGAGCTGCCTCGTGTTCTCGCGCCAGAACCTGCCGCACCAGCCGCGCAGCGATGCGCAGGTGAGCGACATCGCGCGCGGCGGCTACGTGCTGGCCGATGCCGACGGCACGCCGGACGTCATCCTGATCGCCACCGGTTCGGAAGTCGGCCTGGCCACGCAGGCCAAGGCGACGCTGGACGCGCAGGGCATCAAGACGCGCGTGGTATCGATGCCGTCGACCGATGTGTTCGACCGCCAGGATGCGGCTTACCGCGAGGCCGTGCTGCCGAAGGCCGTGCGCAAGCGCGTGGCGGTGGAAGCAGCCATCAGCGATTTTTGGCGCAAGTACGTGGGCCTGGACGGTGCGGTGATCGGCATGACGGGCTTTGGCGCGTCCGCCCCTGCCGACGCGCTGTACAAGCACTTCGGCATTACCGTTGACGCGGTGGTCGAGGCGGCGAAGTCGCTCTGAGGTAGAGCGGCTCGTTGTAGGAGGGGCTTCAGCCCCGACCGCTTCGGATTTCCCTTCGCGCGTCGCAAGGAATCTACCGATAGCGATCCAAGCCATGGTGCATGAAAGTGCGCCATGGCTTTTTCACATCCTGCCTCTGGCCACAGAGCATTGCGACGAGGTCGCTGGTCAGACTCCGGTCGCATCCATCTGGTGACCACCGCGACCTATCGGCGCGAGCCTCATTTCAGCCAATGGGAAGTGGCAAGCAGAATGTCGGCCGTCCTCGCCCACAGCAGACTGTGGACACCCCATGCGGAACTTCTTTGCTGGGTGCTGATGCCGGACCATTAGCATGGACTGGTGCGACTCACCGGTACAGTTTCGCTCTCCCATCTTGTAGGCGCGGTAAAGGGGCGGTCCGCGCATGCAATACGACATGTTGCTGCTGGACGGCGAATATGGGCGGACGGATTCCATGATCGTGCGCTGCGACAGGACCACGATGTACTGGTCGCTGCTCGCTACATCATCGCCAACCCCGTCCGGGCGGGGTTGGTCCCTCGAGTTCGCGACTATCCATATTGGGATGCGGTCTGGCTTGAATGACGGATCGTAAAGCAGTCGGGGCTAAAGCCCCTCCTACAGAGAGAATTTCTTGTAGGAGGGGCTTTAGCCCGACCGATTTACCCCGTTTCCCGCAATCCCAGCGCCAGCAGCTTCGCTTCCAGGCGTTCGCCCGGCGTCCCCGGCGTCGCGAGATCCATGCGCACCATCGCCTCGGCATCGTCCGGCTGCACACCCAGCGCACGCAGCACAGTGCCGATCTTCTTCCATGGCGTGGCGGTATTTGTCTTCAGCCATCCCAGCGCCTTGACGATGCGCTGTTCGACCCCGGTGAAGTCGCTGCCCAGCGGGTAGTCCGGCAGCGTGCCGTCGTGGCGGAAGGCGCGCAGGCGCGCCGACAGGTGCACCGGCGTGTTGTCGATCCAGTGGCCGGGCGGGTGGAAGCCGGCGCGCAGTTTGCCGGCACGCTGCGCCTGTTCCATCAGTGGCTGCTGGAAACGCGTTTCGGTGATGCCGCCCATGGCGATGATGCAGTCCTCATCGTTCTTGCCGCGCAGGTCGGCGATGCCGTACTCGTTGACGTACAGGTCGCGCAGGTGGCGGGGGATGGTCGTGTGGCCGTAGTTCCAGCGTACGTTCGATCCGGCGCTGCCGGCATCCTCGCGTACCGCGCGGAACATCAGGACGCTGCGCGCGCCGTCCAGCGCATTCGACATGTCGACGAAGTTGTATTGCCCGCCCACGCCGGACACCACCCGCCCGTCGTCGAGGCCGTCGGAGACGGCCGCGCCCAGTACCGTCGCCATCATGCAGGAGTTGAAGAAGCGTGCATCACGGCGCTGCAGGCGTGCGAGGGTTTCCTGCCCGTGCTGCAGTTCGTTGATCGTGCTTATCCGGCGCATGCCGATGGCGCGACGCTGGTCGTCCGGCAGTTCGCGCAGCCAGTCGTAGAATGCGGGCGAGCCGAGGTAGAAGGCGCCGTGCAGGTATTCGCCATCGCGCTCCATTCGCGCATGGTCGCCCAGGTTCGCGCTGCCGTCGGCGATGCGCTGCATCAGCGCCTCGTCGTCCGCCACCTTGCGCCGGATCACGCCGGTTTCCACCAGCCGCTTGAAGCCTTCGTTGACCATCTCGCTGCAGCCATACAGGCCGATGGCGAACGGGTCGAGCCCGCCACTGGCGAGGACGGCGGGGTGGCGCTCCAGTTCCGGATCCAGGGCCGCCAGCACACGCCGGTACGTGGCGTTGTCGATGTGGCGCAGCACCAGGGCATGGCTCAGTGCGTCGGCCAGCGCACCGATGCCGATCTGCAGCGTGCCGCCGTCGCGCACCAGCGTGCTGGCATACAGCCCGATGGCGTAATCCACCTCCGACACCGGCTGGCGCGGCAGGCCGAACAGCATCGGATAGGGCCCCGGTGGCGTGACCACGATGTCGAAGTAGTCTTCGTCCACCGCCGCCGTTCCGCCGATCCAGGGCAGCTGCGGATCGACTTCGGCCACCAGCAAGGGGCGGGGCAGGCCGCGGGCCATGACAGCATCCACGGTGTCCTGGGTCAGATCGTTGTTGCACGACATCGACAGTCGCGTGCCGCCGGGTTCGCGCGCGACCTTCTGCACGATCACGTTGAGCGCGCGGTCGGCCAGGGCGCGCGCGACATGGGTGTAGTTGAGACTGGCGTAATGGCGTTGCGCGGTGGTCGAACGCAGCAGGGCGCCGCCCTGCATGTAGAACTCTTCCACCTCGATGTTCGGCGGCAGCGCATCGCGCTTCATCGCCTGCACGTAGTCCAGGCGCGGGAAGTCCCCGCCGAAATGACGCGCGGCAAACGGCCCCACGAACCGGCCCTCCAGGCCCTTGCCGCCGACGGGCGGGTCCAGTGACAGCGCGGTGTACAGCGACCACGGACGTGCCGGATCACGTGCGATGCGCGCGTACAGGGCATTCAACAGACGGTGCGGCTTGCCGATGCCCAAGGGCGCCCCCATGCGCAGTGGGCCCGGCGTCCGGGACAGGATCAGGTCGACGGCTTCGTCGAGCGTAGTGAGGTGCTGTGTCATGGTGCCAGCGTAACGAGCCCCGCGTTGATCGGCCATGGCTTCATTGCTCCAGCATGTCCGGACGGAACAGGCGCCGCCGCGACACTTCGCGGCCCGACACCATGAAGCGGCCGTCGCCGCGATAGTGCACGGTGCGGGGGATGCGCGGGGTGAGTGCGACGCGCGCATGCACCACGCGCCACACGAACAGCGGATAGTCGCTGGTGATCCGGGTCTCGTGCAGTCGGCATTCGAACTGCGCGTGGCATTCGGCGATCCCCGGCGCGTCCACATCGCGCGAGGGCAGGGCGGTGAGGTCGAAGCGCTCGAATTTGTCCTGCTCGGCACTGCTGCAGTTGCCTATGCGCACGACGGTGTCCAGCAGGTCTTCGGTCGGCAGGTTGATCACGCACTCGCGGCTGGCGCGTGCCAGCGCGTGGCTGCGGTTGGCGTCCCAGATGTAGGTGCCCACCAGGTCGTAGCCCAGCATCATGTGCCAGCCCAGCGTCATGATGGCGCGTTCGCTCTTGTGTGCCGTGCTGAGCAGCACGACGGGACCGGGTTCCAGGTAGCGTCGTACCTGGTCCACCGGCAACTCCTTCCAGCGCTTCTGCCTGGTCATGGCGCCGCTCCAATATCGTGGCGGCAGGATACGCGCCGCTCAGTCGAGAACGTGTACAGAATCGGCGATGCGCCGCACTTCGTCCGGATGGTGGCTGACGTAGATGATGGGCAGGCGGATCTCGTCGCGCACGCGCTGCAGGTAGGGGATCAGTTCCTCGCGCCGCGCCTGGTCCAGCGCGGACAGCGGTTCGTCGAACAACAGCAGCGACGGTTGCGACAGCAGGGCGCGGCCGATCGCCACCCGTTGTGCTTCGCCGCCCGACAGGTTGCGCGTACGGCGGGCGAGCAGGGGCGCGATGCCGAGCAGGTCCACGACGGCGTCGAAACCGAACTGCGGCGCGCCCCGTCCGCCGTGACGGCCGTACTGCAGGTTCCGGCGCACATCGAGATGGGGAAACAGGCGCGCATCCTGGAAAACGTAGCCCACGCGGCGGCGATGCACGGGCACGTCGACGTGGCGCGCGCTGTCGAACAGGCAATGGCCATCCACGTCGATACGGCCGGCCATCGGCGTGAGCAGTCCGGCGATGGCATTGAGTACCGAGGTCTTGCCCGCGCCCGACGGGCCGACCAGCGCGATCACGCGTGCATCGTCGTCGATGTGGATGCGACGGTGGAAACTGCCGCGACGCAGTTCGATGTCCAGCCGGAGCATCAGCTGTCCTCCCCCTGCCGCGTGTGGTGGCGTCGTACCAGCCATTCGGACAACAGCAGCGCTGCCAGTGATATCACCACGGCCACGGCCGCCAGGCGCCAGATGCCGGCTTCGCCGCCGGGGACCTGCATCAGGCCGTAGATCGCCGACGACAGCGTCTGTGTTTCGCCGGGAATGTTCGACACGAAGGTGATGGTGGCGCCGAACTCCCCCAGTGCCTTGGCGAATGAGAGCACGCTGCCGGCGACCAGCCCGGGCCAGGCCAGCGGGAGGGTGATGGTGAAGAACACGCGCCACGGGCCGGCGCCGAGTGTCGAGGCTGCCTGCTCCAGCCGGCGGTCGGTGGCTTCCAGCGAGAGCCGGATCGAACGCACCATCAATGGAAACCCCATCACGGCGCACGCCAGTGCCGCGCCGGTCCACCGGAACGCGAACACGATGCCGAGCTGTTCCTGCAGGAAGCGGCCGACAGTTCCCTGCGTGCCCAGCGTCACCAGCAACGCGTAACCCATCACCACCGGCGGCAGCACCAGCGGAAGGTGCACGACAGCGTCCAGGAGTGCCTTGCCGGGAAAGCGCGTGCGCGCCAGCAGCCAGCCGACGAGCACGCCGAAGGGCAGGCTCGCGAGTGATGCCACCAGCGCCACCTTCAGGCTGAGCTGGATCGCCGTGAGTTCTTCCGGGCTGAAGGCGTCGAACACGTCGGCGTCAGTCCTTCACCGTGAAGCCATGCCGCGCGAAGATGGTGTCGGCAGCGGGTGACGCCAGCCATTGCACGAATGGCGTCGCCCGTGCCGTACGCGGACCCCGCAGCGCAGCCACGGGATACACGATGGGGGGATGCGAATCCGCCGGAAACGTCGCCAGTACGCGCACGGCCGGCTCGGCCTTCGCATCGGAGGCGTAGACGATGCCAAGCGGCGTTTCGCCGCGCGCCACCAGCATCAATGCCGCGCGCACGCTTTCCGATTCGGCCAGGCGCGCCCTGACGCCGTTCCACAGCGACAGCGACTCCAGTGATGCGCGGGCGTATTTTCCTGCCGGGACCGTCGCGGTCTGCCCCACGGCGAGGCGGCCCTGTCCCAGTGCGGCCAGCAGTGTCGCTGGGCGCTTCAGGTCCACGCTTGCCTGGCGGGCTTTCGGTGCGACCAGCACCAGCCGGTTGCCCAGCAGGTCCCGCCGCGTCGCGACCAGCAGCTTGCCGCGCTGCTGCAGGTACTCCATCCATTCCAGATCGGCAGAGAAGAACACGTCCGCCGGCGCACCCTGTTCGATCTGGCGCGCGAGCGCGGAACTGGCAGCGTAGGACACGCGGACCGATATCCCCGTCTGCCTCTGGTAAGCCGCTGTGGCTTCGTCCAGCGATTCCTTCAGGCTGGCGGCGGCGAAGACAGTGAGCGGCGCTTCGTCCTGCGCCTGGGAGGCGCTGGAAGCCAAGGTGGCCGCGAGCAGGGCCAGCGCAGTGAACACTCGACGGAGCGGCGTGGGCAGGTTCATGCGAACGACTCCTGGTGGAACGGGCGATTCGATGATCTTTGGCGCGGAGCGGGAATGCGGGTACCGGCAGGTCAGTGGCGATCAAGCGCCTCGTTCAACACGGCCGCCAATGCCGCGCCTCCCGCCCTGAGCTGGCGCTCGGCCACCGGCAGGTGCCTGTCGACGTAGCGCTGCTCGAGTTTCGCGCGACGTGGATAGAAGTCCGGCTGGGTGGCCACGCGACACGATTGTTCGGCCCAGGCGGACGAGGGAGGGGGCAGCGTGATGGCGCCGAAGGAGGGCTTCGGCAGTGCGCGAAGGTGGCGCAGGTAGTCGGCTTCGCTGCGGCCAGTGGACACCAGCATGCGACTGTCCCAGAGGGTATGCAGGTTGGTGCCGCGTCCGTTCCAGTTCACCTGCACATCGTTGCCGCCCTTGTCGTGCGCGTAGCCTGCATGCAGCGGCTGGTGCACGTCGCCGACGAAATGCACGACGAACTTCAGCGCCTGCACGCGTTCGGCGCGCGTGCGCCGGGTGTCGGCGAGGATCGCAGTCTGCGCCCTGATGGCGTCCACCACGCAGTTGCCGCCCGGGCAGTCGCGCGACTGTACGTAGACGCAGTCGTGCTCACCGAGGTTGACGAAGTGCCAGCGTGCGGTCTTGCGGCCGAGGACAGGATCGTTCTCGCGCAGGTCGTCGGCCCAGCTGGCGACGCCGGCCAGCGTCGGGTCCGGTTCGCCCTGCAGCAGGGCTTCGACCTGGTGTCGCGCATCCGGCGCTAGGTCATCCCACGCCAGCAGCGCCACCAGGCGGTGGCCGAGAGGTCCCCACGCGTGCGCAGGCATGGGAAGCAGCGCGAGAGCAAGGGAGAGGGCGAGGGAGGCGGCGAAAAAGAGAGGACGGACCATGCCGGTACTTTAACCGACACGGGCCGTCCCCATTTGACCTCGTCAGGCGATGCGGCTATCTGCTCAGAACTTCACGACATACGCCACGCCGTAGACCAGTGGGTCGATGTTGGCGGTGCCGAGCTTGGCGCCATCGACCTTGACGTCGGAGTCGATGTCGATCCAGCGCGCATCCACGCGCACGGCGCCGCGCTCGCTGACCTTGATGTCGATGCCCGCATGCGCGGCCAAGCCCCAGGAGTCGTCCAGTTCCAGCTTGGTGCCTGCGAGCGCACCCTTCGTGTCCTCGCTGAAGAACGTGGTGTAGTTCAGGCCGGCGCCGAGGAACGGCGAGACCTTTCCCTTGCCGTTGAAGTGGTACTGCAGCGAAACGGTCGGCGGCAGGTGCTTGGTGCTGCCCACCGTGCCGACGCCGTCGACGGCGATGTCGTGCTTGAACGGCAGCGCGGCCAGCACTTCAAGGCCCAGGTTGTCGCGCAGGAAGTATTCGAAGGTGATGGTCGGCTTGACGTCGCTGTCGATGTCCAGCGGCAGCGTGCCGCCGGCCAGCGAGCCGTTGTCGGACTTGGGGTTCACCTGGTGTGCGCCCACGCCCAGCGTCCACTCGCCCTTGGACTGGGCGAAGGCGGGAGCGGCGGCGCCCAGTGCGAGGGCGATGGCAATCGGGATCAGGGTCTTCTTCATGATGGTGACGCTCGTGGGAATGTGGCGCCAGTCTCCGCCCGCGTATCCGGCACCGCCTTGATCCTGATCAATGCCCATGAGGCGGCGTCACGGGGGCGGCCTGTTAGAATGGCGGTCCCCGTCAACCCCGCCGCGCCGCGTGCGTGGCCGCAGGAGTCCTGAGCAATGTCGATCAAGGTGGGTATCAACGGCTTCGGCCGCATCGGGCGCAACGTGCTGCGTTCCGCCGTGCAGAACTTCGGCAACGACATCGAGATCGTCGCCATCAACGATCTGCTGGAGCCGGACTACCTGGCGTACATGCTGCAGTACGACTCCGTGCATGGCCGCTTCGACGGCGACGTGAAGGTCGAGGACGGCGCGCTGTTCGTCAACGGCAAGAAGATCCGCCTGACCCAGGAACGCGACCCGGCCAACCTGAAGTGGGACGAGGTGGGTGCCGAGGTCGTCATCGAATCGACCGGCCTCTTCCTCGACAAGGCAACCGCGCAGAAGCACCTCGATGCTGGCGCGAAGAAGGTCATCCTGTCGGCGCCGTCGAAGGACGACACGCCGATGTTCGTCTACGGCGTCAACGACAAGACCTACAACGGCGAGGCCATCATCTCCAACGCCTCGTGCACGACCAACTGCCTGGCGCCGATCGCCAAGGTGCTGAACGACAAGTGGGGCATCAAGCGCGGCCTGATGACGACGGTGCACGCCGCCACCGCCACGCAGAAGACCGTCGACGGCCCGTCCAACAAGGACTGGCGCGGCGGCCGCGGCATCCTCGAGAACATCATCCCGTCCAGCACCGGCGCGGCGAAGGCCGTCGGCGTGGTGATCCCGTCGTTGAACAAAAAGCTGACCGGCATGTCGTTCCGCGTGCCGACCAGCGATGTGTCCGTGGTCGACCTGACCGCCGAGCTCGAGAACCCGGCCACGTACGAAGAGATCAAGGCCGAGATGAAGGCGCAGAGCCAGGGCGCGCTGAAGGGCATCCTGGGCTACACCGAGGACAAGGTGGTCGCCACCGACTTCCGCGGCGATACCCGCACCTCGATCTTCGACGCCGAGGCCGGCATCGCGTTGGACCCGACCTTCGTCAAGATCGTCAGCTGGTACGACAACGAGTGGGGCTACTCCACCAAGTGCCTGGAAATGGTGCGCGTGGTCGCGGGCAAGTAAGCCGCGCTGCTTCTGCTGTACCGCACGGGCGTCCCACGGGGCGCCCGTGTCGTTTCCAGGTATCGCGAAGTGATACGGGGCGGCCGGGATCGCGCCACCTGCGCATCGAATCTTGCAAATCCTGCCGCCTTGCCCGAGGCTGCCCCGAGGCTGAATGGACGGCCGGGGAACGGGCCAGTCCGTTCCTGTACCGAATACGCAAAGGCGGGTTGGGCGATGGATGATCTGGCGGGAGTGTTGGTGTTGCTCGGCCTGGCGGTGCTGGCCGTGCCGGTGTTGCTGATCGTGGCGCTGGTCGCGATCAGCGGACTGAAGCGCCGGGTGGGCGAGCTGGAGCGGCAGGTGGTGCAGCTGCGCAGCGCGTCCGTGGCACCTGCCACGCCGCAGACAGCGGCGGATGTCGCGATGTCCACGCCGGCCGATGCTGAGCCGACGTTGGCCGAGCTCGTGCGGTCGCCGCCGGTGCGTGTGGAGACACCGCCTCCCGCTCCAGCGACGGCGACGCCGCCACCGATTCCCCCACAGCGCCCCATGCCTGAGGCAGCCCCTGTGGAACCCGCGCCGGCCGTGCCGCCGCGTCCGCCGCGCCCGGAAGCGCCGCCACGTCCCGCCAGGCCCGATGTGTTCACCGTCGCCCTGCGTGCGGTGCAACGCTGGTTCACGGTCGGCAACGTGCCGGTGAAGATCGGCGTGCTGGTGCTGTTCGCCGGCGTCGCGGCGCTGCTGAAGTACGGCGCCGACCAGGGGTGGTTCACCTTGCCGCCGGAACTGCGGCTGGCCGGTATCGCCGCGGCGGCGCTGGGCGCGCTGGTCTTCGCGTGGCGCAAGCGCGAGAGCAACCGCACCTTCGCGTTGAGCGTGCAGGGCGGTGCCATCGGCGTGCTGCTGCTGGTGGCGTTCGCGGCGTTCAAGATCTTCGGCGTGATGCCGGCCGGCGCGGCCTTCGCGCTGAGCATCGTGCTGATTGCCGGTGCGGGCATGCTGGCCGTGCTGCAGGATGCGAAGTCGCTGGCCGTGTTCGCGTTGCTGGCGGGCTTCCTCGCACCGATCTGGCTGTCGACCGGCAGCGGCAATCACGTCGCGCTGTTCTCGTACTACGCGGTGCTCAATGCCGCCATCGTCGGCATCGCCTGGTACAGATCGTGGCGCGTGTTGAACCTGCTCGGCTTCGTCTTCACCTTCGGCATCGGCACGGCCTGGGGGCTGTTCGACTACGCGCCGGAGAAGTACGCGAGCACGCAGCCGTTCCTGGCGTTGTTCTTCGCCTTCTACCTGTTGATCCCGCTGCTGTTCGCGCGCCGCCAGCCGGCGGGTCGCCGCGACTTCATCGATGGCTGCCTGGTGTTCGGCATGCCGCTGGTCGCGTTCTCGCTGCAGGCGGGGCTGATGCAGGGCGGTTCGTTCGAAGACAGTCGCCTGCCGCTGGCGTTGTGCGCGCTGGGACTCGGCGTGCTCTATGCCGCGCTGTCGTGGTGGCTGCGTCGTCGTCAAGGCTACGACGTGCTGGTGCAGTCGTACGCGTTGCTGGCGGTGGGCTTCGCCACGCTGTCGGTGCCGCTGGCGCTGTCGGCGCAGGCGACGGCCTGCGTGTTTGCGCTGGAAGGTGCGGCGCTGGCCTGGCTGGGCCTGCGGCAGTCGCGCCTGTTGCCGCAGCTGACCGGCGCCGGCCTGCAGCTCGCGGCGGCGGTGGCGTTCTTCATCGCATCGAGCGATGTCGCGTCGTGGCAGGCCACGGCGACGGCCGTGCCGATGTTCGCCAACGCGGCCTTCATGAGTGCATTGCTGATCGCGGCCGCTGGCTTTGCCAGTGCCTGGGCGTATCGCGGGCGCAGTGCCGGCGTGGCGCTGGTGTACTACCTGTGGGCGCTTGCTTGGTGGCTGGGCAATGGCATCGCGGAGATCAATGCCCACCTTGGCCATCGCGACGAACCCGATGCAATGTTGGCCTTCATCGCGTTGACCGGCTGGCTGGCAGCGGAAGTGCATCGCCGGCGTCCGTCTACGGCCCTGGCTTGGACGACGCTGGCCGCGCTGGCATCCGCCGCGCCGCTGGCGCTGTGGCAGTCCGGGGCGCACCAGCAGCCGTTCGCCGGCAACGGCGTGTGGGCATGGCTCGCCTATGCGGTACTGGGCGTGCGCAGCCTGATGTGCCTGCGCGACAGCGACCATCGCCTGGCCGGCGCGGCGCAGTTCGTCTGGTGGCTGGTGTGGCCGCTGGTAGCCAGCCTGCTGCTGGCCTGGCTGCCCGGGCATGTGCAGGGCATGGGCAGCGGTTGGCAGGTCGGCCTCATCGCGTTGCCGTGGCTGGTGGTGGTGGCGCTCGCGCTGTTCCGGTGGAACTGGCTCGCCGCGCCGCTGGGCGAGCGCTTCGCGGCATGGCGCACCCCGTTGTTGAGCGTGCTGTTCGTGGCGCTGGGCCTCTGGTGGCTGGTCTCGCTGTTCGTGTCCGGCGGCACCCGGCCGCTGCCGTGGATTCCCGTGGTCAATCCGATGGAACTGGCGCAGCTCGCCGTGTTGGTCCTGCTGCTGCGCTGGTGGATGCCGGACGCGCGCGTGCTGCCGCCGGCGCGCATCGTGCTGCTTTCGTCGCTGGCGTTCGTGTGGATCACCTCGGTGGTGCTGCATGCCGTCCATCACTGGGGCGGCGTGCCGTGGAACGAAAGCCTGCTGTCCGGCAGCCTGGCGCAGACCAGCCTGACCATCACCTGGAGCGTACTGGGCGTGCTCGGCTGGGTGATCGGGTCGCGCCGTGGCCAGCGCATGCTGTGGCTGGGGGGCGCGGTGCTGATGGGCGTGGTGCTGGCCAAGCTGGTGTTCGTCGATCGCCAGCACCTGGGCAACCTGCTCGGCATCGGCTCGTTCATCGGCTACGGCCTGCTGTGCACCGTGGTGGGTTATCTGGCGCCGGCACCGCCGCGTCGCATCGAAAACGAGGAGGCACCCGCATGAAGAAGTGGCTGATAGTCCTGTGCCTGCTGCCCGTGCTTGCCGGCGCGCAGGCGCCCGCACCGTATGCGAAGCGCTGGCCGCTGGTGTTGTCGGCCGAACAGGCGGGCGCGTACCGCGTGGTGCTCGATCGCGAGATCTACACCACCACGGCGTGGCCCGACCTGCGCGACATCGACGTGCTGGATGCGCACGGCAAGCCGGTGGCCGCCGCGCTGTTCGGCCCGGAGCAGCCGACGGCCCTGCCGGCGCGGCGCATCGTGGTGCCGTGGTTCCCGCTGCCCGCCCAGCAGCCCGATGCCGCGGGTCCGTCGCGCGTGTCGGCGCAGTTCGGCGAAAACGGCCGCATCGTCCGCATCGAGGCCGATGGAGGCACGGCCGCCTCGGGCCCTGCGCGTGCCTTCCTGGTCGACCTGAGCGGCATCCGCGACAACGCCGAAGCGCTGGAATTCACCTGGGACACCGGCACGCCGCGCGAATCGCGCTATCGGGTAGAAGGCAGTTCCGATCTGCAGCAGTGGGAGGTGGTGCAGGAGCGCGTGACGCTGGTGGAGTTGCAGCGCGGGTCGCAGCGCCTGTTGCGCGACGAGGCGCCGATCCGCGGCGGCCTTCGCTACATCCGCTTCGTGCCGCTCGATGCCTCGCCTCCTTTGCCGATCCGCGAAGTGCGCGTGCGCCTGGATGCCGTGCACCAGCGGCAGGACGTGCAGTGGTCGGAACTTCAGGGGCGTCGCGTTTCCGCACAGGGCGTGGACAGCTACACCTATGAAAGCGATGGACGGTATCCCGTGGCATTGGCCGACCTGGCGATGGACGACTACGCCGTCGGCGAATGGACGCTGGAGAGTCGCGACAGCACGGACGCGCCGTGGCGGCTGCGCGCGGGGCCGTGGGTGGCGTATCGCGTGGCCGGCGAACAACCCAGCGCCTCGCCAGCGCAGCCGCTGTCGAGCGGACCGGCGCGCGACCGTTACTGGCGGTTGCGCAACAACGGTACGTTGCCGGACCAGGCGCCCACGTTGCGACTCGGTTACCGGCCGGAGGTAGTGGTGTTCGTGGCGCAGGGCACGCCGCCGTACGCCCTGGTCGCGGGCAGCGCGAGCGCGCGCCGCGCCACCGTACCGATGCCGGCCCTGGTCGATGCGCTGCGCCGCGACCGTGGCGAGGACTGGCAGCCCGCGCCGGCCTACCTGTCCGCGTCCGCGGTACTGACCGGCGACGCGGCGCTGGTCGCACCGCCTACGCCGCGCGATTGGAAGACCTGGCTGCTGTGGGGTCTGCTGATCGCCGGCGCCGCGCTGGTGGCGGCCTTCGCCTTCAGCCTGTTGCGCAGCCGGCCTCCGGCATAGGCCATCGTCGTTTGCGGCATGTGGGGGCAGGCGGGACAATAGGCGTCTTTCCCGCTGCCCAGGACCTCCCATGCCCATCGTCCGCATGACCGACCTCGACCTCGCCGGCAAGCGCGTGCTGATCCGCCAGGATCTGAACGTGCCGATCGACGGTGGCCGCATCACCTCCGAGCAGCGCATCACCGCGTCCCTGCCGACGCTGAAGCTGGCGCTGCAGAAAGGCGCGGCGGTCATGGTGACCTCGCACCTCGGGCGTCCGAAGGAAGGCGTCTGGAGCGAGGCCGATTCGCTGGCGCCGGTCGCTGCCCGCCTGTCGGAACTGCTCGGCGTCGACGTGCCGCTGGTGAGGGATTGGGTCGACGGTGTCGACGTGGCGCCGGGCCAGATCGTCCTGCTCGAGAACTGCCGCATGAACGTGGGCGAGGGCAAGGATGACGAAGCGCTGTCGAAACAGTACGCGTCGCTGTGCGACGTGTTCGTCATGGACGCCTTCGGCACCGCGCACCGCGCGCAGGCGTCCACGCATGGTGTGATCCGCTTCGCGCCGGTCGCCGCAGGCGGTCCGCTGCTGATGGCCGAGCTTGATGCGCTCGACAAGGCGCTGGCCAACCCGGCGCGTCCGCTGCTGGCCATCGTCGCCGGCAGCAAGGTGTCCACAAAACTGGAACTGCTGACCAGCCTGGTCGGCAAGGTCGACCAGCTGATCGTCGGTGGCGGTATCGCCAACACGTTCATCGCAGCGGAAGGCCATGCCGTGGGCAAGTCGCTGTACGAAGCGGACCTGATCGACACGGCGAAGAAGATCGACGCCGATGCGGAAGCGCGCGGCGCCGAGATCCCGCTGCCGACCGACGTCGTGGTCGCCACTGCGTTCGCCGCCGACGCACCGGCGACGGTGAAGGCCGTCGATGCCGTCGCGGAAGACGAACTGATCCTCGACATCGGCCCGCAGACCGCGCAACGCTATGCCGATCTCATCAAGTCCGCCGGCACGGTGGTGTGGAACGGGCCGGTGGGCGTGTTCGAGTTCGATGCGTTCGGCAAGGGTACCGAGACGCTGGCGCGCGCCATCGCGCAGTCGAAGGCGTTCTCCATCGCCGGTGGTGGCGACACGCTCGCGGCCGTGGACAAATACGGCATCGCCGGCGACGTCAGCTACATCTCCACAGGCGGCGGGGCGTTCCTGGAATTCCTGGAAGGCAAGACGCTGCCGGCCGTTGCCGCGCTGGAAGCGCGCGGCCAGTGAGCCGCGCCACGCTGTTCTTCGATCTCGACGGCACGCTGATCGATTCGGCCATCGGAATCACGCGCTGCATCACGCATGCCCTGACGCAGCTGGAGCATCCGGTACCGACCGACGCCGAACTGCGTGGCTGGATCGGCCCGTCGCTGCGGACCAGCTTCATGCCGCTGCTGGGCGACCCGGTCAGGGTCGAAGCGGCGGTGGAGCTCTATCTCGAGCGCTTCGAGTCGCACGGCTGGCTGGAGCACCAGGTGTACGCCGGCATCGGCGAAGCCATCGAAGTGCTGCACGCGGCTGGGCACCGGCTTGCCGTCGTCACCGCCAAGAACGAACCGCATGCGCGGAAGATCCTCGCCCACCTGCCGTTCGGTGATCGATTCGAAGACATCATCGGCGCCACTGCGGATGGCCGGTTGAGCCACAAGAAGGACCTGATTGGCGAAGCGCTCCAGCGCCTGTCGTTGGCGCCGGAGGCATGCGTCATGATCGGCGACCGGCACATGGACATCGACGGCGCGCGCCACCATGGCATGCGCAGCGTGGGCGTACTGTGGGGGTTCGGCGACGAACAGGAGCTGCGCGATGCAGGCGCGCACCATCTCGCGGGCACGCCCGACCAGTTGCGGCCCCTGTTCGCCTGAGGTCAAGCGCGCGATCAAACGCCCGTTTCATCGCCTTTTTTTGCGCACTCGGGTGTGCGTGCGCAGCATGCTGCCTGTGCGCAGAGACCAAAAAAATACCAGTCGCACGAATGCGTGGAGCATCAGGAAAGTGCTTTGAAACAGCGCTTTCCCCGCGACACGCCCTGTGCGCGGAGGGCTGTCCCGGGACAGCGGCATGACGCGGGGAATGTCAGTCGTTCCGAAGAAGTTTCGCTGTGGTAGCGTTTGCGCGATCACAGGGAATCCGCACCATGACCGAACGCCAGCGCCGCACCAAGATCCTCGCCACCCTCGGACCGGCGACGGACCCGCCCGGCGTGCTCGAAGAATTGTTCCGTGCCGGCGTCAACGTGGTGCGCCTGAACTTCTCCCACGGTGATCCGTCGGGCCAGGCCAAGCGTGCCGCGGCGGTGCGTCTGGCGGCACAGCGCGTGGGCGCGGAGGTCGGCATCCTCGCCGACCTGCCAGGGCCGAAGATCCGCGTGGAGCGGTTTGCCGAAGGCAAGGTGGTGCTGAAGACCGGCGACCGCTTCGACCTGGTGGCCCGTGTCGACGCGCCCCCGGGCGATGCCTCGCAGGTGGGCGTCAGCTATCTCGGTCTGCCGGGCGACGTGGAAGCCGGTGATGTCCTCCTGCTGGACGACGGCCTGATGCAGTTGCAGGTGGTGAAGGTCGATGGCGAGCGCATTGTCTGCACCGTGCTCAACGACGGCGTGCTGTCCGACCGCAAGGGCTTGAACAAGCAGGGCGGTGGCCTGTCGCTGGGTGCGTTGACCGAGCGCGACCGCGAGCTGATCGCGTACGTGGCCGAGAACATCGGCGTGGACTTCATCGCCGTGTCGTTCTGCCGCAATGCCGACGACATGAACGAGGCGCGCCGCATCGCGCGCGAACACGGCTGCGACGCCGCGCTGGTCTCCAAGATCGAACGCACCGAGGCCATCGAGAACCTGGCCGAGATCGTCGATGCCAGCGACGTGGTGATGGTGGCGCGCGGCGACCTGGGCGTTGAGATCGGCGATGCCGAACTGCCCGGCCTGCAGAAGAAGATCATCCGGGAGTCGCTGGCGCGCAACAAGGTGGTGATCACCGCCACCCAGATGCTGCAGTCGATGGTGGACAGCCCGATCCCCACGCGCGCCGAAGTGCTGGACGTGGCGAACGCCGTCATCGACGGCACCGACGCGGTGATGCTGTCGGCGGAAACAGCCGCGGGTAGCTATCCCGTGCGCGCGGTCGAGGCGATGGCACGCATCTGCCTGGGTGCCGAGAAGCAGTTCGAGATGGACACCGATTTCGAGAAGGCGCCGCGCAACCTGGAGCGCGCCGACCAGGCGATCGCCATGGCGACCATGTTCCTGTCCGAGCACATCGGCGTGCGCGCGATCGTGGCGATGACCGAATCCGGTGGCACGGCGCGCTTCCTGTCGCGCTTCCGTTCCAATGCACCGATCTACGCGTTCTCGCGCCACGACGGCGCGCGCCGCAAGATGGCGATGATCCGCGACGTGTTCCCCATCGCCTTCGACAGTCGTGGGCTTGCGCCGCGCGAGGCCGCGCGCGATGCGATGCGCGTGCTGCACGACCGCGAATTGCTGGCCGAGGGCGACCGCGTGATCTTCACCAGCGGCGACCACATGGAAAAGCACGGCGCCACCAACACCCTGCGCCTGTTGCAGATGGGTGAGCGCGGCAAGGCCGAGGGACTGGGCGAGCTGTAAACACCGGGAGGTTGACGCGTGACAAGGACGAACGCCTATACGCTGCTGTGCATCGCGATCCGCGCTGTCATCGTGTGGGTTGCGGCGAACTCCCTGGTCGGCGTTCCTTCGCTCCTGTTCGCGATCCGGCGCGGCGAGATGCCGCTGGGCAGCGAAGGCACGTCGCTGGCGATCATGGCGACCGTGCTCGGCCTCTTGGCGCTGGCGTGGCTCTTCGCCGACAAACTGGCGCGACTTGCCTTGTCGAGCCCGAAGGAGCAGGTGTTCGAGAGCGACCTGGAGCCGCGCGTATGGCTGGGCCTCGCCATTTCCGTCATCGGCGCCTGGTTCCTGTTCGTCGCCTTGAAGGACGCGGCCTACCTGCTGGTGCGCTGGGTGATCTTGTCGCGCGCGCTGCCAGGCTCCCTGACGTTGGACAACGGACTGGACCAGTTGCTGCCGGATGCCGTTGCCACGGTGTTCGAAGCCGTGCTCGCGATGGTGTTCCTGCTGCGCGGCCGCGGCATCTCCAACATGATCCATCGCTGGCGCTATGGTGATCTCAAAGCAGAGCCGTCGGATGCCGCGTGAGCCGGTGACGTCTGGAACCGGTTCCATGTGTTGAGGCCTGTTGCTCACCGCAGGCGCGCCGCAGCGCGTTCTTTTCCGCGTTCGCCCGCTCGGGTGGCGACGCGGGCTACAATTGGTATCTTTCCCGCCGCTTTCCCAGGAACCCCATGAGCATCGAACAGCTTGCCGAAACCGCCCAGGCCATGGTGGCCGCGGGCAAGGGCATCATCGCGATCGACGAGTCCACCACCACCATCGCCAAGCGGTTCCAGGGCGTGGGCATCGAGAACACGGAAGAGAACCGCCGCGCCTACCGCGAGCTGCTGCTCACCACGCCGAAGCTGTCGGACTACATCTCCGGCGCCATCCTGTTCGACGAGACCCTGCGCCAGTCGACCAAGGACGGCGTGCCGTTCGCCAAGTACATGAGCGACAACGGGATCATCCCCGGCATCAAGGTCGACAAGGGCACGCATGCCCTGGCCGGCTGCCCGGGCGAAGTGGTCACCGAAGGCCTCGACGGCCTGCGCGACCGCCTGAAGGAGTACTACAAGCTGGGCGCCCGCTTTGCGAAGTGGCGTGCGGTCATCACCATCGGCGAAGACATCCCCTCGGGCACCTGCATCGAGGCCAACGCGCACGCGCTGGCCCGCTATGCGGCGCTGTGCCAGGAATGCGGCCTGGTGCCGATGGTGGAACCGGAAGTGCTGATGGATGGCGACCACAACATCGAGGTCTGCTACGAAGTGACCGAGGCCGTGCTGCGCTCGCTGTTCGGCGCGCTGTATGAGCAGAACGTGCTGCTGGAAGGCACCATCCTGAAGGCGTCGATGGTCATCGCCGGCAAGGATTGCGAAGAGCAGGCCGATGTCGACGAAGTGGCCGAGTCCACCGTGATGTGTCTGAAGAGCACCGTGCCGGCGATCCTGCCGGGCGTGGTGTTCCTGTCCGGTGGCCAGACCGACGAGCAGTCCACGGCCCACCTCAATGCGATGAACCAGCTGGGCAGCCTGCCGTGGCCGCTGAGCTTCTCGTACGGCCGCGCCATGCAGCAGGCCGCGCTGAAGCTGTGGTCGCAGGACCTGGTGGGCAACTTCGCCAAGGCGCAGGCCGTGGTGTACGAGCGTGCCAAGGAAAATGGCCTGGCTGCGCAGGGCAAGTGGGAAGGCTGATCGCCTGCGCCACCTCGAAGTAATTTCGACGCCGGCCTCGTGCCGGCGTCGTCGTTTCCGGGGGTCGGAATCCGGAATCAAGGCGAGCAAGGGCAGCCTCGTCAACCAGACGATCGGCCTGTTCAACCCTCAAGACGACAACCCGTGCCGAAAGCGTGGCTGAACGGAATTCTCTGCCTTGAATATTATTGCCTAAGCAGCTATATCATAGGCACCCATGAAGACCCCCGCCGGCAAAAGCACCATCGGTTACCTGATCGCGGACCTGAGCCGGCTGTTCGGCCGGGTCTTCGACCGTCGCGCCGCCCACTTGGGCCTGACCCGCGTGCAGTGGCGCGCGCTGAAGCGCATCCACCAGAGCGAAGGCATCACCCAGTCCGAGCTGGCGGACCTGCTCGACATGGAGCCGATCGCCGTCGGCCGCGTGATCGATCGCCTGCAGAAGGCCGGCTTCGTCGAGCGCCGCAGCGACCCGGACGACCGGCGCGTCTGGCGCCTGCACCTGCTGCCGCAGTCCGACGCGGTGATGCACGACATCGAAGCCGTCGCCACGTCGGTCCGCGAGGACTGCCTGGCCGGCGTCGATCCGGACGAACTGGTGACGGCGATGAAGGTGCTCGGCCAAGTTCGCGAAAACCTCTCCCTGCTCGACCGCGCCAGTCGCGCCGAGTCCTCCCTCCGCAAGAGCTGACCCCCACCATGACCAGCAAGATCAACGAAGCCGGCGAAAGCGCGGCCAAACCCTCCGCTCCCAAGCGCCGCCGCGTGCCGGTGTGGCTGTGGGTCGCCGGCCCGCTGACGGTCGCCGGCTTCTTCGGCTGGGAGTACATGGCCTCGCAGCGTGAAGTCAGCACCGACAACGCCTACATCAAGGCCGAACGCATCCTGATCGCGCCGCAGGTCGGCGGCCGCGTGGTCGAAGTCGCCGTGCAGCAGAACCAGCCGGTGAAGAAGGGCGACCTGCTGTTCCGTATCGACGCCGATCCGCTGACGATCGCGGTGGCGCAGAACGAAGCGCTGGTCGCGCGCATGGCCAATACCGCCAGCGCCAGCCGCGCAAAGGTGGTCGGTACCGACACCTCGATCCAGGCCGCGCGCGAAACGCTGGCGTGGGCGCAGCGCGATTTCCAGCGCATGCAGCAGCTCGCCGGCCAGCAGCTCGTCTCGCGCAAGATGCTGGACGACGCGCGCCACGCGGTCGCCGAAGCGCGCACCGACCTGGGCGACGCCATCGCCACGCAATCCGAGGCCACCGCTTCGCTGAGCGGCAGCCCGGGTACGCCTACGCAGGACCTGCCCGAATATCGCGCCGCGATGGCGATGCTGGCCAAGGCCAGGCTGGACCTGGCGCATGCGGAAGTGCGCGCGCCCGCGGACGGCATCGTCGGCCTGCACGACCTGCAGGTGGGCGAGTACATCAACGTCGGCCAGTCTGCAATGCCGCTGGTCGCCACCTCGCCGATCTGGGTGGAAGCCAACTTCAAGGAAACCGAGCTGACGAAGATGCAGGTCGGCCAGGCCGCGACGATCGAAGTCGACTCCTACCCCGGCGTGAAGTGGAAGGCGCACGTGGCCTCCATCGCACCCGCCTCCGGCGCGGAGTTCAGCGTGCTGCCGCCGCAGAACGCCACCGGAAACTGGGTGAAGATCGTGCAGCGCATCCCCGTGCGCCTCGAGATCGACAGCGCCGCCGCCGACGCGCCGCAGTTGCGCGCCGGCATGAGCGCCGACGTGCATGTCGAGCTGCGCGAGGGTGCCATCGCCTCCAGTCGCGCGACCGCCGCGCGCTGAGGTTTGTTTTCCATGTCATCCCGGGCGTGCGCGGATGCGGGCGAGGGCACTGTGGTGGGGCCCGGCCCCGCTGACGCCGCGCCCCGGGTGACCTCTGGATCGGCGTGCATCGTGCGCATCGATCCCTTCCGGAATTCCCCATGAGCACAACTGCCGTTCCCGCTGCGCCTGCGCAGGAAGACACCGGCAAGCGCACGCTGCTGGTCGGTTCGGTGATGCTGGCCACGCTGATGCAGGCGCTGGACACGACCATCGCCAACGTCGCGCTGCCCGACATGCAGGGCTCGCTGTCGGCCACCCAGGACCAGGTGTCGTGGGTACTGACCAGCTACATCGTCGCCGCCGCCATCCTGACCCCGGTGACCGGTTGGCTGGCGGGCCGATTGGGGCGCCGCCGCCTGCTGATCATTGCGGTCAGCGGCTTCACCGTCGCCTCGTTGCTGTGCGGCATCGCCAGCGGCATCGGCGAAATGGTGCTGTTCCGCATCCTGCAGGGCGTGTTCGGCGCGTCGCTGGTGCCGATCTCGCAGTCGCTGCTGCTGGATGCTTTCCCGAAAGAAAAGCACGGCGCCGCGATGGCGATGTGGGGCATGGGCATCATGGTCGGCCCCATCCTCGGTCCGCCGCTGGGTGGTTTCCTGACCCAGAACTACAGCTGGCACTGGGTGTTCCTGATCAACCTGCCGATCGGCATCCTCGCGCTGGTCGGCATCATGGCCAGCGTGAAGAAGGACGTGGTGCAGGAGCGCAAGCTCGACGGTGTCGGGCTGGGCCTGCTGGCGCTGGGCATCGGCGCGCTGCAGTTGTTCCTCGATCGCGGGCAGAGCGAAGACTGGTTCGGCAGCGTCGAGATCCAGATCGAAGCCGCGCTCGCCTTCCTCGCGCTGTACATGTACGGCTTGTGGTGGTGGCGCAAGCGCGACAACGCACTGCTCGACCTGGGCCTGCTGAAGAACGCGAACTTCGCGGTCGGCTGCGCGCTGATCTTCGTCGTCGGTATCGTGCTGTTCGCCACACTGGCGCTGCTGCCGCCGTACCTCAGTACGCTGATGAACTACCCGGTGCTGACCATCGGCCTGGTGCTGGCGCCGCGTGGCGTCGGCACCATGTTCAGCATGATGGTCGTCGGTCGCCTGCTGGGTCGCATCGATGCGCGCTGGCCGATCCTGGTCGGCATGGGATTGATGGTGTTCTCGCTGCATGGCATGACCCAGTTCGGGCCGAATGCGTCGATGCAGTCCATCGTCTGGCTGGGTGTGGTGCAGGGCATGGGGTTGGGCCTGGTGTTCGTGCCCATCTCCACTGTCGCCTACGCGACACTGGAGCCCCACCAGCGCACTGAAGCCGCCGGCCTCTTCAGCCTGGTGCGCAACATCGGCTCATCGGTCGGCATCTCGGTGGTGATGACGATGCTGTCGCGCGCCATGCAGGTGAACCATGCCGAGATCGGTGCGCGCATTCCCGCGTTCGGTGCGGAGACCACGCTGCTGCCCGCGGCGATGGATCCGTCCACGGCCACCGGTCTGGCGATGCTCAATGCCGAGGTCAACCGGCAGGCAGCGGCCATCGGCTATCTCAACGACTTCAAACTGATGATGCTACTGACGCTGGTGTCGATGCCGCTGGTGCTGCTGATGCGCGGCGGCAAGGCGCCGTCGGGCGGCAGTACCGGTGCGGATGCGGCCGCGGCACACTGACATGCGCATCGAAGGCCTGCACCACGTTGCGATCATCGCGTCGGACTACGCGCGATCGAAGCACTTCTACACCGGGGTGCTGGGGTTGCGCGTCGTCGCCGAGCACTACCGGGCCGAACGCGATTCCTGGAAGCTCGACCTCGCGTTGCCTGATGGCGCGCAGGTCGAGCTGTTCTCGTTCCCTTCGCCGCCGCCGCGCGTGTCACGGCCGGAAGCGTGTGGTCTGCGCCATCTGGCCTTGCGTGTGGTCGACATCGACGCCGCCATCGCGCACCTGCAGGCGCACGGCGTGACGACAGAACCGGTGCGCGTGGACGAGTACACCGGTCGCCGCTTCACCTTTTTCGCCGACCCGGACGATCTGCCGTTGGAACTGTACGAAAACTAGCGGTGCCCCCTTTCCTGTAGGAGCGACGTAAGTCGCGACCGCACGCTGTCGGCTTGCGCGCGCGCATCAGTTAATCCAAGGAGCCGACACGTCCGCTGGGTTCTGCGGCTTCCCTGGCAGCCTGGATCCGCGGTCGCGACCTACATCGCTCCTACAGTGCTTCAGGGATCGCTCCTGCGCACAAGGGCTGCTAAGTTGGCCTACCGACAGCAGCAGGTCCATGCGATGAAACGGCTGATTGCTCCCTTGTTGGCTCTCACTCCAATGCTGATGCCCATGCCCGCATCGGCCAACGATCCCGGCTGGCTCGCCGGCCACTGGTGCGGCCAGCGCGGCAAGACCTTCAGCGAGGAAACCTGGATGGCGCAGCGGGGCGGACTGCTCGTCGGCATGCACCGCGACACGCGCGAGGGCAGGGTGAGCGGCTTCGAGTTCATGCGCATCGCGCAGCAGGATAGACGCTGGGTGTTGCTCGCGCAGCCCGGCGGTGGTGCGGTGACCGAGTTTCCTGCGCAGAGCGTGACGCAGGATCGGGTGGTGTTCGCCAATCCGGCCCATGACTTCCCGAAGCGCGTGATCTATTCGCGCTCCGACGTCGACACGCTGCATGCCCGCGTGGACGATGGCCGCGATGACGGCAAGGCGCTGGAATGGACGTGGCGGCGCGACTGCGACGCACCGCCGGCCGATTGAACCTTACGGCAGCGCGGCTTCGCCCAGCGAGGCCAGCCAGTCGTCGTCCGAGCCTTCGTTGACGCCTTCAAACAGCGGCGTGGAGAAATAGCGCTCGCCGGTGTCGGGCAGCATCGCCAGCAGCACGTCGCCGGGCTTGGCCTTCTGCGCGACCTGCAGCGCGGCCGCCACGGTGGCGCCGCCGGAAATGCCCACGAAGATGCCTTCCTCGGCCGCCAGGCGGCGCGCGGTGGCGATGGATTCCACGTCGGTCACCGGCAGGATTTCGTCGGCGACCTCGCGGTTTAGCACGTCCGGCACGAAGTCCGGAGTCCAGCCCTGGATCTTGTGCGGCTGCCATTCCTTGCCCTGCAACAGCGAGGCGCCGGCCGGTTCGGAGGCGGTGATGCGTACTTCTGGACGCGCGACCTTCAACACTTCGCCGACGCCCGTGAGCGTGCCGCCCGTGCCCCAGCCCGTGACGAAGTGATCGAGTCGCTGGCCGGCGAAATCGCGCAGGATTTCCGCCGCCGTCGTTTGCCGGTGATAGGCGGGGTTGGCGGGATTGGCGAACTGGCGGGCGAGGAACCAGCCGTGCTGCTTCGCCAGTTCCTCTGCGCGGCGGACCATGCCGCTGCCGCGCTCGGCGGCGGGCGTCAGGATGACCTTGGCGCCGTAGGCGCGCATCAGCTTGCGGCGCTCGATGGAGAAGGTTTCCACCATCGTGGCGACGAACTTGTAGCCGCGCGCGGCGGCCACCATCGCCAGCGCCACGCCGGTGTTGCCCGAGGTCGCTTCGACGATGGTATCGCCGGGTTTCAGCAGGCCCTTGGCTTCGGCGTCGAGGATGATCGCCAAGGCCAGGCGGTCCTTCACCGAGCCACCGGGGTTGAACGATTCGACCTTGGCGTACAGCGTGACGTGCTCGGGCGCGATGCGGTGCAGCTTGACGACCGGGGTGCGGCCGATGGTGTCCAGGATGCTGTCGTAAACGGCCATGGGGTCTCCGTGGGTAAGCGGTGGATCAGGCGGCCTGCAGTGTGGGCGCCGGAAGGTTGCGGGAATGTATGGAGGCGGCTGCACCGATGGGCGGCGCGCCGAACCAGTGCAGCGTGCCGGCGAGCGCGGCGACTTCGCCCAGGATCAGCAGCGCAGGTGAGCGTACTTGCTGGGAACGCGCGATCTCCGGCAGATCGGCCAGCGTGCCGCTCACCACCCGCTGGTCGCGCCGGGAGCCGTTTTCGACCAGCGCGAACGGCGTGGAGGCCGCGCGACCGTGGGCTATCAGCCGGTCCCGCAGCCCTTCCAGCCCGGCCACGCCCATGTAGACGGCGAGCGTCTGCCGCTCCTGCGCCAGCGCGTGCCAGTCCAGCGTGTCGAACGAGTCCTTGCAGTGCGCGGTCACCAGTTTCACCGACTGCGCGTGGTCGCGATGGGTCAGTGGAATGCCGGCGTAGGCGGCGCAGGCCACGGCGGCGGTGATGCCGGGCACCACTTCGTAGGGAATGCCGTGGCCGCGCAGGAATTCAAGTTCCTCGCCACCGCGGCCGAACACGAACGGATCACCGCCCTTCAGTCGCACCACGCGCCTTCCCTCACGCGCGTGTTCCAGCATCAGCGCATGGATGTCGTCCTGGCGGGTGCTGTGTCCCGTGGCCGACTTGCCCACTTCGATGTACGTCGCATCGCGACGGCCAAGGCGCAGCACATCCTCGCTGACCAGACGGTCGTGCAGGATCACGTCAGCCTCGTTCATCGCCCGCAATGCATTGAGTGTCAGCAGTCCAGCATCGCCGGGGCCGGCGCCGACCACCGCCACGGAGCCGGGGTGCGCCGTGGCCGCGCGCTGGTCCAGCATGGCCTGGAAATGCTGTTCCGCCTGCGCATGCAACTGCTGGCGGAACAGGCGGGGCAAGGGACCCGCCAGCAGCGTCTCGAAGAAGCGGCGCCGCTCGCCGGGTTGCGGGAAACGCTGGCGGATACGATAGCGCTGACGGGTGAACAGGTCGGCCAGCGAGGCCCAGGAATCATCCAGCAACGTTTCCAGTTGGCGGCGCAGGTGGCGCGCCAGCATCGGCGCACCACCGCCGCTGGAGATGGCGACCTGCAGCGGACCGCGTTCGACGATGGCGGGCACGTGGAAGCTGGAAAGTTCACCGTCGTCCACGACATTGGCGAACACGTGGCGCGCTTCGGCGGCGGTGGCGACCGCGCGGTTGACCGCCGTGTCGTCGGTCGCGGCGACCACCAGCCATGTACCGGCGAGCCAATGGGCATCGAAGTGGCCGGGAATCCAGTCGATCCGGCCTTCCCCGTGCCAGGCGCGCAGGCGCGGGGTCAGGTCCGGCGCGCCGACACGGGGACGTGCACCGGCATGCAGCAGCGCTTCGGTCTTCCGCTCCGCCACCGGCCCGCCGCCCACGACCAGTACCCGGCGGTCTTTCAGGTCGGCGAACAGGGGAAACAACGGAGCGCTCACGGGCATCGGGTAGATGGCGACTGGGGTGCTGACCGTACTGCCGCGTCAGGGTGGTCGGAAATGACATCCCACGAAAACCATATAGCTTGCGGTTATAAGCCATGGCGGCTACGGTCCGGGCAAATCCTCTACAGTCCAAGGCCCCCTCCCGGTGGGCCGACGTGCCCCCACGCCGATGACGCTGACCCAACTTCGTTACCTGGTGGCCATCGCCGACGCCGACCTCAACATCACGCTGGCGGCGGCGCGGGTGCATGCCACCCAGCCCGGTCTGTCCAAGCAGCTGAAGCAGTTGGAAGATGAACTCGGCTTCCTGCTGTTCGTGCGCAAGGGTCGCAGCCTGGAAGCCGTGACACCGGCCGGCCACGAAGTCATCGACCGGGCCCGTCTGGTGCTGGGCGAGGCCAACAACATCCGCACCTATGCCGCCAACCAGCGCCGCGAGAGCCAGGGCCAACTGGTGCTGGTCACCACCCATACGCAAGCACGCTTCGTGCTGCCACCGGCCATTGCGCAGATCAAGCGCGATTTCCCGCAGGTCAGCGTGCATCTTCAGCAGGCACCGGAAAGCACGGCGCTGGACCTGCTGACGCAGGGCGATGCCGACATGGCCGTGGTCAGTACCGCCGGCGATCCGCCACAGGCGGGCATCGCCGTGCCGCTGTACCGCTGGCGAAGGCTGGTGCTTGTGCCGCGCGGCCATGCGCTGGAGCAGCTCGGTCGCGTGCCTGCGATGGCCGACCTCGCCGACCAACCGTTGATCAGCTACGAGTCGTCCACTCGCCCGGGTTCGTCCTTGCAGCGTGCCTTCGCCAAGGTGGGGCTGGAGCCGAACATCGCCCTGACGGCGCTTGATGCCGACCTGATCAAGACCTACGTCCGCGCCGGCCTCGGCGTGGGCCTGCTGGCGGAGATGGCGGTGAATGCAGCCGACACCGACCTGCGCGCCTGGCCGGCACCGCCCGAGGTTAAGGAGTGTATCGCCTGGGCCGTGTTGCCACGCGAGCGGGTGCTGCGCGATTACGCGCTGGACCTGGTGCGCGCGCTGGCGCCCCAGATCGACCGCCGCGACCTGCGGCGGGTGATCGACGGCAACCAGGACCCGGACTGGCCGGAGCCGCCCACCTGGCAGTCGTTGACGCAGACGATCACGAGCTGATGGTTCCCCTGATCGCGTGATTGACGCGGCCTGCCCGCGGGAGCGAGTCTGCGCACCATCGCCCCCGCCTGATCCGCCATGAACCGCATCTCCCGGATGGTCGCCCGCATGTATACCCCGGCCGTGGTGCTCGCGGTCGGCGGCTTCGCCACGGCGGAAGTGGTGACGCGAACCGAACGCGCGCTCGGCGACATCACGCCGCAGCGGTTGGCTTCGTTGTCGTTCCTGTTGGCCATCCTGCTCGGAACGGCGTGGGCATTGCATTCCAGTTGGCGCCTGTATCGCTGGGCGCGCGGCCGCGAGCTGCGCTGCGCCTGCGGCGGCATGATGTCGCGCGTGCGCTACAACCGGCAGCGGCAGAAGTACCGCAAGTGCCTGGCCTGTGGGGGCAAGACGCTGGAAGGTGCGCATTGCGGCAACGCGTGAGGTGGCGGTTCGATCCTGTCGCGGCGGCATGGGCGCTGGGCCTGTTCGTGCTGCTCGTCCTGCTGGCGACAGTGGGCGCGCGGCTTGGCTGGATCCGCAGCTTCGCAGGCGATGTCTTCGCCGTGATCTGGGTGCATTGCCTGCTCGCCACCGTCGTGTGGATGCGCCCGCCGGTGCGGCCGCTGCTTGCGCTCGCCGTGGGACTGGCGGTCGAGGCGGCGCAATACGTCAGCCAGCAGACGGCCTGGCAGGTGGCGTCGCCGGTGCTGCGCATCGTGCTGGGCAGCACGCCGGACTGGCTTGACGTGGTCGCCTACCTGATCGGCTTCGTGCTGGCCTGCGTGATGGAAAGGCGCGTGGCGGTCAAGCCCGCCGCCTGATCGCTCACGAAGGACAGCGCCCGCCGACCGCCCGTTGCGCGACGCACTCGCGGTAGCCGTCGGGCAGGCCGCGGATCTCGTGCGTCCTGCCGGGCGCCAGCACGAAGTCCTCCAGCGTGATGCGCACGCAGGCGCCGGGATTCTCGCCCGATGCCGGCGCCGGGCACTTCTCTATGTAGATGCGGTAGTGGCACTGGCCGCTTTCGCTGGCGAAGCACTCGAACGTCGCCACGCCCTCCTTCAGCGTGCTCTTGCTGAAGAGCGTGTCCACGCCGTTGGCGCTGCTGTGGTGGATGGTGGTGACGCTGGGCTTCTCGTTGCATCCCGCCAGGGCCATCAGGCAGGACAGCAGGGAGGTGACGATGCGCATGGCGTTTCCTCTGGTGTTTCGATGGGCAAAGGCAAGCCATCCACGACGCAGGTGCGCCGTGCCGGTGATGCCACGTTGGATGCCGCGCGGAGCGGTCGGGTTTAGAGCGGCGACTACATGTTGCGGAACAGGCTCATGAAGGGCTGGCTGACGGTCAGTGTTTCCGGCCGCGTCTTCAACTTCAGCCGGCCACGGCCCGTGTCATCGCGACTGACCGATGCCACGGCCTTCATGTTGACGATGGTGGAGCGGTGGATCTGCTTGAACGTGTTGGCATCCAGCGAATCGAGCAGCTCTCGCAGCGGGGTGCGCAGCAGCGATTCGCCCTCGGCCGTCATCACCGTGGTGTACTTGTTGTCGGCCTGGAAGTAGGCCACATCGTCCACCATGATCAACTTGGTGTCCTTGCCGACGCTGGCGGTGATCCAGACCAGCGGCGGCTTGCTCGACGCGCCTTGTCGCGTCGACAGGTGGCGCAGCAGCGCGTCCAGCGTGGCGCCATCCGGGTGCCCTGCCGCGGCGCGCGCCTGGATCCGCTGCACGGTCGCCAGCAGGCGCTCGCGGGTGATCGGTTTCAGCAGGTAGTCGATGGCGCCCTGTTCGAACGCATCGATCGCGTACTGGTCGTAGGCGGTGACGAACACTACCTGCGTGCGCGGGCTGGCTTCGGTCAGTCCACGGGCGACTTCGATGCCGCTCAGGCCGGGCATGCGGATGTCGAGGAAGGCCACGTCCGGCCTCAGTTCGGCGATGGATTCGAGCGCGCTGGCGCCATCTTCGCATTCGGCGACGATGTCCAGCTGCGGCCAGGCGTCCTTCAGTAGCGAGGACAGCGCGGTGCGCAGCAGCTCCTCGTCTTCGGCGATCACACCCCGGAAGTTCATGGCTGTGCTCCCGTGTGGCCGAGCGGCAGGGTCAGCGTAGCGGCCACGCCACTGGGGAAGTTGGACACGATGGCGAACGAAGCTTCGCTGCCGAAGGTCAGGCGCAGGCGTTCGCGCAGGTTCTTCAGGCCGATGCCGGTGCCGGTGCTCTGGCCGCCGAAGCCTTGGCCGTCGTCGGCGACGGTCAGCGTCGCATGGTCGTCGTGCTGCCGCGCCAGGATCCAGATGGTGCCGCCGCCGGTCTTGGGTTCCAGCCCGTGCTTGATGGCGTTCTCCACCAGCGTCTGCAGCATCATCGACGGCATCGGCACCGCCTTCAGCGTATCCGGCACTTCCACCTGCACGTTGAGGCGTGTGCCCATGCGGATCTTCAGGATCTCCAGGTAGGCCTGGGTGCGCTCCAGTTCCTCACCCAGCGTGGACAGGGCGTCGTCGGTGCGCGGCAGCGAGCTGCGCAGGTAGTGGATCAGGTGGCCGAGCATGATGTCGGCGCGTGGCGGATCGGTGCGGGTCAGCACCTGTGCGCTGGCCAGCGTGTTGTAGAGGAAGTGTGGTTCCACCTGCGCGTTGAGCAGGTTCAGGCGCGCGACGGTCAGTTCCTTCTCGCTGACGGTCTTCACGACATCGGCCTGCTCCTGGCGGCGCTGGTCGGCGACGCGGCGGGTGATGGCGCGGGTGACGGCTTCGGCGTTCTCCACGTTCACGCCGTCGTCCAGCACGAACAGGTCCAGCCAGGCGCTGGCATCCGGGCCCAGCATCAGCGTGATGCTGCTGGTGCCATTGCCGGGCGTGACCGTGGCTTGCACCAAGTCACGCTTCACCGCGAAGCGGGCCATGATGTTGAAGCGCGACGGCTGGCTGGGGCCGTCGAAACTGTCCACGCGGCGCACCTTGACCCGGACCTGCAGGCTGTCGGGTGCGCTTTCTGCGTCCTCGGCGCGCGGCAGTTCGCGCAGCGCGCCCTCGATCAGGTCGAAGGCGGCGGCCGTATCCAGCGGCACTTCGATCTGCCGGCGCTGGCGGCTCGACAGCGTGGTGCTGTCCAGGCGCCCGGTGATCAGCCAGATGCGGCGCAGGTGGCTGATCGTGCCGATCAGTACCGAGATCATCACCAGCGTCGCAGCCAGGTTGAACAGCCAGCTGGCGCCGCCGGACAGGAACGTGTGCTCGAAGAGGCCGTTCCACACGAAGCCCGTCATCAGGATCGCGCCGAACCAGGCAACGAGGATGCGGATGATCAGGAGCAGGCTGGGGAACACGTCGGGCACCGCGGCTTCGGGAGTGCCGTGGAGGATAGCCCGCCGGTCCCGGGAGGGAAGAGGGCGCGCGACGGATCCCGCGATGCGGCGACGAAACCGGGCTGGCCCGACGCGAATGCCTCAGGCCGCCGGGGCGGCCATCAGACGTCGATGTGGATGCCGCACTCGCGCTTGAGGCCGTTGAAGCGGGTGTCCTCCTCGCGCATGCCGGGCTCCCAGCGGCGCGTGGTGTGGAAGTCGCCGATCGACACGTAACCCTGCTCCCACAGCGGGTGGTAGGGCAGGCCGTGCTGCTTCATGTACTGCCAGACATCACGGTCGGTCCAGTCGACGATGGGGTTGATCTTCCAGCGGTCCTCGCGCTGCTGCAGCACAGGTGCGTTGGCTCGGCTGGTGGCCTGGCTGCGGCGCAGGCCGGTGAACCAGGTGCCCACGCCCAGTTCCTTCAGGGCGCGCTTCATCGGTTCGACCTTGCGCAGGCTGTTGTACTGCTCGATGCCGACCAGGCCCTGTTCCCACAGGCGGCCGTGGCGCGCCTCCATCCAGGCGCGGCTGACCAGCGGACGGAACACCTGCAGGTTGAGCGTCAGGCGCTCGGTCAGTTCGTCGGCGAAGCGGTAGGTCTCGGGGAACAGATAGCCGGTGTCGATCAGCACCACGGGAATGTCCGGCTTCTGCCGGGTGACCATGTGAAGCAGCACGGCCGCCTGCGCGCCGAAGCTGGAGGACATCGCGGCTTCTGCCGGGCCGTGCTTGAGCGCCCAGGTGACGCGCTGCTCGGCGGTCTGCGTTTCCAGCCACGCGTTGTGCTCGGCGATCTGGTCGGTGTCCAGGGAAAGGGCGAGGGCGCTCATGCGTGCAGTTCCAGTGCGATCTGTCGGTGGGTGGGGTAGGCGGGCAGGGCGACCACGCCACTGCGGTGCAGGAAGTCGCCAAAGCCTTCGCCATCGGTGCGTTCGCCGGCATAACGCGCGAACAGCTCGTCCAGCGTGGCGAGGATGGCGGCCTCGTCGATGTTCTCGCGGTACAAGGTATTGAGCCGTTGGCCCCGCGCATCGCCGCCGAGCATCAGGTTGTAGCGGCCCGGCGCCTTGCCCACGAGGGCGATCTCGGCGAGGTAGGGACGCGAGCAGCCGTTCGGGCAGCCGGAGATGCGCAGCAGGATCGGCGCATCGCGCAGGCCGTGCTTCTCCAGCAGCGGCTGCAGACGATCGGTGAAGTCGGGCAGGTAGCGCTCCGCTTCCGCCATCGCCAGGCCGCAGGTCGGCAGGGCCACGCAGGCCACCGCCGCGCGCTGAAGGGCCGTGCCGAGGCGCTCGCCGGCGTCCAGCCCGTGCGTCTTCACCAGCGTGTCGATGCGCTCGCGCTCGCCGGCCGGCACGCCGGCGATGACGAGATTCTGGTTCGCCGTCATCCGGAACTCGCCGCTATGCACGTTGGCGATCTCGCGCAGGCCGGTCAGGTGCGTCGCATGTGCGGTGTCGGCGATGCGGCCGGCGAACAGATGCAGGGTCAGGTGCCAGCGGCCGTCTTCGCCTCCCACCCAGCCGTAACGATCGCCGTTGTGCTCGAAGCGGAACGCGCGCGTCGGCTGCAGCGTCACGCCACTGCGGCGTTCGATCTCGCCGACCACGGTGTCCAGGCCGTGGTCGTCGATGGTGTACTTGAAGCGCGCGCGCTTGCGCAGTTCGCGGTTGCCCAGGTCGCGCTGGGTGGTGACCACGGCCGTGGCGACATCGAGCAGTTGCTCTGGCGTGATGAAGCCGATCACGTTGCCGACGCGCGGGTAGGTCTCGGCATCGCCATGCGTCGCGCCCATGCCGCCTCCGATCACCAGGTTGAAGCCGGCGAGCGCTCCGTCTTCGAGGACGGCGATGAAGCCGAGGTCGTTCGCGAACACGTCCACATCGTTGACCGGCGGGACCGCGAAGCCGACCTTGAACTTGCGCGGGAGGTAGGTGGCCCCATAGATCGGCTCTTCTTCCTCGCCGCTGCCGGCCACGCGCTCCTCGTCCAGCCAGATCTCGTAGTAGGCACGCGTGTTCGGCAGCAGGTGCTCGGACAGTTTCGCGGCCCAGGCCTGCACCTCGGCGTGCGCGCGCGATTCCAGCGGGTTGGCCGCGACCAGCACGTTGCGGTTGACGTCGCCGCAAGCCGCCAGCGTGTCGATCAGCGTGGCGTTGATGGCCTGCATCGTCGCCTTGAGCTCGCGCTTGATCACGCCGTGGTACTGGAAGGCCTGGCGCGTGGTGATGCGCAGCGAGTGGTTGGCGTACTGCGTGGCGATGGCATCCAGCTTCAGCCATTGCGCCGGCGTCACCACGCCCCCGGGCGTGCGCGTGCGGATCATGAACTGGTAGGCCGGCTCCAGCTTCTGGCGGCGACGCTCGTCGCGCAGGTCGCGGTCGTCCTGCTGGTAACTGCCGTGGTACTTGATCAGGGTCTGGTCCGACTCGCGCAGCGCGCCGGTGACCGGATCGGTCAGGCTCTCGAGCAGGCTGCCGCGCAGGCGGTGGCTCTCGGATTTGATGTCTTCGACAGAGTGGTTGCTCATGGGTATTCCACTGTAGGAGCGACGTGAGTCGCGACCGGAGAGTTGCAGGTCGCGACTCACGTCGCTCCTACAACAGCGGAGGGTCGTCAGTACACGTCGCGGCTATAGCGCCCCTCCGTTTGCAGGTTCACCAGGTACTCGCGCGCGGCGTCCTCATCCAGTCCGCCGTGCTCGACCACGATGGCCTGCAGCGCGGCCTGCACGTCCTTGCCCATCGCGATGGCGCCGCAGACATACAGGTGCGCGCCGTTCTGCAGCCAGTTGTAGACCTCGCGGCCACGCTCGCGCAGGCGGTCCTGCACGTAGATCTTGCGGGCCTGGTCGCGCGAGAACGCCAGGTCCAGGCGATGCAGTTCGCCGCTGCGCAGCGCGTCCTGCCACTCGCTCTGGTAGAAGAAACCGTGGTTGAAGTGCTGGGCGCCGAAGAACAGCCAGTTGCGACCGCGCGCGCCGGTCTCGGCGCGTTCCTGCACGAAACCACGGAACGGTGCCACGCCGGTCCCCGGGCCGATCATCAGGATGTCGCGGCTTCCGTCGGCGGGTACGCGGAAGCGTTCGTTGGCCTCGACGTAGACCGGCACCTGGTCGCCTTCGTCGCGTGCGGCGAGGAAGCCGCTCGCGGCACCGCCGTGCGCATGGCCGAAGGCGTCGTAACCCAGCACATCGACGGTAAGGTGGGCTTCTTCGCCCACGCGCTTGCGGCTGGAGGCGATCGAATAGAGACGCGGCGCGAGCGGACGCAGCGCGGCGACCAGTTCCTGCGCGGACCAGCCCGCCGGCCAGCGACGCAGGACGTCGACCAGCTGGTGTGTGTTGAACAGCTGCGTCAGTGCAGCGCTCTGAGCGGGCGCGAGCAGCGCATTGAGTTCGTCGGCCTGCGCGTGCGCGGCATGCGTGGCCAGGAACGGACGCGACAGCCGGGTCAGCTCGCGGCGCGCGGCCAGCCACTCGCGCAGCGGCAGCACGTCGCCCCCTTCGTTGACGGTGCTGTCGCCGTCCAGCCGCAGCGCTTCCAGCACGTCATCCACCAGCGAGGTTGGGTTCCGGTGGCGCACGCCCAGCGCGTCACCGGGTTCGTAATGCAGCCCGCTGCCTTCCAGCGACAGCTCGATGTGGCGCACGTCCTTGTCGGCCACGCCGTGCTGGCCGAAGCGCGGGCCCTTGAAATCGCGGCCGCTGATGCGCTGGTTGAGCAGCAGCTCGGCGGGGAAGGGATGCTCGTGCGACCACACGGCCGCATGGCCGGGGCGCAGCGGCGTGACTGTCGCCAGCGGAGCGGCGCCAGCCGTCGGTGTCTTCAGCAGGTCGCGCGCATGCGCCAGCGCCTGCTCGCGCCACGGGGTCGCGACCGTCTCGATGTCGAGGTCGGCTAGGCCGGCGGCGAACAGCCGGCTGCCGCCGAGTTCGGCCAGACGTGCGTCCAGCCGGGTGGCGATGCCGCAGAAGTCGGCATAGCTGGAATCGCCCAGGCCGAGCACGGCGTACTTCAATTCCGGCAGCTTCGGTGCACGCTTGCCGCGCAGGAATTCGACCAGGCCGATGCTGTCGTCGGGTGGATCGCCTTCGCCCTGGGTACTGATGACGAAGTAGAGAAGACGTTCCGTCGCCAGTTCGCGCTGCGGGTACGCATCGGCACGCAGCAGGCGGACCGACAGGCCCGCGGCTTCGGCCTGCTGGGCCAGTACTTCGGCGGCGCGACGGGCATTGCCGGTCTGGCTGCCGTAGACGATGGTCAGGCGCTGCGCGGCCAGCACGCCCTGGGCCGGAAGGATCGTCCGGGACGGCGTGGCGGCGGACGCGGCCTGTGGGGCCAACTGCGCCTGCGCCAGGCCGGCGGCGTAGCCGGAGACCCACCACAGGCTGGCGCCGTCCAGGCCGGCGACCGCCTGGGCCAGCAGCGCCCGCCGTTCCTCCGCGAGGGGGATGGGGGCAAGGACAGGCTGGGTGGCGGACATCGGCGTGGCCCGTGGGCGCGACTGGGACGACCGATGGTAGGGAGGGGCGCCGACCGCCAGAAAGGATGCGTGGTTATGGGCTTATGGCCGCAGCTTATTTCGCCTGCATGAGCCGCCGGCCGAATACTGCCGGCCTCCCGGACCCCGTGGCGACGCCCTGCTAGGCTAGCCCGTCCGGATCCACTGCCCCCTTTGCCCGCCGCGATGACTGCCGTGCCCCGCCTGTCCCACCTCGACCGCCTGGAAGCGGAAAGCATCCATATCCTGCGGGAGGTCGCCGCCGAATTCCGCAACCCGGTGCTGCTGTACTCGGTGGGGAAGGACAGCTCGGTGCTGCTGCACCTGTTGCTGAAGGCGTTCGCTCCGGCGCGGCCGCCGATCCCGTTGCTGCACGTGGACACCCGCTGGAAATTCCGCGAGATGATCGCCTTCCGCGACCGGCGCGCTGCCGAGACCGGCGTGGACCTGCGCGTGCACATCAATCCGGACGGCATCGCCCGTGACATCGGGCCGATCAGCCACGGCGCCACCGTCCACACCGACGTGATGAAGACCCAGGGCCTGAAGCAGGCGCTGGACCACTACCGTTTCGACGCGGCCATCGGCGGCGCCCGTCGCGACGAGGAAAAATCGCGCGCCAAGGAGCGCGTGTTCTCGTTCCGCAACGACAGGCACCGCTGGGACCCGAAGAACCAGCGCCCCGAACTGTGGAATCTCTACAACGCCCGCATCAACACCGGCGAGAGCGTGCGCGTGTTCCCGCTGTCGAACTGGACCGAGCTGGACATCTGGCTTTACATCTACCGCGAGCACATCCCGGTGGTGCCGCTGTACTTCGCCGCCGAACGTCCCGTGGTGGAGCGCGACGGTGCCCTGCTGATGGTCGATGACGAACGCCTTCCGCTGCGCGAGGGCGAAGTGCCCCAGCAGCGCCGCGTGCGCTTCCGCACCCTGGGTTGCTACCCGCTGACCGGCGCCATCGACTCCGACGCCGATTCGCTGGAGAAGATCATCGCCGAGATGCTGGTGACCACCAGTTCCGAGCGCCAGGGCCGGGTGATCGACCAGGACCCGGGTGCATCGATGGAGAAGAAGAAGCTGGAGGGTTACTTCTGATGAGCATCCCTCCACCGTCGTCCCAGCGCACGCTGGGACCCAAGTTGGTGTTCGCGCGATCAATGACGCTTGCCGGGGCACCCTGCAAGATCAAGATGGATCCCAGCGTTCGCCGGGATGACGATACTGGTCTGGAGTTGACGCGCATGAAGATGATGCCGGTGGCCGCTGCATGAATACCGCAGGCGACATCGCCACCTACCTCAAGCAGCACGAATCCAAGCCGCTGCTGCGCTTCATCACCTGCGGCAGCGTGGATGATGGCAAGAGCACACTGATCGGTCGCCTGCTGTACGACAGCAAGCGCCTGTTCGACGACCAGCTGGCCGCGCTGGAAAAGGACAGCCGCAAGCACGGCACCCAGGGCGAGCGCATCGATTACGCGCTGCTGCTGGATGGGTTGGCTGCCGAGCGCGAGCAGGGCATCACCATCGACGTGGCTTACCGCTACTTCGATACGGACAAACGCAAGTTCATCGTCGCCGACTGCCCCGGGCACGAGCAGTACACGCGCAACATGGCCACGGGCGCATCCACTGCGGACCTGGCCGTGGTGTTGGTGGATGCGCGCAAGGGCCTGCTGACGCAGACGCACCGGCACAGCTATATCGTCTCACTGCTCGGCATCCGCCACGTGGTGCTGGCGGTGAACAAGATGGACCTGGTGGACTTCGACCAGGCCGTGTTCGAACGCATCGCCGCGGATTACCGTGCGCTCGCGCAGCGGCTCGGCATTGCATCGATCACCTGCATCCCGCTGTCGGCGCTGGAAGGCGACAACCTGTCCGCGCGCTCCACGCGCACGCCCTGGTACACCGGCCCCGCCTTGCTGGAACATCTGGAAAGCGTGCAGGTCGACGCGCACGATACCGGCGCAGGCCTGCGCCTGCCGGTGCAATGGGTCAACCGTCCGCACCAGAATTTCCGCGGCTATGCAGGCACCATCGCGGCCGGCGAGGTGAAGCCGGGCGACGAGGTGGTGGTGCTGCCGTCCGCACGTCGTTCACGCGTCGGGCAGGTGCTCGGCCCCGATGGCGAGGTTGCAGCGGCGCAAGCGGGTCAGGCCGTGACGCTGACCCTGGTGGACGAAATCGACATCAGCCGTGGCGACGTGATCGCGGCCGCGGGAGATCCGCCGGAAGTCGCCGACCAGTTCGCCGCGCACCTGCTGTGGATGTCAGACGCGCCGTTGCTGCCCGGCCGGCCGTACTGGCTGAAGATCGGTGCGCGGACCGTTTCTGCCACCGTCACCGAGATCAAGCACCGCATCGACGTGAACACGCAGGAGCACCTCGCGGCCAAGCGGCTGGAGCTCAACGAGGTCGGCTACTGCAACCTCAGCCTGGACGAACCGGTCGCCTTCGACACCTACGCGCGCAATCGCGCACTGGGTAGCTTCATCCTGATCGACCGGTACGACAACGGCACGGCCGCCGCGGGCACGCTGGACTTCGCATTGCGGCGCGCGGGCAACGTGCACTGGCAGCATGTCGATGTCGACAAGGCCGCGCGTGCCCGCCAGAAAGGGCAGGCGCCGAAGGTCCTGTGGTTCACCGGCCTGTCCGGCGCGGGCAAGTCCACCATCGCCAACCTGGTGGACAAGCGCCTGCATGCGCTGGGTTACCACAGCTTCCTGCTCGACGGCGACAACGTGCGCCACGGGCTGAACCGCGACCTGGGCTTCACCGATGAAGACCGCGTGGAGAACATCCGCCGCGTGGCCGAGGTGGCGAAGCTGATGACCGATGCAGGCCTGATCGTGCTGGTCAGCTTCATCTCTCCGTTCCGTGCGGAGCGGCGGATGGCGCGCGACCGGTTCGCTGATGGCGAGTTCATCGAGGTCTTCGTCGACGTACCCCTCGCTCTTGCCGAGGCGCGCGATGTGAAGGGCCTGTACCGCAAGGCCCGCGCGGGGTTGATTCCGAATTTCACCGGCATCGATTCGCCATACGAGACCCCGGAGCACCCCGACGTGCACCTGCACGCGGGCGAGCAGGACCCCCAGGCACTGGCGCTCCAGGTGCTGGCGAAGCTGGGCCTGGAATAGCGCCGGGATCCGTCTCGCCACGGCGGCAAGGGTCATAGGTCATGGTTCGGCGTGTGCACCGCATGCCCTTTGGCGCGTTTCCCGCACGAACTGCCGCATCCGCGGCAGCGTGTTTCACGTACGGCCGGTAGACTGCGTGAATAATGAAAATTACGGGATGATCCATGCTCAACCGATTCGCCCCCCGCGTCCTGCTGGTCGCGCTGCCCTTCCTGCTGCTTGCCGCCTGTGGCGGTGACAAGGGCGCGCAGGCAAGGGGCAATGGCAATGCGGGCGAGCGCCCCATCCCGGTTACCACCCAGGTGGTCCAGCCGGGCGCGTGGAACGACACCCTGCAGGCGCTGGGCACGGCGAAGGCGCGTGAATCGGTCACTCTGACCGCGAAGGTCAGCGAGATCGTGCAGGAGGTGCACTTCGAAAGTGGTCAGGATGTCGCCGCCGGGCAGAAGCTGATCACGTTGAAAGGCGACGCCGCGCAGGCCGCGCTGGTGCAGGCAGAGGCGACCCATGCGGAGGCCGAGCGTCTTTACCGTCGGCAGAAGGAACTGGCCGACCAGCAGCTGATCGCCCGCTCGCAACTTGACACCCAGCTCGCGTTGCGCGATGCCGCGGCAGCGCGTGTGCGCCAGGCACGCGCCGACATCGGCGACCGCAGCGTGCGTGCGCCGTTCGCCGGCGTGCTGGGCATCCGTCAGGTCAGCCCCGGTTCGCTGATCACCGCCAACAGCGCGATCGCCACGCTCGACGATATTTCGCGCATGTACGTGGACTTCCAGGTGCCCGAGGTGGCGTTGGCAACGGTCGGCGTTGGCAATACGGTGACGGCCACGGCTGCGGCGTATCCGGGCGAGACGTTCGAGGGGCGAGTGGAAACGATCGATGCGCGCATCGACGCGACCACGCGCGCCGTGACCGTACGCGCGGTGTTCCCGAATGCCGGGCGCAAGTTGCGCCCCGGCATGCTGCTGGACGTGCGCCTGTTCCGCCCCGAGCGGCAGGCACTGGTGATCCCCGAGATCGCCGTGGTGCAGGTCGGCCGTGATTCGTTCGTCTACCGCGTCAAGCCGGATGGCAGCGTCGAGCAGGCGCCGGTGACGGCCGGCGTGCGCCGCGACGGCCAGGTGGAGATCGTGAAGGGCGTCGCCGCCGGCGACCGCATCGTCATCGACGGCACCGGCAAGCTGCGTCCGGGTGTGAAGGTGGCAGACGCTGTGCGGTCGGCTCCGCCGAAGCAGGACGCGTCCGCCGCCGACGGCAAGGGCTGAGCGCCATGAAACTTTCCGACCTGTCGATCAAGCGCCCCGTCTTCGCGGTGGTGGTCAGCTTGCTGTTGGTGGTCCTGGGCGTGATGTCGTTCCTGCGCCTGACCCTGCGCGAACTGCCCAACATCGACCCGCCCATCGTGTCGGTGGAAGTGAACTATCCGGGCGCATCGGCTGCCGTCGTGGAGACGCGCGTCACCCAGATCCTCGAGGACGGCCTGTCGGGCATCGAGGGCATCAAGACCATCCAGTCCAGCAGCCGCAACGGCCGCTCCGACGTGACCATCGAATTCAACCTCAGCCGCGACATCGAGGCCGCCGCGAACGATGTGCGCGACCGTGTCAGCCGGGTGATGGACCGCATGCCCGACGAGGCCGATCCGCCGGAGATATCCAAGGTCGAAGCCGACGCCGACGTCATCATCTGGTTGAACATGCGCTCCACCGTGATGGACACGATGGAGCTGACCGACTATGCCGACCGCTACGTGCTGGACCGGCTGTCCTCGCTCGATGGCGTGGCCCGCGTGCAGCTGGGTGGCGGCCAGCGCTACGCCATGCGCATCTGGCTTGACCGCGAGGCGATGGCTGCGCGCGGCGTGACCACCAGCGATGTCGAGGCCGCGCTGCGGGCGCAGAACGTCGAACTGCCGGCCGGCCGCATCGAATCCGCCACTCGCGACTTCACTCTGCGTGTGGAGCGTGGCTACCAGCGGCCGGAACAGTTCTCGCAGTTGCCGTTGCGCAAGGGCGACGACGGTTACGTGGTGCGGCTGGGCGACGTCGCCAAGGTGGAACTGGGGGCCGAAGAGCGTCGCTCCTACCTGCGCAGCAACGCCGTGCCGAACGTCGGCCTGGGCATCGTGCGCACCTCTACCGCGAACGCGCTGGACGTGGCCCGCGCGGCGCGCGCCGAAGCGGAGGTCATCCAGCAGACCCTGCCCGAAGGCACCGAGATCTTCATCGCCTACGACAGCACCACCTTCATCGAAGCCTCCATCGAGCGCGTGTACTGGACGCTGGGTGAGGCGATGGTGCTGGTGTTCCTGGTCATCTGGCTCTTCCTGGGCAGCCTGCGCGCGGCGCTGATTCCCGCAGTGACCGTGCCGGTCTGCCTGATCGCTTCCTTCATCGCGCTGTACGCCTTCGGCTTCTCGATCAACCTGCTTACGCTGCTGGCGCTGGTGCTCTGCATCGGCCTGGTGGTGGACGATGCCATCGTGGTGCTGGAGAACGTGCAGCGCCGCGCGGACCTGGGCGAGCCGCCGCTGGTGGCGGCACGTCGCGGCACCTCGCAGGTGGCATTCGCGGTGATGGCCACCACGGCGGTGCTGGTGGCGGTGTTCCTGCCCGTGGGCTTCATGGAGGGCAACACGGGGCGCCTGTTCCGCGAGCTTTCCGTCGCCCTCGCGGCGGCGGTCGCCATCTCGGCCTTCGTCGCGCTGACGCTCACACCGATGATGTCGTCCAAGCTGGTGCGGCCACACACCGAACCCCGTGGGCTGAACGCGTGGACCAACCGCACGCTCACCCGTGTCAGCGACGGTTATGCACGGCACGTCGAACGGCTTGTCGCCCTGCCGGGCAAACGCATCCTCGCCATGGTGCTCGTGGCGATGGCGGTCTGCGGCATCGCCATCGTCGCGCTTGGCCTGCGCGTTCCCAGTGAACTGGCGCCGGCCGAGGACCGCGGGCGCTTCTTCGTGATGGTCGATGGCCCGGAGGGTGCCGGCTTCGACTACATGGTCGGCCAGATGCAGCAGGTCGAGAAGATCGTTATGGCGCAGGTGGGCGGAGACAAGCCCGTCGATCGCGCCAACTCGCGCACGCCACGCGGCTTTGGCGGCAGCGAGGAAATGCACACCGGCCAGGTGATCGTGTTCCTGCACGACTGGCACGAGCGTGATGTGGCCACGGACGACGTGGTGGCGCAGCTGCGCGGCGAGTTGTCCAAGCTGCCCGGCGTACAGGCCCGCGCCAATGTGCCCGGTGGCCTGGTCGGCAGCCGTGGTCAGCGCTATCAATTGGTGCTGGGTGGCCCGGACTACGCCGAGCTGGCGCAATGGCGCGACCGCATCCTGCAGCGGCTGGAATCCAACCCGGGCATCCAGGACCCGGATTCGGACTACAAGGAAACGCGCCCGCAGATGCGCGTGAACATCGACCGCGACCGCGCCGCCGACCTCGGCGTGTCGGTCCAGGAGATCGGCCGCACGCTGGAGACGATGATGGGGTCGCGCCAGGTGACCACCTACGTGGACAGTGGCGAGGAATACGACGTCATGCTGCAGGCCGGCCGCGAGCGTCGGGCCAATCCCGAGGATCTGGCGCAGACCTACGTGCGCGGCGGCAATGGCGCGCTGATCCCGCTGTCCAACCTGGTGACGCTGAGCGAGATCGCCGAACCCGGCAGCCTCAACCGGTTCAACCGCCTGCGCGCGATCACCATCAGCGCCGGTCTGGCGCCCGGGTACAGCATGGGCGAGGCGCTCGAATGGACGCGCCAGGTCGTGGAGGAGGAACTGCCGGATTACGCGCAGATCGACTGGAAGGGCGAGTCGCGCGAGTACCAGGAAGCCGGTGGCGCCATCCTGCTGACCTTCACCCTGGCGCTGCTGATCGTGTATCTGGTGCTGGCGGCGCAGTTCGAGAGCTTCATCCATCCGCTGGTCATCATGCTGACCGTGCCGCTGGCGGTGCTCGGCGCGCTGATCGGCCTCTGGGTCACCGGCGGCACGCTGAACCTCTTCAGCCAGATCGGCATCGTGATGCTGATCGGCCTGGCGGCGAAGAACGGAATCCTGATCGTAGAGTTCGCCAACCAGTTGCGCGACGACGGCGCGGACGTGGCACGCGCCATCGCCGAATCGGCGCGCGTGCGCCTGCGCCCCATCCTGATGACGTCGGTGGCCACGGTGATGGGGGCGGTGCCGCTGGTGCTCTCCGGTGGCCCGGGTTCGGCAAGCCGGGCGACCATCGGCATCGTGGTGATCTTCGGCGTGACCTTCTCCACGCTGCTGTCGCTGTACGTGGTCCCGGCGTTCTATGCCCTGCTGGCGCCCTACACCCGCTCGCCCGAAGCCGTCGCGCACGAGCTCAGCAAGCTGGAGGCGGAAACCCCCTCCGTGGGCGGCCATGGCTGAGTCCGGCGGACGTCCGTTCGCCGGCGTCCGGCTGGAGGGCGGGGGATTCGTTCTGCGTGCCTGGCAGCACGATGACCTGGACGCGCTGGTGCTTCATGCGGATGACCCGCTGGTACCGCGCGGGTTGAGTGATCGCTTCCCGCATCCTTATACGCGTGCGGATGGCGAAGCCTTCCTTGCCGGTCACGTGGTCGACCTCGACCATCCCGTGCTCGCCATCGAGATGAGCGGCGAGGCCTGCGGCGGCATCGCAGTGCGCCCGCGGCAAGGCGAGAAGGCGCACGGCGCCGAGCTGGGCTACTGGCTGGGGCGCCGCCATTGGGGGCACGGACACATGACCCGCATCGTCGCGGCCTACCTGGACTGGGTGGTGCCAGCGCTGGATCTGCGCCGGGTGGAGGCCAACGTGCTGGATGTCAATCCCGCCTCGGCACGCGTGCTGGAGAAGAACGGTTTCCAGCAGGAAGGCGTGCGCCGCGCAGCCGTGCGCAAGCCCGACGGGCTGCACGACCTCCGGCTTTTTGGCCGGATATGGCCCTGAATCCACACCGGGACTGCGCAGCGGTGCAGGTTACGGGTATCTTTCATGGACTTGGCAGCGCTCGGCCGCCGCTTTCCCGTACCCCTGCACCAACGACCGGAGACCCATCCCCGTGGAAGCTTTTTTTGCCTGGTTGAACGGCATCATCTGGAGCAACGCGCTGATCGCGCTGTGCCTGGGCGCCGGCCTGTGGTTCACCATCCGCACCCGCGTCATGCAGGTGCGCGGTTTCACCGAGATGTGCCGGCTGACCGTGACCGGGCAGAAGTCGGACGCCGGCGTGTCCTCGTTCCAGGCCCTGGCCATCTCGATGGCGGGCCGCATGGGCATCGGCAACATCGCCGGCGTCGCCACGGCGATCGCCTACGGCGGCCCCGGTGCGGTGTTCTGGATGTGGGTGATGGGCTTCCTGGGCGCGTCGACCTCGTACATCGAGTGCACGCTGGCGCAGATCTACAAGGAAAAGGACGCCGAGGGGCGCTACCGCGGCGGTCCGGCCTACTACATCGAGAAGGCGATGGGGCTGAAGTGGTATGCGGTGACGTTCGCCGTGGCCACCGTCATCGCCACCGGCCTGCTGTTGCCGGGTGTGCAGGCCAACGCCATCGCCGACAGCGCCAGCAACGTACTGTGCGGCGCGGGCGCCTGCGAGGCGGTCGGCGGCGCCGGCGCGCTGAAGCTGTGGATAGGCCTGGGCGTGGCGGCGGTGCTGGCGCTGATCATCTTCGGCGGCATCAAGCGCATCGCCACTTTCGCCGAGGTCGTGGTGCCGTTCATGGCGCTGGCCTTCATCCTGATGGCGGTGATCGTGATGATCGCCAATGCCGGCAAGGTGCCGGCGATGTTCGCCGACATCTTCTCCAGCGCGTTCGGCGCGCATGCAGCCTTCGGCGCGATCATCGGCCAGGCCATCGCCTGGGGCGTGAAGCGCGGCATCTACGCCAACGAGGCCGGGCAGGGCACCGGCCCGCACGCCGCTGCGGCCGCCGAGGTATCGCACCCGGCCAAGCAGGGCTACGTGCAGGCCTTCGCCATCTACTTCGACACCATGCTGGTGTGCACCTCGACGGCGTTCCTGCTGCTGTCCACGGGCATGTACAACACCTTCAGGACCGTCACCGAGAACGGCAAGGACACGCTGGTCGCCATCGTGTCCGGCGTGCCCGGCCTGCAGCCCTCCGAGGGTGCGCAGTTCACCCAGGCGGCGGTGGAATCGGTGCTGCCGGGCTGGGGCGCGGGCTTCGTCGCGCTGGCGCTGTTCTTCTTCGCCTTCACCACCATCATGGCCTACTACTACATGGCCGAAACCAACCTGACCTACCTGGCCGGCGTGAAGAAGACCCATCCGCTGGCGACCCTGCTGCTGCGCCTGGGCATCGTGGGCATGGTGGTGTTCGGCGCGTACCACAATGCCGCGATGGCGTGGACGCTGGGCGACATCGGCGTGGGCCTGATGGCGTGGCTGAACGTCATCGCCATCCTGATCCTGCAGAAGCCGGCGCTGATCGCGTTGCGCGACTACGAACGGCAGAAGAAGCAGGGCCTGGACCCGACCTTCGATCCGGAAGCGTTGGGCATCCGCAACGCGCACTTCTGGAAGAAGCAGGCCTGACGTGAGCAACCCCTGGAACAACCGGCCACCACGTCCGCCCGGCGCGCCGGATCGGCGGCGACCGCCGCGCACGCAGGACGAGCGTCCCGTGCGCGAGCAGGCGCCGCGGGACGAGCGCGTCACAGGCGCGGCGCGCAGCGAGTTGCGGCTGTATGGCCTCAATGCCGTGCACGCGGTGTTCGCACGCCGTCCCGAGGCCATCCGCAAGGTCTACCTGACCGAGTCGCGCATTCCGGCGCTGAAGCCGTTGCTGGCGTGGTGTGTCAAGCAGCGCGTCGGCTACCGGGTGGTGGAAGAGGGCGACCTGGACCGCCTGGCCGCCAGCACGCACCACGAAGGCGTGGTGGCCGACGTGCTGAAGGTCGACCCGCTGCCGATGTCCGACTGGCTGCGCACACTGCCAGACGGCAAGCCCGTCGCGGCGCTATGGCTGGACGGCGTGGGCAATCCGCACAACTTCGGTGCGATCCTGCGTTCGGCCGCGCATTTCGGCGTGGCGGGCATTCTTCTTCCTCGCGAGTCCACGCTGGCGTTGTCCGGCGCGGCGGCGCGCGTGGCCGAAGGCGGTGCCGAACAGGTGCCGCTGGTGCGCATGGGGCAGGCCGACAATGCGGCCGCCCAGCTGCGGAACGCAGGCTTTTCGCTGGCCGCCACGGTCGTGCGCGGCGGCGATGACCTGTTCGCGGCGAAGCTGCCGCAGCGCCTGGTGTACGTGATGGGAGCGGAGGGCGAGGGCATGGATGCGCGCCTGGCCGACGCCTGCGATGCACGCCTGTCGATTCCCGGCACCGGCACGGTGGAAAGCCTCAACGTCGCGGCCGCGACCGCGGTGTTCCTGGCGCAGTGGAAGCAGAAAGCCTGATCGCGGATCTCGTGTAGGAGGGGCTTCAGCCCCGACCTTCGGGCAGGGCTGCCGAAAAGCCGATCGAAAGGCGTCGGGGCTGAAGCCCCTCCTACGAATTCACTCTTTCAACTGGCTGCCGAAGTCGCCGTCGGCTTCCGCCGCCAGGTACGCGAACACCGTGTACGCCGCGACGTTCTGCGCCAGCGCAGCCGGGTCGATCTTGTCGAGCGTGTCGTCCGCGTTGTGGTGCAGGTCGAAGTAGTCGCTGCCATCCTGCGCCAGCCATGCCCACGCCATGCCCTTGGCGGCGAACGGGCTGATATCCGGGCCCGCGCTGCCCTTGCCGGGCGCGTATTCGATACCCAGCGGTGCCAGCGCCTGCGCGATCTGCTCGCTGGCCTTGCGCGCGTGGTCAGGTGCGCCGGTGTTGAACGCATAGATGCGACCGGCGCCGAAGTCACTCTCTGCGGCGATCTGGTGGCGGGTGATGTCGGCCAAGTGCTTCTCCGCATACGCCTTGCCGCCGTAGAGGCCCTGCTCTTCGTTGGCGAAGGCGATCACGCGGATGGTGCGCTTCGGTGCCTGCTTGAGCTGGCCGATCAGGTGGCCGGCCGCCATGGTGATGCCGATGCCGGCGCCATCGTCGATCGCACCGGTGCCCAGGTCCCAGGAATCCAGATGACCGCCAATCACCACGACCTCGTTCGGCAGGCTGCGCCCGGTGATCTCACCGATGACATTGTGCGAGGTGTACTCGCCGTCCCAGCCGCAATCCAGGGCGAGCGACACGCGCACCGGACCGCGCTGCAGCAAGCGCGCCAGCTGATCGGCATCGGGAATGGTCAACGACGCCGACGGTACCGGCGTCAGGCCCTCGTCGAAGCGCGTGATGCCGGTGTGCGCGACGCGGTGATTGTCGGTGCCGGCCGAGCGCATCAGGAACGCGATGGCGCCCTTGCGGATCGCCGCCGAGGGTCCCTTCGATCGGATCGCGCCACCGTTGCGGTAGTCGCTGCCGTCGCGCGCAGCCTTCATCGGATAATCGACGAAGGCGATCTTCCCGGCCAGCGACCCGTCCGGCGCCGCTTCAAGCGCGGCGAGATCGGCGAAGCGCACGATCTCCGCTTCCACCTTGCCTGCGGGGCTGCCGCCCAGGGCGGTAATCGTCAGGGGTTGTGCATGCGCCCCGAGTACCGACGCGCTTTCGCTGCGGCGCACCCACTTCGGGAACGTCACCGGCTCGAGCCACACCTTGTCGAAACCCAGTGCCTTGAACTTCGCCTGCGCCCACGCGACCGCCTTCGCATCCGCGTCGCTGCCGGCCAGGCGCGGGCCGATCTCGGTGGTCAGCGATTCGACGACCTTCCAGCCCGTGTCGTCGGCCAATGCCTGTTCGCGCAGCGACACGGCGGTGGCGAGCGAGGCCTCGGGAATGCGCGTCTCGCGCGCGAAGGCAACGGATGGAACGGCGAGGGCGAGGGCCAGCAACGACGGAACGAGGCGCATGAGGTGTCCCGGAAATGAAGAAGCCGCGAGCTTAACAGCCCGCGGCTCCCTGATCGCTTTGCCGATGTTGCGGTTCGGGAAAGCTGTGTGCCGCTATTTCTTCAGCGCGTCGCGGATCTCGCGCAGCAGCACGATGTCTTCGGGCGTGGCGGCTTCCGGTGCCGGTGCGCGGACGCGGTTGTAGGCCTTCAGGAACAGGAAGATCACGAAGGCGATGATCAGGAAGTCGATGGCGGTCTGCAGGAAGGCGCCGTACTTCAGCAGCAGCGCCGGCACGATCTCCTTGCCCGCCGCATCCACTTCGGCGGCGCGCAGCGTCACCGCCAGGTCGCTGAACTTCACGCCACCCATCATCAGGCCCACCAGCGGCATGACGATGCCATCGACCAGGCTGCTGACGATCTTGCCGAAGGCGGCACCGATGACCACACCCACGGCCAGGTCGACCACGTTGCCGCGCGACACGAACTCCTTGAACTCGCTGATCATGCCCATCCCATGTCCTCGTCAGTCGGCGCTGAAACGCCATCGGCGCCGACTATATCGCACGCGCCGTCGATCAGCCGGTGATGCGGCCGCGCAGCTCCACCACGCCATCGAGTGTGGCGACGAACGCATCGCCGGGGACCAGCGCGGCCACGCCGGCCGGGGTGCCCATGAAGACCAGATCGCCGGCTTTCAGGGCGTAGAGCTTGGACAGTTCGTGCAGAATGTCGGGCACGTCCCAGACGAGGTCGTGCAGCGCGCCGTGCTGGCGCACTTCGCCGTTCACCTGCAGCGTGAGCGTGCGATCTGCCAGCCCCCCGACATCCGCCGCGTGGACCAGTTCACTGACCGGGGCGGAATGATCGAATCCCTTGCCGGTATCCCAGGGCAGGCCCTTGGCCTTGGCTGCGCCTTGCAGGTCGCGGCGGGTCAGGTCCAGGCCGACGCCATAAGCGATCACCAGCGCCCTGGCGGCCTCGGGAGCGAGTGGGCCGGGCGACGCGTCGGCACCCAGGGCGACGACCAGTTCCACTTCGTGGTGCAGGTCGCGCGTGCCCGGCGGGTAGGGGATATCCGCATTCCCGGTGACGATCGCGTCGCCCGGTTTGTGGAAGAACACGGGGCTGCCGCGTTCGGCCTTCGAAGCGGGTGCGGTCGCACCCATCTCGCGCGCGTGGTCGGCGAAATTGCGGCCAACGCAGAAGATGCGGCGCACCGGGAACGTGCCGCCACCGCGTACCGCAACGCGGGGTATGGGCGGGGCAGGGATGATGTCGGCCATGTCGGCGACCCGTGGGAGGTGGCCGCAGAGTTTAGGCGGGAACGCGGGCGCCCCGCCAAGGTACTCAGTGCGAGAGGGGCAATACCGGCTTGCGGACCACGCGATATTCCGCATCCACAACCCGCGCATCGCGGGCGTTGGGCTTACCGCGCTGGCGCAGGAGTTTGTACGCCAGGCCGCCGGCGATCATCGCGGCACCGACAAACACGCTGAAGAACACCAGCACGCCGAGCAGCAGCACACCCAACAGGCCCAAGCCGACCCGCAGCAGCGGATGGCGCGGCTTGCGCGGGGCGAACACATGGCGGAAGGCGTTGAACTGGAAATGGCGTGCGTACATGGCGTTGCGTCGTGACAGAATGCGGCCGGAGCCGGTACGTGCAGTATCGGATGACCGTTTCATGACCGTGTGAGGACTTCGTTAAGCGACATGCGACTGAGTGCACTGAATGACATCGCCAATGGCGGTTTCACCGAGGTTGAAGCCATGATCGGCGACGATGCCGAGTCGTTGATCCTGCATCGCGATGGCGACGAGGTGCGCGCCTGGCTCAATGTCTGCCCACACGCGGGGAGGCGGCTGGACTGGGCGCCTGGTCAATTCCTCAAGAGCAAGGACGGCCACCTTGTCTGTGCCGCCCATGGGGCTTCGTTCGAACTCGCGCGCGGCGATTGCGTCGCAGGGCCCTGCCGCGGCGATTCGCTGCGTGCCGTCGCCGTGCAGGTGCGCGACGGCGAGGTGTGGCTGGACTGAGTTGCGGCTGCGCGGACGTCAGTCCACACCCTGCAGGATCACGCAATGCCAGCCGGTGCAGTACGTTTCATAGCCGGGTGAGGCGGCCTGTGCCAGGCAGTGCGTGCGGCCATCGATGGATATGTCGATCGCCCCGCGGGGCTGGGCAAACAGCGGCGCACGGCCAGGGAAATCGAGCCGCGGGGCATCCGCACCGGCCTGCGTATCGGCCAGCAACCGGCCCTGCGCATCGACGATGCAGACCCGGCTGCGACGCCATTCCGCCTCCGACAACGGCGTCCGTTCCACGATGGTCTGCGCCAGCGCGTCCCAGCGGAACACGATGCCGAGCACGCCCAGCACGCGCCCCTGTACGCGACCGCCTTCGCGCACCGTGCAGGCGTAGATCAGCACGCGCTCGCCGCCGGCGAGCGTGCTCGCATGCATGGACTGGAAGCCGAACTCTTCGCCATTGCGCGTGGCCATGGCGGATTGGAACCATTCCTGTTGGGCGACCGAATGGCCGGCGGACGGGTACTGGCGTGGTCTGCCATTCGTCAGCACGTTGCCTTGCAGGTCGGTGAGCACAAGATCGAAATAGACGGTGTAGGAATCCAGTATCTGGCCTAGCCGCTGGCTGGCATGCGCGAGCGCCGCCGGTTGCGGGTCTTGCGCGGCAGCGACGATCGCCGCGTCGGTCGCCCACCAGCGCACATCGCAACTGCGCTCATACAGGTTGCGATCGATCAGGTCGATGTTGGCCAACGCCAGGTCGGTCAGCCGGGTACGGCGCACATCGGTCTGCAACTGGTCCAGCCGCCCGCGCAGGTCGGTGCTCGTGCGGTCCGCCATGCGGTCGATCTCCTGGGCGGTGTCGCTGACCCGGCGCGACAGCGTATCCATCTCTTCGGCGATCACGCCGAAGCTGCGGCCGGCGGTGCCGATGCGCACCGCCTCGATGCGTGCATTCATCGAGATGATGCGGGTGATGCGGTTGATCTCGTCGATCTTCTGCAGCGATTGCCGCAGTTGCTTCAGCAGCGCGTCCGACAGTCCCGACACGGACTGTATGTGGTCGTCGATGCCGGCGTCGTCGGTGGGGGCGGCGGCGCGTGCGTTCATGGGACTCCTGGCGGGAAGGGGCGGGCAGGCGCGACGCAGGTGCATGCGGCCGCGTGAGGTCGATCCTGTTGTTGAGGCGCTATCGGCGCGCACGGCGAACGCTTTAATCGGCACCGTTGCGGTGCGTGTTCTCCCCCGGATGGGGCGGTTGCGATGTCTCGTGTTGGACGCGTGGCCAGCGTTGGCCCAAACCTTCCGGCCCCGGACCGGGGACCAGTGGGCGACGTGAGCAAGTGCATCGGCTGCAGCCGATGCAGTGCTGTCTGCATGGGCGACCACGTCCAGGTCGATCAGCGACTGGAGGGATGCCTGTTTCGCAGCGGCGAGGGTGCCGCTGCCTTCAGAAGCAGTGGCGTTGCGGGTAGCCTTTCATCGCGCCGGCTCGCTGAACTATCCGGAACGGCGGGCGACAGCCGCATTCCTGACCGTCCAGACCTTCGTCTACTGGTTGATCGCATCGCTGATGAAACGTGGGGTCCCGGGATTGAACGTGCAGGCCGGGTGCGCGGTAGCCGGCCACAAACAAGAACGCCGGCACGTGGCCGGCGTTCTTGTTGAGCAAGATCAAAGGGGCGCGCACCATCGCGCGCGACCGCGTCACTTCAGCGCCTTGAACCGCAAGCGGTGCGGACGGGCGCCTTCTTCGCCCAGGCGACGCTTCTTGTCTTCCTCGTACTCGCGGTAGTTGCCCTGGAAGAACTCCACGTGCGAGTCGCCCTCGAAAGCGAGGATGTGCGTGGCGATGCGGTCCAGGAACCAGCGGTCATGCGAAATGACGAAGGTGTTGCCGGGGAACTCCAGCAGCGCGTCTTCCAGTGCGCGCAGGGTTTCGATGTCCAGGTCGTTCGACGGTTCGTCGAGCAGCAGCACGTTGCCACCCTGCAGCAGCGTCTTGGCCATGTGCAGGCGGCCGCGTTCGCCGCCGGACAGCGAGCCGACCAGCTTCTGCTGGTCCTGGCCCTTGAAGTTGAAGCGGCCGATGTAGGCGCGCGACTGGATCTCGACGCCGTTGATGTTGAGGATGTCCAGGCCACCGGAAATCTCCTGGAAGACGTTGTGGTTGCCTTCGAGCTTTTCACGGCTCTGGTCCACATACGCCAGCTGCACGGTCGGGCCGGTGGTGATGGTGCCCGAATCCGGCTTTTCCTGGCCGGTGATCATCTTGAACAGTGTCGACTTGCCCGCGCCGTTCGGGCCGATGATGCCGACGATGGCGCCACCCGGCACCAGGAAGCTCAGGTTGTCGATCAGCAGGCGGTCGCCGAATTTCTTCGAGACGTTCTTGAACTCGATGACGTTGTTGCCCAGGCGCTCGCCCGGCGGGATGAAGATCTCGTTGGTCTCGTTGCGGCGCTGGTAGTCGACCGACTGCAGTTCTTCCAGGCGGGCCAGGCGCGCCTTGCCCTTGGAGCGACCACCCTTGGCGTTCTGGCGCGACCATTCCAGCTCCTTCTGGATCGCTTTCTGCCGGGCCTTTTCCTGGTTGTCTTCCTGCTTCAGGCGCTCGTCCTTCTGCACCAGCCAGTCGGTGTAGTTGCCCTTCCACGGGATGCCGCGGCCACGGTCGAGTTCGAGAATCCATTCGGCGGCGTTGTCGAGGAAGTAGCGGTCATGGGTCACTGCCACGACGGTGCCGGTATAGCGGGCGAGGAACTGTTCCAGCCATTCGACGGATTCGGCGTCCAGATGGTTGGTCGGTTCGTCGAGCAGCAGCATGTCCGGCTTCTGCAGCAGCAGGCGGCATAGCGCCACGCGGCGCTTCTCGCCGCCGGACAGCTTGCCGACGATGGCATCCCACGGCGGCAGGCGCAGCGCGTCGGCGGCCACGTCCAGCTGGTTTTCCAGCGTGTGGGCGTCACCGGCGGCCAGGATGGCTTCGAGGCGTTCCTGTTCTTTGGCGAGGGCGTCGAAGTCGGCGCCTTCTTCGGCATAGGCGGCATACACCGCTTCCAGCGCGGCCTGCGCCTGCAGCACGTCGCCCACGCCTTCCTCGACGGCCTGGCGGACGGTGTGCTCCGGGTTGAGCTCTGGCTCCTGCGCCAGATAGCCGACCTTGATGCCGGGCTGCGGGCGGGCTTCGCCTTCGAAGTCCTTGTCCACGCCCGCCATGATCTTCAGCACGGTGGATTTGCCTGCGCCGTTCAGGCCCAGCAGGCCGATCTTGGCGCCCGGATAAAAGGACAGCGAGATGTCCTTGATGATCTGCCGCTTGGGCGGGACCACCTTGCTGACCCGGTTCATGGTGTAGATGTATTGCGAGGACATGCAGGCTCCGGTACGCAGGCCCCGGCGCCCGGCCGGGGACGGCGGACGAGGAGGCAAATGGGGAATGCAGCGATTATAGCCGTTCCGGCCCGACCTACCGTTGGCTGAATACGTTTCTTCAACCCGTCTTTGACACGGCCGTAACCGTTTTCCAGCGGGAATCGGTTCAGATGCGATAGGCATCATGGGCTCACGTGCCACACAGAGGGGTTTCCATGAAAACCAAGCGCCTTTTCCAGAGCCTGGCCTGTGCCGTCCTGGCCTTCGCCGTCACCGCCCCCGTGCTTGCACGCGACAATGATCGCGGTCGGGACCGGGACCGTTCGCACCACTATGACCGTCGCGATGACCGCCGGGACGATCGTCGGGATGACCGTCGGGATGACCGTCGCGAATGGCGTGACGACCGCCGCGACCAGCGTCAGGCCTATCGTCATGGCTACCACGATGGCCGCCGTTACGACGACCGTCGGTACTACGCTCCGCCGCGCGTCGTGTATCGCCCGGCCCCCAGCTATCACCGTTGGGCGAGGGGTCAGCGCTACCGCGATCACTACCGTGGCCCAGTCTACGTGGTGAATGACTACAGCAACTACCACGTGCGTCGTCCGCCCCGCGGTTACCACTGGGTGCGTGACGATCGCGGCAACCTGCTGATGGTCGCTATCGCCACCGGCATCATCGCCGACCTGCTGCTGCACCACTGAGCCAGCAGGCCCGATGCCCCGAAAAGCGCGCTCCGGCGCGCTTTTCGCTTTCAGGGGCCGGGTGGCAGCGGCCGGTACGGCTTCGTCCGAGGGGTCCCCGGCGGGCTACAATCGGGCCTCCCGCCCGACCTGCCCCGGAGACCCGATGTTCCCGCGCGACGCCCGCATCGAAACCTACGATCCCGAACTGGCCCAGGCCATCGCCCACGAGGCGCGCCGCCAAGAGGATCACGTCGAGCTGATCGCCAGCGAGAACTACGCCAGCCCGCGCGTGCTGGAGGCCCAAGGTAGCGTGCTGACCAACAAGTATGCCGAGGGCTACCCGCACAAGCGTTACTACGGCGGTTGCGAATACGTGGACATCGCCGAGCAGCTGGCGATCGACCGTGTGAAGCAGCTGTTCGGTGCCGACTACGCCAACGTGCAGCCGCACTCCGGCTCGCAGGCCAACCAGGCCGTGTATTTCGCCCTGTTGCAGCCGGGCGACACCATCCTGGGCATGAGCCTGGCCCACGGCGGCCATCTGACCCACGGCGCCAAGGTCAACGCGTCAGGCAAGCTCTTCAATGCCATCCAGTACGGGGTAAACGACCAGGGCCTGATCGATTACGACGAAGTCGAGAGGCTGGCGCTGGAGCACAAGCCGAAGATGGTCGTGGCCGGTTTCTCGGCCTATTCGCAGGTCGTCGACTGGGCGCGCTTCCGCGCCATCGCCGACAAGGTCGGCGCTTACCTGTTCGTCGACATGGCACACGTGGCGGGCCTGGTCGCCGCCGGCGTCTATCCGAACCCGCTACCGCACGCCCACGTGGTCACCTCGACCACCCACAAGACGCTGCGCGGCCCGCGCGGCGGCATCATCCTGGCGAAGGGCGCCGGCGAGGAGATCGAGAAGAAGCTGCAGAGCATCGTCTTCCCGGGTATCCAGGGCGGTCCGCTGATGCATGTCATCGCGGCCAAGGCCGTGGCCTTCAAGGAAGCGCTGGAGCCGGAGTTCAAGGCCTACCAGGCGCAGGTGGTGAAGAACGCCCAGGCGATGGCGAAGACGATCATCGCGCGCGGCTACAAGATCGTCTCTGGCGGCACCGAGAACCACCTGATGCTGGTCGACATGATCGGCAAGGACGTCAGCGGCAAGGACGCGGAAGAAGCGCTGGGCAAGGCGCACATCACCGTCAACAAGAACTCCGTGCCGAACGACCCGCGCAAGCCCTTCGTGACCTCTGGCCTGCGCATCGGCACCCCCGCGGTGACCACGCGCGGCTATGGCGAGCAGGATTGCACCGATCTGGCCAACTGGATCTGCGACGTGCTCGACGCGCCCACTGATGAGGCGGTGCTGGCGAAGGTCCGCGACAACGTGACCGCGCAGTGCCGGAAGTATCCCGTCTACGGCTGATCGACGATGCACTGTCCCTTCTGCCAGCACACCGACACGCGCGTCATCGATTCGCGCGTGTCCGAAGACGGCGCGACGATCCGTCGTCGCCGTGAGTGCGAGGCGTGCGGGGAGCGGTTCTCCACGCTGGAGAACATCGAGATCAAGCTGCCGGCGGTCATCAAGGGCGATGGCCGCCGCGACACCTTCGATGCGCGCAAGCTGCGTGCCGGCTTCGACCGCGCGCTGCAGAAGCGGCCGGTATCCGAAGAACAGATCGAAGCGGCCGTACGCGCGGTGATCCATGCCATCCGCATGAGTGGCGAGCGCGAGATCGCCTCGCGCAAGATCGGCGAGTTCGTCATGAACGAGCTGCGGAAGCTCGACCATGTGGGCTACGTGCGCTTCGCCTCGGTCTACCGCAGTTTCGAGGACGTGGCCGATTTCCGCGAGGAGATCGAGAAGCTGGAGCGCGACCTGCCTGCGGGCGCCGGCCAGCTCTCGCTGCTGGGCGGCGATGTGGTCCCGTTCGACAAGCACGCGGACAAGAACAAGAAGCGCTGAGTCGTGCGTATCGAGTGGATCGGACGGCACCGGCAGTACATACCTGCGCTTGCCGCGTGGCACCACGCCGAATGGGGCGGCCTGTACGACGACTGGACCCTGCAGGCGGCCACCGATGAGCTGGAGGATCACGCGGCGCGCACGTCGGTGCCAACGACACTGTTGCTGATGGATGACGGGGCGCTGCTGGGGTCTGTCAGTCTGCTGCTGGAGGATGCGCCGGCGCTGCAGGATCGTGGCAGTCCCTGGCTGGGCAGCCTGTTCGTATTGCCGGAGGCGCGCGGTCGTGGCGGTGGACGGGTCCTGGTGGATGCCGCCGTTGCGCATGCTGCGCAGGAAGGCGTGGCAGTGCTCCGGCTGTTTACCCTGTGGCATGAGGATTTCTACGCCTCGCTGGGCTGGCAGGTCGATGAGCGCACGTCGCTGCATGGGACACCGGTGGTGGTGATGTCCATCCGGCCCGCGCAGCGCGTGGCGCATACTGGTTCACATGACCCTGACGTGCCGCGTGGATGACGCATGACCGAATTCGCTTTTTCCTCCCTGGATCACACCTGCATGGCGCGTGCGTTGCGTCTGGCCGAGCGCGGGGCGTACATCACGCGTCCGAACCCGATGGTGGGTTGCGTGATCGCGCAGGGTGGGGAGATCGCGGGTGAAGGCTGGCACCAGAAGGCCGGGGGCCCGCACGCGGAGGTGTTCGCGCTGCAGGCGGCGGGCGAGCGCGCAAAGGGCGCGACGGCCTACGTCACGCTGGAGCCCTGCGCGCATACCGGCCGCACCGGTCCCTGTGCGGAGGCGTTGGTCGCTGCTGGCGTGACGCGCGTCGTCGCCGCGATGCGCGACCCCTTCCCGCAAGTCGACGGAGCCGGCTTCGACCGGTTGCGCGCGGCCGGCATCGACGTGCAGGCCGGGTTGATGGAGGCGCAGGCGCGCCGGTTGAACCGGGGTTTCCTGTCGCGCGTGGAGCGTGGCCGGCCGTGGATGCGGGTAAAGCTGGCGACCAGCCTGGATGGCCGCACGGCGATGGCGAATGGGGATTCCAAGTGGATCAGTGGCGAAGCCTCCCGCCGCGACGTGATGCGTTGGCGCGCCCGTGCCGGCGCCATCCTGACCGGCGCCGGCACTGTGCTGGCGGATGATCCGTCGCTCACCGTGCGCTTCGGCGACGACACGGCATTCGAGCCGCCGCTGCGGGTGGTGCTCGACCCCGGGCTCGCCACCGTGGCGCGCGGCAATGTGCGGCAGGGCGGGGCGCCGACGCTCTACATCCATGCGGCTGACGCCAAACCCCCCCGCGATGTCGACGTGCCGCGCGTGGTGGCGCCCGCGACCGGCAGCAATTTCGACCTGAAGGCGGTGCTGGAGCTGCTGGCCCAGCGCGGCATCAACGAGGTGCACGCCGAGGCCGGCGCCACGCTGGCAGGCGCTTTCCTCGCCGCAGGGCTGGCAGACGAGGTGCTGCTGTACGTTGCGCCGATGCTGCTGGGTGACCAGGCCCGGCCTCTGTTCGGCGGGTTGGGCATCCAGACGATGGCGGAGCACCTGAAGCTGGAGATTGTGGACAGCCGCATGATTGGCGAAGATCACCGCCTCCTGCTGCAACCAGCCCGCTGACCGCCCGCCAGAATGGCTTTCAAGGATCATTTTTCCGGCGTCGCCGACGTCTATCTCACCTCGCGGCCTACCTACCCGGAGGCGCTGTACGACGTGATCGCCTCGGTCGTGCCGGCCAGCGCACAGGTGTGGGAGCCGGGCGCCGGCAGCGGGCAGGCCACGCGCGGCCTGGCGGCGCGTTTCGCCCATGTGCATGCCACTGATCCCAGCGCGGCGCAGATCGAGCGTCACTGGGCGCAGGCCCAGGCCGGCAGCAACGTCAGTCTGGCGGTCGAACCTGCTGAAGACACCCTTTTGCCGGATCTCAGTGTGGGCCTGGTCGCCGTTGCGCAGGCGCTGCACTGGTTCGACCGCTACCGCTTCTTCGCCACCTGCGAGCGCGTATTGCGGCCGGGCGGCGTGCTCGCGGCATGGACCTACCAGGACATCATTTTCGAAGACGACCTGGCCGAGGTCGCCGAAAAGGTCCGCGACGATATCGACCCCTACTGGCCGCCCGAACGCGCCGACGTGGACATGGGGTACGGCGACTACGTGTGGCCGTTCGAGATCGTGCCCACGCCGCGCCTGTGGCTGACCGCCGAATGGAACCTGCCCACATTGCTGGGCTATTTCGGCAGCCTGTCGGCGACCGGCAGCTATCGCGCCGCGACCGGCGAGGACCCGGTCTACGCCCATACCCCGGCGCTGGCCGAAGTCTGGGGCGATCCGCAGCGCGTCCGCACCATGCGCTGGCCGCTGATCCTGCACCTCCGCAGGAAGCCCGTGTAGGAGGGGCTTCAGCCCCGACCGGCGGTTTTCCGTCCGTAGCGCAGCCGGAAGCATTGGGGCTGAAGCCCCTCCCCCAGCGATGCGGAACGCTGCGTTCAGGGCCTTCGCCGGATCGAGGCGGTAGAATGCCCCGCCGGTTCGCCGGCATACCACCAACGACGTCTTCAGGGCGGGGTGCAATTCCCCACCGGCGGTAGGTCGCCTAGCGACGAGCCCGCGAGCGCCTAGGTGACATGCGAGTCCCTCGCAAGAGCCCGCACATCCTTGTGCGGACTTTCCAATGTCGCCGAAGGGTCAGCAGATCCGGTCAGATGCCGGAGCCGACGGTCATAGTCCGGATGAAAGAAGACGGCATCGCCGGGCCATGCGCGAGCGTGGCGTCGTGCGCCTGCCTTCGCGCCCGGAGGCGTCTCCGCTCCGTTTCAGCGAGAGACGTTCCATGCCTTCCACGATTCCCTGTGCTTTCCCCGTCCTCCTGCTGGAGGCCTGCTGATGTTCACCGGCATCATCGAGGGCATAGGTCGCATCGCCGCGCTGGAACCCGTGGGCGGCGACGTCCGCCTGACCGTGGCCGTGGGCACGCTGCCGTTCGACGCCGTGCAACTCGGCGAGAGCATCGCGGTGAATGGCGTGTGCCTGACCGTCATCGCCTTCGATGCATCGAGCTTCCAGGCCGATGCGTCCACCGAAACCCTGTCGCTGACCACGCTTGGCAGCCTGGGCGAAGGCGCGCTGGTCAACCTGGAGCGCGCGATGCGCCCGACCGACCGCCTGGGTGGTCACCTGGTCAGCGGCCACATCGACGGCGTCGGCCGCGTGCTGTCGATCCATGAAGATGCGCGCGCGCAGCGCTGGCGCTTCCGCGCACCGACACCCCTGCTGAAGTACATCGCGAAGAAGGGTTCGATCTGTGTGGATGGCGTGAGCCTGACGGTCAACGAGGTGGATGGCGAGGGATTCGAGGTTGCGCTGATCCCGCATACCGTCTCGCACACCGCCTTCTCGCAGACCGCCGTCGGCAATGCGGTGAACCTGGAAATCGATCTGGTGGCGCGCTACGTGGAGCGTTTGATGGGCGCGCGCTGAGTGGCATCCAGGCCCCGTGCGTCATGCCTCACCGTCATCCCAGCGAAGGCTGGGATCCATCTTGATCTTGATTCTCCGTTTGTCCTGGCAGCAAAGGAACAACGTCAACGTGCATCCCAGCCTTCGCAGGGATGACGACCTCTCTTCCGCTATCCGAGTATCGAACCGATGTCTTTTTCCCCCATTCCCGAACTGCTGGAAGAAATCCGCAACGGCCGCATGGTCGTCATCGTCGACGATGAGGACCGCGAGAACGAAGGCGACCTGATCATGGCCGCCGAGTTGGTGAAACCGACCGACATCAACTTCATGGTCACGCATGCGCGCGGTCTGGTCTGCCTGTCGCTGACGCGCGAGCGTTGCGCGCAACTCGGCCTGGCGCCGATGGTCCAGCACAACACCGCGCAGTTCCACACCAACTTCACCGTCAGCATCGAAGCGGCCGAAGGCGTCACCACCGGCATTTCCGCGTATGACCGCGCCCACACAGTGCGCACGGCGGTGCGGCCGGATGCCAGGCCGGCCGACCTCAGCCAGCCCGGCCACATCTTCCCGCTCATCGCCCAGCCCGGTGGCGTGCTGACGCGTGCCGGCCACACCGAGGCCGCCAATGACCTGCCGATGCTCGCCGGGCTGGAGCCGGCCGGGGTGCTGGTGGAAGTGCTGAATCCCGACGGCAGCATGGCGCGTCGCCCGCAACTGGAAGTGTTCGCGCGCGAGCATGGCCTGAAGATGGGCTCCATCGCCGACCTGATCGCCTACCGGCTGGCCACCGAACACACGGTGGAGCGCATCGACGAGCGCGACATCGAGACCGAGTTTGGCCCGTTCCGGCTGGTCACCTACCGCGACCGCATCGCGCACGACCTGCATTTTGCGCTGGTCCGTGGAACGCCGGACAAGGCGACGCCCACGCTGGTGCGCGTGCAGGTGGAGAATCCGCTGAGCGACCTGCTGCACTGGCGGCGCGACGACTTCGGCGTGCACGCCACCGACGCGCTGCGCGCGATCGCGGCCGAAGGGCAGGGCGTGATGGTCGTACTGGCCGAACCGCGCAGCGCCGAGGCTTTGCTGGCGCGCCTGCGCAAGCAACCCGAGGTGCAGGCCAACGCCAAGGACGTGGGCCAGTGGCGCCGCAACGGCGCCGGCGCGCAGATCCTGGCCGACCTCGGCCTGGGCCGGTTGCGCGTGCTGGGCACGCCGCGTAGGCAGGTCGGCCTGGCCGGTTTCGGCCTGGACGTAGTCGAGTACGTCCAACCCTGACCCGCCGGAACGGACCCGCCGCCGCCCCGGCTGGTAGACTTGCCCACCCCCAAGGAACCCGCCATGTCCCACTACGAAGGCGATCTGCGCGCGCCCGACGGCGCCCGCTTCGCGATCATCGCCAGCCGCTGGAATCCCCGCATCACCGATGTGCTGGTGGCCGGCGCGCGCCAGAGCCTCGCCGGCAACGGTGTGGGCGAGGAAGCGATCGACGTGGTGCGCGTGCCCGGTGCGTGGGAGATCCCGCTGGCTGCCGCGCGGCTCGCCGCCGCGGGCGACCATGCCGCGATCATCGCGCTGGGCTGCGTGATCCGTGGCGACACCCGCCACTACGAGCACGTCGCCGACCGCTGCGCCGAAGGCCTGATGCGCGTGCAGCTGGACACCGGCGTGCCGGTGCTGAATGGCGTGCTGGCTGTGGAACGTATCGAGGATGCCGAGGCCCGCGCCGGTGGCAGCCATGGCAACAAGGGCGAAGAAGCCGCGCTGGCCGCCATCGAGATGGCGCAGTTGCTGGAACAGTTACCGTAACCCAAGAACCGCAGGAGCCGACGTGAGCCGACAACATCATCCCCACCGCAAGGACGGCGTCGATCCGGTCACGCGCGCGCGCGCGCGCCGGCGTGCGCTGCAGGCCGTCTACGCGTGGCAGATGTCGGGAGGCGAAGTCGGCCAGGTCATCGCGCAGTTCGCACATGAGCAGGCGCACGAGATCGCCGACCTGGAGTATTTCGAGGACCTGGTGCGTGGCGTGGTGAGGCATCGCGCTTCGCTGGACGAGGCACTGCTGCCGTTCCTCGACCGCACCGTGGAAGAGGTCGATCCCATCGAACGCGCGGTCTTGCGCATCGCCGCCTACGAACTGATCCACCGCCTCGATGTGCCGTACCGCGTGGTGCTGAACGAGGCCATCGAGACCGCCAAGCGTTTCGGTTCCGAACACGGTCACACGTACATCAACGGCGTGCTCGACCACGCCGCCGTCGAATGGCGGCCCGCCGAGGCGCAGGCGCGACGCTGACGTGTCGGGTGGCGACGCACGGTTTGCTGTGGAAGAGCGCGAGGCGTTGCTCGCGCTGAAGGGCGTCGGTCCCACCGTCGTGCAACGGCTGGAGCAGATGGGCATCGCCTCGTTGCGGCAACTGGCCGCCGCCGAGCCGTCGGAGATCGTCGCCAATGCGGCCGGGCTGACGGGTTCCAGCTGCTGGAAGAACAGCCCGCAGGCACGTGCGGCGATCCAGTCCGCCGTCGACTTTGCGCGATCGCGCGCCTGACGCCGCCATGAGTGCCGGCGAGTTCGACCTGATCGCCCGCATCCGTGCCCGCGTGGGGACGCGCGCCGACATCGTGCTCGGCATCGGCGACGACGCTGCGCTGTTGGCGCCGCCGCCGGGCCTGCAGCTCGTCGTCACCGCCGACACCTTGAATGCCGACGTCCATTTTCCCGACGACAGCGCAGCGGCCGACATCGGCTGGAAGGCGCTGGCGGTGAACCTGTCCGATCTCGCCGCGATGGGTGCCAAACCCGCATGGTGCACGTTGTCGCTGTCGTTGCCCCGGTCAGATACGGCGTGGATCGACGGCTTTCTCGATGGCTTCCTGGATCTGGCAGGGCGCCACGGCATCGCGCTGGTCGGGGGTGACACCACGCGGGGTCCACTGTCGATCTCGGTGACGGCGATGGGTCTGGTCGAGCCCGGTCGTGCCTTGCGCCGCGACGGCGCGCGCGCTGGCGATGACGTCTGGGTCACCGGCACGCTCGGCGATGCGGCGGGCGGCTTGGCGTTGCTTGAGCGCGAACCGGCTCATGCGCTGCGTGCGCGCCTGGATCGTCCCACGCCACGTGTGGAAGCGGGTCGCGCGCTGCGGGGCATCGCCACTGCCTGCGTCGATGTCTCCGATGGACTGCTGGCCGATCTCGGCCATATCTCGTCGCGGAGCGATGTGGGCGCGCAGGTCGACATCGACGCATTGCCGGCGTCGGATGCGTTGATGGCGACGTTCGATGAAGCGACGCGCGTGCCGTTGCAGGCGAGCGGTGGCGATGACTACGAACTCTGCTTCACCGCACCGACGGATGCGCGCGCAGGCGTCGACGCCGTGTCATCCCAACTCGGCCTGCGGATCACCCGCATCGGTCGCATTGCGGCAGGTGAGGGTGTGCAGGCGGTGCGCGCCGATGGCCGGCCATGGTCGCCGTCGCGCCGCGGTTACGACCACTTCGCGAAGCCCTGAGGCTGTTGTAGGAGCGACGTGAGTCGCGACCGCACGTCGTCGGCGTTCGTGGCCCGGCATCAGGCGCAAGAGGGAACGGCAGACGTCTGTCGGTGGCTTTCCCGGCGCGCATGGCGCGCGGTCGCGACTCACGTCGCTCCTACATGGGCTTCCGCGGTGGCAGGACCTTGCCGGGGTTCAGGATGTCGTCGGGGTCGAGCGCGGCTTTGATCGCACGCATCGCGTCGAGCGTCGCCACGTTGAACGCATCCGCCATGAAATCCCGCTTGCTCAGGCCGATGCCGTGTTCGCCGGACAGCGTGCCGCCCAGCGCCAGCACGCGCGCGAAGGCCTTCGACAAGGCCGCATGCGCGCGTGCCGTCTCGGCGGCGTCACCGTCGTCGTACATGATGTTGACGTGCAGGTTGCCGTTGCCGGCGTGGCCGAACACGACGATCGGCAGCGCGGCCTCGACCGACAGTGCTTCCATGGCCGCCACCAGATCCGGAATGCGCGACACCGGCACCACCACGTCCTCGTTGATCTTGCCGGGTTTGATGGTGCGCAGCGCCGGCGACAGGGCGCGCCGCGCGGCCCACAACCGGTCGCGTGCGGTACCGTCCTGCGCGACGTCCAGCGTGAGCATGCCATCGCCTTCGGCGGCGTCGGCCAATGCCTGCAGCGAATACGGCAGCGTGTCGTCATCGCCGTCGGCTTCGACCAGCAGCATCGCACCCGCCTCGGGCACATCGCTGCCGTTGCGCCGGATCAACGCGATGGCGCTGCGGTCCATGAATTCCAGCATGGTCGGCGTCGCCGGGCGCGCCATGATGCGCGACACCGCCGCCGCGGCCGTGGCTGCGTCGCGATAGAGCACGCGCAGTCCGGCCTGCGCACGTGGTCGCGGCGCCAGCTTCAGGGTTGCTTCCACGATCAGCGCCAGGGTGCCCTCGCTGCCGACGAGCAGGTGGGTGAGGTCGTAACCCGTCGCGTCCTTGGTGTAGGCACCACCGCAGCGGATCAGTTCACCCGCACCGGTCACGGCGACCAGGCCGAGCACGTTGTCGCGTGCGGTGCCGTACTTCACCGCGCGCGGGCCGCCCGCATTCGTGGCGAGATTGCCGCCCACGCTGCAGAGGTCGGCGCTGGAGGGATCGGGCGGCCAGAACAGGCCATGCGGTGCGAGCGCCTGCTGCAGGTCGCCATTGAGCACGCCTGGCTGTACCACCACGCAGCGGTCGGCGGCGCGCACCTCGACGATACGATCCATGCGTTCGAACGAAACCACCACGGCCCCCTGCGTGGGTACGGCCGCACCTGTGGTCCCCGTGCCGGCACCGCGCGCAACGATGGCGATGCGGTGAGCGCGGCATGCGCGTACCACGGCTACCACGTCTTCGTAAGTGCGCGGCAAGGCGACGGCCCATGGCATGGCCCACTGGCGCGAATCGTCGCCGCCATAAGGGCGGCAGGCGTCGCCGGTGAGCCAATCGTCCCCCAGGCGGGCGGACAGGGCTTCGTGCAGGTCGAGGGGCAGGGAGGAATTCACGCCGTCATTGTAGGCGCGGCCTGCACGGCTCAGATTTCGTCGGCGCGGAACGCGTCACGGATCCAGGTGAGCCGGGGCGCGGCGGGGTCGCCCTGCGCGTCGATCACGTCGAACCTGCAGGGCGCATCTGCGAGGGCGGGATGGTCCTGGAGGAAGCGCAGGGCCGCATGCACCAGGCGGCGGCGCTTGCCGGCATCGACCGATGCCGCGCCTCCACCGAAAAGCTGCGATTGGCGGTAGCGCACTTCCACGAATACCACGGTCGGCGTGCCGGGGCGCGTGGCGTCCCGCATCACCAGATCCAGTTCACCGCCGCGGTAAAGGGCATTGGCAGCCAGATCGGTCAGGCCGGCGCGGCGCAGCAACTCGCGCGCCGCTGCTTCGACGGCTTGCCCTCGTTTCCTGCGGTCAACCGCCATCCGCCACGGGCACGGCCTGGCCGCCACTGAATACCGACCACGAAGGTGTGCGCACCACGTTGCCGAAGCCGTCCAGTTGCAGGCGCCCCGTGGCGCCGCGGATCTCGGTGTTCGCCCCCAATGCCAACTTCTCCAGATAGGCGGTCAGCAGCCAGGCGTCATAGCCGAACGCGAACAGCCGTGCGGCGGGACCACGTGCGGTGGGCACGCGTTCGCCGGTCACGCTGGCGGCGGGCAGTGCCGGCACGCCGCGTGAGGTCCAGGTTTCGGTCGGGAAGGCGATGCCGTCCAGCGCCATGTCTTCCACCGGCTTGCCGGTGCCCGAGGTCAGCTGCGAGGTGCCCACGCGCGTCTTGCCTCCCAGGCCGGCCAGTGCCAACTGCGGGGTCAGGGCGCGTGCCGTGCCACCGCGTACTGCCAGGAAAACCGAATCCACGCCTTCCTGCGAAGCGGTCGCAAGGAGGGTCGACAGGTCGCCAGGGGTTTCCGCGACGCTGATCACCCGCGTGACCTTGCCGCCGCGTTCGCTGAAGCGCTCGCGGAACGCCTGGGATGCACGGCGTCCATTGTCGTCGCTGCCCTCGATGATCAGCGTCATGCGGCGCTCACGCGCCAGCAGATACTCCGCTGCTGCCAGGCCGTCGTCTTCAGGGGCCAGCGAGAAGCCCGCCTTGCCGTCCGGCGGTGCCACCACGCCGCGATTCAGCACCAGCATCGGGACAGCGAGCTGTGGTTGCTGGAAGAGCGCACTGACTTCGTCGCGGCCGAGCGGGCCGATCACGAAATCGGCACCTTCGGCCGCCGCGCGCGCGTAGGCGGCGGTCGCACCGGCCGCTGTGCCCGTGGTGTCGTAGAACTGCACGTCGGGGCGGCGGCGGTGTTCGCCGTAGTAACCCGCCAGCAGGCCGTCGCGGACGGGCGCCGCGGCGGTGGCGAGGTTGCCGGAAAGCGGGAGCAGGACGGCCACCTTCATTGGGGGCCGGTAGCCGTCGGCATCCGCAGGCGGGCGGTTGCCCGCATCGAAATGCCATTGCGTGCCGCGGTCGAACGGGCGCGGCAGCGGCAGGCCGCGGCGCTGCAGCGCGCGACCGGCGAAGTTGTACAGCGGATCGCCGGCCGGCAATGCCGCGGCGTCGCGAGCGAGCGTGGCGTCGTCCAGCGTGGCGAGCAGGCGGTCGATCTCACGCGCGTTGTCGCTGCGCGCCTGCCCGCTCAGGATGGCGTCCTGCCGGGCCAGTGTCGCGGCGTTGCCGAAGGCCGGGGCGAAGCGCACCGCCGATGGCGTGGGTCCGGCGCCGGGCGTGGTGGCACAACTGGCCAGCAACGCGGTCAGCAGCAGCGCGAGCAGGGCCCTTGCGGGGCGGATGCGTACGGAAAGCATGCTTGCAACAGGCGGGTTCATGGGCGGCATCGGCGTTCGGGCAGGGGAACCGGCTACGATTCTACCCTCAGCCATCGAGCCCCACTGGAATGCCTGCCGGAACCTTGTTCATCGTTGCCACGCCGATCGGCAATCTGGGCGACCTCACGCCACGCGCGCTGGAGACGCTGCGCAGCGTTGCGGCGATCTGTGCGGAAGACACCCGGCGCAGCGGCCAGTTGCTGTCGCATTTCGGCGTTTCCACCCCCCTGGTCGCACTGCACGAGCACAACGAGGACGCGCTGTCGCAGCGCGTGGTCGAGCGTTTGCTGGCCGGCGACTCGCTGGCGTTGATCAGCGATGCCGGTACGCCACTCGTCAGCGATCCGGGTTTCCGCCTGGTGCGCGCGGCGCGTGCGGCGGGCATCAAGGTCAGTCCATTGCCGGGCGCGTGCGCGGCCATCGCGGCGCTGAGCGTGGCCGGGCTGCCGAGTGACCGCTTCACGTTTGAAGGTTTCCTGCCTGCCAAAGCGTCCGCGCGGCGGGAGCAGCTGCAGCGCCTGGCGGGCGAGGCGCGCACGCTGGTCTTCTACGAGTCCTCGCACCGCATCGCCGAATCCCTCGCGGACATGGGCATGGCCTTTGGCGCCGACCGCCCCGCCGTGATCGCGCGTGAGCTGACCAAACTGTTCGAGACCGTACTGGATGGCACGCTCGCCGAGCTGCAGGCGCGGGTCGATGCCGATGACAACCAGCGCAAGGGTGAGTTCGTGGTGATGGTGCAGGGCGCCGCGGACGATGAAAGTGCGCAACTCGTGGAAGGGCGCCGCGTCTATGCCCTGCTCAACGCGCACCTGCCGCCGTCCGCCGCCGCCAAGCTCGCAGCCGAGATCACCGGTGCGCCGCGCAAGGCGCTGTACGGAATGAAGGCCGGCGCAGAATGACGGCGCGAGGCCGACGCGGCTGACGTGATGGAGGCCTGGCGCGTCTTCCTGATCTTCCTGCGGCTGGGTCTGACCTCGTTCGGGGGCCCCATCGCGCACCTGGGATATTTCCGGGAAGCCTTCGTCGTGCGCCGCCGGTGGCTGGGCGAGGCCGAGTACGCCGATATCGTCGCCCTGTGCCAGTTGCTGCCCGGACCAGCCAGCAGCCAGGTGGGAATGGTGGTGGGATTGGGCCGCGCCGGCCTGCCTGGCGCGCTGGCTGCCTGGTGTGGCTTCACGCTTCCCTCCGCGCTGCTGATGGTGGCGCTGGGCGCCAGCCTGTCGCAGTGGCGCGACGTGGTGCCGGAGGGCCTCATCCACGGGTTCAAGTTGCTGGCGGTCGTGGTTGTCGCACAGGCGGTGTGGGGCATGGCGGGCGCGTTCTGCCGGCGCACCGCCACGTGGCTGCTGATGCTGGCGTGCGCGGCGGCGCTGGTCGCCTGGCCGATGGCAGGCATGCAGGTGGCGGTGATCGTCGTCGGTGCGCTGGTGGGGCTGGGGCTTCAGGTTGGCGAAACCACTTCGTCGTCGGTGCGCATGCAGGCCGTGCCGTCGCGACGGGTGGGCGTGCTGGCGCTGGTGGCGTTCGCCGGGCTGCTGGTGGCGTCGTGGTGGGGAGCGGACTCGCTGGCGGGCGTGTCCGGTGTGTTCTACCGCGCGGGCGCACTGGTGTTCGGCGGTGGCCACGTCGTGATGCCCCTGCTGCAATCGGGTGTGGTGGTGCCGGGCTGGCTGTCGCAGGACGCTTTCCTTGCCGGCTATGGTGCCGTGCAGGCAATGCCGGGACCCATGTTCACCTTCGCCGGCTATCTCGGGGCCGCGATGGATGCCGGTCCCGGAGGATGGGCGGGTGGGACGCTGGCCCTGATTGCGGTCTTCCTGCCGGCGTGGCTGTTGGTGCTCGGTGCGTTGCCGTTCTGGCAGCGGATCGTTGGTTTGCCCGGGATGCGGCGTGCGCTGGCAGGCATCAACGCCGCCGTGGTCGGCCTGCTGCTCGCGGCGTTATGCGGTCCGCTGTGGTCCGGCGCGGTGTCGGGCGTCGCCGATGTCGTGGTCGTCGTTGCGGGCTTCGCTGCGCTGGTGTGGGGCCGCTTGCCGGTGGGCTGGATGATCGTGGTGATGCCGCTTGCCGGGATGGCGTTGCATGCGTTGCGATGATCGCAACGGTCGGCCAGGCGGGTTGTCTGTGCGACAATGCACGCGGCGGAGCCGGCCAGACAGTCGCGTCATTGGAAACAATGCCGAGGAAAGTCCGGGCTCCACAGGGCACGGTGCCAGGTAACGCCTGGGCGGCGCGAGCCGACGGAAAGTGCAACAGAAAGATACCGCCTAAGACTGTTTCGACAGGACGGCAAGGGTGAAATGGTGCGGTAAGAGCGCACCGCGAGTCCGGCAACGGACCGGCACGGCAAACCCCACCGGGAGCAAGACCAAATAGGGACCTCATGGCGCGGCCCGCGTCGGGTCCGGGTAGGTTGCTTGAGCGTAACGGTGACGTTGCGCCTAGAGGAATGACTGTCCACGACAGAACCCGGCTTACCGGCCGGCTCCGC
>NZ_CAMPJD010000003.1 GCF_946886695.1 uncultured Pseudoxanthomonas sp. | reverse complement strand
AGCGCAGCTTGTAGGCGTACTTGTCGGTACCCACGTCCTGGCCGTTGACCACGTACAGGTTCACGATGCGGACCTCGCCCACGGTCGCGGCGATCACGCGCTTCTGCTCGTCCTCGAAGCCCGGTATGCCGATCTGCACATCGCTGACGGGTTCGCGCGAAAGCAGTGCCACGCCGTTGTAGGTCTTCTGTCCGGCGAACACGCTGCGGTAGCCGAGCTCCGCCAGCGCGGTATCCGGGAAGCGGTGGTCCTCCAGCTTGGTTTCCTGCAACCCCACGATGTCCGGCGCGAACGCACCCAGCCATTGCGTGAGGTGCGGCAGGCGCACGTTGAGCGAATTGACGTTCCAGCTGGCGATCTTCATGACGGCGATTCTAAGCCAGGCACGCCGGTCAGGCGCTGGCCCCTTCGTCGGCCACGGCGGCATGTGCGGCACCCTCGCCGTCGCGCATCAGTCGTGCCGACATCCAGGCGGCCAGCAGCATCATGGCCATGCCGAACAATGCGATGGCGCGCATGGCGCCGGTGAACGCGGCACGTGCGGTGTCACCGACCAGCGTCCCGGCTTGGCCTCCCAGTTCGCCGGCTACCGCGACCGCGCCGCCCAACGTGGACAGTGCGCGTGTCGCGTCGGCGTCACCCAGCGTCGCGGGCAGGGCGGGGTCGAGCCACAGCCGGTAGGCGAGCATGCCGGCGCTGCCGAGCACGGCGATGCCGAGCGCGCCGCTCAGCTCCGCGCTGGTTTCCGCCAGCGCCGAGGCTGCGCCTGCCCGTTCCGGCGGCGCGGTGGTGATGATCAGCTCGTTGCCCACCGTGAACACCGGTGCCATGCCCAGGCTCATCGCCAGCATGCCGGCGATCAGGATCCACAGCCCGTACGGTGGCACGACCAGTGCGGTGATACCGAAACCCAGGGCGGCGAACAGCAGGCCCCGCACCATCACCCGTCGCGCACCCCAATGGCGGGCCAGTCGCGGCGCGAGCAGCGAGCCGACGGTGAAGCACAGCGACCACGGCACCGTCGCGATGCCGGCCTGGAGCGGCGTGAGTCCCAGTACCAGCTGCAGATACTGGGTCATGAAGATGTACACGCCCATCATCGACAGGCCGGCCAGTGCATAGGCGACGATGGCCGCGGAGAACGCCGGCCGCCGGAACAGGGTCACGTCGAGGAACGGGTACGCGAGGTGCTTCTGCCGGCGCACGAACAGCACGCCCAGCGCAATGCCGACCAGCAGCACGACGATGCCGCGCACATCGGAACCGTACTCCGCGATCCGCTTCAGGCCGTAGACCACGGCGAGCACCGCGAACAGCGACTGCACCATGCTGAGCGGATCCAGCTTGCCGGCATCAGGGTCGCGGTACTCCGGCAACAGCTTCGGGCCCAGCACCAGCAGCAGCACCATCACCGGCACCGCCGCCAGGAAGGCCGCGCCCCACCACCACCATTGCAGCAGCACGCCGCCGACCAGGGGCCCGATGGCGCCGCCGACCGAGAACGCCGCGATCCATACGCCGATCGCGAACTGGCGTTCGTGTTCGTCATGGAACATGTTGCGGATCAGCGACATCGTCGAAGGCGCCAGCGTGGCGCCAGCCACGCCCAGCAGCGCTCGCATCGCGATCAGCATCTCGGCACTGCGCGAGAACGCCGCCATCACCGACGCTGCGGCGAACGCCGCAGCGCCGATCAGCAGCAGCTTGCGCCGGCCGAGCCGATCACCCAGCGTGCCCATCGTGATCAGGAAGCCGGCCACCAGGAAGCCGTACACGTCGACGATCCACAGCAACTGGCTGGCCGTGGGGTCGAGTTCGGCACTGATGGCAGGCAGGGCCAGGTTCAGCACGGTCAGGTCCATCGCATAGACCATGCAGGGCAGCGCGATGATGGCCAGCCCGATCCATTCGCGGCGGGTGGCTTTGGCGGGTACGGCGGTGGTCGACATAGCGGTCCGTCAGCAGGGGGTCATTCCGTTCGACGAACGGGAGCGACGATTCTCGACGAGGACGCGGACCAACGCCGCCCGCAATGCAACGGACCGGCTCAGCGAATGATGAAGTCGATGAACCGCGCTACTTTGGAGTAGGGCGGCTTCAGCAGGTCGCTGCCGGCCCACCGCGGTTGCCACAGTACCGGCAGCGCCTTGCTCATCGCGTCGAACCCCGCGCGCCCGTGGTAGGCGCCCATGCCGCTGGGGCCGATGCCGCCGAACGGCAGCGCATTGATGCCGAAGTGCAGCACGGTGTCGTTGACGGTGACGCCGCCAGCCAGCGTGCTGTGCAGGATCTTCTCCACCCGCGCGCGGTCGTGGCTGAAGGGATACAAGGCCAGCGGCCGGTCGTGCGCGTTGATGTAGGCGATGGCCTCGTCCAGCGAGCCGACCGTGCGGATCGGCAGGATGGGGCCGAAGATCTCGTCCTGCATCACCTTCGCATCGTCGCCGGGTTCGATCACCAGGGAAGGCGCGAACAGCCGCTCCGCGCGGTCGTGCGCCTGTGCCAGCGCGACGACCTCGTGGCCGCGTGCACGGGCGTCGTCCAGGTAGCCCTCCAGCCGCGCGAACTGTCCATCGTTGATGATGCGGGTGAAGTCGCCGGCATCGGACAGGTTGCCGTAGCGCGCGGCGACCTGCTCGCGCAGCGCCTGCACCAGCGCATCGCGGCGGCTTCGACCCACCAGCAGCACATAGTCCGGTGCGATGCAGGTCTGGCCGCCGTTGAACCACTTGCCGGTCGCCAGTCGCGCGGCGGCCTGTTCCACCGGGAAGTCGTCGCAGACGATGGCCGGCGACTTGCCGCCCAGTTCCAGCGTCAGCGGGGTCAGGTTCGCCGCCGCTGCCGCCATCACCTTGCGGCCCACGGCGGTGGAGCCGGTGAACACCAGGTGGTCGAACGGCAGCGCGGCGAATGCACTGGCAACATCGGCGCCACCCGTGGCGACCGCGACGCGCTCCAGCGGGAACACCTCCGCCAGCAGCGAGCGCAGGAAGGCGGTGGTATGCGGCGTGTGTTCGGATGGCTTGAGGTAGACGTGGTTGCCGGCGGCGATGGCGGTGGCCAGCGGAATCAGCGCCAGGTTGACCGGGTAGTTCCATGGCGAGATCACGCCCACCACGCCGACCGGCTCGCGGCGGATTTCCGCGCGCGCCGGCCAGAACCGCCAGCCCACGCCCACGCGGCGCGGCTTCATCCATCCGCGCAGGTGCGATGCCAGATGGTCGATCTCGTTGAGCACGGTCATGCCGTCGGCGATCAGCGATTCGTGACGCGAGCGATGGCCGAAGTCGGCGGCGATGGTGTCCGCCATCTCCGGCAGCCGCCGCTTCAGCGCCTTGCGCAGCCGCTGCAGGTCGTCGCGGCGCTGGGCCAGGTCGGGCTTCTTCGCCTGCCATGCTTCGCGCAGGCGTTGCAGGGTGGCGCTCAGGTCGGGCGTGGCGGTCATGTCCATACGCCGGAGTGTAGTCCGGCGGCATCGGGCCTGCTCGCTACAATGCGCGAATGACCTCCCTGCGCCCCTATCTTGACCGTTTTCCCGTCCCCGGCCCGCGCGTCTACGTGGACCCCGCCGCCACCGTGATCGGCGATGTCGAACTGGCCGAAGACGTGTCCGTCTGGCCGGGCAGCATCCTGCGCGGCGACGTCAATTTCATCCGCATCGGGGCCCGCACCAACGTGCAGGACGGCACCATCGTCCACGTCAGCCACCACAGCCCGTACAACAAGGCCGGGTACCCCACGCTGATCGGCGCGGACGTCACCATCGGCCACGGCACCATCATCCACGCCTGCACCATCGAGGACCTGTGCCTGATCGGCATGGGGGCCTGCATCCTGGACGGCGCCACGGTGAAGAAGTACGGCTTCCTGGGCGCTGGCGCGGTCCTCGGCCCCGGCAAGGTGGTCGGCGAGGCCGAACTGTGGCTGGGCAATCCCGCCCGTTTCGCGCGCAAGCTCACCGACAAGGAGATCGAGAGCCTGCATTATTCCGCCGCGCACTACGTGCGGCTCAAGGACCATTACCTGCAACCAACACCGCCTGCGGCATGATGCCGCGTGGCGCATTCGGCGCCGGCATCGCAGGAGGGCCGCATGGCCTGGAAACCGGAAGGCTATACGTCGGTCGCGCCCTATCTGGTCGTCGACGGCGCGCAACGCACCATCGAGTTCCTTGTCGCCGTGTTCGACGCCGAACCGCTGCGCATGCATCCGGTTGGCGAAGGCCGGCTGGGACATGCGGAAGTACGCATCGATGACACCGTGCTGATGCTGGCCGACGCGGCCGATGGTTGGCCCGCGATCGCCAGCCATGTGCATCTGTATGTGCCGGACGTCGATGCCACGTGGACGCGTGCGTTGGCGGTCGGCGCCGAGCCGGTGCAGGCGCCGGAGGAAAAGGGCGACGGCGACCGTCGCGGCGGCTTCCGCGATGCGGGCGGCACCACGTGGTGGATTTCCACCCAGGTGGCGTGACGTCTTGCCGGCCTCAGGGCGTTGTCGCGTGCTCAAGCGCGGCAAGCAGTGCCAGTGCTTCGGAGCGGCTGGCACCGCACATGTCGGGCCCCGGTTTCAGGGTGCCGCAGAATGCGGGGCGTTCCGGCCTGCCGAACAGCCGGCAGCGCAATGCATCGTCCAGTTGCACGCACGCCACGCCCGCCGGCTTGCCGTGCGGCATGCCGGGGATGGGCGAGGTGATCGACGGCGCGGTGCAGCAGGCCGCGCAGCCCGGGCGACAGGAAAAGGACGTGTCCATGATGGCGCGCAGTGTAGTGCGGCTGGGCAAGCGCGACGCGGCCGGCTAAAGTCGCAAGGCACGGGGAAGGCGCATGGACAGCGGAACACGCCACTTCAATCACATCGGACCGGTCGCGGCCACCACGCCGCCAAGGGCGCAGCGCCCATGGTGAACGGCTGATGCTGGACACCTACCGCGAAGTCATCACGCCCGAGGGCGTGGGCCTGCACCTGCCTGCGGCGGGCCCGGTGCCGCGCGCGCTGGCGTGGGGCATCGACCTGGCCATCCGGCTCGGCGTGCTGATGATCATGGGCATGGTGCTGGCCATGCTGGGCAAGGTGGGTGAAGGGCTGTACCTGATCGGCCTGTTCCTTGTGTTCTGGGCCTATCCCATCGTGCTGGAATCCGTGTGGCACGGGCAGACGCCCGGCAAGAAGGCGCTCGGACTGCGCGTGGTGTCGGCCGATGGCGCGCCGGTGGGTTGGCTTGCGGCGATTACGCGCAACCTGCTGCGCACCGTCGACATGCTGCCGTTCGGCTATGCCGCCGGGCTGGTCGCCTGCCTGGCGGACCCGCACGCGCGTCGTTTGGGCGACATGGTGGCCGGTACGCTGGTGGTGCATGCCGGCAACGAGCGTGAACACGTGCCGGCACCCGTCAACACGGTGTTCGTGCCCCCGGCGCGCCTGCTGCCGGAAGAGCAGGGCGCGATCGTGGCGTTCGGCGAGCGCGCGCCACAACTGACGCCCTCGCGCCAGGAAGAGCTGGCCAACCTCGCCGAGCCCGTCACCGGCGCGCGTGGAGAGGCCGGCGTGCAGCGCCTGTACGGCATGGCCAACTGGCTGCTGGGGCGGCGATGAGGCAGGAACAGTTCGTCGCCCGCCACCAGCCCGAATGGCTGGCCTTCGAATCCTGGTTGCAGGCACGTGGTGGCAGCGCCCGCAGCGCGCGCCGCGAACGCAACAACGGTGTGCTCACCGACGAAGACGTGCCGGCACGCTACCGCCGCATCTGCCAGCAGCTGGCGCTGGCGCGCAAGCGCGGCTACAGCCCCGTGGTGGTGGACCGTCTGCAGGCACTGATGCAGCAGGGCCACGGCGTCATGTACAGGACGGCGCCACCGCGCTGGCAGCGCGCGGTGCGCTTCCTGCTGGCGGAGTTCCCGCGCCTGGTGCGGAGCGAGGCCGGGTGCATGTGGGTGGCCGCCGCCGTGTTCGTGGTGCCGCTGGTGCTGATGTTCGTGCTGCTGCAGGTCCGCCCGGAACTGGTGTACAGCATCGTGTCGCCCGAACAGGTGGCGATGTACGAGCGCATGTACGACCCCAGCGACACGCGCCATGCGCTGGGGCGCGAGAGCGGCAGCGACTGGCAGATGTTCGGCCACTACATCTGGAACAACATCAGCATCGGCCTGAGGACCTTCGCCGGTGGACTGCTGGCGGGCGTGGGCGCGTTGTTCGTGCTGATCGTCAATGGCGTGGGTATCGGTACCGTGTTCGGCCACCTGCAGCAGATCGGCTATGGCGACCCGCTGTGGCGCTTCGTCTGCGGGCATGCGCCGTTCGAACTGACCGCCATCGTGCTGGCCGGCGGTGCGGGCCTGCGGTTGGGCCTGAGCCTGGTGGCACCGGGACGGCAGCGGCGCGTCGATGCACTTGCCAGCGCAGGCGCCAAGGGCGCGCGGCTGTGCCTGGGCGTGGCTTTCATGCTGCTGGTGGCCGCGTTCATCGAGGCCTTCTGGTCATCGACGCAATCCATCCCGGCTGCGGTGAAGTACAGCGTTTCCGGTGTGCTGTGGACACTGGTGGCGCTGTGGCTGGGCGTCGGCGGACGCGGGGTGGCCGATGAGGATTGAGCAGCTGACCGTTCGCCTGCGGGCGCGCTCGGACTGGGAGGCCGTCGAGCTGGGCATGGCGCTGGTGCGCCAGCATGCCGGTGCGGTCTGGAAGCCATGGCTCTGGTTGACCTTGCCCGTGTTCGCGCTGCTCAACCTCGGCGCATGGTGGATCGACCAGTTCTGGTTGGCCATGCTGCTGATGTGGTGGCTGAAGCCGGCCTTCGACCGCATTCCGCTGTACGTCATCTCGCGCGCCGTGTTCGGCAACGCGCCCGGTACGCGCGAGACAGTGCAAGCGCAGCGGCAATGGGGCCTGCGCACGCTGCCGCACCTGCTCACCTGGCGGCGCTTCAGCCCCGTACGCTCGCTGTACATGCCCATCGACCTGCTGGAAGGCGTCCAGGGCGATCGCCTGCGCCAGCGTCGTGGCGTCCTCGGGGGGCAGGCGTATGGCACCGCGATTCTGCTGACCTGGATCTGCCTGCTGTTCCAGGCCGTGCTGGTGATGGGAGGCGTGGTCGCCGTCGTCATGTACCTGCCGCAGGATCTGCTGCCGGACAGCATGCAGACGGCCTTCCGCATGGTGGCCATCGAGTGGCCGGCGTGGCTCAAGCTGGCGTGGAATGCACTGGCATGGGCGGCCATCAGCGTGGTGGAGCCGTTCTACGTCGGCGCGGGGTTCGGCCTGTACCTCAACCGCCGCACGCAGATCGAAGCCTGGGACCTGGAGATCGTGTTCCGCAAACTGCGCGCACGACTGGCGGCCGTCGCGCCGATGCTGTTGGCCGCGGTGCTGTGGGCTGGTGCGGGCGGCATTGCCGAAGCCCAGGAGCGCCACGGCGCACCGCCAGCCACGGCCGCGCCGCAAGCCGATGCTCCCGCCAAACCGACGCCGCCGACGGTGCCCATCGTGTTCGGTGACCAGCGCGTCGACGACCGTGCATTCCGCAAGGCCGCCGATGAGGCCTACCGCGATCCCTTGCTGGATCGCAAGCGCACGCAGGCATCATGGGAGCGTCGCGACACGGCGGAAGAAGAAGACCCCGACGAAACGCTCGACGGCGACAAAGCCTGGCTGTCCGGCTTCGGCAACGTGCTCGCCTTCATTGGCGAATGGGGCCTCTGGCTGGTGGCGGGCGTGCTGGTGCTGGCCCTGCTGGCGACCGCGCGCTACTGGTGGCCGTGGATGCGCGGCATCTCAGGGACGCGCGCGCTGCCGCCGGATGCGCCGCAGTCGGATGCGCTGGTATTGCCCGAGGCGCTGCCCGACGACATTGCCACCGCGGCGCGCGCGCTGTGGCGTGAGGGACGTCCACGGCACGCGCTGGCGCTGCTCTACCGCGCGAGCGTGGAGAGCATGAGCCAGCGCGCAGACATCGCGCTGCCGCCGGGCGCGACGGAAGCCGAGTGCCTGCGCGCATCGCGACGTATGCCGCAGGCGGAGGACCGGCATGCCTTCGCGCGCATTGTCAGGACCTGGCAGTACGCGGCCTATGCGGAGCGGCTGCCCGGCGAAGACGAGTTCGATGCGCTGGTGGGTGAGCTGCAGCGCCGTTACGGATGGGCGTCATGACGTCCGCGTGCCGCAATGGTCGTCTGGTGGGCGTGGGCCTGCTGGTCGTGTTCGTGGTGGTGGCACTGCTGGCCGTGTGGTTCCGCCATACCTTCCACCGTGTCGAAAAGACGTTCTATCTTCCGCCGGATGGCGAAGCGGCCTACAACCCGCTGTACGCGCTGGCGAAGACGCTGGAAGCCGACGGCGTGAAGGTCAACGCGCGCCAGCGCCTGCTGCTGGATGACAACGCCCTGGCGCGCGAGGACACGTTGTTGCTGTTCAACGATCCGCGCGCGCTGTCGCCCCCCGAGGCCGATCGCCTGCTGGCATGGGTCGAGGCCGGCGGGCATCTCCTGGTCCGCACGCCGCTCTACTCGCCGGGCGAAGACCTGGCCGGGCCGGATGCGCCGCAGACGGCCATGCTGGACCTGCTGTCGGTCTGGCTGGTGGACGGCGAGCCCGAGTGCGAAGCCTTCCAGGTGGAAGGCGAAGACCATCATGTCGAGTTCTGCGCGGGACGCCGGTTCGCCTTCGATGACGTGGAACCAGAACTCGCATGGGGCAACCTGCAGGACGGCTATGTCTACGCGCGGCTGTCGCAGGGGCGGGGCCACGTGGATGTGCTGGCCGACTTCGATTTCATGGCCAATACCGAGATGCGGGCGCGCGCGCGCGGTGCGCTGGACGAGCCGCCGAAGGGCGGGCTACGCGACGGTCCGCATCGCGTGCTGGCGCGGCAGGTGCTGGCGCCCAACTACGGCCGCGGCACCATGCACCTGGTCTATGCCGCCGAGATGCCGTCGCTGTGGCGCATCCTGTTCGTCCGTGGCTGGATGGTGTGGGCGCCGCTGCTGCTCGCGCTCGCCGCCTGGTTGTGGATGCGCATGCAGCGGTTCGGTCCATCGGTGCCGTCACCGGCCGGCGAGCGCCGCTCGCTGCTGGAGCACGTGCGCGCGAGCGGTGAACATCTCTACCGTTACGGTCGCGGGGTGATGCTGTACGCAGCGGTCCGGCAGGCATTCCTCGCCCGCTTGCGCCGCCGCGATCCCGTCGCCGCCGCGCTGTCCGGCGATCCCCAGGTCGCCGCCATCGCGGAGCGCACCGGCCTCCCGGCCGACCGCATCCGCGTGGCCCTCAATGCGCCCGCCTCGCACGACAGGCAGGCATTCCGTGACCGCATCTCCCTGCTGATCCAACTGAGAAACCGCCTATGAACGACGAGACCGCCGCCGCGCCGCCCGCGCTTCCGCCGATGCCGGAAAATGCGCTGTCCCAGCGCGTCGATGCCGTACGCGAGGAAGTGTCCAAGGCGTTCATCGGTCAGCCGGATGTCCTCGACCAGATCCTGATCGCCCTGCTGGCGGGTGGCCACGTCCTGATCGAAGGCGTGCCGGGGCTCGGGAAGACGCTGCTGGTGCGGGCGCTGGCGCAGGCACTGGAACTGACCTACGGACGCGTGCAGTTCACCCCCGACCTGATGCCCAGCGATGTCAGCGGCCATGCCGTCTATGACCCGAAGACGGAGAGCTTCAAGATCCGGCGCGGGCCGGTGTTCACCAACATCCTGCTCGCCGACGAGATCAACCGCGCCCCCGCCAAGACCCAGTCCGCATTGCTGGAGGTCATGCAGGAAGGCCAGGTGACCATCGAAGGCAAGTCCTTCGAGCTGTCGCCGCCGTTCATCACGCTCGCCACCCAGAACCCGGTCGAACAGGAAGGCACCTATCCATTGCCGGAAGCGCAACTGGACCGTTTCCTGCTGAAGGTGCTGATCGACTATCCGGCGCTGGACGACGAGAAGCGCATGGTCGACGCCATCACCACCGGCCGGACTGCCTCCGACTTCGATCTTTCGCAGGTGACGCGCGTGCTGGGTGCGGACGACATCATCGCCATGCAGCGCGAAACCGCCGCCGTGCGCGTGGACCCGGAAGTCATCGATTACGCCGTGCGCATCGTCGCCGCCACCCGCAAGTGGCCCGGCATCGCACTGGGCGCGGGCCCGCGCGGCAGCATCGCGCTGGTGCGCGCCGCACGCGCGCAGGCCGTCCTGCAGGGACGCGATTTCGTCACCCCCGACGACGTGCGCGACATCGCCCGCCCGGCGCTGCGCCACCGCATCACCCTGGCGCCGGAACTGCAGATCGAAGGGCAGTCGCCTGACGACGCGTTGCGCGCGCTGCTGGCGAAAGTGGACGCGCCGCGGAAATGATCGCTCCCGCCGTCGCATCCGCCATCCCGATCGGCCCCTCCCCCCGCGTGCGGGGGAAGGCTGGGGAGGCGGTGCGCGGCCAGCGTGAGGGTGTGCATGCGTGTCCGGACCCCGATTGCCCCCATCCCAGCCTTCCCCCGCACGCGGGGAAAGGGGCATGTCCATGAGGCCTGCACCGTTTCTCATTGCACTGATTGCCTGCTGGGGCCTTGCCGGCCTGGCAGTGCCGTTCCTCGGCTGGCCGTTGTGGCAGTGGCAGGCGGTCGGCGCGGGGCTGCTGGTGCTCGCAGCGCTGGATGCATGGCGGCTGCGCGCGCGACCGCTCCCTGAGGTGGTGCGCGAGGTGCCCGAGGCCCTGCCATTGGGCATTGAGCGCAACGTCGCCCTGTGCTTCGAATCACGGGTGCGGCAACGGCTGGATGTGTTCGACCTGTATCCGGGCGGCTGGCCGTCGTCCGGCATGCCGCGGCGGCTCGCGCTCGCCCCGATGTCGGCGACCCGCATCACCTACCGGTTGCGGCCCAGTGCGCGCGGCGATGCCTCATTCGAGGGCGTGCAGCTGCGCCTGCGTTCCGTGCTGGGACTGTGGCGACAGTCGCGGGTGGCGGGCGCGCCGCAACGCGTGCGCGTGTATCCCAACTTCGCACCGCTGACGCGTTTCGCGCTGTTCAGTGCCGAACAGGCATCGCGCCTGGTGGGCGCACACCTCAAGCGGCGACGCGGCGAAGGCACCGACTTCAACCAGATGCGCGAGTACCGCGTGGGCGACAGCCTGCGCCAGGTCGACTGGAAGGCCACGGCGCGCTCGCGCAAGCTGATCTCCCGCGAGTACCAGGACGAGAAGAACCAGCAACTGGTCATGCTGATCGATACGGGTCGCCGGATGATGGCGCGCGAGGATGCGCTGGGGCATTTCGACCACGTGCTCAATGCCGCGCTGGTGGTGTCGTATCTGGCATTGCGCCAGGGCGATGGCGTGGGCCTGCTGGCGGCGGGTGGCGACAGCCGCTGGGTGGCGCCGCAGCGCGGGATGGCCGCCATCGACACGCTGCTGCGCGCCAGCTACGACCTGCAGCCGCGCGCGGTGGCGACGGATTACCTGGCGGCGGCCACCGAGCTGAGCCTGCGGCAGCGCCGACGGTCGCTGGTGATGCTGGTCACCAACGTCCGTGACGAAGACATCGAGGACCTGCTGGCCGCCGTGCGCCTGTTGCAGCGCCGTCACCTGGTCTGCGTCGCCAGCCTGCGCGAGACTTCGCTGGATGAGGCGCTCGACGGTGAAGTCCGCGACCTGCACGGTGCCATCCATGCCGGCGCGGTGGCGCGCTACCTGGAGCAGCGCACGGCCGCACACGATGCATTGCGCAGCCACCGGGTGATGGTGCTGGATGTTTCCAGCGACGAACTGCCCGGTGCGTTGGTGGAGCGCTACCTGGCGGTGAAGCGGGATGGCGTGCTCTAGTGCCGCGCATGCGCTCGGCCTCTGCCTGTCTGCTGCTCATGACGGCTCTGTGCCCGCAGGGCGCGACAGCGCAGCCGTCCACGGAGGTGGAGCGCCTCCGCCTGCAGTCCGGCGATGTGGTGCTCGACGTCACGCCCGCCCTGGGTGGGCGTGTGTTGCGGTTCGGGCTGGCCGATCGTCCCAGTCTGATCAAGGTCGGCGATCCTGTCGCCTCGCAACCTGCGCCGGCCGTATCGCCCGATGCGGATGACATCGGCTATCTCGGCCACGACGTATGGCTGGGGCCGCAGAGCGGCTGGTGGTCCGACCAGCACGTGAATCCTGCGCGTCGCGCTTCGAAGGCGGTGTGGCCGCCCGACCCTTACCTGGCTTTCGCCGAGACCCGCGTGGTCGCGCGTTCGCCCGAACGGCTGGTGCTGGAGGGCATCGACAGCCCGGTCACCGGCGTGCGGCTGCTGAAAGCGTTCGTGTTCGATCCGGTGGATCCGTCCACCATCATCGTGACGGCGACCGCGCGCAACATCCGCGACCGCCCGGTCACGCGCGACCTGTGGTTCAACACCCGCACCTCGGCGGCCACGCGCGTGTACGTACCCGTTGCCGGCGCGCGCGACGTGCGGGTGGAGGCCGCGGAGGGAGCCGCGCCTGCCTGGACGATCGAAGGGGGCGTGTTCTCGTTCCTGCCCATGCCGCAGGAGATGGAGATGCGCCGTGGCAAGGTGTTCCTTCAGCCATCCGCAGGCTGGATGGCCGGCTTCGCGCACGGTCAGGTGTTCGTGATCCGCTTCGATCACCTGCCACGTGCCGCGATCCATCCGGAACATGGGCAGGTCGAGCTCTATCTCGACCACGCCGGCGACATGCAGGCCGGCTTGCTGGAGATGGAGGTGCACGCCGCCTTCCGCACGCTCGCATCCGGTGAAGCGATGCAGGCGCGCGAGCGCTGGACGGTGTTGCCTTACGAAGGCCCGGAGACGCGGGACGCGCAGGTGGCGTTCCTGTGTTCACGGCTGCAGCTCTGCGCCGGACCTGCCGTGCGCTGACGCGGATCAGTGCGGTTCGTGGATGCCCTGGCCGGTCGCGGCCCACCAGATGCCGCCGTACAGGTGCGCGAGATAGAGCGGATCGTCGTAGAGCGCGGGGGTATGGCCGAGTGCGGTGACGAAGACGCGGCCACCGTCGTAGGCGTGGTACCACGCGACGGGGTGTTCTTTCCCCATGCCGTGCGCGGTCTGGCCCGGCCAGATGCGGGAAGGATCGTAAGTGGATTCATCCACGCTCAGCACCGTCCGCAGGCCGCGCGTGACCGGGGCATTGAACTCGTACCATTCGTCCGTCCAGATCCAATGCGCTGGCAGGCCGAAGGTGGCGGGAAAAGCAGGGTCTTCCACACGTATGGTGGCGGTCTGCACCATCGGATGGATGCGGAACGTGCGTCCGATCAGCCGTTCGAACCAGGGCCACTCACCAGGTGGGTTGTAGATCAGCGCGCGGTGCACCGCCACCACGCCGCCGCCGGCGCGCACGTAGGACGCCAGCCTTTCGCGCTGTGGGCCCTTCAGTTCATCGCCCGGCGTGTTGAGCAGCACGATGGCGGCATAGGCCGAAAGATCGCCATCGAACGGCGTGCTGTTCCACGACCATGTGAGGTCGAACGCATGCCGCTGCGCCATGCGTTCGAACTGCGGCTTGGCGACCACGGCGTAGTCGTGGTGGTAGCGGTTGGGAATCGCGACGACCAGCACCTTGAACTGGCCCTGCGCGAAGGCGGGCGCGGCGAGTACGGCGATACAAAGCAGGGCGAGCAGCAGCAGGCGTTTCATTTCACGATGCTAGCCCGGCCGGTGGTGGCCGGGTGCCTTTCCGCTATTCCGATTTCGGCGGCGCCTATGCGGATATCGCCTATGCCGTCCGCGTTGCCTGCATGGCCTTGCAGGCGCCCCAGACCAGCAGCACCAGTCCGACGGCAGACACCACGCTCAACAGCATGCCGAACGCGCCGAACAGGGACATCATCCCGCTCAGTGAGGCGTAGCCGTCAGCGGTGTTGTTGATCAGCCATGCCTGCCAAACGCTCATCGCCACGCGCAGCAGCGTGGTGACCAGCATCAGTGCGACGCCCGCCAACGCCAGCTTGCGGCCGGGCGCTGCCGGCACCCACATCGCCAGCATGGCGACGCCCGCCACGCAGGCCAGCAGCTCGGGCAGCTGGTAGCCGAGCATCGTCAGCAGTTGGGTGAGGAATCCGTCCATGCATGTTTTCCTGTGTCAGGGCGAGGGAGCGTTTCTGTCCGCTGGGCGAGTTCCGGATCGATGATCGCGGGACTCAACGTTCCTGCCTGACGATTTTTCCGGTCAGGGTGAATCGATAGCCGGCGGTCCGCATCATGTCCACTGTCTTTGCGAACACGACCACGAGGGTGATGATCTTGACGTAGGGTATCAGCAGCGATGCCACGATCAGGATGTTGATATAGCCGGCCCAACCGAAACCGTCCATGCACAGATAGGTGCCGTACGCGCCGAACGCGAAGCCGGCGACGGTCAGCAAGGTCGCCGCGATGCCCAGCAGCGACGACGTATCCGCGCCGAACCGGAGGATGAGGGCGGCGATGTTGAACACGATGGCGACCGGCAGCAACCGCAACCCCTGTGCCGCCTGCAGCGCCGCCCCGTTGCGCTGGCGGTCCTTGTTGAAGCTGATGTCTGAAAAATCCGGTTGCATCCCTGCCGTCCCTGTCTTCTTGTCGATTCTTTGTCCGCCGCGCGGATGCGCGGCGGGTCAATCCGCCGTCACCAGCACCTTGTCCCTGTCGCGCAGCGCGGCATAGACCGCATCGGTCTCCGGGCGCACGCCGTGCCACTGCTCGAATGCCTCGGCCGCCTGTTCCACCAGCATGCCCAATCCATCCACGGCATCGTGGCAGCCAGCGGCGCGCGCCCATGCGAGGAAGGAAATCGCGGCTTCGCCGTAGTTGAGATCCACCGCCAGCGTGCGCGGTGTGGCCAGGTGGAAGGGCAGGCTGAACTCGCCGTGGTCCTGCCGCGAGGCGGACGTGGCGTTGACGATCAGCGAGAAGTCGCCGAGGTCGCGCAGGTCGTCCCAGTAGCGCGAATGGGCGCGCTCCGGTTCGCCCAGCGCATCCGCCAGCGCATCCGCGCGGTCAGGCGTGCGGTTGACGATGATCAACTCGCTGATGCCTGCATCGAGCAATGCCGGCGCTACGCCCCGCGCCGCGCCGCCGGCACCGAGCAGCAACGCACGGCGTGCGCGCAGGTCCAGGCCATGGCGGCCGGTCAGGTCCCGCACCAGCCCCGCGCCGTCGGTATTGTCGCCATGCCATTGGCCATCGTTGCGGGTCAGCGTGTTCACCGCGCCGGCGCGCCGTGCGCGTTCGGAGGTCTGCGCGCAGATCGCGAAGGCGGCTTCTTTCAACGGCAGGGTGACGTTGGCACCCGCACCCCCGTCACTTGCAAAGCGATCGAGCGCGGCGACGAAGTCGTGCGCGGCGACATCGATGGCGGTGTACTCCAGCGTGATGCCGACCTGCCGCGCGAACGCCGCATGGATGCGGGGCGACAGCGAGTGGGCGACGGGATGGCCGAAGACGGCGTAGCGGTGGTTGGTCATGGTGCGGATCCCCGTCTCCAGTCGTTGTCCGCAGTCTACGCGCGCCGGTGCCGGCTTGACAGACGGCGCCACGCGCCTCACTGTGCCGCCGCCGAAGGGGGCGCGCCAGGGAACGGGGCAACCGGCAGGCCGGGCTGGGGAGTCCGACCGCCGTCCACCTTGCACTCTGCTGCTCCGCCGCGACTGCCGACCGGAACGGATCGGCAGACAGGCCCGCACAAGCGGGCCCATCGGTACTGATCGCCGCGACACACCATCCACCCCGCCGGTACCGCAAGGACGCGGGGTTTCCATCATTGCCGAAAGGGAAAACACCATGACGCCGTTGTTCCGTTGCTTGCCACTCGTGCTGGCCGCGTTCGCTGTGCACGCACAGGCGCAGTCCATCTCGCCAGCCTATGAAGCCTTCCGCAAGAAGGAGGCGCCCCAGCCCGCCGCCGCCCAGCCCGTGACGCCTGCAACGCAGGCAGGCGCCTCCGAGCCCGCACCGCCGGCCCCCACGCCGACGTACCAGGCACCGGCTCATGTTGCTCCCATGCCTGCGCGGGAAGAGCAGGAAGACGGCGGCTTTTTCGTCGGCGTGCAGGCCGGCCAGGGCTGGATCTACGAAGACGTCGAACAGGATGCCGTCGCCGTGAGCGCGGGTTACCGCTGGCAGGCGGGTCCGTGGGCGCAGGTGGGCGTGGAGCTGTCGGGCGGCCGCCTGGACGAGACCACCGATGGCGACTGGCGGTTCGCGAAGGCGACCTACAAGGCCATCGGCGCGAATGCACGCATGAACTTCGGCGACAGCCCGTGGTTCGCCACCGTGCGCGGCGGCTACTTCGATGCCGAGGTTGACGGCGCCGACGAGGAATTTGACGCCAACGGAGGCTACGCCGGCATCGCCATCGGCGTGGACATCAATCGCCACCTCAACATCAGCCTTGGCTATACCGCGTTCGTCTACGCCGACGACTACACCTACGACGACTGCGACGACGACCTCGATTGCGATTTCAACCGTGCCGACACGGTGATGCTGGGCGTCGAAGCGCGCTTCTGAGTGCGGGACGAAAACGGGAGCCGGACGGCTCCCGTTTTTCTGCATGCCCCGCCGATGCCACGAAGCATCCGGTCAATCGCCTGCCGCTCTTGCCAGCCGTCGTACGTAGACATGCTGGGTCTTGGCCAGCGCGAACCCGGCTGACGGATAGAACGCATGCGATTCCGGGCGCAGAATGTTGGAGCGCACGAAGACGTCCGTGCCGTCCTGCTCCCGTATCCAGTCGCAGGCGGCGTCGACCAGCCTTTGCCCCAGGCCCAGGCGTCGCGCCTGCGGGTCGACGATCAATGCCGTGATCTCCGCGCGACCGCCGAATTCGATCATCAGCCGCCACTCTGCGGCCACCATCCCCATCAGGCCGCTGTCATCGTCCGCTGGGGCGGCGACCATCACCGCATGCGCGGGCGATGCCAGCAGGGTGGCCAGCCGTTCGGCCATCCCGTCGCCATCGACAGGATAGGCGAGCAGTGTGCACAGGCGCGCCAGTTCGCCTGCATCGTCATGCCGCGCATCGCGGATGACGATGGACGTCACTCAGCTGCTCCGCAGCCAGCGTGCCGCATCCAGCGCGAAGTAGGTCAGCACGCCATCGGCACCGGCACGCTTGAATGCGGTGAGTGCTTCCAATGCGCAGGCCTTCTCGTCAAGCCATCCGTTCGCGGCTGCGGCCTTGATCATCGCGTACTCGCCACTGACCTGGTATGCGAACGTCGGCACGCCGAACTCGTCCTTCACCCGGCGGATCACGTCCAGGTACGGCAGGCCCGGCTTCACCATCACCATGTCGGCGCCTTCGTCCAGGTCCAGTGCGATCTCGTGCAGCGCTTCGTTCGAATTGGCCGGATCCATCTGGTATGTGAACTTGTTGCCCTTGCCCAGGTTGCCGGCGCTGCCCACCGCGCTGCGGAACGGGCCGTAGAACGCGGACGCGTACTTGGCCGCGTACGACATGATACGGGTGTTGATGTGGCCGGCCTTCTCCAGCGCCTCGCGGATCGCGCCGATGCGGCCGTCCATCATGTCGCTGGGCGACAGGATGTCCACGCCGGCGGCGGCATGCGCCAGTGACTGCTTCACCAGCGCCTCGATCGTCTCGTCGTTGAGGATGTAGCCCGTGTCGTCGATCAGGCCGTCCTGGCCGTGCGTGGTGTACGGGTCCAGCGCCTGGTCGCTCATCACGCCCAGTTCGGGGAAGCGCGCCTTCAGCGCGCGGATCGCGCGCGGGATGATGCCGTCCTCGTCCCAGGCGATGCGGCCATCGACGGTCTTCGCCGACGGATCCGGCACGCCGAACAGGTCCAGCACGGGCACGCCCAGTTCCAGCGCTTCTTCGCCCACGCGCAGCAGTTCATCGATGGACAGTCGCTCGACGCCCGGCATCGACGCCACCGGCACCCGGCCCTTCTCCTCGTGCACGAACACGGGGTAGATCAGGTCGTTGGTGGTCAGCACGTTCTCGCGCATCAGGCGACGGGAGAAGTCGTCGCGACGCATGCGGCGCGGGCGGGTGTAGGGGTAGGCCATCATGGGCTCCTGTCAGAGCGGCGCATAATACGCCGGTATCCCGCGGGCGGGCCCGCGACAGGCGGTCGCAGCACGGAACGCTGCATCCGGTGGCGTCAGATGATTCCGCCACCCAGCGACAGACGGATGATGCCGACCACGATGACGATGCCGTTGAGCACCAGGCCCGCCTTGGCGCGACCGCGGTTTTCGGTACGGGTGAACAGGATGCCGATGGCGGCGATGATCGCGCCTACCGCCGCGAACGGAATCAGGAACCAGTTGCCCCAGCCCAGCAGCGGAATCAGCGCCAGCACCATCCACAGCATCGCCACGATGCCCCACAGCAGGCTGATCAGTCCCATGTCGCGGTTTCCATGCGGGCGTGCGGAAGGTCGCCCCGTGTTTCCACTATGCGGACGGTCGCCGGGCGCTTCAAGCGCCCACGCCATGCATGCCCTCGATCTCGACCAGCAGCTCGCGCCGGCAGACGTCGGCATGCAGCATCAGCCAAGGCACGCGCGTGCCCAGACGGGCCTCGAGTTGCGCGGCCACGGCGTCTGCGTCGGCGGCATCGCTTACGTAGACCTTCAGGCGCGAGCTCGCATCCAGGTGCGCCGGCAGTGTTGCCGCGTGCATGCGTGCCGCGCCCAGCAGGCTGTCGAGGTTTGTGAGGGTCTCGTCCAGTTGCGCGCGCAGCGAGTCCGCGTGCTGCGACGCGTGGCCGACGATGCTGGCGGTGCCGGACAGGAACAGGGGTACCTGGTGCGACGGAGGCAGCAACGCGCGCGCGAAGCTCGGGGATTGCGGGCCGTATTCGCGCGGATAGCGGTAGGCGCTGACCTGGCGCGGATTTTCCAGCGGCATGCCCGGTTCACGTGCGGCGAGCCAGTAGACCTGCAGCACGCGGCGGCCATCGCGGCTGCCTATCGCCGTGGCGGCGGGCAGCGCGCGCGTATCGACATCGCCCAGGCCCTGCACGCGGCCGATGCAGAACTGCCGGTAGCGTTCGCCGTCGCCTTCGCCCTGCGTGATGGCATCGAAGTAATTCCAGATGCGCAGCAGGTGCGGGTATCCGCTGTCGCGCCAGAAAGCGGCCATCGCGGCATATGCATGCGCGCTCGCGTGCAGGATGCCGCCTTCGGGTTCTTCCCACTCCACCACGCCGAACATCAGCGCCCCGTCGTGGCTGTAGCGCACCACGCCTTCGCGGCCGGTGGTCACGGGGCCCGCCGCACGCCAGACTTCGTACGGGGCCGCGGCTTCGCGCAACGGCGACAGCGGCACGCGCAGGTAGCGCGGGTCGTCGATGGTCGAGGTGGCGGGCGCCAGCGCGCCGAAGCCGAACACGGCCAGCGTCTCCGGCAGGCCCAGCAACGCCAGTGGCGTGGGGGCATGGATGTAGTCGACGGCCAGCCGCTGCGGCGCGGGTGGATGGTCGGGGGCGGAGCTCATCGTGCTGGAAACAGGGGGCATGTCGGGGCGAAATGATAACCCGCCCACCCCGTCACGCCGGACGCCTGCTGGCTGTGCCAGTATTCAGCGGCGTCGGCGGAAGATCGCCGCAGGTCACCGGGAGAAGCCGCCATGTCGTTCCGTATCGCTGCCATCGTGCTCGTCGCCGCGCTCAGTGCCGGCTGCGCCAGCAGCTCCAAGGTCATGCTGGGGCAGGCACGCCCCGCCATCGATCCTGCGCAGGTCCAGGTCTACCGCACCGCACCCGCGGGGTCGCTGGAAATCGCGCAGCTTGAATCCAAGAGTGCCGTCGGCTTCGGCACGCAGGGCCAGACCGACGCCGCCGTGGCACGTCTCAAGCGCGAAGCCGCCGCCCTCGGCGCGAACGGCGTGGTGCTGGTCGGCGTGGGATCCAGTGGATCCCCGGTCGGAATGTCGGTGGGTGCCGGCAGTTACGGCCGCCACTCCGGTGGTGGCCTCAGCATGGGCATCCCCACGACCCAGAAGCAGGCGGCGGGCGTGGCGATCTACGTGCCGCCGGGGACGGCGGTGGACCCATCCATCGTGGTGCCGGAACCAGCGCCGAAGCGCTAGGCGGCCGCCATGGCGAAATTCCCCAGGATCGAGAGCGCCTGTCCGCTGCCTGCGGAACAGCAGCGCTGCATCGCGGGTTTCTGCGGTCTTTGTGGCAAGTCGGTCCAGCGTCTGGACGACATGGATGATGGACAGCGAGCTGCGTGGATGAGTCAGGCAATCGGGCCGGTCTGCGTATCCTACCGGCTCCCCCGCCAGGCGATCACCGGGCTGGCGGTCGCGGCGTTGCTTGCCGCTGCGCCCTCCGTCGCCGGCGAGCCGGACGGCACGAAACTCGAAGCCCCGATCGAGGAGGTTGCCGGCGAAAGCCCAGGCACCTCGCCGTTGACGATGCTCATCATGGTCGGTGGTATTGCTGAGCCAGGGGCAGCCGAATGGATTGATGACACCGGCTTGCCCGACCTGCCGCAGCGTCAGGTGAAAGGGACGCTGGAAGAGCGCGCCGAAGGGGCTTCACGATTGGACGTATCGGCGTCAGTCGAAGGCACCGGCGCGTAGGCATCCAGTATGCGTAATCGGCGGATGCCCTCCAGCAATGGGGGCATGCCGGCCGGGTCGCCGTCGCCCACGTGGAGCGCAATGTGGCCCGCGTCGAATGCGCCTAGCCCGGCGTCATAGCTGGTCCATCGCTGGCCATCCCAGGCCTGCACCCACATATGCGGACTGAAGACGTGGGCCTGTCCGGTGAACCGGCTTGAGTACGCGATGCCCGAGACCACCCGGGCCGGAATCCCGCGAGCACGCGCGAGGGCTGCCAACAGCACCGCACTTTCCGTGCAGTCGCCGGATCTCGCGGCGAGCGCCGCGCTGGCGGTCATGTACTCGCCGAACGAGATGCTGCCGGTCATGTGCTGGCGCACCGCGTTTGCCAGCGACTGCATCCGCGAACGGGTGCTCCGGCCACGCGAATGTGCTCTCGCGAACGCACGAACCGAAGCGGTGTCGCTGTCGATGTAAGCGTTGCTTCGGCTGTAGCGTTCTAGCGCCACCGTGTCGGGACGCGATTCGTCGCCGCAGTCGCGGCAGATGCGCACGAGCACCGTGTCGCCCGCAACCGCAACCTCCTGTTCGTGGGTGCGTGGCCAAGACCAAGCGATGTCGTCCATCCGCAATTGATACTCGATGACGCCGTGTCGTACAGCACTCGACAACCTGTAGGGCGAGGTGACGAGCAATGGTTGCAGCCAAGCCTGCGTGCCTTCGCGCGCATCAGGGGTTCGTACTTCCTGCGCTTGGACGACGGCAGGCAGCGTCCAGGTCAGCAGCAGTGCGAGCGTCACCCAGTATCGCAAGCGCCTGCCGACGGTCCGCGTTCCGTTTCTCAAGGCGCGGGCGCGGTGTCGGTCTCGCCGCCCTCCAGCACGATCCGTTCGCCGCCATCCACGTTGACCGCCAGCGTTTCGTAGTGCCATTCGCCGGCGCGCTTCTCCGCCACCACGAACAGCGTGCCGTCGGTCTTGCTGCCATCGAGCGGAATCGCCAGTTCGGCTTCGCCGCCCGGTCCACTGCTGTTGAGGCTGCCCTGCACGAACCAGCCCGGCTTGATGGGGGTACCCAATGCGGCGACCACGGCTGCATCGGCCTGTGCCCGCGCCATCGCATGCCGATAGGGTTCCGAGGATTTCATCGCGCCGAAGATCAGCGTCATCAGCCCGGCGATGAAGGCCAGGAACGAGGCCAGCACCACCACCGCCAGCACGGGCACGCACCATTTCCAGTTGCGGCTCCACCAGCCCGCTTTCGCGGCGGCGGGCATCGGCGGCGGGAAAGCGGACATCGGCGTCTCCTTCGTCTCAGGGCTTCAGGCAACGGCCGAAGAAATCTTCGGTCAGGCGGTACCGGTGCAGCAGGTCGCTGCCGCGCAGGCCATGCTTGGCGCCCGGGTAGGTCATCAGCTCGAACGGTGTACTGCGCTTCTGGAGGTCACTCATCAGCTTCGTCGAGTTGGAAAACAGCACGTTGTCGTCGGCCATGCCGTGGATCAGCAGCAGCTTGCCGGCGCCCATGCCGTCAAGGTGGGTGAACACGCTGGCCTCGCGATAGCCCGCCTCGTTCGCCTTCGGCAGGTCCATGTAGCGCTCGGTGTAGTGGGTGTCGTACAGCGCCCAGTCGGTGACCGGCGCGCCCGCGACGCCGCAGGCATACGCCTCGTCGTGCTTGGCCAGCAGCATGAGCGTCATGTAGCCGCCATTGGACCAGCCGTATACGCCGATGCGCGCGGGATCGACGAACGCCTGCGACTTCAGCCATTCCACGCCGCGCAGCTGGTCGTCGACTTCCACCGTGCCCTGCCTGCCGTACAGCGCGCCACCGAAGGCCGCGCCGCGTCGCGGCGTGCCGCGGTTGTCCAGCGAGAACACCACGTAGCCTTGCTGGGCCAGGTACTGGTTGAAGAAGGCGTCGCTGCGGCCGGGCCAGGCGCGGGTGACGGTCTGCGCAGCGGGACCGCCGTAGACGAAGACGACCACCGGGTACTTCTTCCTCGGGTCGAAGCCGGCTGGTTTGATCAGGCTGTAGTGCAGTGGCGTGCGGCCGTCAGCGGCCGTCAGCGTGCCATAGGTGGTGGGCTGGTGGGCACCGAGGTACTTCGCGTAGGGATGCGCCGCATCGGTCGCATCGTTGGTGAGCAGCGTCGCCAGTTTCGTACCGTCCGCCTTGAACAGTTCGATCTGCGGCAGCGTGGTGTCGCTGGACCAGCTGTCGACGAAGACGCTGGCATTGCGCGCGAAGGCGGCGGCATGCATGCCGGGTGCCTGCGTCAACCGACGCGGTTCGCCGCCGGACAACGGCACGGCATACACGTGCGTCTCGGCGGCGCCATCACGCGTGCCGCTGGCGTAGGCCAGGCCGGCAGCTTCGTCGATGGCCAGCAGGCCGTCGACCACCCACTCGCCCTGCGTCAACGCGGTCAGCTCGGACCCATCTTCCGACGCCATGTACAGATGCTCGAACCCGCTGCGCTCCGACGCCCACAGGAAGCGCCCATCCTTCAGAAAGCGCAGGTCGTTGTGCAGCGGCACCCATGTCTTCGACGTTTCCGTCACCAGCGTGCGCTGCTTGCCGGTCGCCAGCGTGGTTTCGATCAGGTCCAGTGTCTTCTGGTCACGCGACTGGCGCTGGAACGTCAGGCGTTGCGGATCGCGCCAGTCGACGCGGGCCAGATAAATGTCCTTGTCCGGGCCCAGGTCGATCCAGCGCGGCTTGGCGCCGGTCTTCGGCGCGATCACACCCAGCTTTACCAGCACGTTGTGGTCGCCGGCCGCCGGATAGCGTTGCTCGATCACTTCCGTGCGGTCGGGATAGACCTCGTAGCGCTTCTGCACCGGCACCGGGGTTTCGTCGATGCGGGCGAACGCGATGGCGGAATCATCCGGCGCCCACCAGTAGCCGGTATGACGGTCCATTTCCTCGTCGGCGACGAATTCGGCCACGCCATTGCCAATCACATCGCTGCCGTCGCGGGTCAGCTGTACTTCCTTGCCGTCGGCCAGGTCGATGACCCACAGGTTGCGGTCGCGGATGAAGCTGACGAAACCGCCTTTCGGCGAAATCTTCGGATCGGTGGCGAAACCGCCGCCATCCGTCAGCTTGCGCACCGCGTCCTTGCCGGACTTCGCCAGGTCATAGAAATACAGTTCGCCGCCGAGCGGGAATAGCAGGGCCTTGCCATCCGGCGACCACTGGTAGTCGACGATGCCGGAAAGCGCGGCGATGCGCTGGCGCTCGCGTCGTGCCTTTTCCTCGTCGCTCAGTACTTCCTCGCCGGGCAGCACCACCGACGAGTCCACCAGCAGCCGCGTCTGCGCGCTGGCGATGTCGTATTCCCACAGGTCCAGCCGGTTGCGTTCGCTGTCCTTGCCGCGCAGGAAGGTCACCCGCGATCCGTCCGGCGCGACCTGTGGCTTGGTCAGCGTGGGTCCGGTCAGCGGTGCGCTGCCGGTGATGGCTTCCAGCGTGAGCTTCTCGGCGTGGGCGGGCAGGGCGGTGGCGAAGGTCATCAGGGCGAACAGGGCAAGGCGCATGGGACGTCTCGGGCGGCAGGGCCGGTCAGTCCGGGATTATTGCACTGGCCGCCGCGCGCGCGCCGTAGAGCGGAGCTTGCTCCGTTGCTCGCGGGCTGGACGCACCCTGATGCGGCGCAGCCGAGCAAGCACGGCTCTACCGGGAGGATTGGCCGAACAGGTGCTTGCGCTCCTCGTCGCTGAGCGGCTGGCCCGCGTTCGGATTGACCTGCGACTGCAGCGCATACGCACGCTGCACGGCCGGTCGCGCCGCGATCTTGGCGTGCCAGCGCTGCAGGGCGGGATAGGGCGCCAGGTCCAGCGGCGCCTTGTCGTAGGCGTTGATCCACGGATGGGTGGCCATGTCGGCGATGCTGTAATCCTCGCCGGCGATGTAGCCATGTTTCGCAAGCTGCGTGTCCAGCACGCCGAGCAGGCGCTGCACCTCGCGCGTGTAGCGGTCGATGGCGTACGGGATCTTCTCTGGCGCGTACACGGTGAAGTGGCCGTACTGCCCCGTCATCGGCCCCAAGCCACCCATCTGCCACATCAGCCACTGGTTCACCGTCACTTTCTGGCGCGTGTCGTTGCCGAAGAAGCGGCCAGCCTTGTTGGCCAGGTACAGCAGGATGGCGCCGGATTCGAACACGCTGATCGGCGCGCCGCCGTCGGCGGGTGCGTGGTCGATGATGGCCGGCATCTTGTTGTTGGGCGAGAACGCCAGATAGTCGGGCTTGAACTGGTCGCCCTTGCCGATGTCGACCGGAACGATGCGGTATTCCAGCTTGGCGCCGGCCTCCGCCAGTTCTTCCAGCATCAGCGTGATCTTGTGACCGTTGGGCGTGGGCCAGTAGTACAGGTCGATCATGGCGGTTCCTTGCGGGGGGAGAGCCGCAGTCTAGCGGCGGCTGCGGACTTGGCAGCGTCAAATCCGGCCGCTACCCTGCGCCATCCCTGGAAAAGACCGTTCCCCACATGACCGATCCCAAATCCGCGCGCCTCGGCCCGCTGCCTGCCCTGATCTTCAGCTCGCGCTGGCTGCAGCTGCCGCTGTACCTGGGGCTGATCGTTGCGCAGGGCGTGTACGTCATCCTGTTCCTGAAGGAGCTGTGGCATCTGGTCCATGGCGCCACCAGCCTCAGCGAGCAGGACATCATGCTGCTGGTGCTGGGCCTGATCGACGTGGTGATGATCTCCAACCTGCTGATGATGGTCATCGTGGGCGGTTACGAGACCTTCGTGTCGCGCATGGGGCTGGAGAAGCATCCCGACCAGCCGGAATGGCTGAGCCACGTCAACGCCAGCGTGCTGAAGGTGAAGTTGGCCATGGCGATCATCGGCATCTCGTCCATCCACCTGCTGAAGACCTTCATCGGCGCCAGCACGCTGGGTGGCCTGCCGCTGTGCGGCACGCCCGAAGCCTTTGCCGCTGCGGAAGCCGCGAAGACGGCCGGCTGGCTGGCGAAGACCTGCAGTGATTTCACCGCCACCGGCGTGATGTGGCAGACCATCATCCACGCCATCTTCATCCTGTCCGCCATCGGCATCGCCTACACCGACAGGCTGATGAACAACAGCGCGCAGACCAAGCACGCAGCGCACTGATTCCAGGATGCAGGCAGGTACGCCCCATATCCGCGACGCGAACGATGCCGACATCCCGGCCATCGTTGCCCTGAACGCCGCCGAGGTGCGCCACACCAGCCCGATGGACGAAGACAGGGCGCGCCAGTTGGCGTCCCTGTCCGCCTACCACCGCGTGGCGACGCTGGATGGCCGCGTCGTCGCGTTCCTGCTCACGATGCGCGCCGGCGCCCACTACCGCAACGACAACTTCGGCTGGTTCGCTGCGCGTTACCGGGATTTCCTGTACGTGGACCGCATCGTCGTGGATGCCGCCGTGCAGGGCCATCGTCTCGGGTCGGCGCTCTATGGCGACCTGTTCGCGTTCGCGCGCGCAGCGGGCATACCGTGCATCACCTGCGAGTTCAACGTGGTGCCGCCGAACGAGCCCTCGCGTCTGTTCCATGCGCGGCATGGCTTCGTCGAAGCGGGCCGTCAATGGCTGGATGGTGGCCACAAGCAGGTCTCGATGCAGGTCGCCGAGCTCGCCTGAACGGCCCGCGTCTCAGGGTTTGGGTCGCCGCAGGCCGTAAAATGCGCGGATGGATGTCTCCCACCTGCTCGATGATCTGAATCCCGCCCAGCGCGATGCCGTCTCCGCCGAACCCGGGCACTACCTGGTGCTGGCCGGTGCTGGCTCCGGCAAGACCCGCGTGCTGACCCACCGCATCGCCTGGCTCAATGAAGTCCATGGCGTGCCCACCCACGGCATCCTCGCGGTGACCTTCACCAACAAGGCGGCCGGCGAGATGCGTGCGCGCGCCGACGTGCAGCTGCGCAACGGCAGCCGCGGCATGTGGATCGGCACCTTCCACGGCCTGGCGCACCGTCTGCTGCGCCTGCACTGGCAGGAAGCGAAGTTGCCCGAAACCTTCCAGGTACTCGACAGTGATGACCAGCAGCGGCTGGTCAAGCGCGTGGTGCAGGCGATGGAGCTGGACGAGGGCAAGTATCCCCCGAAGCAGCTCACCTGGTGGATCAACGAGCAGAAGGACGAAGGCCGCCGCCCCGAGCACATCCAGCCGGCGCCGAACGACGACTGGCTGGATGTACGCCGACAGGTCTACGCCGGCTATCAGGAACGCTGCGACCGCGCCGGCCTGGTGGACTTCGCCGAGCTGCTGCTGCGCGCGCACGAGCTGCTGCGCGACACGCCGGCCCTGTTGGCGCACTACCGCACGCGTTTCCGCGAGATCCTGGTGGACGAATTCCAGGACACCAATGCCATCCAGTACGCCTTCGTGCGCGTGCTGGCCGGCGACACGGGCCACGTCTTCGTGGTGGGCGACGACGACCAGAGCATCTACGGCTGGCGCGGTGCCAAGGTCGAGAACATGCAGCAGTTCCTGCGCGACTATCCGTCCGCGCGGACCATCCGGCTGGAGCAGAACTACCGGTCCAGCGCGAACATCCTGGGCGCGGCCAACGCCGTGATCGCGCACAATCCCGGGCGGATCGGCAAGCAGCTGTGGACCGATACCGGCGACGGCGAGCCCATCGACCTGTACGCGGCCTACAACGAAATGGACGAGGCGCGCTTCGTTGTCGAGCGTATCCGCCAGTGGGTGCGCGACGGTGGCAGCCTGGGCGATGCCGCCATCCTGTACCGCAGCAATGCGCAGTCGCGTGCGTTCGAAGAAGCACTGCTGTCCGAGCAGGTGCCGTACCGCGTCTACGGCGGCATGCGCTTCTTCGAGCGCGCGGAAATCAAGGACGCGCTCGCTTATCTGCGGTTGATGGCCAACCGCGCCGATGACGCCGCGTTCGAGCGCGTGGTCAACACGCCGACACGTGGCATCGGCGAGCGCACGCTGGACGAAGTGCGCCGGCTTGCGCGCGGTGCGCGCGTATCGCTCTGGGGCGCGGCGATGCTGGCGGCGCAGGGCAGCGACCTGGCCGGGCGCGCACGCAATGCGCTGGCCGCATTCGCCGCATTGGTCGACCAGTTGGCCGAGGAAACCGCCGAGATGACGCTGGCCGAGCGCGTCGACCATGTGCTGGCGCGTTCGGGTCTGCGCGAGCACTGGGCGCGCGAAAGCCGTGGCGGCCTCGATTCCGAATCCCGCACCGAGAACCTCGACGAACTGGTGTCGGTGGCCTCGCGCTTCGTGCGCCGCGAAGACATCGCGGCCGAGGAGGATGGCCAGGAAGGCATGAGCGAACTGGTCGCCTTCCTGTCCTATGCCGCGCTGGAAGCGGGCGAAGGCCAGGTCGAGGCGGGCGAGGACGGCGTGCAGCTTATGACGCTGCATTCGGCCAAGGGCCTGGAATTCCCACTGGTGTTCCTGGCCGGGCTGGAGGAGGGACTGTTCCCCAGCAACCGTTCGCTGGATGAGAGCGGGCGACTGGAAGAAGAGCGCCGCCTAGCCTACGTGGGCATCACTCGCGCGCGGCAGAAGCTGGTGTTGAGTTATGCCGAGGCGCGTCGCTTGCACGGCCAGGACATGTACGGCATCCCGTCGCGCTTCCTGCGCGAGATCCCCGCCCACCTGCTCAACGAAGTGCGTCCTCGCGTGCAGGTCAGCCGGCCGGCCTCCGGTTTCGCCACGCGGGTGACGCCCGGCCACGCCAGCCTGGAAGCGCCAGGCCTCAAGCTGGGCCAGACCGTCACCCACGCCAAGTTCGGCCAGGGTGTGGTGACCGACTACGAGGGCAGCGGTGCGCACGCGCGCGTGCAGGTCAATTTCGACAGCGAAGGCAGCAAGTGGCTGGTGATGGCCTATGCGAACCTGCAGGCTGTCTAGCCCGTCCGATTGATCCAGATCACGGCGCACTAAGCCCGTCGGGCGTGTAATGGCCGCACCCCATCATCATGAGGTGCGGCATGTACCGGCATATCCTGATTGCGACCGACGGCTCCGAGCTGGCAGGCAAGGGCGTGGAACATGGTCTGGCGCTGGCGACGCGCCTGCAGGCCAGGGCGACCGTGTTGACCGTCAGCGAACCCATCAATACCGGCTTCGACGACGGCCTGGGCTGGAGTGCGGTGGGGACCTCGCTCCCCGAATTCCAGGCGGCCCGCGAGGAGGCGGCACGCAAGGTGCTGGATGCGGCGGCTGCGCAGGCGGCCGCGCATGGCGTGGAGGCGCAGTGCCTGCACGTGGCCGACCGGTACGCGGCGGAAGCCATCGTCGAAACCACCGAGCGCCAAGGCTGCGACCTGATCGTCATGGCCTCGCATGGCCGGCGTGCGCTGGGACGCCTGTTGCTGGGCAGCCAGACCAACGAAGTGCTGGCTCGCTGCGGCGTACCGGTGCTGGTGATCCGCTGAGCGCGGGGCCTCACCAGCCGTAGAGCTTCCAGTACACCGGCGAGATGTCGCTGTTGTCCTTGCTCTTGTCCAGGCGGCCGTCACCGTCGGAGTCGTACAGGTAATACGGCGCGCCGCGCGACGGCGTCACCTTGACCATCCGCAGGTTGCCGGCAACGCGGTACTCCTCGATGGTGTCGCCATTCTTTTCGGTGCGCACCGCGACCTGCGCGTTGGCCAGGTCCACCATGTTGGCGGGATCGCTGGCGGTAGAGGCGCAGCCAGCTATCGCCAACAGGCAGGACAACGGCAGGGCAAAGGTCGTCATGCGGTTCATCGTGGCGTCCGGTTGGGGGAATGACGGCCCGATTATGCGCCCAACGCAACGGTGCGCGCGTGACGCCGTGCGCAGGGGCGGGGCGTAGAATGCCCGCATGACACGACTCGTACTGATCGACGGCTCCAGCTACCTGTTCCGCGCGTTCCATGCGCTGCCCCCACTGACCAACGCGCAGGGCGAGCCGACCGGCGCGTTGTTCGGCGTGGTCAACATGCTGCGCGCCACGCTGAAGGAAAAGCCCGACTTCGTGGCCTTTGTTCTTGACGCCAGCGGCCCGACCTTCCGCGACGAACTCTATCCGGATTACAAGGCCAACCGGCCGCCGATGCCCGACGATCTGCGCGCGCAGGTCGAGCCGATGATCCGCATCGTGCAGGCGCTGGGTTTCCCCCTGCTGCGGGTGGAAGGCGTGGAAGCCGATGACGTGATCGGCACGCTGGCGTTGCAGGGCGCGGCACAGGGAATGGACGTGACCATTTCGACCAGCGACAAGGACTTCGCGCAGCTGGTGCGTCCTGGCGTGACGTTGGTCAACACCATGAGCGGCAGCCGGCTGGACTCCACCGAGGCCGTGATGGAGAAATTTGGCGTGCGGCCGGAGCAGATCGTCGACTTCCTTGCCCTGATGGGCGACACCGTGGACAACGTGCCGGGTGTCGAGAAGTGCGGGCCCAAGACCGCCGCCAAATGGTTGGCCGAGTACGGCACGCTGGCCGCGATCATCGATCGGGCCGATGAGATCAAGGGCAAGATCGGCGACAACCTGCGCGCGGCCCTGCCTCGCCTGCCGCTGAATCGCGATCTGGTCACCATCAAGACCGATGTGGCGCTGGACGGCGGGCCGGAGACGCTGCCGTTGCGCGAACGGCATGTGGACGAGCTGCGCGAGCTGTACGCGCGCTACGGCTTCAACCAGGCGCTGAAGGAACTTGAGGGCGGGACGGTCGAAACTTCCGCCGTGGCCGAAAAAGAGCCGGGCCGTGCGCGCGGCACCGGTCGCGTGGCCGCGACATCCACGGACGATGCGGTCATCGATGCGTCGTTGGGGGTTGCGGGCGAATACACGGCCGTGACGGAGCTAGGGCAGCTGGAGGCGCTGGTGATGCAGCTGCAGCAGGCGGACGAATTCGCGTTCGATACCGAAACCGACAGCCTCGATCCGATGCGCGCGAACCTGGTCGGCTTGAGTTTCGCCACCGAACCCGGCAAGGCGGTCTACGTACCTGTGGGACACGACTATCCCGGTGTGCCGCCGCAACTTGGCCGCGAAGCGGTGCTTGCGGCGCTCGCACCGGTGTTCGCCGATGCAGGCCGGCGCAAGCTGGGCCAGCATGGCAAGTACGACCTGCACATCCTGCGTCGCCATGGTGTCGACGTGCAGGGCTATGCCGACGACACGATGCTGGAGAGCTTCGTGCTGAATGCCGGCAGCAACCGGCACGACATGGACACGCTTGCCAAGCGCTGGCTGGGCTACGACACGATCAAATACGAAGACGTCGCCGGCAAGGGTGCCAAGCAGATCCTGTTCTCGCAGGTGGCCGTCGACGACGCCACCCGCTACGCCGCCGAAGACGCCGATATCACCCTGCGCCTGCATCGCGCGCTGGCGCCCAAGCTGGCAGCGGAAGCTGGGCTGGAGAGCGTCTACCGCGACATCGAGATGCCTCTGGTCCCCGTGCTGGCGCGCATCGAGGCCAACGGCGTGATGATCGATGGCGACGAACTGCGCCGGCAGAGTGCCGACCTGTCCAAGCGCATGCTGGCGGCCCAGCAGAAGGCCACCGAGCTGGCGGGTCGCACCTTCAACTTGGATTCGCCCAAGCAACTGCAGGCGCTGCTGTTCGACGAGCTCAAGCTGCCGGTGCTCGTGAAGACGCCCACCGGCCAGCCCAGCACCAACGAAGAAGCGCTCGAAGCCATCGCCGACCAGCACGAGCTGCCGCGGGTGATCCTGGAATACCGTGGCCTGGCCAAACTGCGCAGCACTTACACCGACAAGCTGCCGGAGATGGTCAATCCCGAGACCGGCCGCGTGCACACCAGCTACCACCAGGCCGGCGCGGCGACGGGCCGGCTGTCGTCGACCGATCCCAACCTGCAGAACATCCCGATCCGCACCGAGGACGGCCGCCGCATCCGCAAGGCCTTCGTCGCCCCGGCGGGCCGCAAGCTCGTGGCCTGCGATTACTCGCAGATCGAGCTGCGCATCATGGCCCACCTGTCGCAGGATCCCGGGCTGGTGCGCGCCTTCGAGTCCGGCGCCGACATCCACAAGGCGACGGCGGCGGAAGTGTTCGGGCGCAAGCTCGAAGAGGTGACCGGCAACGAGCGCCGCGCCGCCAAGGCGATCAACTTCGGCCTGATGTACGGCATGAGCGCGTTCGGGCTTGCGCGCCAGCTGGGGATCGGGCGTGGCGAGGCGCAGGACTACATCGCGCTGTACTTCAGCCGTTACCCCGGCGTGCGCGACTACATGGAGCGCACGCGCCAGCAGGCGCGCGAACACGGCTATGTCGAAACCGTGTTCGGTCGCCGCCTGTATCTGGAGTACATCAACAAGGGAACGCAGGGCCAACGTGCCGGTGCCGAGCGCGCGGCGATCAATGCGCCGATGCAGGGCACGGCGGCAGACATCATCAAGCGCGCGATGATCGGCGTGGATGCGTGGCTTGCGGATCACCGCGACCAGGCGCTGATGATCCTGCAGGTGCACGACGAACTGGTGTTCGAAGCCGACGCCGGCTTCGTGCCGACTTTGCTGAAAGAGGCGACAGCGCGGATGGCGGCCGCAGCGCAACTGAGCGTTCCGCTGGTGGTCGACAGCGGGGTCGGTGACAACTGGGAAGAGGCCCACTGAGCGGGTCTGGAAACGGTTTTCCTTCCGGAACATGGGCTTGCAAAAGGTTCAGGAAAACCCTGTCAGGTATATTTGTATACTGCCGAGTTCAATAAACTGAATTCCTCCTGAATCTTACGGTTTTTTAACCGGAATCTTCACGAACCATCCATGTCCGGAGTGGTCATATAGCCCGTGACAGATGCAACGTCTGTCACTGATCTCTCCCATCCCCTGGAGCGATCTCCCCCGGAGCGACGACCCCTCCCCAGGTCCCGCTCCCCTGGCCCCGCCGATCTCCCCCTGGTCTGCGGGGCTTTTTATTGCCTGTCGTTTGCCCTCGCTGCCTGCGCTACCGTGCGCGCTATCCATCGCCACCGGGTGACGCATGAACGCAACGTTCGCCGAGATGTTCCAACTGGCCATGCCGTGGTGGGCGTTCGTGCTGCGGGCCTGCGTGGTGTACTTCCTCCTGCTGGCGATGATCCGCATGACCGGCAAGCGCACGATGGGCCAGTTCACGCCCTTTGACATGCTGCTGGTGGTCCTGCTGGGCAATGCCGTGCAGAACGCGCTGCTCGGCGAGGACACTTCGGTGGGTGGCGGCCTTCTGCTGGCCGCCACCTTGATTGCGCTGAACTGGAGCGTGGGCCTGGTGTCGGCGCGCTCGCCGAAGGTGGAGCGCTGGATCGAAGGCGTGCCGGTGTTGCTGGCAAGGGACGGGCAGGTCTATCGAGAGGTGCTGCGGCGGGAGCTGATCAGTCGCGAGGATATCGAGAAAGCGATGCGCGAAGCCGGCTGCCTGGCGATGGAGGACATCCGCCTGGCCGTGCTCGAGAACAACGGGCACATCACGGTCGTGGGCAGGCAAGCCTAGCTCCCTGCAGGAGCGACGTGAGTCGCGACCGCACGCCATCCGATGTGTGAGGGTTCCACCGGCGCACGCGGGTCAAACATTCCCTGTTCGCCGCGCGGTGCGGGTGAGAGAAACGTCAACGACGTTTCATTTCTGCGGTCGCGACTGACGTCGCTCCTACAGGGAAGCCATCTCAGGCAGGGTCGGCCAGCCAGTCGCGCGGCCGCAGGTAGTCGAGCAGCCGCTGCTCGTCGCTGCCGTCCTCCGGGGCGTAGCCGTATTCCCAGCGCACCAGCGGGGGCAGGCTCATCAGGATGGACTCGGCGCGTCCGCCGCTCTGCAGGCCGAACAGCGTGCCGCGGTCGTAGACCAGGTTGAATTCCACGTAGCGGCCGCGGCGATACAGCTGGAACTGCCGCTGGCGTTCGTCGTAGGGCGTGTCCTTGCGGCGGGCGACGATCGGCAGGTAGGCATCGAGGAAGCCGTCGCCGACGGCGCGCAGGTAGCCGAAGTCGCGCTCGAAATCCTCGCTGAGGTCGTCGAAGAAAAGACCGCCTACACCACGCGTTTCGTTGCGGTGCTTCAGGAAGAAATACTCGTCGCACCAGTGCTTATGTGCGTCGTAACGGGCTTGGCCGCCGAACGGCTCGCACAGGTCGCGCGCGGTCCGGTGCCAATGGCGCACGTCTTCGTCGACCGGATAGAACGGGGTCAGGTCGAAGCCGCCGCCGAACCACCATGCGACGGTTTCGCCATCGCGTTCGGCGCGGAAGTGGCGCACGTTCGCATGCGTGGTGGGCAGGTGGGGATTGCGCGGATGGAACACCAGCGACACCCCGACCGCGCGCCAGGAGGCGCCTGCAAGTTCAGGCCGATGCGCCGAGGCCGAAGGCGGCAACCGGTCGCCGGAGACATCGGAGAACCCGATGCCCGCCTGCTCGAACACTGCGCCGTCGCGCAGCACGCGGGTGCGACCGCCACCGCGGATCGGCGACGCATCGCCGGGTGGCCGTGCCCACGCATCCTCCCGGAAGCGTGCGCTGCCGTCGGCGGCCTCGATGGCGGCGCAGATGCGATCCTGCAGGTCGGTCAGATAATCGCGGACGGGCGTGATGTCATTCATGTCGCGCATTCTACCGGGGCGTCCGGGTCATCCCGAACTCGGCCCGCACGTCGCGCCTGCAGAGCTGCCAGACCACCAGTCCGTGCAGCACGGCGAATACGAGCGTGCTTACCCACAGCGTTGCCAGCGTCAGCATGCGCAGCGCCGCAAGCTCGGCCTTCGCCTGCTCGAGCTCGGGTTGGGAGGGCAAGGCTTGCACCCAGGAGAACGTGGCGTCGATGGCCGCGATGCCGGCGAAGTTGACGGCCGCACCCACCACCATGAACAGCACGAAGCCCCACCAGCCCCATGCCCGGCGACGCAGGAGTCCCACCGACACCATGAGGAAGGCGATGCAGATGGCCAGGAAGGCCGCAGTGATCGTTGTCAGATGTGTCAGCACCCACAGCACAGGCCAGGGGATCGGTTGCGTCGCGAGGAAGCCCAGCACCGCATCGGTATCCAGCTGACCCAGCAGGATCCATGCCGCGATGACCTGCACCGCGGCGTACAGCGTGGCGACGACGCCGATCGCGATGGACACCTTCGCCGTGACGGTGACGAAGGCCGACCCTGCGGCACTGGCCGGTGCGGCGGATGCCATGGCTTTACTTCAGGTTCTGCTCGAACAGCTTGAGCACGCGCTTGTACTCGTCCAGCCACGAGTCCGACCGCGTGAAGCCGTGGCGTTCCAGCGGATACGCCGCCAGTTCCCAGTTGTCCTTGCGCAGCTCGATCAGCTTCTGCGTCAGCACCACGGAGTCCTTGAAGAACACGTTGTCGTCGATCATGCCGTGCGCGATCAGCAGGTGGTCCTGCAGGCCACCGGCGTACTCGATCGGCGACGAGGCGCGGTACGCCTCGGGGTCCAGTTCCGGCGTGTTGAGGATGTTGCTGGTGTACTCGTGGTTGTACTGCGTCCAGTCCACCACCGGCCGCAGCGCGGCGCCGGCCTTGAAGGTGCCCGGCGAGCGGAACAGCGCCATGAAGGTCATGAAGCCGCCGTAGCTGCCGCCGTAGATGCCGGCGCGGTCGCGGTCGCCCTGTTTCTGCTCCACCAGCCAGTCCAGGCCGTCGAGATAGTCCTCGAGCTCGGGGTGGCCCATGTTGCGGTAGATCGCCGTGCGCCAGTCGCGTCCGTAGCCTTCGCTGGCGCGGTAGTCCAGGTCGAGCACGATGTAGCCGCGTTCCACCAGCAGGTGGTGGAACATCTGCTCGCGGAAGTAGTTGGGATAGCGCGCGGTGACGTTCTGCAGGTAGCCCGCGCCGTGCACGAACATGACGATGGGGTAGCGCTTGCCCGGTTCCATCGTCTTCGGGCCGTAGTACTTGCCCCAGACGACGCCAGCGCCGTGCTTGGACGGCACCTGTACGTACTGCGGCTCGATCCATTCGCGCGCCTTGAACGCCGCGCTGCGGGTGTCGGTGAGCGGCTTCGGCGTGCCGCCGTCCACGCCCACGACGGACAGTTGGGCCGGCGTGTAGCTGCGGGAGTGGCGGACCAGCAACTGGCGTCCGTCCGGCGATGCACTGAAGCTCTCCACGCCGTCGAGCGCGGTGACCTCGCGCAGCTGGTCACTGGCGAGGTCGAGCTTGCAGACCTCGTAGTCGCCCGGCCAGGCGCGGTTGCACAGGAACAGGAAGCCGTTGCCGTCGCGCGTGATCTCCGGCTCGGAGACCTCCCACTTGCCCGCTGTGCGTGCGCGGAACTTCCCGCTGCCGGTGGCGGTGTAGAGGTGCGAGTAGCCGGATTCTTCCGACAGCAGCCACAGCGTGCGGTTGTCCGGCAGCCAGCCAAACTGGTTGAAGCCCCAGTTCACCCACGCGGCGTCGGTCAGGCGGTGGCGCGGCTGCAGCGTGGCGCCGGGCAGGTCGACGGTGGCGATCCAGCGATCCTTGTTGTCCACTGCATGGATCTGCACGGCGACCTGCGCGCCGTCGTTCGTCCACGCCACGGCGCTGCCGTCGCTGTCGTTCTCCACGCGCACGTCGCGGTTGCCCTTCAGCGGGTCCTTGCCGGCCGCTTTGCGCAGCGCCGCCAGCGGGTCCTTGTCGATGCCGGGCAGCGGATCGAAGGCGAGCGGTTTGACGCTGCCGTCGGCCAGGTCCACGCGCCACAGTGCGTGCGGCAGCGGCGCGTTGCGGCCGACGCGGGTGCGCACGTCCTGGAATTCCTCGTAGCCGGATTCGGTGACGTACTTGGGCATCTTGCCGCCCTGTCCGGCATCGGCGCCCTTCTTCCGCGTCACCACCAGCAGCCAGCGGCCATTCGGCGACAGCGAGCTGGATTCGATCTCGACCTCGGGGCCCAGGTACACCGGCGCCGGTGCACGGGTGGGGTCGGCCTTGCGCCAGGCTTCGGCCTGCTTCTGCGCCGCCTCGCGCTGGGCGCGGTCGTCGGCGAGCGTGCGGATCGTGCGCAGCTGCTGTTCGCGCAGGGCGTCGGCTTTCGGCGGGGCCAGCGGGTCGCGCTCCGTCTTGAGCTCGGCGACGGTGGTCGGGCCGGTGCCCGCGGTCCAGCGGTACCAGGTGGCGCCGGTGCGCCAGATCACAGCGCCGTCATGGGCGAAGCGTGCCTGCTGTTCGGCCTCATTGGTGCGAGTGACCTGTGTAAGCGTGCCGCTGCGCAGGTCGCGCACGAACAGGTCGCCGTTGCGCGACAGCAGCATGCGCTGGCGGGTCGCGTCGTAGACAGGGCTGCCCGCGTCGAGTCGGGCGCGCTCATCATCGGCGATGCGCCGCGCGGCGCTGCCGTCGAGTGCCTGTTCGAAGGTGTCGCGCACCACGCTGCTGTCGCGCTTGAGTTCGTACTGCACCTGCTTGCCGTCCCATGCCCACCACGCGCGCTCGACGGGCGGTCCGATCCAGTCCGGCTCCGCCATCGCCTGTTCGATCGTCAACGGCGCAGATGTCTGGGCATGCGCCGCGGGGGCGAGGGCGAGCGGCAGCAGCAAGGCGAGCAGGGCGGGGTGCATCGGGCATCCGTTAGTGCGAGGTGAAGGGGCGCAGATTACCAGCCCCATCACGATGTTCCGGCCGCCGATGGTCATGCCCGGCGTGAACGCGTGCGGGTTTCGCGCATAAGGCATTTCCCGCACAATCCCCGCTTGTCCACTCGCGGGGCGCGATACGCGCGAATGCAAGCCTACGTCTACAAGACCGAGCGCAAGGCCGACACCTTCGTCTACCTGGCGAAGCGCGACGACTTCACCCTCGTGCCCGAGCCGCTGCGTACCCAACTGGGGCCCCTTTCGTTCGTGCTGGAAGTGGCGCTGACCCCGGACCGCAAGCTGGCCCGCGAAGACGCCAACGTGGTCCGCGAGAACCTGACCGCCCGCGGCTTCCATATCCAGTTCCCGCCCCAAGCCGATCCCACCGTTCGCCCCGATGCCTGATTTCCGGCTGCAGCCCCGTCCTGTCGCCCTGGTCGCCTTGCTGGCGGGCCTGCTGCTGGCCGGTGTCAGCGGATGGGCGGGCGGGATGTTCGCTGCGGTGGCAGCATGGCTGGCGCAGCCGGCCGTCGCGCTGGGCGTGTCGTGGCTGCGCGGCACCCGCGTGCTGGCGCCCTCGCGTGCCTGGCGTGAGGACGTGCCGGCCCTGATGCTGGCCTGGGCGATCGCGTTCGCGGGTACGGCACTGCTGCTGGCGTGGCCGCTGGCCTCGTTGCGCGACAGTGGCAGCCTGCCGGCCGCGCTGGGCGTCAGCGCGGTGGTGGGGGCGGTGATCGTCGCGCTGTGGCGGACGTGGCCTCTCTGGCACGGCCTGGAGCGTGATGGCGGCGCCCTGTCCGCGCATTGGCGGGGGTTGGTCGAACGCGACTTCCATGCGTGGCGCGGCCTGGCCGTGGCGACGCTGTTGACGCTTGCCGTGGCCGGTGGCCTTTCCCTGGCATGGACGGACCTGGTGCCGGATGCTGCGCGTACCGGAGCCGCCGTGGCGTATGCATTGCTGTTGCCGCTCCTGCATTGGGGCGTGCAACGGCTGGACGGGGCAGGCGTGCTGCCCGTCGTGGAAATGCCCGGAAGCGAGGCCGATGCCTTCCACGCAACGGCCGAGGAGGAAGCACCCGGACATGCCCTGGATCTGGAGCAGGCGTTGTTCGATGCCGCCCGCACCGGGCGCGTGGACCGCGCGCTGGAACTGCTCGAAGCCGGCGCGGATCCGCATGCGTTGCCGGCGGAAGGTTCGCGCGACCAGCGCAGTCTCGGCGCGCTGGCGGCCGTGCTGCCCGACCTGCGCCTGCTGCGCACCCTGATCGCGCACGGGGTGGACCTCAACCGTGCGCATGCCGGCGTGACGCCGCTGCTGGCCGCGACACGCGACAGCTGGCACGGCCGCCCGGACGCGGTCACCACGCTGCTGGCCAATGGCGCCGATCCGCGCATCGCCGACGCGGATGGCAACACACCGCTGCATCACGCCGCCCGCAGCTCCGATCCCGGCGTGGTCGCGCTGCTGCGCGACGCTGCCGCGGAACTGGATGCCTTGAACCATGACGGCCTCACTCCGTTGGGCGTCGCCTGTGTCGCCGGCAACTGGCGGCTGGCGAAATTCCTGCTGGAGCGCGGCGCGCGTCCGGATCCGCAGGGCGGGCAACCCGTCCTGCTGGCGGCGGCCTCGACCGAGGAAGACGACCCTGCCGGCGTGCAACTGCTCCTCAAGCACAAGGCGAAGGTGGATGCGCGCGATGCCCAGCGCCGCAGCGCACTGCATGAAGGCGCGTATGCAGGCCATGCGGAAATCGCGGCATCACTGCTGGCCGCCGGTGCCGATGTGCATGCGCGCGATGCGCAGCAGCGCACGCCCTGGCTGGAAGCCGCGCGCGGAGGGCACCTGGGCGTACTCGAAAAGCTCGCCGAGGCGGGGGCCGACCGGCAGGCGGTCGACGCAGATCGCAAGAATGCGCTGATGCTGGCATGCGCCGCCGAGCATGCTTCGCCGGCGCTGGTGCGCCGGCTGCGGGAATGGGGCATCGATCCCGAAGCCATCGACGCCCTGGACCGGCGCGCGGTCGATCTCGCCGCCGAAGCGGGGCGCTGGGCGCTGGTCTCGGCGCTGGACCCCGGCTATGCGTTGCCCACCGCCGTGGCGACGGCGGACGACGAAACCCCACCCGACCGCGCGCCGGCCGCTCTGCTGCGCGAGGGCCTGGCGAGCGGCCAGGTGGAGGGCATGGAGGCGCTGGCGCGCCTGAGTTCGCGCGATGAGCTCGGTGCGCTGCTGCACGACACGGAGATGCAGCGCCCGACGCGTCTGGCGTGGTTGCTGAGGCAGGGCGCCGATCCTGAGTATCGCAATGCGCATGGCGACACCATCGCGTTCGCGTTGCTGTCGGAGGGGCCGGCGGGCATGCCCGCGTTGGCGACATTGCTTGCGCGTGCGGTTTCGCCGGCCGGTGCCGGGGGCCTGGCGCGCTTCATGGCAGCCTGTGCGTCGGACGATCAGGCGGCGCGGACGCTGGAATCCTGCGCGCTGGACCTGCTCGAGCGTGGCGCCGACCCGTTCGCCCCGTCCCCGCAAGGCGATCCTGCGCTCTCGCTGGCGGTGCGCCTGGGTTGGCAGCGAGTGCTCGACCGGCTGCTGGATATCGGCGTGGACCGCGAGGCGCGCGACAGCCACGGCATGACCGCGTTGCACCTGGCGGCAGTACTCGGCCGCGAGACCGCTCTGAAACACCTCATCGCCAAGGGTGCGTCGCCCGAGTCGCGCGCGGCCGATGGCCAGACTCCGCTGGGCGTCGCGCTGGCCTGTGGACGCCGTGACCTGGCCGACTGGCTGGACTGGCGCATCTGGTCGCTGCCGCGTCGCGCGCTGCGTCCCGCCGACCTGCCGGCGGCGGCCATGGCGGGTGATCGCGATGCGGTGCGACGGTTGCTGGATCTCGGCTTCGACGTGGACTCGCCCGACGCCCAGGGCTGCACGGCGTTGCTGCGTGCCGCGGGCGGCGGATTCACGCCCACGGTGGAACTGTTGCTCGCGCGCGGCGCCGATGCGCAGCGTGCCGCCAATACCGGCGCAACGCCGCTGTCGGCCGCGGTGAGCATGCGTCAGGCCGACATCGTCAGTGCATTGCTTGGCGCAGGCGCCGACATCGAATACCGGCTGCCCGGTGGCGTGACCGTGCTGATGCTGGCCGCCGCGCTGGGTCTGCCGGAAATCGTCGCGCGCCTGATCACTGCCGGGGCCAACGTGCATGCCGGCGATGCGCAGGGACTGACGCCACTGCATTGCGCCGCACTGTATGGATTCACCGCGCGCGAGAAGCCGCGCCTGGTGGCGCTGCTCGATACCCTGCTGCTGTCCGGTGCGGAATCCGAACAGGTCGCGGCAGGGTCGGTGACGCCGCTCCTGTTGCTGCTCGGCTCGCGAGCCGAGCCCGGCACCGCCTGCGACGAGGAGGTCGTGCTGGCCGGCCTGGAGCGCCTGCTGGACGAAGACGTTTCGCTCGACGTGCAGGATCCGCGCGGCTTCGGGCCGTTGCACCTGGCGTCGCTGCATGGCCTGTTGCGCGTCGTCAGCCGCCTGCTCCGCGCAGGCGCCGATCCGGAGTTGCGGGATGCATTGAACCGCACGCCGCGCGAGATCGCGGTGATGCGGGGCTTCATCGACGTGGCGGCGGAATTCGTTCCCGCCACGCCGGGCGCGGGCGCATCGATGGCCCGCTTCCTGCGCGATCGCGGTTAACGCGCCGGCGGCGGTACGTCTTCGCCGGTCGCGTCGGCTTCGAAGAGTTTCTCCAGGTCGCTGATCGCATCGCGCGCGGTCTGGATCACCGCCACGTCGTCGTCGTACACCAGGTACTGCGCGCGCATCAGGCTTTCGTCGTGCTGGCGGAAGCGGCGGGTGTGCTCGGCAGCGGTCTCCGGCGGCATGCCCAGTTCCACCAGCACCTGCTGCGCCATCTCCAGGCTCGATCCCAGGGTTTCGCGATAGGCCTCCGCGCTCAGGTCCATCAGGCGCCACGCGTGCTGCCGGTTGCGCGCCCGCGCCAGCACGCGCGCCTCGGGGAACATGCGCCGGATCAGCCGCGTTGCCTTGATGTTGGTATCCGGATCATCCATCGCCACCACGAAGACCTTCACATGCTGCGCGCCCGCCGACCGGAGCAGATCGGGACGCGTCGGATCGCCGTAGTACAGCCGGATGTTGCCGAACCGCCGCAGCGTATCCACGGTCACGGAGCTGTTCTCCAGCGCGACGAACGGGATGCGCTGCGCCGTGAGCAGGCGCGCGACGATCTGGCCGAACCGGCCCATGCCGGCGATCAGCACTTTCGGCTGCTCGTCCGGAATGTCATCGAACGCACGCGTCGACGGCCCGGATCGCCGCACGCGCGCCGGCAGGCGATGCAGGCCCAGCAGCAGCACCGGGGTCAGCGCCATCGAGATGCCCACGATGGCGGTCAGCTGGTTGCGCAGTTCGGCGTCCATCAGGCGCACGCGCGCGGCTTCGCTGAACACGACGAAGGCGAACTCGCCCCCCAGCCACAAGGTGCCGGCCAGCATCAGTGCGCCGCGCGGATCCAGCCGTCCCGGCCAGCGCCCGACGCAGAACAGCAGCGTGAACTTCACCGTCAGCAGGATCAGCACGCCGGCGGTGATCAGTTCCGGCTGCTTCACCACCGCGTCCAGGTCGATGTCCATGCCGACGGCGATGAAGAACAGGCCCAGCAGTAGCCCCTTGAACGGATCGATCTGCGATTCCAGTTCGTGGCGGAATTCCGAATCGGACAACAGCACGCCGGCAAGGAACGCGCCAAGGCCGGCGCTGAGGTCGGCCAGTTGCATGAACCATGCGATGCCCAGCACCACCAGCAGTGCGGTGGCGGTGAACACTTCGGGCATGCGGGTGCGCGCCACGATGCGGAACAGGTGCCGCAACAGCAGCCGTCCGCCGACGATCACGATGGCGACGGCGCCGACCGCATGCAGCACCATGGTCCAGGTCAGCGTTTCGTTCTTGGCGCCACCCAGCAACGGGATGGCGGCAAGCAGGGGAATGGCGACCAGATCCTGGAACAGCAGGATCGCGAAGCCGAGCCGGCCGTGTTCGGTGGTGAGTTCCTTGTGTTCGGACAGCAGCTGCAGGCTGACGGCCGTGGACGACAGCGCCAGGCCCAGCCCTATCACCAGCGCCGTCTTCCAGTGATGCTCGAACAGCAGCGCGACCCCGCCCAGCACCAGCGCACTCAGCATCACCTGCAGGCCACCCGCGCCGAACACCGGCTTGCGCATCACCCGCAGGCGCGCCGGCGACAGCTCCAGACCGATGACGAACAACATCATCACCACGCCGATCTCGGCCGCATCCAGGATGCGGTCGGCATCCCGCACCAGCGCCAGCCCGTCCGGACCCAGCACCACACCGGCCACCAGATAGGCCAGCACGGCCCCCAGCCCAAAACGCTTGAACACCGGCACCGCGATCACCGCGGCCAGCAGGAACACCAGGGTCAACTCCAGACCACTACCGTGCATGCGTCACCTCAGGCGGATAGTATGCGGCCGACGGGCCCGGATCGGCGGCTTTCAACGTCGGTATGCAGCGGCATGCAGTGCTGGCGCATGTTTCCGGGCCCGCCCGACGCTGTTCGCGGAATCTTCAACAGTGCGGGTATTCGGGGGGGCTGCTTGATAGGGATAAAGACATGACGAAAGGCATGATGGGGGGATGGCTGGCCCTTGTATTGAGCTGTCTCGGCAATCCCGCGAGTGCCCAGGAGGAAGTCGCGTCCTTGCATCTGGAAGTCACTGGCACGCTGCAGGTCGATGGGCTCGGTGCGGTCAGTGGGTTCAAGGCCGATCCGCAGGTCCCGGCTGCGCTGGCGGAGCAGGTCGCACGGGGTGTGGCGCAGTGGAATTTCACTTCTCCATTGCAGAAAGAGCGTGCGATTGATGGCAACACCAGTATCCGCCTCGCACTCGAGGCAGTGCCGTTGCAAGGGGGCTATCGCCTGCGGGTGATGGATGTTTGGTTCGGTGCGCCTGCGCTCGTATCGGACGCCGCCGTGCCCGACTATCCGCGCGTGCTCCTGGAAGCGCGAGCCGGTGCGCGTGTGTTGCTGCAGCTCCGGATAGACCCCAGTGGGCATGTTGCCGAAGCGGCCGTCAAGGACACTGCCGTACTCACTCACATCAAGAACGAGGCGATCATAGGCAAGTGGCGTGAGCGGTTTGAGCAGTCCAGCCTGGAAGCTGCCCGCTTTTGGACCTTCGTCCCGGGATCAACTCAAGGTGCCATCGATGTCTATCCGGAACAGGTACTGGTGTTGGTGACGTTCTGGCCGCACGAAACCAAGGGCAACACGTCCTATCGCCATATCGGTTGGCCCTTGAAGACCTCGCCATGGGCCATTCAGAACAAGACCATGCTTTCCCCTGGTACGGTGCGGGTGGATCCGCGCGTGATTCCGCTGGAATCCACGCTGCAACTGAAGACCAGCGCCGTGGGCAATTTTCTCTAGACTTCACTGCCCTTCGTCAGTTGCTGAACAGCTGCAGCAAGTGGTTCCCGTACTTCCCGCTGGGAGTCGCGCTGACCATGATGGCCGCATAGGCGAAGATCAGGCCGACGACCGCGAGTCCGCCAAGAGCCAGCCATCTCAGGACGCGATGCGCAGCGATGTGCTTGTGCTGGTTGCGGATGAAGCATTCCGCGACCAGCAGGTTGGGAACGAAAAACAGGTACAGGATCGCGTAGTCGAACGGACCGCTGGTGTTGCCTGCACCCATGCCGAGTCCGCCGGCCAGGTCCTTCCATGCGCGGATCTCGAGATCGAACACCCATGAGCCCAGCACCATCGCGAACAGTCTGATCGCCCATGCGCGGTGCAGGACGAAACGTTTCGCGCGCGCGTGCACATAGGCCATGACCGCGCTCAGCATCATCACCGCGCCCCAGATCGCGAACGCAACGGACGCCGCCGGGGTATACGCGCCGTGGGTGAGGATGAATGACATGCCGCCAGCGCCCGCCAGGATGCCGGCGGTCACATAGGTCCGCCCCGTCCAGCGATGCACGGCGCGATGGCGGGTGCGGATCCGCGCCGACAACAGGATCGGCCACGCCAGCACCAGCACCGCGCCCATGACGAAGTGGACACCGATGCCGATGTTGGCGATCCAGTCCTGGGCCGTCGGCATCGCCAGACCCGCGACCAGCGCGCGCCACTGATCGAAATTCCTGTGCGTAGCACCGGTGGCGCGAAGGACGATGTAAGCGCCGAATGCCAGTAGGCCGGCGACGGCGGTGGCCTGGATGACGCGGCCCATCCCGTGGATCAGACGCTGTCCGGTCGCCCCGGGCAATGCGGGCCCCAAGCGCGTGCGCGCTGTATTCATGTGTGTTCTCTCCCGGCTTGGCAGCGGATCGCTTCCACAGCCGGCAGCGTCCGGACGGAGCACGGGAATGTCGTTAGGAGAATCGCAGGAAGTCGTGAGGGCGCGCCTGCCGGATGCCCGCGTCGCGACTCGGGTCCGTGCCTATACTTGAACGAGCGGGCGTCGCCCCGTGGGGGACTGCATGCCGCCTGATCCCAATCTCAGCCGATGGGTCCTGGACGACGTGGTGATCGACTTCGCCGGCCGGCGACTGTCGCGCGCGGGACGGGAACAGGCGCTGGAGCCGAAGGCGTTCGCGGTGCTGGCCATGCTCGCGGGGTCGCCCGGGCGGGTCTTCACGCGCGACGAGATTCTGGATGCAGTGTGGGGCCACCGGCACGTCACCCAGAGCGTACTTAACCGGATCATGAGCATGCTGCGTCAGGCGCTGGGCGAGGACGCCCAACACCCGCGCCTGCTGCATACCGTGCATGGGATCGGCTATCGCTTCGATGCGCCGCCGGTCGATGGCGTCGCAGCGCAAGAAGCGCCGACGGCCGCACCCCGTTTGCGCTGGGTGTGGATCGTGGCCGCGGCGGCCCTGGTGCTGCTGATCGTGGCGGTGACCGCCTGGATGCCGCGCGGCGCCATTCGCAGCACGTCCAGCGTGGTGGCTGGGGCGCAAGCACGGCCTTCGCTGGCCGTCCTGCCGTTCGCCGACCTGTCGCAGGCGCGCGATCAGGCTTACATGGCCGACGGCCTTGCCGAGGAAATCCGCAACCAGTTGGCGCAGTCTCCCGCGTTGCGCGTGGTGGGCCGTACCTCCAGTGCGGCGGTCAACCGCAAGCGCAATGACCTGCGCGCCGTCGGCCATGCGCTTGGTGTGGCCTATCTGCTGGAGGGCAGCGTGCGCCGCGAGGGGAGCCACCTGCGTGTCACCGCGCAGTTGATCCGTGCCGATGATGGCTCCCACCTGTGGTCGAAGACCTACGCGCGCGAACTGCGCGACGTATTCGCCATGCAGGACGAGGTTGCGCGCGATGTGGCGCGAGCGCTCAGCGTGAAGCTGGATGTGGCCAGGTTCAACCGCGAACAGGGCGGCACCACGCAGGTCGAGGCTTACGAACGATTCCTGCGCTGGCGCAGCATCGTGATGCGCGAGCAGTTCGACTTCGAACACGATCGCCTGCGCCTGCAGCTCGCGCGCGAGATGGTGGCGCTGGATGGGCAATGCGTGCTGTGCTGGGATGCACTCGCGGTCTCGCTGAATTCCATGGCAGATGAACTCGACGACGTGCAGGCCGATCGGTTGCGTGCAGAGGCGTTGCAGATCCGGAACCATATCGCCCGCATCGCGCCTGAGAGCTGGGTGGCCAGGCGCGACCGGTCCAATGCGCTGTGGCGCGAAGGCAGGCGGGCCGAGGCCATCGCGCTGGCCAGGCAGATCGCCGATGCCGGACCGCTGACCAAGGAGCGCACGTGGGACTACGCCTACATGCTCTATGCGATGGGCCATCTGGAGGACACCATCGCGCTGGTAGAGCAGGTGCGCGCCACCGAACCCAGAGCGCTGTTCCTGTCGCGCGACCTGCAGTACGACTACACCGCCGCGCGTCGCTACCCGGACGCGGAGGCCGAATACCAGCGCGGTCTTCGGCTGGAGGGCAGCCAGCGCGAGCCGGATTACGTGGCTTTTTTCCGCCAGCTCGCGGGCCGGCGGCCTGGAGGGACGCCCGAGCTGCAAGCCCTGCATCGCCGCCTGCTGCGATACGACGGTCTGGATACGCCATTCTTGCGCGATCTGGGCGAAGTGCTGGACGACCGGGAAGCGATGCTTGTGCTCGTGCGCCGTGCGCTGGCGGACGATGCTTACGCCGGCGGAGTGGAGGTCGCATACACACGCACCAGCGTGGCAGACGCACTGGGGGGGGGTGCGGGCTTGGCGGTGAGGTCGTTACGCAGGGAACTGGAAGCCTAGCCCGGATTCGAGGATGGAACCATGGCACAACACGCCTATGTCGCCTTCTGGAACGTGCCGTATTCCGGCGCACGCGCGCACCCGGACTTCAAGGCCCTGCTTGTGAAAGCGGGCGTGGTCGATTACTGGCGGCAGACGGGTCGATGGGGCGACGGTTGCGGTCCGGTGGGAGCTGACGATTTCCAGTGCCGATGAGCGCAACCGCCTTTGCTTGGCCGCGCGTTGGCACTTGCACTTGCCTGCCGGGTCGGCGTGTCACGGACGGGGCGGTCGTCATCGCGCTTCCCGTCCCTCGTCTTGTGCACCGCGAACCTCGAAGCCGGTTCCTGACCTCGGCCGTGCACGCGTTGTCTCGTGGCGATAGTATGCGGCGGAAGGGCCCGGACCGGGCAGCATTTCCAAGGATGAGGGAGAGGACGATGAAGCAAGGAGTCATGTGGCGCGCTGCGATCCTGGTTGCCGCCCTGATGCTGGCACAGCCAGCCTTGGCCCAGGGGGCGGCGGCCGTACGCAAGCAGGTGGAGGCCAGCCTGCGGGTGACAGGGTCGATCACCATCGCGACCGATGGCAGCGTTGAAGGCGTGGAGCTGGATGCGCCGGAAGCGTTGCCGAAGGGCGTCGCGGCGCTCGTCGGCAATCATGTCGCGACATGGCGCTTCGAACCGGTGCTGGTGGATGGCAAGCCACGCCGTGCGCTGACCAAGATGAGTGCGCTGGTGGTGGGCAAGTCGATAGGCGATGGCCAGATGCAGGTGTCCATCCGTGGCGCGGATTTCGGCGACCACACCGCAACTCCCGAGGCCGAGCGCGTTGTTGCGCTCAAGCTCAAGCCGCCCAGCTACCCGGCCGGTCCGGCCCGGGGTGGCGCACAGGGAACGGCCTACCTGCTGGTCAAGGTCGAGCGCGACGGCAGCGTCGGCGAAGTGGCGACCGAGCAGGTCAATCTGCGCATCATCACCAACGAGGCGCAGATGAACCAGTATCGCGAACGTTTCGCCACCGCCGCGATGGCGGCGGCCCGGACATGGACGTTCACCCCGCCGACCGCAGGCGAGGAGGCAACGCAACCGTACTGGGTGGTGCGTGTGCCAGTGGACTTCGCCTTCAGCGGCCAGCAGCGCCAGGGCAAGTGGGAGGTCTATGTGCCAGGCCCGCGATCACGTCCGATCTGGGCACCGGATGATGATCAGCCCGGGTTCGCCCCTGGTGCGCTCCCCGAGGGTGGCGTGCACCTTGCCCGCAACAAGAACAGCCCCAGGTTGCTGACCCCGCTGGATGGTGCCTAGGGCGGCGTGAATGCTCTTCGCGGCCGATACGCGTGCCAAGGAAGCCAACGAAGAAGCCCCGCATCGCGGGGCTTTTTTTGTCTGCTGCCGGAGCAGGTCAGCGCTTCATCGAGCTGAAGAACTCGTCGTTGGACTTTGTGTTCTTCATCTTGTCCAGCAGGAACTCCATCGCCGCGATCTCGTCCATCGGGTGCAGCAGCTTGCGCAGGATCCATCCAGATCTTCCGCAGCGACTCCGGTTCGATCAGCAGGTCCTCGCGGCGCGTGCCGGAGCGGCTGATGTCGATGGCCGGGTGGATGCGCTTCTCCATGCCATATCGAAGACGGCTTCGGAATGCTGGATAAGCGAGTCTCCCACTCGCGAATGCATCTGTAGCGAATGAATTGACGACACGTCTCACATTCATCGGGAAGGAATGACCGCGAAACCGTTCATCAGGTACACGCATTAACCTGCAAATGTTACAGAATGTTGATGGACGCGTGACAAAACGTACTGCTAGGATCGGCTCGCTGCATGCACTGACGCAGCAGCACAACTGATCAAACTAAGGAGTAGTTAATGATCAACGATAAGAGCAAAGAGCTGGATCTCCGCAATCTCGACATCGTCACCGAAGTGCCGGCAAAAGCTGCAGGTGTCGACACCTGCGAGCCCTTTGAGGTATGGACGTTCACCTTCACGATGAACAATCTGTCGGCGAACTGAGTCATGAGCTCATGGCGCGCTTAGCGCTGAGCGCGTAGAGCTGAAGCGACCGGCTTGCCGGTGTGTACCGCGGAGGCGGCGTCGCCGCCTCCGCATCAGAACCCAATCCAGATTGGTATTGCAGCAGGGATTGCGCAATCGAGGCCATTGCCGTGGGCATGTCAGGGATCGACGCAAAAATCGAACGGCTCTTCGGCTCGGCGAGTCCAGAGGCTGTTCTCGTTGGTCTTACGCTGGCCTTCGTGTTGATCGCCGGACTGTGCCTTCAGTTCGTGCAGGTCCACGACTACGTCGACGATGTCGATGGCGCGATAAGCACCGACAAGCCTCCCACCAAGCTCATTTCCGAGGATCAATACCTGATCGCGGCAGTGAGGAGGCGCCTGGGTGATACGGTCTCTCGCGGGGATGTGTTGCTTGAGCTCGATGGAAGAAAGCAGGCGGTCGAACTTGCGAAGCTGCAGCAGTCGATCGAAGCGAAGTCGCTTGAAGCCAAGTACAACGGCGAACGCCTGCTCGCGATCGACGAGAAGCTTGCGATCAATGCGCGCATCGTCACCAGCAAGCTGCGCCTGGCCGATCTCGACCGCAGTCAGATCCGGGCGACCATCGAGATGGACGCCAAGCGCAAGAGCGCAGCTGGCCGGATCGAGGCGATGTCCCAACGGATCATAGAGCGCGCGCTTCCCGCTCTCGACAGCCCGGCCTTGTCCGAGATCGAGAAGGTGCGGCTGCTAGCGAACGCCCATGCGGACCTGAAGCAGATGCAGCAGGTCAACTCCGAATTCCAGGCGAACCTGCAGAAAAAAGAGCGCGACAGCCTGCTGACCGAGATCGACGTTGCGCAGCTCAACAAGGAACGCGCCGACTTGGAGTTGAGCCGGGTCGACGTCGCGCGCGAGATCGCGGAGATCCAGGGACAGATCGCATCCATGCGGCAGGAGCAGGAGGAAATCGCCGGTGCTCTGACCCGCCTGGTCGTCCGGGCACCGGTCGCGGGCACCATCGTCAGGGTCTCGCAGAACATCCTGAATGCCAATCTGGTCGAGCGCGGTGAGGAGCTGTTCCTGATTCGTGATTCGGGGTCCGCGCTCGAGGCGGAGCTGATCCTGACGGACGAGCAATACAAGGATGCCCGGGTCGGCCAGAAGGTCAATCTCGAGCTTCACGCCTGGAACCATTACAAGCATGGGGCGATCGAGGGCGAGATTGTCGAGCTCTCGGCCGGCAAGATCCAGCCGCAGGTCTTCCAGGCCAAGTCGCCGGCCTTCGTGGCACGGGTGCACATCAGGCCGGGGCGGCACCCGCAGTTGCAGGTCGGCTACGAACTGCAGGCCCGCATCGTCCTTGGCCGGATTTCCCTGTTCGACTACCTGCTCAAGAAGATCAAGGTCGAACAAGCATGATGAGGGCACGCGCTCTACTCTCGTGGTTGAGGCGCTCCGGCGGTGCGGCTTCACTTGATCGGTTCGCGGAGCGGCAGTTGGCCAGCAACGACTGCGGCTTGGCGGTGTGCAAGGCGGCGCTGAACATCTGCGGCGTGAGTATCCCGAGGCACGAGCTGCGCGAATCGATGTCGTTCGACGAGGAGGGCAGCAGTTTCGAGGACGTCAAGCGCGCGCTGTCCCGCAACGGGGTGGAGTGCGCCTACCGGATCATCGAGCCGTCGACGCTGTCGCTGCACGCGCTGGGTTCCGTGCTGCCCTGCATCGTGATGGTCGAGTCCGGCAAGCGGAATCACTATCTGCTGCTGCATTCGGTAACCCGTGGCGGCGTCAACGTGCTGGATCCGCAGAAGGGCTGCTTCGAAGAGAAGAGCATCCAGTACCTCCGCGACAATCTCAGTCGCGTCACCTCCTCGACCAACGAGGACATCACGCTCGCGTACGTGCGCCACTACGTCGCTGGCCGCTGTGCGGAACTCAAGATCGACTATCAGGCGCAGAAGCCGAGAAGCGATCTTGTCATGGACTACAACAAGCTCATCTACTTCGAGTCTCTGGAACAGCGAGTCGGCTTCAGGAGCGCTGCCGAGCGGGCCGCATATCTGTCCGAGCTGTTGTCCAGCGAGGACGACTCGATCATCCCCTCCCGCTACAAGACATTCAGGATCGACGGCGACCGGATAACAGCGAAGACGCCCGTCGCCCTGACGTTCACGCCAGCCGAGTCAGGCATCGAGGCTGACGACGCCGGTACCGAGCCGATCCAGCGTCTGCTGGTCGAAATGATGCGCTCCCAGGAGCAGCGGGCCCATCTGAAGCGCCTCCTCTATGTCGGCGTGCTGGCATCCGTGCTTGCCATGGTCATCGTCTACGCCAATCAGATACTGATCGACGAAGTGCTTCCGACCAAGGAAATGGCGACCCTTTATGGTTTCCTGAGCCTTCTGTTCGCGGCCCGCGGATTCGAACTCTTCCTGAACCTGATGAAGTCATACACCGAGGTCACCCTCGGCAGGTCCATGGACGGCTGGCTGTGCAGGGGGTTGCACGAGCGTCTCGTCCATTCCACGTTTGAATCTATTTCGAGCTATACCCGCGGCGAGATATCCCTTCGCCTCAATGACCTGCTGAGGATCAAATCGGTCATCGCGGTCTTCATCAACGACTACCTGTTCAACTACGTTGTCCTGGCGCTGGCGATGCTGCTCGCCGCTTACGTCAACTTCAAGGTAAGCCTGGTGATCGTGGCAGTCTCCGCTTGCTACGCCCTGATCCTCAGGAAGACGGTCAACTACGTCAAATCGCTGGAGAGCCGACGGTTCACCGAGAAGAGCGAGGTGGTCAACGCCCTGATCAACCTGTTCGAGGGCCACGGCGTGATCGCCAAGAACGGTTGCGAGGACGCATTCCTGGACGATCAGCGCGTACGAGTCTCAAGATTCCTCGATGTGCAGTTCAAGAGCATGCTCGCTTCACAGCTGCTGGTGTACGTACCGCGGTTCATCGCGATCGTTGGCGGGCTGCTGATCGTACTGATCGGCGCGCGCCTGCATATCCTGGAGCGGGAGATCTCCCTCGGCCAGATCTTCACCTTGATTGCGCTCGGCGATGTGTGTTTCGTCGCGATGCGGACGATCCTGAGAACCAAGCTGAGCCTGCAGGAGCAGGCCGTCGTGGTGGATCGCTACTTTGATCTGCTCGCCATCGAACAGCGTCGTCGCGTGGATCCGGAACAGGCGCGCATCGCGACGATGCGGATACGCGGGCTGGCCTACCAGTACCCTGCCTCAGACTTCAGGATCGAAGCCCCCGACACCACCCTGCGTGCAGGGGACCGCATCCTGCTGTCAGGGGTCAATGGCTCGGGAAAATCGACGTTGCTGAAGATCATCTCCGGCCTGGTCCGCAAGAATGTCGTCGGCAGCATCGAGTTCCACGAGGCGGATGGCTCCCCCGTGAGCGCCGACCAGGGATTCTCCCGCGTAGCCCTGATCCGTGCCGAGGACAAGATCTTCAGCGAGACGATTGCATTCAACATCACCCTCAGCAACGAGCGGGGCGGAAAGAAGATCTACGAGTATGCCAAAAGGGTCGGCGCCGAGGATTTCATCTCGCCGTCCCGGTATCCGATCGACTCGGTCGTTCACGACCAGGGTGCGAACCTGTCGACAGGCCAGCGTCGCAAGCTGCTGATCCTGCGTCTTCTGTTCTCGCGCGCGGACATCATCATTTTCGACGAGATATTCCGCGGCATCGACAGCGACTCGAAGCAGAAGATCGTGGCGACGCTCAACGCCCTGTCCGGCGACAAGACCGTCATCTATACCACCCACGAGGACATCGATGGGCTGCACATCAACCGGCGTCTTTCGATAGTCGGTGGAAGGCTGCTCGAATCCGAGCCATGGCCGGCGCAGGAAGAGGAGACGTCGTATGCGTAACGGATGCCGGTTGATGCGCCTGAATCCGACAGCGGAGTTCGAACAGGATGACGCGACGGGGCACGTGGTCGTGAGGGTGTCGCGCGGAGCTGCGCTCACCCGCTACAAGATCAATGCGGCGATCCGCCAGTTCCTGGAGAGTTTTCGCGAGCCCGCCACCCTGGAGCAGGTGGCCGCCAGCTTGGCGAAGGACGGATACGATCGGGAGGCGGTCATGGCATTCGGCAAACAGATCGTCAAGACGCCGATGATCGAGTTCCACGACCCATCAGGAACACCGCGGCAGCGGATCGACGATGTCATCGCCAGCCTCGGCTATGCCTTCCAGTTCGCGTACAAGGAAAAGGAGTTCGAGGGCGTGTACCGGGTGCTCGGACCTGACGGCCAGACCGAAGTCCTCAAGACGATGCATACCCGGCCGGAGGCACGAGGTGCAGAAGATATCGCGGCGCGCATCGGGAACGAATACAAGGTCCTGCGCTCGCTGCAGGACGTCGAGGGTGTCGTCCGCGCGACAGGTCACGCGGATGCCCCTTGGCCGCATCTGACGATGCGCTTCGTCGAAGGGGTGGCGCTCCTCGACCATGGCCCGCGCCGCATGCGCTCGAGCCTGGCCCTGTGCGCCCGTGTCGCCAAGGTCGTGGTCGCGCTGCACGATCATGGCATCGTCCATGGTGATCTGCATACGTCCAACTTCATCGATGACGGGGAAGGAGGCATCACCCTGATCGACTTCGATTGCGCCTTTTCCGTCGACGGCGGCTATGTACCCCGGATAGGTGGCGCCATCCACTTCCTGCCACCGGAGCGGGCCGTCGCGAGCTGGAACGAGCACTCGGCCGTTGTGCCGGACTACGCTTCGGATATCTACCAGTCCGGCGTCGTGATGTATGCGCTGTTGACGAACGACCTGCCGTTTCGTGGTGCGACCCTGAGCGAACTCTCGCAGAACATCCGCGGCGGGCCCTACAGGCCCTTGCCTGCGCGAACCTCCGAGGGAGCCATTCCCCCTGACGTCGCCGATTTCGTCCACCGTTGCCTGAGTGCCGATCGAAGCGCCAGGCCAAAGGATCTGAGGGAGTTTCCGCATGATGTCGGATGAGATGGTGGTCTCCGGACTCGACACGTTCCGCTCGGACCGGGCGGCGCCGGCTTGGGACGTGGCAGGTTTCGAAGACCTGATTCTTCCACTGGAAAGACAGGACTTCATGCGTGGCTACTGGCAGCGCCGCCCCTACCACGTGAAACGCAATGTCGACGGCTATTTCGATGGCTTGATATCGCTGACCGACATCGATCGCATGCTGTCATCGACCGCGTTTCGCGATGGCGAGATCAGGGTGGCGCGTGACGGCGTCGTGGTGTCGGGGCGGGAGATTTCCGCCGACGGGGTGGTGGCCCGCAATCGGGTATGGAATCTCTATGCCGATGGAGCCACCGTGGTGTTCGAGCACCTCAACCGCAGGCACGCCGGATTGCTGCGCCTTTCGGCGAAGTGCGAGCAGGAGTTCAAGGTGCCGCTTCGGACCAACGCATATCTGACCCCGCCCGCCTCGAAGGGATTCGACCTCCACTACGACACCCATGACGTCCTGATACTCCAAATTGCCGGCAGCAAGACCTGGCAGGTGCATGACGATCCGTTGCCCCTGCCGCACGAGCTGCAGACGTTCAAACCCTCGTGGGCGTTGCGGTCGCAACGACTGGCCGAGATCCGGCTGGAACCTGGCGATGTGCTGTACCTGCCCAGGGGATTCATCCACGGCGCCAGTGCGAACGAAGACGTGTCGTTCCATATCACCATGGGGATTCGCAGCCTTCCGTTGCGGGACATCTGCGAGACGGCGCTGAGGCGATTCCTGCTCTTGAGGCACGAGTTCCGGCCGGTGGGGAGGTTCGACAACATCGGCGGATTCTCAGCCGCGGCCAAACGCGCGCTGCTGGAGCACCTCGACGAGGTCGATCTGGCTGGCGCCTTCCGCGACGCCGAGCTCAGTTTCCTGCGCAAGCGGACACGGCCTCAGGAAGGACGATTGAGGGAACTCCTGGATCCGCCCCGGATCGAGCGTGGCTCCCGGATGCGATTGACTCCTGGCGCGATCGTCACCGCTGTCGAGCGCGATGGCAATGCGATCCTGTTCTTCGACCGCAGGAACATGGTCCTACCGGAAGGCGTCATGCCGGCGATCGATTTCATGCGGACGCGTCGGAGCTTCCTGGTTTCCGAGCTGCCGGGGCTGGAGGAGGAGAGTCGGTTGATCCTGGCCAGGAAGCTGCACGAGGCGCGCTTGCTGGACATCGCGGACGGGAGGAAGCATGCAGACGCTGGACATCTTTGATGCCTGCGGGAGAGGCGTCGAGCCCGACTGCGCAGATCTGTTCGATCTGCTGGCGCCGGTCGGCCGGGACCGCTTCTTCTCGGAGTTCTGGGAACGCAAGCCTTTCCTAGTTCGCAGCTGCGCAGGCGATGCGATGGCGAGGATCCTCGATGTCGACATCTTGGACACCCTTGTCGGGTCACGGACGCTGTGGCCAAGCGACCTGCGAGTGGCACGCGACCACGTGCCGCTTTCTCGCGACATCCTTTTTCCCGAGGGGCCGGCTGACCGGCAGGCGATCTTCGACGCCTTCGCTTCGGGCCATACCCTGATATTCGACAAGATCGACCAGCATGTGCCGGCGCTGGCGCGGATGCTGTACGCCTGGGAAAGCGACCTGAAGTTGCCCGTGCGGGCCAATGCATTCCTGACGCCCAAGGGATCCAGCGGTTTCCATCGCCACTACGACACCCATGATGTGATCGTGGTCCAGATCCGCGGGACGAAGTCATGGGAGTTGTGCGACAACCCCATGCCGATCCCGCACGAAGAGCAGCAGCGCATGTCGAGCCACTATGGCGCGCAGGCAAGGCTGATCGCGCGGATCGACATGCGACCGGGGGATGTTGCCTATCTTCCCCGTGGATACGTGCATGCGGCGTCCGCCATGGAGACCGACACGCTGCATCTCAGCGTGTCGGTCCGCAACAGGGCGCTGCGCGAGGTCATCATTGCGGCGCTCGAGCAGCGGCTTTTGGCGACGGAGCGTTTCCGGAGGGGTGTCCGCCCCGGCGAGATCGATGGCACCGCGATCGCCGCAGAGGTGATCGCGATCGCGGGCGAGGTCGATATCGCCCAGGCCGTCGCCGCGGCCGATCTCCGGTTCCGCCGCCATCGGGTGCGCTGTGACGACCGCCTGAGGGCGCTGTCCTCCGCGCTTACGGCTGACGACGCCACGGTCCTGGAGTCCCGGCCAGGAGTCGAGTTGCACGTCGAAGCTTCGGCTGCGCGGACACGAATCAGCGCCCACGGCGAGTCCCGGGACGTGCCGTTCGACGCTACTGAGGCGCTGCGCCGAATGCGGTCGGTTCGCCGACTCAGCATCGGCGAGTTGCCGGAGCTGGACGCCGAGTCCCGGCTAGCCCTGGCACGCTCGCTGCTCCGGATCGGGGCAGCGAGCCCGGCCCTGAAGTGAATCAATCGGTCTTGCGACCGCACCATCAAGGATATCCAGTGGATCCAGGCATCGAGATCATTGAACCCTCCAGTACGTCGGTGCAGCCGGTGTTCGACGGTCTCGGATCGCTTATCGCACCGAAGGGAACGGAGGAATTTTTCCGCGAGTACTGGGAGGCCCGGCCGTTCTTCATTGCGCGCGATAACCCGGAATACTTCGCCAGCCTGCTGACCATGCGGGATATGGACGAATACATCGGTACGCGCGCCTTCCATGCGTCCGACATCCGGCTGGTCAAGGAAGGAAAGGACAAGAGCTTCGACGAATACTCCAAGGATGGAATTGCCGACCGGCACGAGATGCTGCGCGCGTTCAAGGACGGCACCATGCTGCTGTTCTCCCATCTCAATCGCCACCATCTGCCGCTGGCCGAGCTGATCAGCCGGTGCGAGGCGGAGACGCACTTGCCGATGCGTTCCAACGTCTATCTCAGTCCGCCCGACTCACAAGGGTTCAAGCTGCACTGGGACACCCACGACGTCCTCGTTCTGCAGATCGCCGGATCCAAGCGCTGGCATATCTACGACAGTCCATTGGGATTGCCGCACGAGGAGCACATGCGGGAACTGAAATCGTGGATCGCGCAGGCAAAGAAGGATACCGAGCTCGTGCTGCGGCCGGGCAGCGTCCTGTACCTCCCGCGCGGCTACATCCATGGCGCCGAGGCCGAAGACGACCATTCGCTGCACATCACCATTGGCTTGCGCAGTCTTACCGTCATGGACATCGTCCTGGGCGAGTTCAAGCGCGCGTCGCTGCAGAACCTGGACATGCGCAAGGCCGCGATGTTCGACGACTACCGCAGCGAGGAGGCGATCGAAGCTGCGCGCCAGGCCATGCGTCGGGTAATCGAAAGCATGGACATCGAGAACGCCGCCAACGATGTCTACAAATCGTTCATCCAGAGTCGCCAACCGCCTGCCCGCAACTCCCTGTTGGGACTGATCGAACATCGGCCATTGGATCATGGAACCGGCCTGCGCCTGCGTCGGCAAGCGCTGTTCAATTTCTTCAAGGCCGACGGAACGGTCAGCGTCGCCGTCGATGGTGCGGTGGTCACGCTGCCCGAGGGTGTCGAGGCGGCACTGGAACACATCCGACGCGAGGACAGCTTCACGCCGGAGTCGCTGCCTGGCCTGGAGCATGAAAGCCGGCTGATCTTCGCCCAGTCCATGCTGGACTGCCGCCTTGTCGAGCGCGTCCCGTGATGGCGCGGCGCTGGCTCAAGCGCGGGGCCTATACGTTTGTTGGCGCACTGATGATCGTTCTGGTCGCCCTCGTCGTGCTGCTTTCCCGGGCGAGGATCGAGTTGACCGAGCATGGCGTACACCGCCGGCTTGTCGTCCCGACTATCGGCACCACCAACATCGCGCTTCCGATCTATTCCGGCACTGGCGATCGTGTCGCCATGCCGGGGTTCTTGGACGGGCCTGTCGTACGCCGCGACGGGACCGGAGGGTGGACGGCGCGCTGGTTCTGCATCGATCGCGCCGAAATGCTTGCCGGTCGGGGGGCTACGTTGCGTCTCGAGTGCGGGGGGCGCGCCTACGCATTCTCGCTTGACGATGTCGCGGTCCCTCCCGCGGTCGCGCCCATGCCCGAGCGGGTGCTGGCGATCAGCGACATAGAGGGGAACGCGCGTTTCCTCGAGGCAGCGCTGCGCAAGTCGGGTGTCGTCGACACCGCAGGCGAATGGGCCCTGGGCCGTGGACACCTGGTCGTACTGGGGGATTCCGTGGACCGTGGCCGCGATGTCTTCGCCGTGCTGTGGCGTCTGCACGACCTGTCGGCACAAGCGAGCGCGGCCGGCGGCGCCGTGCACGTGGTCCTCGGGAACCATGAGCAGTATGTCTTGCGCAGCAACATCTCGCGCGCGCATCCGGAACACCTGTATGCCTTGAACGCGATGGGTGGATACGCGGCGGCGTTCGCGGAGGATACGGTGATCGGCGGTTGGCTGCGTAGGCAGCCGGTTGCGCTGAAACTGGGCGACGTCCTGTTCGTGCATGGCGGAATCAGTCCCGAGGTCGCTCGTTCCGGACTCGAAGTTCCAGCCTTGAACGCGGCGAGTGCCGACTACTGGGCCAGCACGCCCGGACACGTACGGACCGACGCGGCATTGGATGCCGTCTTCGGCATGGCTGGAGTGACCCAATACCGCGGGTATCTGATGCCGCTGGAGGACAGGTACCCCCTCGCGAGCCAGGCCCAGGTGGACGATGCCTTGAAAGCCTATGGTGCTTCCGCGATCGTGGTCGCGCATACGCCGGTGCCCCGTGTGACCCGGCTCTTCGAGGGGCGTGTGCTGGCGATCGACGTCAACGACGACGGCGCCCGGCCCGAGGTGCTGGCGTTTGCGTCCGGCAAACCGGAGATCCTGGATCTCGGCGAGCCCCGCCGGTTGAGGGACGCCGGAGGCGCCTTGCACCGTGAATTCAGTCTGTTGAATGCCGAGGATCGGCGGCTGCTGGCGGATATGTATCGTCATGCGCGACGTCTATCCGCGCTGCCCCATCCCTATTGATCAGACTCGCCGGCCGGCGCAACCCGTTCACGGATCACGCCGGCAATCCAAACAGGAACGCCCCGCAGGGCGGGGCGTTCCGTATCGACTTGAAGAGCAACCGGTCAGCGCTTCATCGAGCTGAAGAACTCGTCGTTGGACTTCGTGTTCTTCATCTTGTCCAGCAGGAACTCCATCGCCGCGATCTCGTCCATGGGGTGCAGCAGCTTGCGCAGGATCCAGATCTTCTGCAGCAGCTCCGGTTCGATCAGCAGGTCCTCGCGGCGCGTGCCCGAGCGGTTGATGTCGATGGCCGGATAGACGCGCTTCTCGGTGATGCGGCGGTTCAGGTGCACTTCGCTGTTGCCGGTGCCCTTGAACTCTTCGTAGATAACCTCGTCCATCTTGCTGCCGGTCTCGACCAGCGCGGTGGCGATGATGGTCAGCGAGCCGCCTTCTTCCACGTTGCGCGCGGCGCCGAAGAAACGCTTCGGGCGGTGCAGGGCGTTGGCGTCCACGCCGCCGGTCAGCACCTTGCCGGAGCTGGGCACGACGTTGTTGTAGGCGCGGGCCAGGCGTGTGATCGAGTCCAGCATGATCACCACGTCCTTCTTGTGCTCGACCAGGCGCTTGGCGCGCTCGATCACCATCTCGGCGACCTGCACGTGGCGGGCGGCCGGTTCGTCGAAGGTCGAAGACACCACTTCACCGCGCACGGTGCGCTGCATTTCGGTCACTTCTTCCGGACGCTCGTCCACCAGCAGCACGATCAGGTGCACGTCCGGGTGGTTGGTGGTGATGGCGGTGGCGATCTGCTGCATCATGATCGTCTTGCCGGCCTTGGGCGGCGACACGATCAGCGCGCGCTGGCCCTTGCCCTGCGGCGCCATCAGGTCGAGGATGCGGCCGGCGATGTCTTCCGACGAGCCGTTGCCGCGCTCCAGCGTGAAGCGGCGACGCGGGAACAGCGGCGTCAAGTTCTCGAACAGCACCTTGTTCTTCGACGCTTCCAGCGGTTCGCCATTGATCGTGTCGATGGTCGACAGCGCGAAGTAGCGCTCGCCGTCCTTCGGCCAGCGGATGCGGCCGGCCAGGTGGTCGCCGGTGCGCAGGTTGAAGCGGCGGATCTGGCTGGGGCTGATGTAGACGTCGTCCGGGCCGGCCAGGTAGCTGGCTTCGGCCGCACGCAGGAAGCCGAAGCCGTCCGGCAGGATTTCCAGCACGCCGTCGGCGGCGACGCCTTCACCATGGCGGGTCAACACCTTCAGCAGCGCGAAGATCACGTCCTGCTTGCGGGCGCGGGCGACGCCTTCCTGGATGTTCAGCTGCTCGGCGATGTCCAGCAGCTTGGGCGCGGGCATGCGCTTGAGGTCGCCCAGCGAATACTGCGGGAAGCCCTCCGGCACGTTCGGCATGGCGCGGGGGACGAAGGTGTTGTCCTGACCGTTGCCGTCCTGCGGCAGGCCGTCGTTGCCCTGACGCTCGCGGTTGCGTTCGCGGCGGTTGCGGAAACGGTCGCGGCGATTGTTGTTGTTGAACCGGTTGCCGTCGCGCTGGTCGCCGCCGTCCTGCTGCTGGCCCCCGGCCTGGGTCTGCGGAGCGTGGGCGTCGTCGCCGCCGTCATGGGACGGGACAGACGGCGCGGGGGCGGGGGCCCGGTCGGCGGTCACCGGCGGCAGCGGTGCCGGGTCGGACACGCGCTCTGCCGGTGCGGCGGACGTGTCGGCGGACGGGGTCTTCGGGACACGGGCTTTGCGCACGCGCTTTTCGGCGGGAGCGCCGGTTTCGTTGCTGCTGTCGGACAAGTTGCGAATCCTCGCTAGGTGGCGAGCGCCGGCGTTGCGGCGGCGGGGTGAGGTGATGAGTGGGTATTCAGATGGGTGCGGCGCATCCCCTGCGCCGGATTTCGGGTTCGACACTACCACCGGCCCGGGATGGCGGCAAGCTGCGCAGGGGCGGCGGGTTCAAGCGGATTCAGCCTTTGCGCCCCCGCTCGGCGGGGGCGGGGCAGCGTCAGGCAGCCTGGGTGCCCAGGGCCTTGTCGATCATCTGGGTCAGCTGGCCCTTGCCGACGGCGCCGATCTGGGTGGCCTGGATCTGGCCGTCCTTGAACAGCAGCAGCATCGGGATGGAGCGCACGTGGTACTTGATGGCGGTGGCGCGGTTCTCGTCCACGTTGACCTTGGCGACCTTCAGCTTGCCGCCGTAGGTCTCGGCCAGTTCGTCGAGCACGGGCGAGATCATCTTGCACGGGCCGCACCATTCGGCCCAGAAATCCACCAGTACGGGTTCGCCTGACTGCAGCACGGCAGCATCGAAATCGGCATCGCCGACGTGGGTCACTTTGTCGCTCACGGGGATCTCCTGCGGGGTCCGCGGCCGGGCGCGGACGGGTTCGGGCCGGGACGGCCACCACTATTGGGGTAAACTGGGGCGTTCCGCGACCTTTTCAAGGTTACCCAGGTGGTCGCGCAACCCGGCACAGGGGGCGCAGTGTGCGACGCCGGTACGGCTGATGCAAGCACACCCACCGCATTCATAAGAGACGCGCGCGGAACACAGCGACGCAAAGAAGAAGGCATGAGCGACAAACCGTTAACCGATATCACTTTCTCCTCGTTCGACCTGCATCCGGCGCTTCTGGCCGGGTTGGAAGCCGCAGGTTTCTCCCGCTGCACGCCCATCCAGGCGATGACGCTTCCGGTTGCCCTCGCGGGCCGCGACGTGGCCGGCCAGGCGCAGACCGGCACTGGCAAGACGCTGGCGTTCCTGGTGGCGGTGATGAACCGCCTGCTGATCCGCCCGGCGCTGGCCGATCGCAAGCCCGAGGATCCGCGCGCGCTGATCCTGGCGCCCACGCGTGAGCTGGCCATCCAGATCCACAAGGATGCCGTGAAGTTCGGCGCCGATCTCGGGCTGCGTTTTGCGCTGGTCTACGGCGGCGTGGACTACGACAAGCAGCGTGAACTGCTGCAGCAGGGCGTGGACGTCATCATCGCCACCCCGGGCCGCCTGATCGACTACGTCAAGCAGCACAAGGTGGTCAGCCTGCACGCCTGCGAGATGTGCGTGCTGGACGAAGCCGACCGCATGTTCGACCTGGGCTTCATCAAGGACATCCGCTTCCTGCTTCGGCGCATGCCCGAGCGCACGACGCGGCAGACGCTGCTGTTCTCGGCCACGCTGTCGCACCGCGTGCTGGAGCTCGCCTACGAGCACATGAACGAGCCCGAGAAGCTCGTCGTCGAGACCGAGTTCATCACCGCGGCCAAGGTACGGCAGAAGCTCTACTACCCGGCCGATGAAGAAAAGATCCCGCTGCTGATCGGCCTGCTGTCGCGCAGCGAAGGCGCGCGCACCATGGTGTTCGTCAACACCAAGGCGTTCGTCGAGCGTGTTGCCCGCGCGCTGGAACGGGCCGGCTACCGCGTCGGCGTGCTGTCCGGCGACGTACCGCAGAAGAAGCGCGAATCGTTGTTGAAGAAGTTCCAGGCCGGCCAGCTGGAACTGCTGGTGGCCACCGATGTGGCCGCGCGTGGCCTGCATATCGATGGCGTGTCGCACGTGTTCAACTACGACCTGCCGTTCGACGCCGAGGACTACGTGCACCGCATCGGTCGCACCGCGCGCCTCGGCGCCGAGGGCGATGCGATCAGCTTCGCTTGCGAGCGCTACGCGATGTCGCTGCCCGACATCGAGGCCTACATTGAGCAGAAGATCCCGTCCGAGCCGGTCACCGCCGAGCTGCTGACGGCGCTGCCGCGCCCGGAGCGTCTGAAGCCGGCAGCGGGCGAGGGTGATGACGAAGAAGAAAGCGTCAGCCAGATCTTCCGCGAGGCCCGCGAACAGAAGGCGGCCGACGAAGAGCGTCGTGGCGGTGGCCGCAAGCCCGGTGGATCCGGTGGCGCCGGTCGTCGCGACGGTGCTCGCCGCGACGGTCCGCGTTCGGCCGATGGCAAGCCGCGTCCGCCGCGCGCACCGCGTCCGCCGCGCCCCGAAGGCGAGGCTGCCGCCGCGGCCGCACCGGCGGCGCATGTTGCGGAAGTGCCGCGTCCCGAGGCTGCCGCGCTGCCGGAAGGCGACCGTAAGCCGCGCAAGCGTCGTCGTCGTCGCCATGGCCGTCCGCTCGACGGGGCCGAAGGCGCCGCGGCGAACGTCGCGCCGGCCGCACCGAAGCCCGCAGTCGCACCGAAGCCTGCCGACGAGAACGCGGGCTTCCTGACGCGCCTCGGACGCAAGATCCGCTCGCTGGTGTCCGGCGGCTGATCCGTCCGCTCGCACGCGTCATGGAGAAGCCGGGCCTGTCCCGGCTTTTTCTTTGCGCGTCGGCATCGCCAGTGTCTTGATCGGTCCGGCATAATCGACGCACATGAGCGTCCTTCGATTCGAAAATGTCAGCAAGCAATACCCCGGCGGCCATGCGGCGCTGGAGGACGTCAGCTTCGAGGTGGCCGAAGGCGAGATGCTCTTCGTCACCGGCCATTCCGGCGCCGGCAAAAGCACACTGCTGAAGCTGATCCATCTGAGCGAGCGGCCCAGCCGCGGTGCTGTCCTGTTCGCCGGCAAGAACCTGTTGAAGGTGCGCGGCGGCCGCATTCCGCTGCATCGTCGCGAGGTCGGCGCGGTCTACCAGGACCACCGACTGCTCACCGACCGCACGGTAATGGAGAACGTCTCGTTGCCGCTGATCCTGCGCGGTGATCGCCGTGGCGACATCGGCAAGCGCGTGCGCGAAGTGCTGGCGCGACTGGGACTGGGCCATCGCGAGAAGGCGTTGCCCACCCAACTGTCCGCGGGTGAACAGCAGCGCGTCGGCATCGCACGCGCCATCGTCGCCGAGCCGCGCCTGCTGGTGGCCGACGAACCGACCGGCAACCTGGACCCGACGCTGGCGGCGGAGATCATGTCGCTGTTCGCGTCCATGCCCGAGCGCGGCACCAGCGTGCTGGTGGTGAGCCATGATCTGTCGCTGCTCAAACGCATGAAGAAACGTGTGCTGATCCTCGACCACGGCAAGCTGGTCGACGACATCTCGCCGGCGGACCTGGCCGAATGAGCGACGCGAAGAACAGCCGCGCGCAGGCGCGCTCCGGTTTCGGTATCTGGCTGGACCAGCATCTCTACAGTTTCGTCTCCAGCCTGGGCCGCACCGTGCGTCGTCCATGGGCGACGCTGCTGACGATCGGCGTGATGGCGGTGGCGTTCGTGCTGCCACTGGGCCTGTGGCTGGCGTTGCAGAACGTGGGCCACTTCGCCGGCGACGTGCAGCAATCGCGTGAGATCGACCTGTTCCTGACCCCGGACACGCCGGTGGCGCGCGCGCAGGCGCTCGCCGAATCGCTGCGTGGGCGCGACGATGTCGCCCGCGTCGAGTTGCGCACGCCCGAACAGGGCCTGGCGGAGTTCCGCGAACGCAGTGGTCTGGCGGGTTCGCTGGATCTGCTGGACGGCAATCCCCTGCCCAGCCTGCTGGTGGTGGTGCCCGAGGGCGACGAGGCGCGACTGATCGCCGCGCTGGAGGCGCTGCCGGAAACCGACCTGCTGCAGCACGATGCGGCCTGGCGCGAGCGGCTCGCCGGATGGATGGGCTTCGGCAAGCGGCTGGTCTGGGTACTCGCCGCGCTGTTCGGACTGGGCGCCCTGCTGGTGGTCGGCAATACGGTGCGCTTGGACATCCAGTCGCGGCGCGAGGAAATCGGCGTGCTGCAATTGCTGGGCGCCAGCGATGGGTTCATCCGCCGGCCTTTCGTGTACCTGGGTGCCTGGTACGGCCTGGCTGCCGGTGCGCTGGCGCTGGGCCTGCTGACGCTGGCGGCGCTGGCGTTGCGTGATCCGCTCGCGGCGCTGGCACGCAGTTATGGCAGTCCGTTCGTACTGGTGGGGCTGGACCCGGTCGGCGCGACGGCCGTCGTGGTGGCCGCTACGGTCATCGGCTGGGTGGGGGCATGGCTGGTGACGGGCCACTTCTTGCGTCAGACTCGACCGACTGAAACCTGAGATTCCTCACCTTCATGGCCCAAGAGCTCCGGCACCTGATCAGCGACGCGCCCCGCGTGATGGTGGTGGACGGGTCCAAGCTGGTCCGCAAGCTGATTGCCGACGTGCTGCAGCGCGAGTTGCCGGGGGTGCAGGTGATCGGCTGCTCCAGCGTCGCCGAGGCCCGTAACGCACTGGCGGGCGGTGAAGTGCATCTGGTGACGACGGCGCTCGCACTGCCCGATGGTGACGGACTGGAGATCGCACGCAGCGTCCGCGAGGCCGCAGGGCAGGCCTACGTACCGGTGATCGTGGTCTCCGGCGATGCCCAGCAACATCTCGAAGAGCGTCGCTTCACCGAATTCGTCACCGATTATTTCGACAAGTCACTCGGGCATGAGGCGCTGGCCACCTTCATCCGAGGCTACGTGCAGCCCGAACCGATCATCGGCGCCACCATCCTGTACATCGAGGACAGCCGCGTCGTCGCGGAGACCACGCGGCGCATGCTGGAGCGCCAGTCGCTCAACGTAGTGCACGTGCTGAAGGCCGAAGACGCGTTCGCCCTGCTCACGGCGGAATCACTGGGCCTGTCCACGCACAAGTTCGACCTGGTGCTCACCGACGTCATCCTGAAGGGCGAGCTGAGCGGGCGCGACATCGTGCAGCGCATCCGCGTCGACTTCGCCTACGGCAAGCGGCGGTTGCCGATCCTGGTGATGACCGGCGACAGCAATCGCGACAACCAGGCCGAGTTGTTGCAGGCCGGCGCCAACGACCTGGTGCTGAAGCCCATCGCCGAACGCCTGCTGGTGACCAAGGTACTGTTCCAGCTGCGCCTGGCGCGCATGGACGAATCCCGCAGCCTGGTCTGAGGCGCGGCATCACACGGTATGACCGACGACGACCGCATCAAGCTAGAGCCTTCGTGGAAAGCGCACATCGGCGACTGGCTGCAGCGGCCGGACATGCGCGATCTGGCGGCCTTTCTGCGCCAACGCAAGGCCGCCGGTGCGCGCATCTATCCACCGGGGCCGCAGATCTTCGCCGCGTTCGATGCCACGCCGTTCGATGCAGTGAAGGTGGTGATCCTCGGCCAGGACCCGTACCACGGGCCCGGCCAGGCGCACGGCTTGTGCTTCTCGGTGCTGCCGGGCGTGCCGGTGCCACCGTCGCTGGTGAACATCTACAAGGAAATCAACGCTGACCTCGGCATTGCGCCGCCCGACCACGGTTGCCTGCTGCCGTGGGCGCGCCAGGGCGTGCTGCTGCTCAATGCCGTGCTGACGGTCGAGGAAGGTCGTGCGGGTGCGCACCAGGGCAAGGGCTGGGAAGGCTTCACCGACCATGCCATCGAGACGCTGGCACGCGAGCGCGAAGGCCTGGTGTTCCTGCTATGGGGCAGCTATGCGCAGGCCAAGGGCAAGGTGATCGATACGCGTCGCCACCGCGTGCTGCGCGCGCCGCATCCCTCGCCGCTGTCGGCGCACCGCGGGTTCCTGGGCTGCGGGCATTTTTCGGCGACCAACCAGTACCTCGCGCAACGCGGGCAGGCACCCATCGACTGGCGGTTGCCGCCGCGCGCCCAGTTGGCACTCTGAGGGGTCCGGACTGTAGGGTGTGGGAGCGACGTCAGTCGCGATGATTTACCGGTAACGCTTCATCGCGAATGACGTCGCTCCCACACCGCACAAGCCTGTTTCCAGGGCTTAGCGCGTGCGGCGGCGCTTCTGTGGCGGAGAGACCGGAGGCGGCGGGGTGACCGGGATGTTCTTGATCTCGGCCTGCAGCTCTTCCAGCATCGGCACCATCTTCTGCTGCACGGCCGACATGATGTTCTGCATCAGGGCCGGGTTCTTGTCGAGCATGCGCCGGCCGGCGGCGCTTTCGTAGAACTTGGTGATCGCGCGCACGTCTTCGCGTGTGTAGGTCTTCTTGTAGACGTCCAGATATATCGGCCGCATCTCTTCCCACGACAGCGCCCTGCGGACGATTTCCTGCGTCTTGGCCTGGATCCGGGCGACTTCGCCTTTCTGTTCCTCGGTCATCTCCTTGCCGGCGAAGTGCTTGTCGAACTCCTGCTGCTGCACCGCTTCCATCTGGGGGATCATCCCGGCCAACAGGCTTTCGGCACGTGATGCCTTCAACAGGCGGTCGATGTCGGCATCGGAAGGCTCGGCGGCGAAGGCTGGTCCGGCCAGGGCCAATGCGAGGACCAGCAGCGCACGAAGGAACGGGTACGCCGTGTTCAGCGAGGATCGGATCATGCGGTCGGGGCGGCGTGGAGCGGGGCCACAGGGTGCCTGTCCGGGAGTAAATCTGGTGTTAATCGTCGGCCAACCCACGCGCTTGCACTGCGAACGGACACGCATCCTGACTACAATCCGCACATGGGGAGCACTGCACTCGAAATCACGCCGACGCTGGCGATTCCGGACGACGAACTGGTCGAGCGCTTCGTGCGCGCCAGTGGCGCCGGTGGCCAGAACGTCAACAAGGTATCCACTGCCGTGGAGCTGCGCTTCGACGTGGCCGGCTCGCCGTCGCTGCCCGAGGCGCTGCGTGAGCGCCTGCTGGCCAAGCGTGACCGCCGGCTGACGGACGAGGGCGTGCTGGTCATCGACGCGCAACGCTTCCGCACCCAGGATCGCAACCGCCAGGACGCACGCGAACGGCTGGCCGCCATCATCGCCGCAGCGCTGGTGGTGCCGAAGAAGCGCGTAGCCACCAAGCCCTCGCGTGCCGCCAAGGCGCGTCGGCTGGATGCCAAGCGCGAGCGCAGCCATATCAAGCGCGGCCGCTCGCAGAAGAACCAATGGGAGTAATTGTTTGAGCGATGACATCATTCCGCGCATTCCACCCAACATGCCGCAGGTGCCGCCGAACCGGTTCACCCGCTGGCTGGGCCGCACGTTCCTGCGCACCTTCGGTTGGAGGGTGACCGGCACGCTGCCGGACATTCCGCGACTGGTGATGATCGTGGCGCCGCATTCGTCCAATTGGGACGGCATCTGGGGGATGGCGGCGAAGATCGCCATGGGCTTCCAGGTGCGGGTGCTGGGCAAGGCGCAACTGTTCTGGTGGCCGCTGTCGCCACTGCTACGCAAGCTGGGCGTGGTCCCGGTGGATCGCAGCTCGCCGCAGGGCACGGTGGAGCAGGCCGTGCGCATGCTGCGGCAATCCGAGAAGATGTGGTTCGCTCTGACGCCGGAAGGCACGCGCAAGCGCGTGGACAAGTGGAAGGGCGGCTTTCTGAAGATCGCCCACCAGGCGCAGGTGCCCATCCTGATGGCGTACTTCCACTACCCGGAAAAGACCATCGGCATCGGCGACGTCTACTACCCCACCGGCAACATGGACATCGACATGGCCGCGATCCGCGACTGGTACCGGCAGTGGCAGGGGAAGAATCGCGGGACGGTGTGACCGGCCGTACTCGAAAACAGGAAGCCCGCCGGAAGGCGGGCTTCTTGTTGTTGCCGTACTGGAAGAGCTTACAGCGCGCTGCCACCGAACTTGTGGGTGTACTGCAGGTAGAAGCTGCGGCCCTCGGTGTCGAACCACGAGATGTCGTAGTAAGGATACGAGGTGTAGGTCGGATCGACCGGCGGCGCCTTGTCGAACAGGTTGACCACGGACAACGAGATCTGCGAGTGGTCGTTGAAGCGGAACTGCACATTCGCGTTGTAACGGTAGGTTGCGCCGATCTTCGGGCCCGGATCGCCTTCCTCCCACACCTCATCGTAGGACCAGCCGTTGGGCAGGCTTCCCAGGCGACGGCCCTGGATGGCGGCGCTCCATGCGTTCTTCTCCCACGACAGGCGCAGGCTGGCCTTGGTTCGCGGGATGTCGTAGCCACTGTTGATGGCGAACATGTCCACGACCGCTTCGTCCGGATACTCCTGGATGTCGTGCTTCTCCACCCAGGTGTAGCTGCCGGTCAGGCGGAACAGGCCGATGCCGGTGTCCAGCTTGAGGTTGGCCGTGGCGTCGATGCCGCTGGTCTTCTCCTGCGCGATGTTGATCGGGTTGACGTGTACGCCGTAGATGGCGCCGGTCTGCGTGCGCGTGACGCGGGCCAGCATGTCGACGCACGTATCGGACGTCGCGACCGCGCCATTCAGGCCCAGCCGGCAATCCCGCTCCCAGCGCATGACTTCGTTCGCGCGAAGGTCCTGTACCTGGTTGCGCATGTCGATGTTGAAGTAGTCCAGCGACAGGTCCAGCCACGGCGCGGGTGACCAGACGAGGCCGGCGGTCCAGGAATCGCTGGTCTCCGGCTCCAGGTCCTTGTTGCCGACGCGGCTGCGGATGATGCCTTCGCCGCCGTAGCTGCAGTCGTCGTAACTCTCGGCATCCGGCTCTTCCGTGTCGCAGCGGTAGAAGTCGGTGACCGAGGTTTCATCGTTGCCCGGGCCCGTGAACACGTAGTGCAGGTCGGGCGCACGGAACGCGGTGCCGTAGGAGCCGCGCACGAGCAGGCTGTCGACCGGGCGCCACTCCAGGCCGGTGCTCCAGGTGAACTTGTTCGGATCGCGGCCGGCGAATCGGTACTGGTCGAAGCGGCCGGCGACGCTCAGGTTCAGGCTGTCGAGCAGTGGCATGCGAAGTTCGCCTGCCACTGCCCAGCGGTTGCGGCTGCCCTTTCCGTCCGAATCCTTCCAGCTGTAGTAGTAGTACTGCGTCGCCAGCGGGTCGGGTTTCAGGTCGTAGGACTGGCGACCGAGTTCGGCGGTGGCCGCGAATCCTGCATCGCCGCCGGGCAGCGAGAACAGCGAGGCGTTCGTCAGCGTGAACGACAGCGACTGCGTTTCGGATTCTGGCTTGTAGGTGGTACGGGCAAAGATGCTGTCGTACTCGGCACGCGTCAGCGGCGTGTACATGCGTTCGTGGGGCGCGTCGTAGATCGGATAGCCGTCTTCGTCATAGCCGAGCTGCGGTCCGAGGAACAGGTCGTTGGCGCGCGCGGCGACGATCTGCGGCCAGCTGATATCGGCCCGGTACTGCGAATGGCTCAGCGCGGCTTCGTAGTCCCAGTTGCTGCCGAAGCTGCCGGAAAAGCCGGTGGTGACGCCGAAGGTCTTCTGGACGGTATTGACCATGCCGTTGCGCAGGCCGCCCATTTCTTCCACGGTGAACTGGCGCTGCCAGTACTCGAGCTGCTCGGTGTTCTGGTTGTAGAAATAGTCCCATTCTGTGCCGTCTTCCGTCATCAGCGCCCAGCTGCGCGGCGCCCGGAACAGCGACAGTTCGTGGCGGCCGGCCTGCACGTCGGCGAACCAGCGCGTGCCATTGCCGAACTCGTAGTTGAACGTGGCGTAGGTGTTCACGCCTTCGCGCTTGCTGATCATGGTGCGGTAGGCCACCGCACGGTCGCTGCCGCAGTAGTAGCCGTAGTTGCGGCGGTTGGCGTAGTGCATCGTGCCTTCGTTGAGGTTCGACAGGCTGTCGCAGGTCTCCTCGCCCGGATCGATGTAATCGTCCCACCAGTCGGTAATCAGGAAGTTGCGCGGCGGATAGCCGTAGCGAGCCGGGTTCGGCGCGTCGTAGCTGGAGTCCTGTTGCGGCCGCTCGTAACCCCACAGTGGAGTCTGGTCGCGATACTCCATGCCCAGCACGGCATCGAAGTTGCCGCGCGAGAAGCCGCCGGAGATGTTGACGCGCATCGATTCCGCGTCGCCGCGTTCGGTCTGTCCGTAGCGATAGTCGATGGTGATGCCGTCCGCTTCCTTCTTGAGGATGAAGTTGACCACGCCGGAGATCGCGTCCGAGCCGTAGATCGCCGACGCGCTGCCGGTCAGTACCTCGATGCGCTCGATCATGCCCAGCGGCAGGCTGGAGATGTCGGTGAAGTTGCTGCGGCCTCCGAAAGGCATCGGGAAGTCCGCGATGCGACGACCGTTGACCAGCACCAGGGTGTGGTTCGGACCCAGGCCACGCAGGTCGACCTGCTGTGCGCCGGGGGAAAAGTCCGCACCGCCGGCCGATTGCTGGCTCTGGGTCTCGCCGCCGTTCTGGGTCAACGACTGCAGTACGTCGGGAACACTGGTGAAGCCGCCCGCCTTGATGTCCTCCGCCGTCACCACGGTGATCGGTGCCGGTCCCTCGATCTGTGCACGTGGGATGCGCGAGCCGGTGACCTGCAGGGTTTCCAGCTGGGTCACGGGCTCTTCGACCTGCGCGGCGCCTCCACCGGGAGGTGTTTCCTGGGGTGCAGGACGCGGGGGCGGTGCGCGGCGCGGAGTGGCGTCGGCCTGCACGATCAACACGGCGCCGGAAGCGTCGCGCTTGGCCTGGAAGCCACTGCCCTGCAGCAGGCGATCCAGCGCCTGGTCGGTCGACGTGGCCCCCTGCACCCCGGTGGTGCGCCGGCCCTTCAGCTGATCGGCGCGATAGACCAGCTGCGTGCCGGACTGCTTGGCCAGCGTGTTGAGCGCTGCCGTCAGTTCGCCCGCAGGCAGGTCGATGCGGCCCGGGGCCGCCTGGGCCTGCGCGGCGAGTGCCGCGCTACAGGCCATGCTCAACAGCAGGACTCGCACTGGGTACTGCATCGACGACTCTCCCCGTGGTGCTCGGAATGGCACCTCTCGCTATCAGGACGAACGAGCCGCGCAAATCCCCCCATGACCTTCGTCGTGGCGTGCGTGGCCCTAGCGTGTGTACAGCACGATGCGGTCCGGGTGCCGTTCGGCCCGCACCGGGAATCCCCGTTCCAGCAGATGCGTGAAGCCGTCGGCGTTGGACCAGCGGAAGTTGCCGCCCACGCGCAGCTCGGCGACGGTGGCGTCGCCCAGCTCCAGCTTGCGCGTGTTGAAGCGGTTGAACTCGGCCGCGGCCTCCGCCAGCGACGTGTCGTCGAAGGTCAGGAAACCCTCGCGCCACTCCAGGTAGCGCTCCGCATCGACCACCGGCAGCGAGCGCACCAGCACTCCGTTGCGGCCGGCGGTCGCCACGCTGCCGGCTGGCAGCAGTGCCACCGGCTGCGCGCGGCCATCGCGGCCGGCCCGGCTTTCCAGCCGCACCTTGCCTTCCGTCACCACCACGCGCACGGCCTCGGTATCGCGTCGCACGGAGAAGCGCGTGCCCACCGCAGCCACGCGGCGGCCCTCCGTTTCCACCACGAATGGGCGCCGTGTATCACGGGCCACGTCGAAGAAGGCTTCGCCCTGCACCAGGGAGACGTGCCGTTCGCTGCGGCTGATGCGCAGTTCCAGCCGGCTGTCGCTGCTCAGCGTGGCGGTGGAGCCGTCAGGCAGCGTCACGGTCTGTATCTGGCCGACGGCACTGGCATAGGTGCCGTGTTCGCGACCGGTCATCTGCCAGCCGCCCCAGGCGGCCGAGCCCAGCGCCACGACCGCCAGCGCGGCCGCCATGCCATGCCGCCATCCGCCGCGCTGGCTACGATCATCCCGATGGCGTGGCGAGAAGGCGACGCCCCGAAGATCGGGCAGGCGGTCCGGCGTTCCCTCCGCCACGCGCGTGCCAGACCGGGCACGGGGCGGCGGCGAACCCGCAGGAAGCCCCGCTGCCAGTGCCTGCAGGCGACCGGCTTCACGCCACGCCGCATCCAGCCTCAGCCACGCCACCTTGTGCTGCGCGGACGCGGACAGCCAGGCATCCAGCGCGTGCTGGTCCTGCGCGCTCCAGTCATCGCCATCGCGACGGACCAGCCAGTCGGCCGCAGCTTCTTCAATCCGTCTGCTGTCGGTCATGTCCGTCGTCCTCGTCCATGACGGGCCGGGCAGCCGGTCGCGCGACCGGTCCACGCACGGCGTCACCGCCATACAGGTGGTCGGCGAGCAGGCGCATCCCTTTGGCCAGATGTTTTTCCACGGTCTTCTCGCTGATGCCCAGTTGCCGGGCGACGTCTTTCTGCGGCAGTTCCTCCACCCGCCGCAGCCACACGACCTCGCGGCAACGGTCTGGAAGCCGGTCCAGGGCCTCGACCATGCGCTTGAGCGCCTGTCGGGTCCCGGTCCATCGCTCGGGCGACACCTCGTCGATCAGGTAGACGTTCGAGGACTCGAAATCACCCACCGACTCGATCGACACCACCCGGCTGCGGCGCAGGCGGTCGGTCATCAGGTGACGGGCGGTGGCGAACAGGAAGGCCTTCGGCGCGTCCGGCCGCGTGCGTGCCGCAGCCTCGTAGACGCGCGCGTAGGCCTCCTGCCGCAGGTCATGCCACTCGTCGCGATGGGGCCAGGCACGTTGCAGGAACAGCACCAGCGCCCGTTCGTGGACGAGCACCTCGCGGATGAACCAGTCGTCCAATTCGGTGGGCATGACCGCACTCTAGCCGATCACACATGCCGTACGCGCGGTCTGTCCGGATGGGGGGAAGTGCGCGCCGGTTCGTCTCTCCTTGGCATCGGTGCGTGGCATCCTGCCGCCACCTTCGACGTGGGAGTGGCGGCATGGTGTCTGTCTTTGGTGCGATGCGACGTGGCGTGGTGTGCATGCTGGCGCTGGCATTGTCGTTGCCTGCGCTGGCGAGCAAGCCGGCGCACTACGTACTGGGCGACACCGGTGCGAAGACCCCGGGGAAGGTGCAGCCGGGCCTGCTGCTGATGGGCGGCGGCGACCGCAACTTCGATGCGATGCGCTGGTTCATGCAGAAGGCGGGCAACGGGCACATCGTGGTGCTGCGCGCATCGCAGGCCGGCGAGATCGGCGAGGAATTCTTCAACGAAGTGGGCGGCATCGCGTCGGTGGAAACGTTCGTCTTCAGCGATCGGGATGCGGCGACGGATCCCGCCATGCTGCGCAGCCTGAAGCGCGCCGACGGCATCTTCCTGGCGGGCGGCGACCAGTCGCGCTACGTGCGCTACTGGCGTGGCACCCCGGTGGGCGATGCGCTGGACGCGCACGTGCGCGCCGGCAAGCCGCTGGGCGGCACCAGCGCCGGACTCGCCATGCAGGGCGAATACCTCTATGGCGCGATGGATGGCGGCAGCCAGATCAGCCCGCGCGCGCTGGCCGATCCGCTCGGTCCGGACAACACCATCGAGACGGATTTCCTGCACCTGGCATTGCTGAAGGGTGTCATCACCGACACGCACTTCAGTGAACGCAACCGCCTCGGCCGCCTGATTGCGTTCGTCGCCAAGGCCGAAGCGATGGCGCAGCGTCCGCTTGTCGGCTTGGGCGTGGATGAAGACGCCGCGGTTGCCGTGGAAGGCGATGGCAGCGCGCGCGTCTATGCGACCGCGCCTGGTGCCGGCGCGACGGTGGTGAAGGGCGGCTTCGCGCAGAAGCAGGTCGAAGACGAGGCGATGAACCTCGATCGCGTCGACACCATGATCGCCGGTGTCGGCTCCGTGCTGCACCTGCCGAGTGGGCGCGTTGAGAAGCCCGCCGCCGAACGCCATTACGCCGTGCGCAACGGCGTGCTGGTGGCGCTGGAGTCGCCGGTGCTGGTGATCCACGGCGGTGCCGGCGTCGAACGCGCGGGCATGACGCCGGCCGACGAGGATGCCGCACGCAAGGCACTGGAAGCGGCGCTGCGCGCTGGGTATGCACAGCTCACCGCAGGCGAGCCAGCGCTGGACGCAGTGACCGCCGCGATCACCGTGCTGGAGGATGCGCCGCAGTTCAACGCGGGCCGCGGTGCGGTATTCACCCACGATGGCAAGAACGAGCTGGACTCCTCGATCATGGACGGCGCCACCGGCAAGGCGGGCGCGGTGGCCGGAGTGCACCGGGTCAAGAATCCGATCACGCTGGCACGCGCGGTGATGGACAAGTCGCGCCACGTGATGATGGTCGGCGGTGGCGCGGAAGCCTTCGCGAAGGAGCAGGGCATCACGCTCGTCGACCCGTCGTACTTCCGCACCGAAAAGCGCTGGCAGCAGTTGCAGAAGGCGCTCAAGGAAGAAGCGCAGGCGCAGGCGAGCAATACGCCGCTGGCGTTGCCGGGCAAGGCCTACTTCGGCACGGTCGGGGCCCTGGCACTGGATACGAAGGGACAGCTGGCCGCAGGCACGTCCACCGGCGGCATGACTAACAAGCGCTACGGTCGCGTGGGCGACGCGCCCATCATCGGCGCGGGCACCTGGGCCGACGACCGTTGCGCGGTCTCCGGTACCGGCTGGGGCGAGTACTACATCCGCGCGGCGGCCGCGCACGAGATCTGCGCGCGTGTGCGCCTGTCCGGGCAGGGCATCGCCCGCGCGGCCGAGGGCGTGATCAACCGCGACATCCCGAAGGCCGGCGGCGACGGCGGCGCGATCGCCCTCGGCGCCGACGGGAGCATCGCGTTCCCGTTCAACACCGAAGGCATGTACCGCGGCTGGATCGGCGCCGACGGCGTGCCGCATGTCGCCATCTACAAGGAAGACCCGTTGCCTGCGCGCTGAGGCGGGATGGCGCTATGCTTCGCCTGTCCTTGGGGAGGTGAAGCATGCGCAGGATGCTGGGAGTCGGGCTGTTGTTGGTGGCTGTGGGTGCATCGTCGGAGGAGCCAGCGCAGAAGCCGATACATTTCCGCGCCCATGCACGCGTCGCGCTGGATGCGCAGGGCGTGCCGCAGCGAGTCGATGTCGATCAGAAGCTGCCGGCTGTCATTCGCAGCGCGGTCGCGGAGCGGGTGATGGCGTGGCGCTTTGAACCGGCGATGATCGACGATCGGGCGCATGCCGGTGCGACGACCGTATTCGTCGATGCCTGCGCAGCGCCTTCCGATGGAGGCAACATGCGACTGGCGGTGGAGTACGGTTGGAATGGCCCCGGCTATGCCGATGGACGCTATTCCCATCCGGCACCGCGCTACCCCATCGATGCAGCCAAGCGGGACAAAGTGGGTGCCTTCCGGGTCGTGTTGAAGGTTGGCGCGGATGGTCGCGCGACCGTCGACACCATCGAGGTCGAGAGTGGCCAGTTACGCTTGTTTGAGGACGCGCTGCGTAGCTGGGTTGCCCAGTTGCGCTATGTGCCCGAAGAAATCGACGGTACGCCCGTCGCCACGCGCGTCGCCATTCCCGTGGACTTCTTGATGGAAGGATCGCGAAGCCCTCGCCAACAGATGCGCCAGGAGCGCGAAGCCAAGCTGCATTCTTCCGAGTGCGTAGCAGCGATGGGCGGGGACAAGGAAGAGGCGCCTCAGCCTGTCGTGCTGGATTCGCCCTTCAAGCCAAGGGAAACCGGCTAGTACCCGACGGCTGTCGATGGCGTGGACCGCCTTGACCTCGGGCCGGCCGCCAGCATGCGTTCCCGGCCGTCCGGGCAGGGTGCGCAAGGGGTCTTCAGTGTGACTTGCGTCGCAAATGTGACGTCTGTAAGTTAAGATACAGATCACATTTGCTGCCGACCCCTCCTTGCCTGGATGGCGTTCTGGGTCGGCGTGCCACAAGGGGCAAGCGGCAGGGTCGGTGAGTCTGACGGACCGAGGAGCGCCTCTTCCACTGAAGCGTCAGGGGATCCGTCCGTCGATGTCGTACCGCACTATTGATGCCTTGCGCCCGCGCGGCGCCCGTTCCGCCCGTCAGTCATCCGCCACCCCGCTCATCGTCGCGACGTCCCGTTGCTGGCGTCGCCGTGTCGCGCAGGTCGGCTTGGCGCTTGCCGGCCTGCTGGCCGCCGGTGCCGCGCTGGCGCTGATTACCGCCGCCTGGACGACCAATGGATCGGCATCGGCCACCACCACGCTCAACGGCATCAGCGTCGTGTGGACCGGCACCTCGGATGATCCATATGCCAATGGCACCTTCAACGGGACCAACGGCGGCCGGTGGTCCGACCCCTATGGCGGTACGGTGAATGGGGGGGCTTCGCTGACGTTGCTGCACGAAGTCGGCAGCCGGAACTACACAGTCACCTTCAGCAAGCCGGTGGACAACCCGGTGCTGCACATCGATCGCCTGGGCGGCGCGATCGGCTCCGATCCCAACAGCTCGCGATGGACGTTGAACAGTTCGGTCTCCCAGGGCGGGACCGTCTCGCTGACGCGGCTCAGCGGCAACCCGCAGTTCCTGGTGAACGGCAACACCATCGTGCGCGACACCAGTAACGGCTTCGCTGGCGAAGCCGATGCGGAATGCCGGACGGGCAACACGGGATCGATCGCCCGTGGCACGGCCTGCGGCTCGGTCCGCTTCAACGGCACCGGCATCACCAGCCTGACCTTCAACGCGGGGTTGCAGGGGCCGACCGGAGGCGATCAGCTGGAAGTGCGCTGGAGCTTCGAAGGTTCCAGCGTGATCGTGCGCAAGCAGTCCGCGGGCGGCACCGGCACCTTCGGCATCACCGCCAGCAATGCGCTGTCGCAGGCATTCAACCTGACCACGACGGCGCAGAATTCGCCGGTGGCGTCGGCCATCTATCCGGTCACCAACCACGCGGCCGCGATCACGCTGACCGAGTCCAGCGTCCCCGCCGGCTATGTGCTGACGTCCGGCGCCTGTACGGACCAGACCGGTGCCGCCGTGAGCGCCATCGTCGACACGGCGACCCGGCAGATCACCATTCCCACAGCGAACTACCGCGCCAACCAGACCATCACCTGCACGCTGACCAACAGTGCGCAGGCCACGCTGGCTCTTGCGAAGACGTGGGTCAACGCGGCGATCAACGATACCGCCGCGCTGTCGGCGACCGGGGGCGCCACCAACGCCACGCTGTCGTCCACCGCCAACAGTGCATCGGAAACCGATACCGGATCCGCCGTGCAGGTGGTGCCGGGCAACGTCATCACCCTGGGCGAAACCCTGGGTGCGGGCAATGCGCGCACCTACACCGCGGGCGCGTGGAGTTGCACCGGAGGCAGTCTCAGCGGCAACACGCTGACCCTGACCAGCGCGCATGCGGGCCAGGCCATCGTCTGCACGATCGCCAACACCGCGCGCGTGACCGACCTGTCGGTGGTGAAATCCACCGCTTCCGGCCCCTCCCTCAGCGGGGCGCTGCGGAACTTCACCGTGACCGTGTCGAACGCAGGCCCCAGTGCGGCAGATGGTGCGCTGGTAAGCGATACGCCCGGCGGTGGCCTGAGCTGCCCGGCCGCGGGCAATCCCATCACCTGCAGCGCCAGTGGCGGCGCTGCGTGTCCGGGCGCCGCGGCGCTTCCCAACCTGGTAAGTGGTGGCGTGGCCGTACCTGTGCTGCCTGCCGGCGGGCTGGTGACCTTCATCGTGCCTTGCCAGGTGACGGCGACGGGGCTGTAGGCTTCGGTGGCGCGCTTCCAAAGCGTGCGTCGAATCTCCATCATGCGGCGTCCTTGTCCCGCCTCCTGATGCAATGAGTCGTACTGCCTGGCTATGGGCAGTGGTGGTGCTCACCACCGCCGCCCTCGCCGCCACCTTCCTGTTCACCCCCCGCTTCCCGGTCCCGGTGCCTGACACCGGCCCGCCGGCCACCCCTTTCGGCTGGCCCGGCCAGCTGTCGCTGACGGCAGGCGATGGCGTGCGCGGCCTGCGGGATGGCGCGGGGCCGCAGGCCCGCTTCGACGACCCATGGGGCATCGTGGTGATGGAGGACGGCACGCGCTATGTCGCCGATGCGGGCGACAACAACCGCATCCGCCGCATTGCCGCCGACGGCACCGTCACCACGCTGGCGGGCGGGCGCGAGGGGTTCGCCGACGGCACCGGTCCGGCCGCCGCCTTCCACACGCCGTCGGCGTTGGCGCGCGACGGTGACGGCAATCTCTATGTGGCGGATACCGGCAACCACGCCATCCGCAGGATCACGCCACAGGGCGTGGTGACCACGGTCGCGGGCACGGGCGAGGCGGGGTACCGCGATGGGCCTGCGAGGCAGGCGCAGTTCAATGGCCCTATCGGCGTGGCGGTGGATGGCAGCGGTCGCATCTATGTGGCCGACACCTACAACGACCGCATCCGGCTGATCTCGCGCGAAGGCGACGTCATCACGCTGGCGGGCGGAGAACATCCCGGATTCCTCGACGGTTCGGGAACCGAGGCGAGATTCGACACGCCGACCGGCATCGCGGTCGATGCGACCGGCGTGGCCTGGGTGGCCGATCTCCGCAACAATGCCATCCGCCGGATCGGGCCGCAGGGTGGCGTCAGCACGCTGCCGATGCAGCAGGACCTGCCGGCGCTGGCCGGCCCGCGTCGACCCCTGAGCCTCGCATTGACGCACGACGGCCAGTTGTACGTCGGCGAGATGTATAGCGGGCGCGTCATGCAGGTGATGCGCGACGGTCGCTGGCATGCGCTGGCGGGGCATGTGCCGGACCAGCGCCTGTCGCGCACGGCCGGCCTGGCCGTCGATGCTTCCGGCGACGTGCACTTCACCGACGCGGGAAGCCATCGCGTGCATCGCATCACGCCACTCGCAGCGGGTGCAGTACCGATGCCAGCGACCGTGGGGCCTTCGACGGACGATCCGTTGCCGGAGACGGCGGGCCGCTGGCCGCTGCAGCCGCAGGACGCATGGCACGAAGTGGTGGGCACGCTGGGCGAAGTCCGGGGCGACTACGAAGGCGAGAGCCGCCATCATCTGCACGGCGGCCTCGACATCCGTGGCGACGTGGGCGCCACCGTGTTGGCCATCGCCGACGGCAAGGTCAGCAGTCCGTCCGCGGCGTGGGGCTTCGATGGCCTGGGCGAAGGACTTGGCGTGGGCCCGCTGGACTACATCCACATGCGGGTGGGGCGTACGCCGCGTGGCGACCTGCTCGATCCGGCGCGTTTCCAGCTGCTGCATGACCTCAGTGGCGATCCGGGCCGCATCCGCGTACGCCGCGGCACCCGTTTTGCTGCCGGCGACGCGCTGGGAACGATCAACCGCATGGCGCACGTGCATCTCTCGATCGGGCCATCGGGCTACGAACGCAATGCCATCGCGCTCGGGTTCACCGGTTTCACCGATGCGTACCCGCCGCGCATCGACGACGTCGCACTGTTCGACACGCTCGACCAACCCATCGACCAGCATCAGGACGGCCGTGTGCTGGTGCCGCGCGAACTGCAGGGCGTGCGTATCGTCGTGGACGCCTGGGACCAGGTGGATCGCAACCTGCCACGTCGCCGCCTGGGCCTGTATGCGTTGGGTTACCAGGTGCTGCATGACGACGGCACGCCGGTGGTCGGCTTCGAGGCGCCGCGCATGACGCTCGACTTCCAGCGCCTGCCGTCCGATGACGCGGTGCAGGTCGCCTACGCGCCGGGCAGCGGCATCACCGTGCATGGCAGCGCCGTGACACGTTTCAAGTACAGCGTGACCAATACCGTGCGCGATGGCGCCTGGGGCGAAGGTGCGTGGCAGGCAGGCGAATTGCCGCCGGGCGACTACCTGCTGCGCATCACCGCGCGCGACTACAGTGGCAACGAGGCGCAGGGCCGTCGCGACCTGAAGCTGCGTCTCCAGTAGGACGCGTCCCGACCCGCCGTCGCCCGTCGCGCAGGGTCATGTCGATCCGCGCCGTGCCCATTCGTCGTCTCCCTGAAAGCGGCGGAAGGTCCCGACCGCGTGACAGGAGATCTCAATGAAAGTCATGGTCATCGTGAAGGCCAGCCCCGCGTCCGAAGCCGGTGAAATGCCCGGCACCGAACTGCTGGCCGAGATGGGCAAGTTCAACGAAGCGCTGGTGAAGGCCGGCATCATGCTGGCGGGTGAAGGCTTGCATCCGTCCTCGCGGGGCGCGCGGGTGCGCTTTGAGGGCAGGCAGCGCAGCGTCATCGATGGGCCTTTCGGTGAGACAAAGGAACTGGTCGCCGGCTTCTGGCTGTGGCAGGTACGCAACCTGGACGAGGCGATCGAGTGGATCAAGCGCGCACCGTTCGATGGCGGGACGGAGATCGAGTTGCGACCGGTGTTCGAGGCCGATGATTTCGGTGATGCGCTGACGCCGGAGCTGCGCGAGCAGGAAGCGCGCCTCGCCGCACAGATCCCGTCGCAGAACCAACGTTGAGGTCGTCGCCATGAGCCACCAGATCTTCGTCAACCTGCCCGTCCGCGACCTGGAAGCCTCAAAGGCGTTCTTCAGGGCGCTGGGCTACGCAAACAACCCGCAGTTCACCGACGAGAACGCGGCCTGCGTCGTCATCAGCGACAGCATCTATGTCATGTTGCTGGTCGAGCCGTTCTTCCAGGGCTTCACGCGCAAGGCGATCTGCGACTCGCGCACGCATACCGAAATGATCCTCTGTCTCTCCGCCGAAAGCCGCGCCGCCGTCGACAGCATGGTGGACACGGCGCTCGCCGCCGGCGGCAGCGAACCGATGGAAGCCAAGGACTACGGCTTCATGTACCAGCGCAGCTTCCAGGATCTCGATGGCCACCTGTGGGAAGTCGTGCACATGGACGAAGGTGCGATGCCGGCGGATTGATGTACATGAATGTAGGTGGCGAGGTGCGCTGACTTGAATGTGAAAGCTTGCGCAGGCGACACATCTGAAGTACAGAAGAGCCGACGCATGACGCGAGAGGTGCACGAATGCAGGGCAGGAAGCCAACACGCCATCGACGTTCTTCGGGCCATGCGCCATCGCTGGCGCTGATATCGGCGATGATCATCTCAACCGCAGGATGCCAGGGCATGGCGATGACGCAGGAATCGGGCAGCGGAAAGGCCGTGGGCAGGATCGACAATACGGTCGCCGACTGGCCATTGACGTTCGTGCAGCACAATTTCGGTGCGCACTGTTTCGACACCATCGGCTGCAGGATCACTTATTCGGGCTTCACCCATGGGGTCGACACAGACGATGAGGTCAGCCCCCCGTTGGCGTCCTATCGGGGGACGCGAGAACAGATACTGAGCGCAGGACACATTGCGCGGCGGAATTTTCCGCCGCCCGCCCACGTGAGTTGGCGGTCGAAGGATGGGGTGGCGCATGAAGCCGACGTCGATATCGCCGCAATCTTCAGCGACAGGAAGATCGTCCATCAGGTGCCGCGAGAAGAGATACGCGAGGACGTTTCGATCACCGATCCCGACATCGTGCTGGAAGTCGAGGACCGCACGATCACGGTATACATGCGTGCGTTCATTCCCACCAAAGCGCTGCAGGTGGCCGGCAATCCCTATAGCGGTCATCGCAACGATCTGGTGCGCGTGTGGAGCAGGACCTACTGAGGCAGTAGTCCAAGGAGAAGGACATGGGCGGAGAACGGCACCCTGACGGCGTCAGCACGATACCGGCGACGGCATCGGACCTGGCAAGCTTTCCACACGCCAGCGAGCAGCTCGCGGGGTTATCCGCGCCCGTTCTCCACGACAGTGGCAGGTCGGACGACCGTCTTTTCATCGCCGCGTTCGACGGCACCGGCAACAGCATGATGAGGGATGCGCCGGAGAATCATACCAACGTCGCGCGGATCGCCAGGCAGATCGAGTCGCTGAGGGATCCCGCCATCGCCCAGGGTTACGTGGAAGGGCCGGGGACGCAGGGAGGGCTGAGCGGTACTTACGATCTCGCCAGCGGGTACACATACGAAGCACGCATGGAGGATATGTATCTTCAGTTCGTGAAGCAGTCGGCCGCCTGGTTGAAGGAGAATCCGGGCGCGGACATCCGCCTCGCCGCCATCGGATTCAGTCGTGGCGCGGAACAGGCGGCCGGTTTCACTCGGTTAGTCGAAGAGCGTGGCATCAAGAATCCCGAGGGCGCGCAGGTGACGCGTGACGGAGACGGTCGCGTCCTGCGCGTCAATTACATCGGCCCACCGTTGCGCGAACCGGGCACCGTCATCCAGGCCGTCGGCCTGTTCGATCCGGTCGGCACGGGTGAGCCGCGCGACCATGATCGCCGCCTGCCGCCGTCCGTGGTGTCGGGCTTCCAGATCACGGCCGACGACGAGCGGCGCAATCTGTTCCAGTCCACGCGCGTGATGGATCCCGGGGTGACCGACGGTGGGCGCTTCCTCAACGTCACCGTGGCAGGTGCGCACAGCGACATCGGCGGCGGCTATTCCCAGGACGGCATCGGCATCCGCAGCGGCAACCTGATGATCGACTACCTCAACGCACTCAGCGACACGCCCTATCTGGAGAAGCGCGAGGAACCGACCGATCCGGCGCGCAACGTCATCCATCGCTCCGAAGAGCACCAGTTCTTCTATCGCACCTCGATCTACGACAAGGCGGGCGCGCGCGGCATGCAGGAGGAACTCGCGCCCGGAGCCCTGTGCAGGATCGACTGCCTGGATGCGCAGCCACGCAACGAAGCGCTGGCCCGCGAACTGGCGTGGCGGCCGGTCGGCATCGGCCCGATGCCGGAGACCCGTTCGGACACCGCAGCGCCGGCCCGTGCAGGCGACATGGTCGGGTCGTTGCTCGATGCGGCGAAGCGCGGCGATGGTGCGGCGATCGAACGCATCTCGCGCGATGGATTGCAGGGCGAGGCCGGACAGGCGTGGCTGCAGGCGGGCCAGCAGCGGCTGGAGGCCGCCTCGCTCGTGCACGCGCCCGCGATCGAGCGGCCGCAGGAGCCGGCGCTGGCGCGTTGAGGTCCGCTTCGCGATGCCGTGACCGCGTGCGCTTGTCCCGCACCGTGCCGCTGCGCTTTAATCCGCCCGGGGACACGTGATGCCACGGGAGGCGTCCATGGAGTGGGGAATACGCAGTGCGGGCATCCTGCTGGGGTGTCTGCTGGCGCCGTGGGCGCATGCGCAGGTCGAGCTTGAGCCGTTCCTGAAAAAGGACGTGCTGGAAACCCTGAAGATCTCGCCGACGGGCGAGTACTACGCGATGACGGTGCCGCTGGAGGACCAGACCATCCTGGCCGTCATCCGGCGCAGCGACAAGCAGGTCACCTCCAAGGTCAGTGCCGGCCGCGACAGCGTGATCAATGGCGTGTGGTGGGTCAGCGACGAGCGCGTCGTCGTCTCGGTGGCGAAGAAGTACGGTTCGCGCGACCAGCCGTATGCGACCGGCGAGCTGTACGCGACCAACGCCGACGGCAGCGCGCGGCGCCAGATCTTCGCGCGCTACGGGCTGGAGGGCACGGAGCTGCAGCCGCGCGCCGCCTATCTCATCGATACCTTGCCGGATCAGTCGCGCAAGGTGCTGGTGGGCATGTACGCGCTGGACACCTCCTCCCCGAGCACGCGGGTGGAGATGCTCGATGTCTTCAGTGGCGACCTCGATACGGTGGCGACAGCACCCGTGCGGAACGCGCGCTTCGTCGTCGACCCCGCCCGCCGGGTGCGCTTCGCGATCGGATCCGGCGATGACAACATCAGCAAGCTCTACCATCGGGCGGACGATGATTCGCCGTGGACGCTGGTGAACGATGAAGGCAAGAGCGGGCACGTGGAGTGGCCGCTCGGTCTCTCCACCGACGGGCGCACCGCCTACCTGCAGGTGCAACAGGCGCAGGGGCCTGATGCCATCGTGGCGCTGGACACCACCAGCGGGGGACGCACCCAGGTGATGCGCGACGCGGTGGTCGATCCGCACGACATCATCTATGCGGATGATGGCCGCACGCCCGTGGGCAGTTTCTTCATGCACGAGAAGCTGCGCACCGCGTTCTTCGATGAGAAATCCACCACCGCGCGCCTGTATCGCAAGCTGGAGCGTTCGTTCCCCGGCGCGTCGATCGAGATCACATCGGGCACGCGCGACGGCCGGCTGAAGATCGTCCATGCGTGGAGCGATACCAGTCCGGGCGATTTCTTCCTGTTCGATACGACGAACAACTCGGCGGACCTCGTCTTCAGCCGGCGCAGCTGGCTGGACCCCGCCAAGGTGGCGCCCAGCGAACTGGTGACGCTGCGGGCGCGCGACGGACTCGCCCTGCATGGCTACCTCACCCGGCCGCGCGGGCAACACGCCGCGCCGTTGCCGATGGTGGTTATGCCGCATGGCGGTCCGTTCGGCGTCTTCGATGGCTGGGAGTTCAACGACGAGGCGGAGCTGCTGGCGCGTGCGGGCTACGCGGTGCTGCGGTTGAACTACCGCGGCTCCGGCAACTACGGCAGTGCATTCCAGCAGGCCGGCGCGCGGCAGTGGGGGCGCACCATGCAGGACGACGTCACCGACGCCACGCGTTGGGCGATCGAACAGAAGATCGCCGACCCGCAACGCGTCTGCCTGTATGGGGCCAGCTATGGCGGTTACGCGGCCCTGATGGGCGTGGCGAAGGAGCCGGACCTCTACCGCTGCGCCGCCGGCTACGTCGGCGTCTATGACCTGGAGCTGATGCACAAGCAGAAGTCGCGCAGCGCGCGCTGGATGGGCACCTACATGGACGACTGGGTGGGTGACGACCGTGCGCGTCTGGTGGACGTCTCACCCACCGCGCTGGCATCGCGCATCCGGGTGCCGGTCTTCCTGGCGGCGGGCGGCAAGGACGAAATCGCGCCGCAGGCCCACAGCGAGCGCATGGAGAAAGCGCTCAAGGCCGCAGGGGTGCCGGTGGAAACCCTGTACGTGCGTACCGAAGGCCACGGCTTCTACGCCGAAGCCAACCAGCGCACCTACTACACGAGGCTGCTGGACTTCCTTGCGCGCCACCTGGGCGGCGCGAAAGCGGAGTAGGCGCGGGTCAGGCGCCCACGCGCCGGCGTACCGCGTCGAAGTCGCGCACCGGCCGCACCTCGATGCTGCCGGTGCCGATCCACGGGAACTCCTGCGCGATCTTCACCGCTTCATCGATGCTGTCGGCCTCGATGAGGTTGTAGCCGCCCAGGATCTCCTTCGTCTCGGCGAAGGGGCCGTCGACGACGCTGGTCTTGCCATTGCGCACGCGCACCGTGCGCGCGGTGCTGCCATGCTCCAGCTGTTGCGATTCCACCAGCGTGCCCTGCGCCTTCAGCTCGTCGGCGTGGGTGATGCAGCCATGCATCATCTGGTCGAACGCGCCGGCGGGCAGCGCATCGAGCAACTGGTCATCCGTGTAGACCATCAACAGGAATTTCATGCGCCCTCCCGGCGTGCCATGCAGGCCGGGATTGTGCCACGGTGCGCCGACCGGCGACGTTCATGCCGCGCGCGGCGGCGTCACCACGTTCATTCGCCGGCGGGCGAACGGAACCATGCCTCCACCGTGCCCTTGACCTTCATCGTCATCGGGTTGCCGCGGCGGTCCTTCGACTTGCCCACGGGGACGCGCACCCAGCCTTCGCTGATGCAGTACTCCTCCACGTTGTCGCGCTCCACGCCGTTGAAGCGGATGCCAACGCCGCGATCCATCGCCTCGGCGTTGTAGAACGGGCTGCGCGGGTCGGAGGCCAGGTGGTCGGGAGGCGTATCGGACATGGGAATGCGTCGTGCGGATGGGAGGCGGAAGGATAACCGAAGCGCGGCGGCTACCAGGCCACGCGGTTGCGGCTGCAGATGAGCGTGGCCTGCAGGGTCAGCCTTCCGGATCGCGGGTCAGCTCGCAGCTGGCCGGGATGGGGGACGGCCGGGGCATGGAACGCGGCACCGTCGTGGAAGACCAGACGGTTCCATTTCGCCGGCACGGTGAGCACATGCGTGAACCACGCATTCGAACCATCCGGATAGCCCGCCGGCAGGACGTAACGCTGCGAGAATTCTTCCGGTGGCAACGCATCGGCATCGTGTTCCATCTGCTCCACCTGCTGCGGCGAGCTGCGTGGCAGGAAGAACCGCAGGCCACCCAGCCCGGGATCCTGGAAGAGGAACAGTTCGGCCATGGCGGCGCATTGATCCGCCTCGAACGTGCGCACGCGCCGGGGCATCCGGTGCGCGGGTGAAAGCGTGGCCGGCGGCGATGTCAGCAATGACAGCCGGCCCGCGCTGAACAGCACGCGGCGTACCCCTAGCGCGCGGCGCGCGTGCTCGCGGAACACGTCGTGCAGCAGGTGGATGAATTCCTCCGGCATGCGCAGCTGCGCACCGGGAAAAGCCGATGCTGGAGCCGGCTGGAAATCCTCGCGGTAGGCCTCCGCGTAGGCGGGCAGGCGATCCGGCGCGAGCAATGCATCGTCGATGACCACGCAGGCATGGCCGTGGCCGATGGCCAGCTGCTGCACCACGGGACGGGGGTTGAACATGGCGCGGCCTCCCCGGCAGGCCGGCGTGCGGACCGGCCCCGCCACGATAGACCCTGGGCGTGCCGGTGACAAAACGCCGGGACGGCCCACCACGACCGTCCCGGCGGTGCTGCCGTCGAGGAATTACGGCATCAGCACCTTGTCGACCACGTGGATCACGCCGTTGGTGGCCTTCAGATCGGCGGCCGTGACCTTGGCCGTGTTGCCCTTTGCATCGGTGAGGGTGACGCCGCCGTCGGCCAACTGCGCTTTCAGTTCGCCGCCCTGCACGGTCTTCAGCGTGGCGGTGCCGCCGCCCGCTTCGATCTGCTGTGTCAGCGTGGCCGCATCCACATTGCCGGCCACCACGTGGTAGGTCAGCACGGTGGTGAGGTCGCCCTTGCTCTCGGGCTTCAGCAGGGTGTCGACGGTGCCTGCGGGCAGCGCGTCGAAGGCGGCATTGACGGGGGCGAAGACCGTGAACGGACCCGCGCCCTTCAGCGTATCGACCAGGCCCGCCGCCTGCACCGCGCTCACCAGCGTGGTGTGGTCGGGCGAACCGATGGCGAGATCCACCACGTCGTTCTGTTCGGCGGGCATGGCTGCATCGGCCGTCACGTCCGCAGCGGCTTCGGGTACCGGCATCGGCGCGGCACCTGCCTCGGCATCGGCGGTCTTCGGCGAACAGGCCGTGGCGGCGAGGGCGGCCGTCAGGGCGACGGACAGGAAGGTGTACTTCATGGTGTGCTCCAGGAGTGGGAAGAGGTGTCCTGCGTTGCGGACACGCAGTTCCTTACGACGCGCTCACCCCACTGGATGCATCACGCGGTCTTAATGTCCTGCAAGCTGCGGCATGGCTTCCCCGGACGCGGCCGGCGCGGCATGCTGTGCACCCGCCTCCCCCATGCGACGCCGATGTCATCGCCCGACCACGAATTCGACCCCGACGACAACTTCAGCCATGCCTTCGATGACGAGGACGACATGGATCTGGACGACACCGAAGCATTGGTGTGGAACCTGCTGGTCCTTATCAACCCCGGCGATGAGGAAACCGCATTGCGGCAGTTCGCGGCCTACCGCGAAGCGGGTGGCGACGACGGCGTCGAACCCGACCAGGTGTTGTGGACACTGAAGGACGCCATAGACTGGACCTCCGGTTTCTACGTGGACTGGAAGGATGCGGAGTCCTTCATCGACTGCGTCAACCAGCTTGCCGCGCGTTACGCCATCGAGATCGACTGGGGCGGCGACACCAGCGATGAGGACTTCCTGGACGATACCGACGTGCCCGCGCTGATGGCCACCGCCCACGACCGCCTGCGCGAGCACGGCTACACCTTGTGGAACTGGAACACCGGCGGGGATGCGTATGCGGGCTGGATGGCACTGCGCCGCGACGACGAAGGCATGCAGCAACTGGCCGCGGTGATGGGGGTCGAGATCCGCCCGGGCAGTGACGCGTTCTGAGCCATCGTTGACCATGGTCCCGGCGGTGCCCGGGTTAGACTGCGTCGTTGCCGGCTGTCGGACCGGTTCCCCTTGAAGCGAATGCCATGTTGCCTGGAGCGATCATGCCCGTGATGCGCCTGTTGCTGGCCTGCTTGTTTTGCCTGCTGCCGGCACTCGTCCTTGCGCAGGACGCAACCACGCTGCTGACACCCGCCAAGCCCAAGGCACCGGAGGCCATTGCACTGGCCGACATTCCGGGGCGCGCCGATGCGGACGAACGTTACGCAGAAGAAGTGACGCTGCGCGCAGCCAACGTGGATCCGCTGGGCCGGCTGGTGCCGCGGCTGGCGACGATCGAGCAGTCCGTGGACCAGAAGACCCGCCTGTTCCGTTATGGCGAGCTGCGCACCCTGCCGGTGGTGCGGCTGGAAAGCATGGAGCGCCACTGGAAATTCGATGCGCGGCAATACGCGCGCTGGCGCGCCGACATGCAGGCGCTGGTCGGGCCTTACGCGCAGGATGCCGCGGACCTCGCCCTGCGCCGCGCGGACTGGGACCTCACGCGCGAGGCGATGGCCCCCGGGAGCACGCCGGAGGCCCTGCGCCTGCGCGTCGACGCGGTCGCCGACCGCCTGCAGCAGGCCGAACAGTCGCTTTCATCGCCGCTCGCCGAACAGATCGGACTCGGTCGTCGCGCCAATCTGCTTGCCGCGCGCATCCAGTCCGGCCAGCGGTCGGTCGAAGAAGCCATCGCGTACGCGGACCGTCGGCTGTTGCGTCTGGATGCACCGCCGCTCTGGCGCGTGCAGGGCTCGACGACGCTGCGCCAGGATGTGACGGACAAGCTGAGCCGCGACATCCAGTCGGAAAACAGCTTCGTTGCCCAGTACGCGGCGGCGGACGTGGGCAACCAGCGGCTGCTGCACATCCTGCAGGTGCTGTTGCTGGTCGTACTGCTGTGGGTGGCGTGGCGTCACCGGCGCGATGGTCTGGACCCCACATCGGTCCTGGCGACCGATGCCGAGTCGCGCGTGATCCGGCGGCCGTTCTCCACCTGGCTGCTGCTTTCGATGATCGGTACGTTGCTGCTGGAGCCGAACGCGCCGCTGTTTCTGCACCAGATCGCCATGCTTGTCGCCCTGGTGCCGGTGCTGCGCCTGATGCCGCAGCAGGGACGGCGCCTGCTCGGCCCGTGGCCATACCTGGCCACCGGCTTCTATCTGTTGCAGCGGCTGTCCGTGTTGCTGATGGCCAGCGATTATCTCTACCGCATGTACTACCTGGTGCTGGCGGCATTGGCGCTGGCAGCGACGGCGTGGCTGCTGTGGCGCTCCCGCGGGCAGCGGTTCGCCGGGGTGGCCGGCCGCGCCGGCCGGCTGGTGCATGCGCTGGCTTGGATAGGCGTGGGGGTGCTGGTGGTGTCGATCGGCGCCAACGTCCTGGGCAATGTGTCGCTGGCGGAAATGCTGGCCTCGGGAATCATCGAGAGCGGCTACTTCGCCCTGGTTCTGTACGCGGCGATCACGGTGTTCGAGACGTTGCTGCGCCGGCTGGGTGCGCGCCGCGAGGTCAGGCGGCTGTGGCTGATGCGCCGGCATGGCGGCAACGTGCTGGAATCGCTGGCACGGTGGGCGTGGGTGGCGGCGGTGATCGGCTGGGTCGTCTACACGATGAACCGCTTCCGCCTCTTCCGGCCGGTGTACGACGCGACGAAGGCCGTGGTGACGCATCGGTTCGAATACGGCGAGCTGTCGATCAGCCTCGGCCACATACTGGTGTTCTGCATCGGCGTGGTGCTGGCGGTCTGGACCGCGAGGACGCTGCGCGCCCTGCTGCGGGAAGAAGTGCTGCCGCGCATGTCGTTGCCGCGCGGCGTGGACAACAGCGTGGCTTCGCTGAGCTACTACGCGTTGCTGCTGCTCGGCCTGCTGGCGGCGCTCTCGGCGGCCGGTTTCAAGATGGGCCAGCTGGCGTTCCTGTTCGGCGCGCTCGGCGTGGGCATCGGCCTGGGCCTGCAGGACGTGGTGAAGAATTTCGTCTCCGGCCTGATCCTCATGTTCGAGCGCCCGGTACAGCCGGGCGACGTGGTGGACATCAGCGGCACGGCGGGCCGCGTGCGCAACATCGGCATGCGCGCGACCACGGTACGCACCTTCGATGGCGCCGACGTGGTGGTGCCCAACGGCATGCTGCTGTCCGACAAGCTGACCAACTGGACATTGAACGACCCCACCCGCCGGATCGACATCGACCTGGGCGTCGCCTATGGAACGGATGTCACGCGGGTGATGCAGCTGTTGCAGGAAACCACGCGCGCGACGCAGGGCATCGCGGACGATCCCGCACCCGCCGTGCTGTTCACCGGGTTCGGTGCCAGTTCGCTGGACTTCGCGATCCGGGCATGGACGCACGACTTCGACAACTGGTCGACCCTCCGCAGCGAGTTGATGACCCGGTTGCATGCGGCGCTGGATGCGGCAGGCATCGAGATTCCCTTCCCGCAGCAGGACCTGCACCTGCGTACGGTGGCGGACGATGTGCTGCAGTCGCTGCGCCCCCCGCGCGCACCGGAGCCGGGTGGCCACGACGCCGGCTGAGCGCGGTCAAAGCGCCCGCAGGAACTCGGTGATCGCTTCCAGTTCCGTCTTGTGCAGGTCCAGGGGCTTGAGCAGCGGATCGGTCTGCGGGAACAACGGGTCGTCCTGCTGGTCCGGCTTCCGCGCGGGCCGTGGCATGCCGACGTTGTACATGTTCACCACGCCGCGCAGTTCCATGAAGGCGCCGCTGTGCATGTAGGGCCCGGTCTTTCCCACGCCGCGCAATGTCGGCGTGCGGAACTTGCCGCTGTCGGCGGGATCACCGGTCACCCGGTAGCGCCCCAGATCCTCTTTCGGACGACCACGGAAGTGCAGTCCGAGATTGTGGAAGCGGTTGTCCGTCAGTGCAGGGCCACTGTGGCAGTTCATGCAGCGTGCCTGGGTGCGGAACAGATGCAGTCCCCACACCTGCTGGTCCGTCAGCACATCACGCCGACCTTCCAGGAAGCGGTCGAAGCGGTTGAAGCGGGGCACCAGGCTGCGCTGGTAGCTCGCCAGCGCCTGCGCGACGCGCGCCATGGTTATCTTCCTTTCGCCGAACACACGCGCGAACGTGGCGGGGTAGTCGGTTTCGTCGTTGAGGCGCGTCTCCAACGCTGACGACGCGAAGGCCATCTCCGCGGAGTCCTGGATCGGGTGCAGTGCCTGCGCCTCCAGCGTTGCCGCGCGCCCGTCCCAGAACAACGGGGACGAGAACCCCGCCATCGACACGTTCATGGCGTTGCGTTTGCCCGCCTGCCGATCGTGCCCGAACGATACGCTGCGTCCATCGCCCCAGCCCAGTTGCCGGTCGTGGCAGCTCGCGCATGCGATCTGTCCGCTGCGCGAGAGGCGCGGGTCTTCGAACAGCCGCTTGCCCAGCGCGATCTTGTCCGGCGTCTGCGGGTTGTCCGCAGGCGTCGGCGGCACGTCGGGCAGTGGCGCGAGTTCCTGCCAGCTGGCGCCTGCGTCGACCGTGGGCGTGGGCCATTCATTGATCGGCAGTGCGTAGACCCGGCGTAGACAGTCTGCGTCGATACGGGGTGCGCCGATGGCGATGCGCTGGCGGCATTCGGCGAGCGTGGGCGACGCGGTGGTGTCTTCCTGTCTTGACTGCGCCGCAGTCGTGGCGATCAGCGCGGTCGTGGGCGACAGGAGCAGCACCAGCAGCAGCGCCCTTGACGATACGAATGGCATGGCTCAGGCACCTGCCATCAATAGTGCGCCAGCCAGCAGTGGCACGTGGAGAAGGGCGATGAAGCCGCGCAGTGCGATCGGCCATTCGCGCAACTGCCATAGCGCCCACAGGCAGGCGCAGGTCGCCGCCCCGGCGCCTCCCGCCATCAGCAGGGTGAATTCACCGCCGCGCCGGGCACTGTCCGGCCCGGACGAGAGCAGCATCACTACGATCTGCGCGGACAGCATGGCCGGCAGGCACCACAGCAGCCAATGCGGCAGGAAGGACCGGGTCGGCATCGTGTACTCCATGTCGTGGTGTCAGAAGCGGTAGCCCAGCTCCAGCCAGTAGCTGCGGCCGGGCTCGTAGTAGCTGACAGAACTGATCGATCCGTTCAGCGGATTGCGTCGATTCAGTACGTTCTGCGCCTCCACGCGGGCATAAGCTTCCTGTTGCCGTGGCAGCGCAAGGCTGTATTCCAGCGTGGTATCCCAGGTGAACGTCCGCGGCGCCTCGTAGCTCTCGATCACGTCGATCGTCTCGCCCTGGTAGTCCTCGGTGCCGGTGACATTGAAGCCGGTAAAGCCGGCCCGGTAGCGCAGGAAGTTGCTCCACAGCAGGCCGAGCGCCGGCATGCGGGTCTGGGTGGAAAGGTGCGCCGTCCACGGGCGGTTGTAGCTTGCCTGTGGCAGATCGTAGGCATGGATGATGCCGCCCTCGTAGCGGACGAGACGGTTGTAAGCGCTGTCTGTGTAGCTGCTCTCGTAATCCACGTAGTTGCGTTTCACTTCGGTATGGTCGAAAGCGAACTGGAGGTGCGTGTCGGTACCGAGCCACGCCAAGGGCCGTTGCAGTCCGATGCTCAGGGTGCTCGTATCGCTGCGGCTGCGGCCCGCATTGACGTACTCATAGACGTTGGCCGAGTAGTAGCCACTCCCGTCGTTGCTGGGCACGCGCCGACGAAGGACCTCGTCGCGTCCTTCGCGGCGGACGTGCTTCAGGTTGATGTCCAGGCCTGCCCAACGCTGGTTGACGCCCAGGTTCAGCTCGTCGCTGTAGGGGATATCCAGCGTCTCGAAACGATTGTTGGCGGTGTACTGCCGGCCGGACGACCACAGCAGGGTGGGCACGATGCGCGTGTAGGTGGTCTGCAGGTTGTCGCGTCCTTCGCGCAGTTTGTAGGCGAAGAAGGTCCGGCCGTAGTAGCGGTTGGCGCCGGCCGTCAACAGCGTGTCCTGATTGCCCAGTACGTCCCACGACATCGCAAAGCGCGGCGCCACCGTGGTCTGGTCCATCATGTCGTCGCCATCCAGGCGGATGCCGGGTCGGAAGCTCCAGCGGCCCAGCCGGATGTCGTCCTCGGCGAACACGCCCCACTCCTTGAGCTTCACCTCGAAGTAGCCCGCGCTGTAGATGTTGCGCGTGCGGAAGAGCTGGCCTTGCCCGGCAACGACGCGACCCGGATCGGTGCCGCTGATGCTAGTGTAGACCGGCGACAGCGAACAGGCCTCGGTGTCGACGACGCCGTTTGCGTCGGTACAGGAGGTCGTCCGGCCGGGACTCAGGAAACTGTGGTGGTCGTTGAGGCGGTGATAGGTGCCCAGTCGATCGCGGTACTGCAGGCCGAACTGCAGCGCATGGCGGCTGCTGCCCCACTGGAGCGCGCCACGACGCGCGGTGAGAGCGTACCCCACGGTCCGGTTGCGCTGGTCGATGTTGCCCCAGTTGCCTTCGAAGCTGCTGTTGTTGACGCCCCAGTCATAGTCGGGAGCGCGCGCCCAGGACTTCCAATAGTCAATGCCTTCCGGTACGCGGCGCGAACTTTCAAGGTCGCTGTAGCTCAGCACTTGGTCCAGATCCCACGCGCCAACATCGAGGCCCATCCGCAGGCTGCCCACCGGTCCGCCCTGTTTGAGGTCGAAGTACGAATCCTTGGCGTTCTGTGTGAAGTAGCGCTCGTCCGTCGGTGCGTGTGTGAAGCTGCCCGACAGTTCGATACCGTCGCCCACCCAATCCAGTCTCACGCTGGCGCTGGTGTTCTCGCGGCGTTGCTCCTTAATCAGCTCGTCGCTGACGCTGACGTTGCCTGCCGAGTAGCCGCGCAGCGGGATGTCGGAGCGCGTGCGGATGATGTTCGCGATCCAGCCCACTCCCGCGTCCGTGCGGCCCTCCAGCATCGCCGAGAGCCGGTACTTGTCGTAGACCGGCTGGTTCGTATGCGTCGCGGACAGTGAAATGTCGTCGCCTTCCGGAAGGATCATCTCGTTCCATGCCGAGCGTGACATGCGGAACGAGACCTTGCCGCCGAGCGTGTCGCGCGCCTTGCGGCTCTCGGCATCCACGACGCCGCCGCTGAAGCCGCCGAAGGCTGCAGGCACGTTGCTGTCGTATACGGTCAGTTGTCCGATCAGCTCGGTGTCCAGCGCAATGCCCTGTGTGGCGCTCGGGATATCGGCGACGACGTGCGGGTTGTCGGATTGCGGATCGATGTCATTGTTGAAACTGGCACCATCCAGCTGCAGCAGGTTCTGGTAGTACTGTCCACCGTTGATGCTGATGTTGGCGGGCCGGATCTCGCCCATGCGGTTGGACGACATGGCCGCCGAGTCATCGAACTGCACGTTCGGATTGATCCGCAGCAGCGTGCCGATGTCGCCGTTGCCTTTCACCTGGTCCTGGATGTAGCGCTCGTTGAGCACCATGCCTTCCTGATACGGAAACAGCCGCTGGCCCACGACTTTCAGCGTGTCCAGGGTGGTGGGCTTGAGGTAGTCCGGCGTGGTCGCCAGCGGTGCGGTGGCGGGAGCGGGAGTATCGGAAGACGCGGTCTCGGCCGCGTGCGCGCCAGCGGACAACGCCGACAGGATCGCCAGGGTCAAAGGTTTCATCGAGTTCTCGGAGCGGGTGGGGGCCCGAAGGGCACATTCCGCTGGCGGTGAGAACTTCGAAGAAGCGACTCGGTGCTGGCTGATCGGCGCGGATTGTGCGCGCTCCGTTCAGCGGCGTCAACGCCACGATGTCGCCCCGCGTGTCGAAATCCCGACGCGTGGATCGTCGCCAGTGCAACCAATCAGGAATCCGATGATGCCGCACCCCTTCGATGTCCAGCGAATCGATCATCTCGTCCTGCGCGTGAGCGACCTCGCGCGCAGCATCGCGTTCTACCGCGACGTCCTGGGCTGCCGCGTGGAACGGCAGCGTGAGCATCTGGGGCTGGTGCACCTTCGCGCCGGCGCATCGATGATCGATCTGGTGAGTGTGGAGGGAAAACTGGGTGCACGCGGCGGCGCGCCTGCTGGCCACGAGGGGCGCAACGTCGATCATCTCTGCCTGCGCATCGAACCGTTCGATGAGGCCGCACTGGTCGAGCACCTTGCGCGCTTCGGCATCACGCCCGCTGGGCCGGCGGACACCAACTTCGGCGCGGAAGGTGATGGTCTGTCGCTCTATTTCAACGATCCCGACGGAAACACGCTGGAACTGAAGGGCCCGGCAATTGGGCGGGAAGGAGACGGGTGAGGGCGGCGATCGCTGTTGGCAAGCAGGCGCGCGATGCCCATTTGGCCACCTTCAGCGGCAGAGATGTCGATGCGCTTCAGGGATGCGCGGATGCGCTCCGTACGGGCACTGCGGGAGTCGAAGGTGCGGACGCGACAGCGACGGACGTTGCTGGCGGAGGGACGTGTGGAGAGGTGATGCTGGCCGTGGCTTCCGGCATCGCGGTATCGGCATCCGGTAAAGGGGATCCGGGTGTCAGCATTCCGCTGCCCCCCTGCATCGCCTCTTCCGCCGCCTTCGTCATCACCACGATGCTGATGCGGCGGTTGATCGGGTTCTGCGGATTCTGCTTGTCGAAAAGCACCGAGGACGACAGGCCCACCACGCGCGAGACCTTGTCCTCGTGCATGCCACCGGCCACCAGCGCGCGTCGCGCCGCATTGGCACGCTCGGCGCTGAGCTCCCAGTTGGTGTAGCCGCGATTTGACGCGTACTGCGTGGTGTCGGTGTGGCCGGTGATGCTGACCCGATTGGGAACCTGGTTGATGAAGCCTGCCAGTTCGCCCAGGATCGTCTGCGTGTAAGACTTCAGCGTGGTGCCGCCGAGGTCGAACATCGGCCGGTTCTGCTGGTCGACGATCTGGATGCGCAGCCCTTCCGGTGTCAGGTCGAGCAGCAACTGGTCCTTGAACGGCTCCAGCGCCTGGCTCTTGCCGATGGCTTCCTCCAGCGCCTGCATCAGCGTCTCCAGGCGCTTCTGTTCCTGTGCCTTCTGCTCTGCCTCGACCTCCGCTTTCTGCGCATCGGCCGAAGGCTTGCTGAAAGGATCGTTGGCGTCGCCACGCGGTATGTCCATCGTGCCGCCCAGCTTGATCATCGAATTGCTGGCGCCACCGGGACCGGCAGGACCGGGCGCGGGCGAGAAGCTCTTGCCGCTCAGCGGACTCGGGTTGCGGAAGTACTCGGAGATCGCCGCGCGCTCCTTGTTGGTGGTGGCGCCCATCAGCCACATCACCAGGAAGAACGCCATCATCGCGGTCACGAAGTCCGCGTAGGCGACTTTCCATGAGCCGCCATGATGGCCGCCGCCGGCGACCTTCTTGACCCGGCGGACGATGATGGTGGGGCGTTGCTCGCTCATCGCCGTGGCTTACTTGTTGGCCTTGAGGTGCGCTTCGAACGCGACGAACGGCGGGCGCACGTCGGACGGCAGCGTCTTGCGGGCGAATTCCAGCGCAACGGCCGGGTTGTAGCCGCGCAGGCAGGCGAGCAGGGCGGTCTTCACCGACTCGTACATGCGGCTGTCCTGTTCCACCTGCGCCTCGATGGCGGCGGCCAGCGGCGAGACGAAGCCGTAGGCCAGCAGGATGCCGAGGAACGTGCCGACCAGCGCGGCCGCGACGTGCGCACCCACCGCAGCGATGTCGCCACCGATCGAACCCATCGTCACGATGATGCCCAGCACCGCGGCCACGATGCCGAAACCGGGCAGGCCGTCGGACACTTTCTGCAACGCATGCGCCGGTGCCATCGCTTCGTGGTGGTGCTTCTCCAGCTCCAGCTCGAGCAGCGGCTCCAGTTCGTGCGGTTCGATGTTGCTGCCCACCATCAGGCGCAGGCATTCGGTCAGGAAGTCGAGCAGGTGGTGGTCGGCGAGGATCTTGGGGTACTTCTGGAACAGCGGACTGTTGGTCGGATTCTCGATGTGCTCTTCCAGCGACATGAAGCCGTCGCGGCGCGCCTTGTTGAGCATCTCGTGGATCAGCGTCAGCACATCCAGGTAGTCGGCCGACTTGTACTTGGCGCCCTTGAACACCGACAGCGAGGCGGCAATCGTGCCCTTGACCACTTTGGTCGGGTTGCTGGCCATGAAAGCGCCCAGTGCCGCGCCGCCGATGATGACCAGCTCGAACGGCTGCCACAGCGCGCCCAGCTTGCCGTGCGAGCCAAGGTAGCCGCCGATCACGCTCAGGGTGACGATGATGAAGCCGACGATGATGAGCATGGCGAGGCGGACACACGGTGGGGTTGTCCAAGGATCGGCCTGGCCACCGGTTTCTTGAGTCGCGACCGCCTGTCGGCCGGTGCACGGGAATGACCTTCGGCAGGGTTGACTACAGTTGTCGTCACGGGCATGTTGACGACAACTGTAGTCACAAGGCGATCCCATGCCCGGCAAGGCCCGCAAGTCCATCGGCGACCAGGAACTGGCGCTGCTGCAATACCTGTCCGAACACGGCGAAGCCAGCGTCGGCGAAGTGGCCGCCGCCTTCGGCGAAGCCCGCGGGCTGGCGCGTTCCACCGTGCTGACCATGATGGAGCGCCTGCGCGCCAAGGCGTACCTGCGGCGCCGGCAGGTAGACGGTGTCTACCGCTACGCGCCGGTGGCGCAGTCCACCGACGTGATGCGCCATGCGGTCGGCAGCTTCGTCGAGAAGACGCTGCAGGGCTCGTTGTCGCCGTTCATGGCGTGGATGTCGCAGCGCACCGAGGTCAGCGACGACGAACTGGCCGAGCTGGAAGCGCTGGTGGCCACCCTGCAATCGAAGCGGAAGGAGGGCTGAGATGGATCTCGTCGCGCTGGCCGATGGCCTGATGTCCCGACTGCTTGCCGTCGGGCTGCAATCCCTGCTCCTCGCTGCCCTGGTCTGGGCCCTGTGCCGCTACCTGCCGCGACTCGACGCACGCACGCGCGCCTGGTTGTGGTGGCTGGTCGCCACGCAGATGGTGGTCGGCCTGATCTGGCATGCGCCGGTGGCGCTACCGCTGCTGCCGGCCGAACCGGTCGCGGCACCCGTCGTGCTGGCGATGGCCGCGGAGGCATCGGCGTCTGCCCCTGCGATGACGATCGCGCCGATGGCGACGACGCAGGCATCCAGGATCGACACGGGCGTGCTGCTGCTCGCCGCCTGGCTCGCCGGCGTCGCGGTGATGGTGGCGAACACATTGCGCCATGCGTGGCGCCTGCGTGGGCAGATCGCACGCGCGCACCCGTGCCGGGACCGCCGTGTCCGGGCGGTGTACGACGCGCTGGTGCGCCGGCTCGACATCGCACCCGCTCCCGCACTGCGCGTGAGCGCCGAGATCGACTCGCCGCTGCTGGCCCGGCCATGGCGTCCCGTGTTGATGCTGCCCGCGGCCAGCGTCGCCGCCATGAGCGACGACGATCTGCACATGGCCCTGCACCACGAACTGGCGCACCTGCAGCGGCGTGATCTCTGGTGGGCCTGGATGCCGGCGCTCGCGCAGCACCTGTTCTTCTTCCATCCGGTCGCGCACCTGGCCGCGCGCGAATACGCGTTCGCACGTGAAGTGGCGTGCGATGCCGCCGTGCTCGCGGACGAACCCCATGCCGCCCACGACTACGGACGCCTGCTGGTGAAGCTTGGCGTCTCTACCGCTCCATCGCCCGCGTTGGCGGGTGCTTCCCCCACCTTCCGCATCCTCAAGAGGAGACTGCTGATGTTGCAGCACACCGCTTCGCCCTTGCGCGCCAGCGCGCTGACCCTGACCCTCGGCCTGGTGCTGCTGGGCGTGGTGCCTTATCGCGTGATCGCCAGCAGCGCTCCGGTCGTCCCGCGGGCGCCCATCGCGCCGGCACCGGTGGTTGCACCCGCCGCTGCGCCGCAGGCCGATCCGGTCGTCGCGCCCACGCCGGTGGCGCCGCCGCAGCCGGTCCTCGTTGCTTCCGCGGCTGACATGCCTGCGCCGCCCGCACCTCCCGCGCAGCCGAAGGTCGCACCGCCTTCGTCGCCCACGCCGCCTGCGCCCCCGCCGAAGCCGAAGGTCACAGCGCCGTCGCCGCCGCCGCCGCCGGCATCGCCGAGCCGTGTCACCGGCACGTGGAGCATCGGCGATTCGCGCGGCGGCGACGCCTACGTACTGATCGATGGCGACGACGTGACGATGGCCGGCCACAGCGACGACATCCGCACGGCCCAACGCCTGAAGCAGAGCGGTGCGCCGGTGCTGTGGGTGCGCCAGGACGGCAAGCAGTACGTCGTACGCGATGCCGCGACGCTGCAGCGGGTGAAGGCGGCGCACCTCCCGGTCCAGCAACTGGGCGAGCAGCAGGGCAAGCTGGGCGAACAACAGGGTGCGCTGGGCGAGCGTCAGGGCAATCTGGGCGCCAAGCAGGGCGAACTGGGCGTGAAGATGGCCGCCATCGCCAGCGAACAAGCCGCCGCCGCGATGCAGGGCGCCGATGCGCGGCAAGCGGCGATTGATCGCCGCATGGATGCGCTGGCGGACCAACAGGAGCAGCTGGCGCGCCAGCAGGAAGCCCTGGCCCGTCAGCAGGAGCCGCTCGCGCGCCAGCAGGAGGCGCTGAGCCGCAAGCAGATGGCCGCGAGCGACAAGCTGCAGCGCGATGTCGCGCGCCTGTTGGACGATGCGATCCGCAGCGGCAAGGCGCAACAGCTTTGACGCAGATCGTGGGGCCGGGCTTCTGCCCGGCGCCTGCTTGGGGTGGGCTCCAGCGGAGGTGCGGTCGGGGCTGAAGCCCCTCCTACAGGGAGCGTTCGCCGTCTGCCGCGCCGCTCCATTGCGAACGCGCGAGACGGATGATCGCGCGGACCTGTTCGCGATCGCGGTGGCGGGAAATCGCAATGGCGCCGAGCCGCAATGCTTCTTGGCGCAGTTCTTCGGTCAGGTCGTAGTGCGCCCCGCTGCGCTTGTCCTGGAAGGCGCGGCGCGGCATCCCCAACCGTTCCGCCATCGCATGCAGCTCTTCCAGCGTGTCGGCCATCATGTGTGCCCAGCGACGACCGCGCCACAGGGTGACGGCGTCATCCACGTAGACGCTCATCGCGGCGCGGTCGCCTTCGGTGGCCGCACCATGCGATCCATCAGATGCTCCAGCGTCGCGGGAAGATCGCCGCAACGGCCCATGTGCACCGATGAGGTCTGGATGATCGAACTCCGCTTCGCCGTGAGCCAGTGGAAGCGGGCGCGCGCCGGTAGCAGTCCGATCGGCGCAGCCGCTTCGCCACCGCGGCAGATGGCGGGAATGGTGTCCAGGTGGCGGCGCAGCGACTCGATGTCCAGCGTGGGGTCGAGGGCCTGCAGGCGGGCTTCGTCCACTTCGATGCGCGCTTCCAGGAATCCCGCGCGTTCGCACGACAGGATGACGCCGACGTTGACAAACTCTTCGCGTTCCACGCGCGGTACCACGCGGATCACCGCATAGTCGTAAGTGTCATGCGCGCGCATGGATCGCCCCCTGCACGAACGCGTCACGCTGTGCCAGACGTCGGATCAGGTAGTCGGTGTAGGCCGCGCGCTGTGCCGGCGGATCGCCGAAGCTGTCCGGTCCCTGCAGCCAGGCGTCGGGGATCTCGGCAACGATCCCCGCCATCACGGCATCCGGCAGGTGCGCCGCCATGGCCGCATCGATGTCCGCCAGGCGCGAGGCCCAGCGCAGCAGCACGTGGTCGCGGATCAGCGGGAACGGCTTGCCGGCGCCGGACACGTCGCCGTCCCAGCCGTGGTGGAAGTACAGCGATGCCCCGTGGTCGATCAGGTACAGCCGCCGGTGCCACATCAGCAGGTTGGTGTTGCGTGCCGTGCGGTCCACGTTGCTGATGAAGGCATCGAACCACACGATCCGCGAGGCGAGGTCCGCATCCGGTTGTTCGGCCACGGGATCGAAATTCACCGCGCCGGGCAGGTAGTCCATGGCCAGGTTGAGTCCGGCGCTGGCCTTGATCAGGTCCTGTATCTCCGGGTCGCCTTCGGTGCGCGCCAGGTCGGCATCCAGTTCCATCAGTGCCAGGTCCGGCATCGGCAACTGCAGCGCTTTCGCCAGGCCGCCGGCGATCAGTTCGGCGACCAGCGCCTTGGGTCCCTGGCCGGCGCCGCGGAACTTGAGCACGTAAAGGCCGTCGTCGTCGGCCTCGACCACGGCCGGCATCGAGCCGCCTTCGCGCAGCGGGGTGACATAGCGGGTGGCGGTACGGAGGGGCAGCGTCATCAGGCCGCTAGGATACCCGTGCAGGAGGGGCTTCAGCCCCGACCGCAGAAACGTGGGCGCCGGTGAGCTCTGCCCATCGATGCGGCGCGTGCCGGACATTGCGCCGGACACGCTTCATCGTGTCGGGTGGCGTGCGTGTCGGGGCTTGGGGTCCTCCCGCGCGTTCTCAGGTCGAACGCGCCACGCCCATGCGCCGCAGCATCAGATAGACCGCCACGCTGGAGGCCGCGCCGAGCAACAGCGCGAACACCAGGCCATGCGTCCCGTGCGCGAACGGCAGGCCCGGCAGGTTCATGCCGAAGATGCCGGCCACCAGGCTGGGCGGCAGCAGCAAGGCCGTGATCATCGAGAGCACGTAGAGATGGCGGTTGGTGCGTTCCGCCAGCTTCGCGGCCACTTCGTCCTGCAACAGGCGCGCGCGTTCCTGCAGCGTGCCTACATCGCCATCGAGGTCATCGAGGCGCTGGTTGAGGCGCGAGACGGCGGAAAGAAGTTCGTGCTCGGCATCGGCGGGATGGCGCTGCTCGAACTGCTTGAGCACGCGCCGCATGGCGGTGAGCGGGCGGTGCAGGCGGACTGTCTGGTGGCGCAGCTGCGCCAGGTCGCGGCGTTCTTCGCCGATGCTGTCGGCCAGCACGCGGTCCTCGATCCGGTCCAGTCGCACGGAAAGGCTGTCGCTGCTGCGCTCCACCGTGTCGGCGAAATGGTCGGCGATCACTTCCAGCAACCGCACCGGGGAACCGGCTCGCATGCCGCCCGCCATGCCGCGGCGTGCCGCTTCGACCGAGCGCAGTGCCTGCCGCCGTGCGGTGACCAGCAGGCCGGGCGTCGCGGCGAAGTGCAGCCAACCGATGCCGTCATCGCCACGCAGCTGGCCTTCGGCCGCGAGGTCGACGCCACGCTGGTGCACCCAGTCGACGAATACGCCGTGCGCGGCATCGTCTTCCAGTTGCAGGTTGACGTGAGTGTCGGGCGACACCAATGCGGTGCGCGCGTCGTCCGGGATCGGCAGCATCGCGACCACCTGCGCGCTGCGAGCATCGCTCAGGTCCAGGTGCAGCCAGTGCCAGCCATCCGCGAAGGCATCCAGTGCCTCGAGTCCGCACTTCGCCGCATCCAGTATCCGTGCCCGGCCTTCGGCATCGAAACGATAGAGCCAGAGCGCGGCGGGCAGTCCGGCAAATGGCGATGCAGGCGCTTCGGGAGCGGCGGACAGCGGCATGTGTTGCGCCCGTGCGGCAGCCGGGAGACGGTTGGGTGACGGTCAGGCTACCGCCGTCATGTGCCGGTCTCGTGACAGGCAGCGGGCGGCTATCTGGCGGGCAGCGCTTCCGCGCCACCACGCTGCAGCAAGTCCGGCAACACCTCGCCATTGGGCGTGAACGCCAGCGACGCCGAATTGAGGCAGTGGCGCTCGCCGGTCGGCGGCGGGCCATCGGGAAATACATGGCCCAGGTGGCTGTGGCAGCGCGCGCAGACGATCTCGGTACGGACCATGCCGTAGCTGCTGTCGCGGATACGGCCGACATGCGCTTCGTCCACGGGCTGGAAGAAGCTCGGCCAGCCGGTGCCGGAGTCGAACTTCGCGCTGGAGCGGAACAGAGGCAGCCCGCACAGCCGGCAGGTGTAGACGCCGTCCTGCTTGTTGTCGAGGAAGACGCCGCAGAACGGCGCCTCGGTCCCATGGTTCAGCAGCACGCGGCGTTCCTCATCGCTCAGGTTGGCCATCAGGCGCTCGCGTTGCGCGTCGGTAGGGGGCGACAGGTCGAAGGTCGTCATGATGGGAACTCCGCGGGAAGATGGCCCCGATATGGTGCCGCCATCGCCGCGCCGCAAGTCTGCACTATGATCGGGGCGGGCTCAGACGGGAGGCACGGATGCGCATGCTTTCGACATGCACGATCATGGTGCTGGCAATGCCGGTCGCAGCAGCGCAGGCGCCGGCTGCATCGGCGGGCCCTGCGTGTCTCGATGCACGACAGGTCGCCGAGCTGCACCAGGCATCGCCAAGGCAGCTGGCCGCGCTGGATCGCAGCGGGCGGCGCTTCCGTATCGACTTGGGGGAAGACTGCCCCGGCAGCCAGGGCGTCCATGCGCAGTTGCTCGTGCGTGGTGGGCGTGTCTGCGGCAGCACCGGCGAAGCGGTGCGCATCGGAGGCGCCACGTGTCCGATCACGGGCGTGACGCCAGTGGAGGCGCGCGATTATGCCGCGCTCGCCCGCGCGGCTTCTGCCATGGCCGACGAGACTGCGACCACCACGCTGGACGCGATCGAAGTGCGTGGCGAGCGACGTCGGGGCTTCGGTGGCTCGTCCAGCTACTGCTTCGACACGCGTTACCTGCGTTCGTGGTCCGAGGACAGCCAGGGCGTGCTGGTGGAGGTCTCGCCCCGGCGCTCCGGTGGACACCGCTACTACCGCGTCGAGCTGCCGCAGGCCTGCCCCGATCTCGATTCCGCGCCGGCCATCAGCTTCCGCTCCGGCGTAGGCATCAGTCTGATCTGCGGCAACCCCGGCGACCGCGTGGTCGCCGAGGGAGCCGGCGACAGCGTGTCGTTCGACGCGTCATCGCCATTCCCGGTGAGCGACGACGTGCGCGCGTCGCGCTTTCGTGCCGGCATGCGATTCCAGTGCACGGTGTCGGCGGTGTATCCGCACGAATCGGAAGACGGAAACGGACAGGCCCCGCGTTGAGCGGGGCCTGCGTGCGTCGCGACGTTGTGCTGCGGGATCAGGGCGTCGCCGTCAGTCCCGCGCTGTTGCGGAATTCCTTGCGCAGCCAATCGTCGATCAAGCGCTTCTCGTAGCGCAGGTTGTCGTTGTTGTTGATCTGGGTGCCCATCAGGAAGGCGTGGTCGACCAGTTTGCGTTCGCCCTCAGCCACGACCTGGCCGTCTGCCCCTTTCAGGGTGAAGTTCAGCGTCATGCGCGGCGGGTAGAGGTCCTTCACGATGCGGATGTCGTTCATCCCGGGGCGCACCGTCGGCTCGTAACGGCCCGCGCGGTCGATGTCGGAAATGGTGATGTCCAGGGTCTGGCCGCGCGCAAGGCGTTGGCCGGCTTCATCGCGCAGATAGGTGGCCAGCTGGGTGACCCAGGTGCCGCGTTCAGCCTCCCAGCGGTTGCCGCTGTACTTGATTTCGCTGAACTCGGTGGGATCGGTCCAGCTCACGCTGACAGCGCCCCCTTCGGCCGGCAGGCTGCGCGGAATGTCGGGGTCGGTGACGTTCTTCTGGCGTGCCATGCCGGGCAGGGCGGTCGCCAGTGCGACGATGGCGGTGAGCAACAGGGCAGGCGTCTTCATGGCCGTTCCTCGGTAGGTGTCACATTTGAGTGTGCGCCTGCTCCGCGGGCGCGGCAACGTCGGGACCGGGTATGCAAAGGCGGCGTTCAGCCCGTGTTTCCACACCCGTCAGAGGTTGCGCAGGCGCTCCACGTCGCGCACCGGCGGCGCGCCGAACATGCGGCTGTACTCGCGGCTGAACTGCGAAGGGCTTTCGTAGCCCACGCGATGGCCGGCGCTGGCGGCGTCCAGCACTTCGCTGAGCATCAGCCGCCGGGCTTCCTGCAACCGCAACTGCTTCTGGTACTGCAGCGGGCTCATTGCGGTGACCGCCTTGAAGTGGTGGTGCAGCGCCGAGGCGCTCATGTGCACCTCGCGGGCGATATGGTCGATACGCAGCGGCTTGGCATAGTGCTCGCGCAGCCAATGGATTGCCTTTGCCACGCGCTGGCCCTGGCTGTCGGCGATGCCGATGTGGCGCAGCATCGCGCCCTGCGGACTGCACAGCACGCGGTAGAGGATCTCGCGCTCGATCAGCGGCGCCAGCAGCGGAATGTCGTGCGGCGCATCGAGCAGCTTCACCAGCCGGATCGCAGCGTCCAGCATCTCCACGCTGCTGGGCTGCAGGAACAGGCCGCGCGACGGCGGCGGAAGCGGTGCTTTTGCCGATTCGGCTTCGGTGACCATCTCGGCGATGGTGGCGGCCGACAGCTTCAGTATCAGGCACAGGTACGGTGCGTCGGCGGACGCTTCGACCACCTGCCCGGTGACCGGCAGGTCGACCGAGGCCACCACGAAGCGGCTGGCGTCGTACTCGTAGACCTCGTCGGCGAGGATCGCGCGCTTGGCGCCCTGTACGATCAGGCACAGCGCGGCTTCCTGCACGCCGCGCATCGGTAGCGCCATCGGGGCACTGAGCCGCGAGAAGTTCAGCGCCGGGATCGCGGTGGTGTGGAAACCGTCCGTGCCGGTGGATCGTTCAATCAGCTCCGCCAATGCGCGGACGCGCTCATCGAGGGGAAGGGGGGTGTCGGGCATGGGAACGCCTGCGGGACGGGCATGGGGGATGGAAGGAGTCTACGC
>NZ_CAMPJD010000002.1 GCF_946886695.1 uncultured Pseudoxanthomonas sp. | reverse complement strand
GCATGGGCGTGCTGGCGCTGGTGGCCGCGAACCTGTACGTGGTGTTCTTCAACCTCTCGTGGGGTCCGGTGATGTGGGTGATGCTGGGCGAAATGTTCCCCAACCAGATCCGCGGTTCGGGCTTGGCCGTGGCCGGACTGGCCCAGTGGGGTTCCAACTTCCTGATCACCTGGACCTTCCCGATGCTGCTCACCGGCATCGGACTGGCGGGGGCCTACGGCCTGTATACGATTGCCGCTGCCATCTCGGTGGTCTTCGTGCTGAAGTACGTGCACGAGACCAAGGGGCGCGAACTGGAGCAGATGGAAGGATGAACACGATGACGAACCGCAACTTCATGCGCGCCCGCAGCGGTGTGCTGCTGGCCGCGCTGGCATTGGCGCTGGCCGCCTGCAAGGGCGACGGCAAGGTCGAGGCGCCCGCACCGCAGGCACAGGCGAATCCGTGGCCGCAGGTCGCTTGGCCGCTGGCCGAGGACGCCGCAATGGAAAAGCGCATCACCGACCTGATGGCCACGATGACCGTGGAAGAGAAGGTTGGCCAGCTGGTGCAGGGCGACATCGCCAGCATCACGCCGGACGACGTACGCAAATACCGGCTCGGTTCAATCCTTGCCGGTGGCAACTCCGATCCCGGTGGTCGCTACGACGCGGCACCTGCCGAATGGCTGGCGCTGGCCGATGCGTTCTACGAGGCGTCGATGGACACCTCGCAGGGCGGCAAGGCGATCCCCATCATCTTCGGCATCGATGCCGTGCACGGACAGAGCAACATCGTCGGCGCCACGCTGTTCCCGCACAACATCGGCCTGGGCGCGGCGCGCAATCCGGAACTGCTGCGCCGGATCGGCGAGATCACCGCGCTGGAAACGCGCGCCACCGGCATGGAGTGGACGTTCGCGCCGACCGTGGCGGTGCCGCAGGACGACCGCTGGGGCCGCACGTACGAAGGCTATTCGGAATCACCCGACGTGGTGGCCAGCTATGCCGGCGCGATGGTGGAAGGCCTGCAAGGCAAGGTCGGCACGCCCGGCTTCCTCGACGGCCGCCACGTGATCGCCTCGGTGAAGCATTTCCTCGGCGATGGCGGCACCACCAACGGCAAGGACCAGGGCGACACGAAGATCAGCGAAGCCGAGCTGGTACGCATCCACGCCGCCGGTTATCCGCCGGCGATCGCGGCCGGCGCACAGACGGCGATGGCCTCGTTCAACAGTGTCAACGGCGAGAAGATGCACGGCCACAAGCCGTACCTGACCGATGCGCTGAAGGGCCGCATGCAGTTCGGCGGCTTCGTGGTCGGCGACTGGAACGGCCATGGCCAGGTGAAGGGCTGCACCAACACCGATTGTCCGGCGACGATCAACGCCGGCCTCGACATGGCGATGGCCTCCGACAGCTGGAAGGGGTTCTACGAGACCACGCTGGCAGCGGTGAAAGCGGGCACGATCAGCCAGGAACGGCTGGACGACGCCGTGCGGCGGATCCTGCGGGTGAAGATCCGCCTGGGCCTGTTCGAAGCGGGCAAGCCGTCGGCGCGCACGGTGGGTGGACAGTTCGCGCTGCTGGGTTCGCCGGAACATCGTGCCGTCGCTCGCCAGGCCGTGCGCGAATCGCTGGTGCTGCTGAAAAATGCAGGTGGCGTGCTGCCGCTGCAGCCGAAGCAGCGCATCCTGGTGGCCGGCGACGGAGCCAACGATGTCGGCAAGCAGGCCGGTGGCTGGACGCTCAACTGGCAGGGCACCGGCACCACGCGCAAGGACTTCCCGAACGCCGATTCGATCTACGAAGGCATCGCGCAGCAGGCGAAGGCGGCGGGGGGCGAAGCGATCCTCGCCCTCGATGGCAAGTACACGCAGAAGCCCGACGTCGCGGTGGTGGTGTTCGGCGAGAACCCGTACGCGGAGTTCCAGGGCGACCTGCAGACGCTGCTCTACAAGCCGGGTGACGACGCCGACCTCGAATTGATCAAGCGCCTGAAGGCGGAAGGCATCCCGGTGGTGGCGGTGTTCCTGAGTGGACGCCCGCTGTGGATGAACCGCGAGATCAATGCCGCGGATGCGTTCGTCGCGGCATGGCTGCCAGGCTCGGAAGGCGCAGGCATCGCCGATGTGCTGCTGCGCAAGGCCGATGGCAACGTGCAGCACGACTTCAAGGGCAAGCTCAGCTTCAGCTGGCCGCGCACCGCGACGCAGTACGCCAACAACGTGGGTCAGGAAGGCTACGACCCGCTGTTCGCGTTCGGCTTCGGCCTGACATATGCGGACAAGGGCGACCTGGCCGCGTTGCCGGAAGAATCCGGTGTCAGTGGCGACGAAGGCGCGAGCGGCGTCTACTTCGCCCGCGGCGATGCCGGTTCCGGCATGGCGTTACGGCTGGAAGCCGGCGATGGCCAGGGCGTGACCGTCACCAAGGTGCCGGAGGCATTGAACGCTGACCTGTTGAAAGTTACCGGCGTGGATCACCTGGCGCAGGAAGACGGACGCCGCCTCGCGTGGTCGGGCAAGGGCGAAGCGACGGCCGCGTTGCAGTCGCACACTGCGTTGGACCTGCAGCGCGAAAGCAATGGCGACGTGATGCTGCTGACCACCTTGCGTGTCGACACCGCGCCGAGCGGCGACGCCTGGCTGTCGGTGGGCTGCGGTACCGGTTGCACGGCACGCGTGGCGCTGGCACCGACGCTGGCGAAACTGCCGGTGGGCCAGTGGACGCGGGTCGGCGTGCCGCTGAAGTGCCTCGCCAAGGCCGGCGCCGATGTCAGCAAGCTGGATCGGCCGTGGGCGATCGGCACTGCCGGCACGATGACGATCTCGGTCTCGCGCGTCGCACTCGGGTCGCTGGACCAGGCGGAGCAGGCGGTCGACTGCCCGCGCTGACGGTGAGCGCATTCCCGGGCGCGCTCGCGTCCGGGAATGCATCACGGCATCGCTTGTCGTTTGGGGAAGGGGAACGGGATGACACTGTCGGGACTGGATATCGCCATCGTGCTGGTCTACCTGGCCGGCATCTTCGTGCTGGCGCAATGGGTGTCGCGCGAGAAAGCGGGGCATACGAAGGATGCGAAGGATTACTTCCTCGCCAGCAAGTCGCTGCCGTGGTGGGCCATCGGTGCATCGCTGATCGCGGCCAACATCTCGGCCGAGCAGATCATCGGCATGTCCGGCTCCGGCTATGCCATCGGCCTGGCGATCGCCTCGTACGAGTGGATGGCCGCGGCCACGCTGCTGATCGTCGGTAAGTGGTTCCTGCCGGTGTTCCTGCGCAACGGCATCTACACCATGCCGCAGTTCCTGGAACAGCGTTACGGCGCGCGCATCCGCACTCTCATGGCCGTGTTCTGGCTGGGGCTGTACGTGTTCGTCAACGTCACCTCGATCCTGTGGCTGGGTGCCATCGCGGTGTCGCAGGTCACCGGCATGGACCAGATGCTGGCAGTGGTGCTGATCGGCGTGTTCGCGTTGCTGTACCAGCTTTACGGGGGTCTGAAGGCCGTCGCGCTGACCGACATCGTGCAGGTGTCGCTGCTGGTGCTGGGCGGCCTGCTGGTCGCGGGTCTGACACTCAACGAACTGGGCGACGGCGCGGGTGTGCTTGCAGGTTTCCACAAGCTGTGGGAAGCGCAGCCGGGCCATTTCGAGATGATCCTCGACAAGGACAACCCCTTCTACAAGGACCTGCCGGGCCTCAGCGTGCTGATCGGCGGCATGTGGATCATGAACATCAGCTACTGGGGCTTCAACCAGTACATCATCCAGCGCGCCCTCGCGGCGAAGGACATCGGCGAGGCGCAGAAGGGCGTGCTGTTCGCCGCATTCCTGAAGCTGCTGATGCCGGTGATCGTGGTGCTGCCGGGCATCGCGGCGGTGATGCTGGCGCCGGGCCTCGACAAACCCGACCAGGCCTATCCGACGATGATGCGCCTGCTGCCCACCGGCATCCTGGGCCTGGTGTTCGCCGCGCTGGTGGCGGCGATCGTGGCGTCGCTGGCCTCGAAGATCAATTCGGTGGCGACCATCTTCACGCTCGACTTCTACGCCAAGGGCAAGCGCCAGCACGATGAAACGAAGCTTGTGCGTGTCGGGCGCCTCGCGGCGGTGGTCACGGTGGTGCTCGGCATCCTGGCGGCCAAGCCGCTGCTGGGCAGCTTCGACCAGGCGTTCCAGTACATCCAGGAGTACACCGGCTTCTTCACCCCGGGCATCGTGGTGATCTTCGTGCTGGGCCTGTTCTGGAAACGCGCCAACGAGGCCGGCGCGCTGGCGGCGGCGATCGGTTCGTTCGTGTTGTCCATCGTGCTGAAGCTGGCGTGGCCGGCGCTGCCCTTCATCGATCGTGTCGGCCTGGTGTTCCTGCTGGCGCTGGCACTGGCGGTGGTCGTCTCGCTGGCCACGCCGCACGCGCCGGAGAAGGACATCATCCAGACCGGCGATGTGGACTACCGCACCAGCGGCGCATTCAACATCGGGGCGGTCGCCGTGCTCGCCATTCTCGCGGCGCTGTATACGCTGTTCTGGTGATGTCCGTTGCGCGACGTTCAGAGCGGGTTTAGCCCTGCGGTGAAGCGGTGCGGATTCTCACGAATTCGTGCCGGGAATCTAATGAGCGCTTAACTTCGAGCTAATCGACCCTTAATCGAGCGATTCCAGCATGCACGCCATGCACTGGATCCGCTCCCACATCGTACTTGCCCCGCTGCCGGGACGCTTCGCCAGCGTCCAGCTGATTGATCGCCACGATCCCGACCGGGACGAAGTCGAGTCGTTCATCAGCGACGTCTATCGCGAACGCTACGGCGCAGCGCTGCGCAGCTTCTTCCCCCATCTGCTCGCCTACCGCGACAGCGATGGCCGGCTTGCCGCTGCCGTCGGCGTGCGTGCCGGAGGGGAGGGGCCGCTGTTCGTCGAGCACTACCTGGATGCGCCGGTCGAACAGGTGATGGCACACCAGCAGATCGCGCAGATCGACCGCCGCCTGATCGTCGAAGCCGGCAACTTCGCCGCCACCACGCCCGGCATCGCGCGTGAACTCATCCTGCAGCTTGCGCTGACCCTGCAGTCGGCGGGCATGACATGGGTCCTGCTGGTCGCCACCCGACAGTTGCGCAATGCGTTCGAGCGCCTGCATCTGCCGATGATCGAACTGGCTGAAGCGCGTGCCGAACGGCTCGGCGATGCCGGTGGAGACTGGGGTTCCTACTACGCATCGCGACCACGCCTGATATGCGGCAACCTCGCAGAGGGCGTGGCCTACCTGCGGGGCAGGCACATGCCCCGGACATGCAGCGGCACCCCGGATCTTTGCCTGGCAGGGTCGCCATGAGGACGCCGATGGATGTCGTTCTGCGCGAGTCCGAAGGCAACGGACGTCCCCGCCTGATCACGGCGCAAGGCACCCTGGATGACCGGGCGCTTGCGGCACGGATCGGGCATCTCGTCGAGTGGATGACGAAGATGGACATCCGGCGCGTCGCCAGTCGCCTGGACAACGGGCCGAGCTGGTTCGTGCTGGACATGGCGATCCGCGAAACCGGTGGCGTGCATGTGCCGCTGCCGATGTTCTTCTCCGACGCGCAGGTGCTGCACGCGCTGGCCAACAGCGGTGCGCAATGCGTCGTCACTTCCCGCGATGACGCCATGCCGCCGGGCGTCGAGGCGCTGACCGGGTTCCTCGATGGCGAGCGCCTGGCATGCTGGCGCGCGCAGGTGGGCGAAGCGGCGGCGCCGGTGCTGCCGCTCCGCACCGGCTGCATCACCTATACGTCCGGCACGACGGGTCGCCCACGAGGCGTGTGCCTGGATGCGCACACGCTGTTCGGCGTGGCCGGATCGCTGGTGGATGCCGCCGCTGCCATTGCGCCTCGCCGGCATCTTTGCCTGATGCCGCTCGCAACGCTGCTGGAGAACGTGGCCGGACTGTATGCCGCTCTCCTGGCGGATGCGGAGATCGCGCTGCCGTCGCTGTCCGAGATCGGCTACACCGGCGCGACCGGCCTCGACGTGCCCACGCTGCTGCGTTGCCTGCACCGCTACCAGCCCGAAAGCGTGATCCTGGTGCCCCAGTTGCTGTTGGCACTGGTGATGGCGGCGGAGCAGGGTGCTCCCTTGCCCGCCTCGTTGCGCTACATCGCGGTGGGCGGTGGGCGCGTGGGGCCCGGCCTGCTCGCGCGTGCACGCGTGCTCGGCCTTCCCGTGTTCGAAGGTTATGGCCTGACAGAGTGCGGTTCCGTGGTATGCCTGAATCGCCCTGGCGCCACGCGCGATGGCAGCGTCGGCCAGGCCTTGCCGCATGCCGATGTCTCGATCGTGGATGGCGAGATCTGCGTCGAGGGTGCACGCGCACTGGGTTACCTCGGGGGCGACCCACTGGAAGAGGGGCCGTTGCGCACGGGCGACCTGGGCTATCGCGACGACGAAGGTTTCGTCCATATCACCGGGCGCCGCAAGAATGTCTTCATCACCGCCTTCGGGCGGAATGTGTCGCCGGAGTGGGTGGAGAGCGAACTGCTAGCGCATCCGGCCATCGCGCAGGTGGTGGTCTGGGGCGAGGGCCAGGCGGACAACGTCGCGGTGCTGGTGCCACGCCGTCCCGACGTGGACGACGTACAGATCATGCGTGCGCTGGGCGAGGTGAACGCCGGACTACCCGACTATGCGCGCGTCGCGCGCTTCGTGCGCGCCTCACCCTTCACCGCGGACGCGGGCCTGGTGACCGCGAACGGCCGTCCGCGCCGCGCGGCCATCCTCGACCGTTACCAGGCCGACGTCGACGCCTGCTATCGCCTCATCCCGAACGTTTCCCCCTCCGGAGTCACCGCATGAGTTTCCATGACGAGCTGGTCGCACAGACCATGCGCGAGCGCGACAGTCTGCTTTCCATTCCCCTCATCCAGTCCGCGCTGGCGGGCAGGATAGCGCGCGAGGATTACGTGGCCTTCCTCACCCAGGCCTATCACCATGTCCGCCACACGGTGCCCCTGCTGATGGCCTGCGGTGCGCGCCTGCCCGCGCGGCTGGAATGGTTGCGCACGGCGGTCGGGGAGTACATCGACGAAGAGATGGGGCACCACGAGTGGGTGCTGGACGATATCGCGGCATGCGGCGAGGACCGCGCCGCGGCCGCGATGTCGTCACCGTCGTTGGCGACGGAGCTGATGGTCAGTTACGCCTACGACACCATCCAGCGCGGCAACCCGGTCGGCTTCTTCGGCATGGTGCTGGTGCTGGAGGGCACCAGCGTCGCGCTCGCCACGCGCGCCGCCAACACGCTGCAGACCTCGCTCGACCTGCCGCCCAATGCATTCGGCTACCTGCTGTCCCATGGCGACCTGGACATCGAACATGTCGGCTTCTTCAAGCGCCTGATGGATCGCCTGGACGACCTCGGAGACCAGGCGGCGGTCATCCATGCCGCACGACGCTTCTACGTGCTCTACGGCGACATCTTCCGCACCCTGCGTGCCGATGGCATGCGCCTGGCCGAGGCGGCCTGATGGAACTCGCAGGGAGAACCGTGATCCTGACCGGCGCCAGCGGCGGCATCGGCCAGCCGTTGTGCGCGGCGCTGGTCGCCGCCGGTGCGCGCGTGCTTGCAGTGGGGCGAGACGAGGCCAAGCTGCGCCGGGTCGCGCAAGACATGCCTGCGGGCAGTACGTCGTGGGTCGTCGCCGATGTGGCGACGGAGGACGGGCGCGCCCATCTGCTGCGCGCGGCGCTGGCCGCGAGCCCGCTGCCTTCGGTGCTGGTGCTGGCTCACGCGCAGGCGGCATTCGGTCTGTTCGAAGAGCAGGATCCGGTCGACATGGGCCGGTTGGTGCAGACCAACCTGGTGGCGCCGATGCTGCTCGCGCATGCCTTGCTGCCACTCCTGAGGACGCACGCATCGGCCGCCGTGGTCGTTGTCGGCTCCACCTTCGGCAGCTTGGCGTTCCCCGGCTTCGCGGCCTACAGCGCCAGCAAGTTCGGCCTGCGCGGACTGACCGAAGCGCTGGCAAGGGAATACGCCGATACCGGCCTCCGCTTCCAGTACCTCTCGCCACGCGCCACCCGCACGCCGTTCAACACGCCTGCCGTCGATGCGCTGAATGCCGAACTCAAGGTCAGCAGCGACGTGCCCGCCGAAGTCGCACGCCAGCTGGTCGCGGCCATCGTGCAGGGCCGGTCGCGGATGCAGATCGGTTGGCCGGAAAAACTGTTCGCGCGCATCAATGGGCTGGTGCCCGGACTGGTCGATCGCAATCTGCGCAACAGCCTGCCCATCGTCCGCCGGCATGCGCGACGACCACGATCATCCACCGAGGAGAACATCCACCATGAACCACGCTTACGGTAAGTCCATGCTCTTCCTGATTCTCATGTCGACAACGCTGCTGGTCGGGATTGCGCTGGCAGGCGAACCCGGCGCCACCACGACCGGCCAGGTGCGCGACCGCTGGGCGCAGATCAACTACCAGGTGCCGAAGGCACAGCGCGAACCGGCTTTCGAAGAGCTTGCACGCCAGGCCGGAAAGATCCGCGAGGCGCACCCGCGTGATGCGTCCGCCCTGATCTGGGAAGGTATCGTGCTGTCGAGTCTGGCGGGCGAGAAGGGCGGGATGGGGGCGCTCGGGCTGGTCAAGCGTGCGCGTGCCGATTTCGAGGCGGCCATCAAGATCGCGCCTGACGCGCTCGACGGTGCGGCCTACACCAGCCTGGGCGCGCTGTACTACCAGGTGCCGGGCTGGCCGCTTGGCTTCGGCGACGACGACACGGCGCGCGCCATGCTCCGCAAGGGGCTGGCCATCGATCCGGATGGCATCGACGCCAACTATTTCTATGCGGATTTCCTGCTCGACCAGAAGGACTGGACAGGCGCGCGCGCGGCCTTCCAGAAAGCGCTGGCGGCACCGGCGCGGCCGGGCCGGGAAGTGGCTGACGCCGGTCGCCGCAGCGAGGCGGAGAGCAAGCTCAAGGACATCGCCGGGCACCTTGCCAACTGAGGGGGGGAGCACCAGACTGGCCGCATGCGCATCCTGCTGGTGGAAGACGATCCGTTGCTGGGCGAAGGCATCTGCATCGCCATGCGGCGCGGTGCCTTCGCGATCGATTGGGTGCAGGACGGTGCGAGCGGACTCACGGCGATGCGCGATGGCGAGTTCGACCTCGTGGTGCTGGACCTGGGCTTGCCGCGGATGGATGGCATCGAGGTGATCCGGCAGGTGCGCGCCGCCGGGAACCCGGTGCCCATTCTCGTGCTGAGCGCACGCGAACGGCCGTCCGATCGCACGCTGGGGCTGGATGTCGGCGCGGACGACTACCTGGGAAAGCCATTCGATACCGCCGAACTGCTCGCCAGGGTGCGTGCGCTGATCAGGCGCAGTTCCGGAAGGGCGACCCCTTCGCTGGAAGCGGGTCCTCTGCGCCTGGATCCGGCCACGCTCACCGCGACATGGAAAGGACGAAGCCTTGATCTCACCCGGCGTGAGTTCGCGTTGCTGCGTGTCCTGATGGAGCAGCGTGGCCGCCCGATGGCACGCGACACGATCCAGCGGCACCTCTATGGCTGGAACGAGGACGTCGCAAGCAATGCGGTGGACGTGCATGTCCACCAGCTCCGCCGCAAGCTGGAACCCAGCGCCATCCGCACGGTACGCGGCATCGGGTATGCCCTTGGCGACGTCGCCGGAGACACCGCATGAGATCGATGCGTGCGACGCTGCTGTTGCTGCTGCTCGGCACGCTTGGCGTCGTGATGTCCGCGGCCGGCTGGCTCAGCTACCGCGCGGGTCTGCAGGAAGCCGGCGAAATGTTCGACGCCAGGCTCGTGCAGTCCACCCGTGTGCTCGTGAGCCTGGTCGACGAGCCCTTGAGCGAGCTCAATGCCTACCCGGGTGAGCCGATCGTCCTGCGCGGCTGGCACGGCGATGCCCAGGGCGTCGGCGAAGCGCTCGCCTTCGATGACGGACATGCGTACGAGAACAAGCTCGCGTTCCAGGTGTGGGACACGAAGCAGCGTTTGCTGCTGCGCTCGGACAGCGCTCCGACGACACCGCTGGCGGTGACGGAGCCAGGGTTCTCCGATGTCGTGATTGAAGGTGCACGCTGGCGCACGTTCACGCTGCGCTCGTCGAATGGCCGTTGGTTCCAGTCTGCCGAGCTTTCCGATATCCGCCAGGAACTGGCTACCGATATCGCGGGAGGGACGTTGCTTCCCTTGCTGCTCGCGCTTCCGCTGATGGCGCTGGTGATCTGGTGGAGCGTTGCCTTGGCCACACGCTCGCTGCGTGGCCTGTCGATGGAGATCGGCCAACGCCATCCGGAGCGGCTGGTGCCGCTGGATCCTGCCGATGTGCCGCGCGAGGCGCAGGGCCTGGTGATCGCCATCAATGGATTGCTGCAGCGGCTGGACGTCGCGCTCGCACGCGAGCGGAACTTCGTTGCGGACGCCGCCCACGAACTGCGGACGCCGATCAGCGCATTGAAGGTGCATGCGGACAATGCGCGCCACGCCCCGGACGAACATGATCGGGCGCAGTCACAGGCGCTGCTCGGCATCAGTATCGAGCGCGTGGAACGGCTGGCATCCCAGCTTCTTTCGCTCAGCCGGGCCGAGAGCCTGGGAGGCGCGCGCGAGCATTCAAGGCTCGATCTCGACGCGCTGGTGAGGACGGAGATGGAGGAACTCCGGCCGTTGGCGGAGCGAAAGAGCCAGGAGATCGTGCTGACGCTGGAAGGCGCGCAGCTGTGGGGAGACGAGTTCGCGCTGGGCCTGTTGGTCCGCAATCTGATCGAGAATGCGCTGCGCTATGCACCGGCGGGGGGCGTGATCGAGGTGCGGACGTCCACCACGGGCATGCATGCGGTGCTGACCGTGGAAGACAGCGGCCCAGGCATCCCCGAGGATGAACGGGAACGGGTTTTCGACCGCTTCTACCGCCGCCTGGGTGGGGGGAGCGACGGCAGCGGGCTGGGGCTCGCCATCGCCGCAGAGGCTGTCACGGCCCACGGTGGGCGCATCCATCTGGGCGGTTCGGCGCGCCTGGGTGGCTTGGTCGCACGCGTGGAGCTGCCGGCCAGCAAGTGAGCAGACGGATCGGCGCGGGGGCTGGTCTTCGCGGTGAGGCTGACGGCAGGTAGATCCCGTCTCACCCGCTGCAGCCACCGCAGCACACCGACGGCAGGCGTTCGATGGTATCGGGCGTGACGCGATGGCCCGCCTGCGCGAGGGCCATCAGCAGTTCCATCGCGAGCGCGCTGGTGGAACAGCGCAGGCATCCTGATTGGGTATCCAGGTCCAGCACCGCTGCGGGATCCAGATCCTGCAGGTGGCGTTCGATGACGGCCAGGTCGATGGGGGCATCGCCCAGGCGGATGACATATTCCATGGCCTGCTCTACAAAAAGATGCGCCGCCCGCAGGCGGCACATCTTGGGACGGGGCGGATTACTTGGTGACGACCAGCTTGCCCTTCATCAGGGTGGAGTGGCCGGGGAAGCTGCAGAAGAAGCTGTAGTCGCCACCGGCGGTCAGCTTCTTGCCGGGGAAGGTGATCTTCGTCTTCTGCCCACCGCCGATCAGTGCGGTATGCGCGATCACGCGCGCATCGCCGGCGGGGACGTAGGCGCCAGCGGCACCGGCCTTCATGCCGTCGCGCGCCACGCCGGCCAGGTCGGCGGTCTTCGACACCACCACGTTGTGACCCATCGCCGCGGCCGGCAGCTTGCCGGTATGCGTCAACTCGAGGGTGATGGTGGCGCAGCTGGCGGAGACCGTGGCCTCCTTCAGGTCGAATTTCATGGCGTCGTCGCCCTTCAGGCTGACGGTGCAGTTGCCGGCGGCGTGGGCCATGCCGGCGGCGCCGAACAGGGCAAGGGCGAGCAGGGAGTGGGAGAGTTTCATCGTATGGCTCCGTCGTTCATCGGGTTTGGGTGGGTGTGGGGCCATGACATCACGGCCCGGCGAGCAGCGCCTTGACCTGGGTCAGGAACTGCGGATCCGCGGCGGCACCGGTCACCTCGCTGCGCGCACGCACGCGGCCGTCGGCATCCAGCAGCACCAGCACGCTGGTGTGGTTGATGCTGCCGTCGTCGCGGAACCGGTAGCGCACGTCCAGTACGCTGGCGATGGCGCGCACGTCGTCGGCCGCGGGCGTGAGGAACCGCCAGCCCTCCGGCACGCGGTGGCGCCGCGCGACGTCCTGCATCGCGGCCGGTGTGTCGCGTGCCGGGTCCAGGCTGACCATGACCACGCCCAGCCGCTTGCGTTCGGCGGGCGAAAGCTGCTTCTGCACGCTCTTGGCGTTCTCGATGATCAGCGGGCACATCAGGTGGCAGTTCGTATAGAACATCGACACCACCCGAGGCTGGCCGCGCAGCGAGGACCAAGCGACCGGCTGCCCATCGGCAGCCTGCGTACTCGCCTGCAGGTGGTAGACCGATTCGCCCGGCAGCGATTGCGCGTGCAGGGTGCCGGCGAGGGCCAGCGTGGCGGACAGGAAGAAGGACATGCGTTTCATGGAGTGCTCCTTGCGCAGCGGAAACCGAGGTTGCCCAGGGTGGCCCCGGGTTGCAGTGCCGACAGCAGGACGAAGCGCTTGACCACGCCGTAGTCGCCGGGATCGTTGAAGGCCAGCGCGGTGGCGCCGCAATAGCGCAGGCTGTCGCCATCCTGCTGGCCGCGGCGGTCGCCGTCGCCCAGCAGCGAGGCGTAGTCCTCGCTCCATTCCCAGTACGCACCGTGCAGGCCCTGGATGCCGTAGGCATTGGCTGGCGCATCGGCGGCAGCATCCATCGCATGCGGCGTACCGTCGTTGACCTGGCGCATCCGCCATCGCGGATCGCCGCGGGCGTCACGCCGCGTCGCATCGGCCGCCGCCGCGTATTCCCACTCCACGAAGCGGGGCAGGCGCGCCTGCTGCTCGCGGCAGTAGGCATCGGCGGCGTACCAGTTCACGTGCACGACCGGGCCATCGGCATCGACCGCCGCCCCGGGCGCATCGGCCGTGGCCCAGTGGCCCAGGTAACCGGGGCTGGCGAACACCGACGGTATCCGGTCGCGTCGCCACTGCGGCTGGCGCGCGACGAAACCGGCGAACTCGCCGTTGCTGACCGGCCGTGCCATCAACGAGAACGAAGCCACCCGCGTCTGGCGGGTGGCTTCCTCGTAACGCACCGAGGAACGGAAGTCGCCGCCCTCGACAGGCAGGAATCCGTTCGCCGCGTCCCCGGCGACGGCAAGCGCCGACGCCAGGGCCAGCACGAGGATCGAAGCCGTCTGTGGCAGCGTCCGTTTCATCCGGTCCTCACTTCTTGTCGGCCGGCTTGGCTTCCGGATACTCGATGTCGTGCTGCTGGCCGGTGTAGATGGAAGGGTTCTTCTCGCCCTCCACCTTCAGGATGCCGAGCGAGCCCTTGTGGAACGTGCGGAAGATGCTGTGGTCCACCAGCACGAAGTTGCCCGGCACGTCCGCCTTGAACTCGACCATGGCCGAACCGCCGGCGGGGATCAGCGTGGTCTGCACGTTCTCCTGGTACTTGCTGCCGCCTTCCGTGTAGACCTTGTCGAAGATCTCGCCGATCACGTGGAAGCTGGACACCAGGTTCGGGCCGCCGTTGCCGACGAACATGCGGATGGTTTCACCCGCCTTCGCCGTCAACGCGTTGTCGCCCTGCAGCGCGTCGACCGAGCCGTTGAACACCACGTAGGTCGGGTGCTCGTCGATCGCCTTCTCCAGGCTGAAGGGCTGCAGGCCGGGTTCGCCGTACGCGCCTTCGGTGTAGAAGTCGCCCTGCACCACGTAGAACTCCTTGTCCACCGGCGGCAGGCCTTCTTCCGGCTCGACCAGGATCAGGCCGTACATGCCGTTGGCGATGTGCATGCCGACCGGGGCCATCGCGCAGTGGTAGATGTACAGGCCGGGATTCAGCGCCTTGAAGGTGAACTGCGTTTCGTGGCCGGGGAGCGTGAACGTGGCTTCGGCGCCACCGCCCTGGCCGGTGACGGCGTGCAGGTCGATGTTGTGCGACATGTGCGAGTCGTGGCGGTTCTTCAGCTTGAACTCCACCGTATCGCCCTTGCGCACGCGGATGAAGCTGCCCGGCACGGTGCCGCCGAAGGTCCAGAAGTTGTAGGTGACGCCATCGGCCATGCGCATGTCCTTCTCGATCATCTCGAGGTCGACCACGACATGGGCCGGCGTCTTGCGCGTGAGCGGCGCGGGCACCATCGGGGGCGCCGTCAGCACGGCATGGATGGTTTCGCCAGCCGGGGCGATCCTGTCGCTGGCGAGCGCGGGAATGGCGAACATCGCAGCGAGCGCGCTGGCGAGGGCGCAGGGGAGTACATGGGGATGCAGGCGTTTCATGGCGTTTTCCTTCGATGGGTCGTGGTGGGTGTGCATCCATGGTGGAAACGCACTGCGACGCCGACGTTGATCTGGATCAATCGTCGACGGCCGGAAGCAGGAATTCGCGCATCGGCTTGACCAAGGTCAAGCGCGTCGGGGGCTGCGACAACGCGTCGCATCTGCACTCCAGGGTGCGTCGTGAGAATGGGCGCATCACACGAACGGAGATGCGCCATGCCCCGTAACCTGCTTGCCGTGGCCCTGTTGGGCGCGCTCGCCAACATGCCGTTGGCGCATGCGGGCGACTCGCATGCCGCGACGCACGCCGATGCGATGCCGACGACCACGCTGGACGGCATCGTCGTGGTGGGCGTCGCGCCTGCGATGGCGACCACCTTCATCACCGACCCCAAGCTGCCGCGCCAGCCGGTGCCCGCCAGCGACGGCGCCGATTACTTGAAGACGATCCCCGGCTTCTCCACGCTGCGCAGCGGCGGCACCAATGGCGATCCGGTGCTGCGTGGCATGTTCGGCTCGCGCATCAACCTGATGACCAACGATGGCGCGATGAGCGGCGCATGCCCGTCGCGCATGGACAACGCGCTGTCGTACATCGCGCCGGAAACCTACGACCGCCTGGTCGTCATCAAGGGGCCGCAGACGGTGCTGTGGGGCGGCGGCGCTTCCGCCGGCACGGTGCGCTTCGAGCGCGAGGTCCCGTACTTCGCCGAGCCCGGTGTGCAGGCTTCAGGCGGCGTGCTGGCGGGCAGCCACGGCCGCAACGACCAGGTGCTGGACATCAGCGCCGGCACGCCGCGCGGCTACGCGCGCGTCTCGGCCAACCGTTCCGAGGCAGACGATTACGAAGACGGCCATGGCGACCGCGTGCCTTCGTCCTGGAAGAAGTGGAATGCCGATGCCGCGCTCGGCTGGACGCCGGACCAGGACACCGTGCTGGAGCTGAGCGCAGGCATCGGCGATGCGGAGGCCCGTTATGCCGGGCGCGGGATGGACGGTGCGCAGTTCGAGCGCGACAGCCTCGGGCTGCGCTTCGAGAAGAAGCACATCGAGGGCGTGCTGGGCGCCGTGGTCGCCAACGTCTACCAGAACGACGTGGATCACGTGATGGACAACTACACGCTGCGCGATCCCGACCCCACCGGCAGCATGCCGATGCCGATGGCCAGCAACGTGGCGCACCGCACGCGCGGTGGCCGCGTGGCGATGACCTGGCAGAAGGATCGCTGGGAAGTGACCGCCGGCCTGGACCTGCGTGCCAGCCGCCACAGCAAGCGCAGCGCGATGGGGCGCGGCGCCTATCTCGCCATGCCGTGGTCGGTGGACGCCAAGTTCCAGAGCTTCGGCGCCTTCGCCGAATCGCACTGGCACATCACCGACAAGCACCACCTGATGAGCGGCCTGCGCATCGATCGCGCGGAGGCACAGGATCTGCGTGCCACCACCGCCGGCATGATGCCGGGGCCGAACCCCACCGCCGGGATGACACGCAGGGAATCGCTGCCCAGCGCGTTCGTCCGCTACGAGTACGACATGGGCGGCCGCTGGGGCGCATATGCCGGCCTCGGCCACACACAGCGCATGCCGGACTACTGGGAACTGTTCTCGCCCACGCGCGGCCCGGTGGGTTCCGCCAATGCCTTCGCCGGCGTGCAGCCGGAGCGCACCACGCAGCTCGACATCGGCGTGCAGTACAAGGGCGCGAAGGTGGATGCGTGGGCGTCGCTGTATGCCGGGCGCGTGCAGGACTTCATCCTGTTCGATTACGCCGCCGGGATGATGGGCAGCACCACCCGGGTCCACAACGTGGACGCGAACATCCGCGGCGGCGAAGCCGGCATCGACTGGCGCCCGGCACCGGGGTGGAAGCTTTCCGGTTCGGCGTCATATGCGTGGGGCGAGATAAGCGACACTGGCACGGCACTGCCGCAGATGCCGCCGCTGGAAGCACGCTTGGCCGCCAGCCGCGAACACGGGCCGTGGACATGGGGCGCACTGTGGCGCGTGGTGGCGGCACAGGACCGCGTCAGCACCACGCAGGGCAACGTGGTCGGACGCGACCTCGGGCCGAGCGCGGGCTTCGCGGTGTTCTCGCTCAATGGCGGCTACCGCTTCAGCGAATACGCGCAGCTCACCGCCGGCATCGACAACCTGTTCGACCGCGCCTACAGCGAACACCTCAACCTCGGCGGGAACAGCGCCTTCGGCTATCCGGCCGATCCGGTACGCATCAACGAACCCGGCCGCACCGCCTGGGTGAAGCTCAACCTGCGCTACTGACGCGAGAGAATCCGCAAGCACCGTCGCAGGGCGGTCGCGTTCCCTCCGTTCCGTTCGTGGTTCAGAACTACCCGCGCGCGGGCGTTGCCAGAGAACTAGCCATCGTCGCGCCGCCACGTCGCCGCCTGGCGCCAGCAGTGCCATTGCCCGTGCAGGCTCACCGCATAGGCGATCGCGACCGCGAAGCCGGCGGTGTGGGCCATGACCGGTGCGAGCGCGGCCACCACCAGCAGCGAGTCCGCGATGACGTGCACGGCGAACGCGCGCCGCTTGTCCGCTTCCTCGAACAGGCTGCCCACGCCCGGTACGCGGATGCCCCGCGGGACACGCTGGCGCAGTGCGATCCAGGTCAGGAAGCCGGTGATCTCCAGTGCCATGCCCACGACCAGCAGGGGCAGGCCGACGCCGAGGACCAGCATGCCGACCAGCAACAACGGCGTGCCGGACCACAAGGCTGTGGCGCTCGCGGCAAGCAGGGCTGCGCAGCCCGCTTGCCAGAAGCGGCGCAACGTGGGATTGCGACGATGCGGTGCGCGTGCCTGCAATACGAACACGGCGATGCCGAAGACGGCGAAGGGCCATGCCGCCACGCGCCACGCAGCGTCGGGCAGCAGCTTCATCTGTGCGGCGGCCACGACGCCGAGCGTTGCCAGCAGACTGGCCTGCCACATGCGTGACCCTGCGGACGGCACCGCATGCGTACCCTGGAGCATCGGCAGCGTGATGCTGCCCACGGCGGCCAGCAGGCCCAGGACCCAGCCCAGCGTGCCGGACATCGCGTGCAGATCCACCAGACCAGGTGGCGCGGGCACGCGCCAGCCGGTGCGTGCAGCGAGCAGCAGCAATCCCAGCGCCGTCGTCATCGCCAGCGCGATCAGCGCCAGCCCGATGCCATGGCGGACGACGCGCTGCCCGTTGCCACGCAGGACGGCGACCAGCGCCAGCACCGTGAACACCGCAAGCGATCCCCCGAGCAGCACGCCGGCAAGCAAGGCGGACGCACGCGCCTGCGATGCCAGGGCGATCAGCAGCAGGACGATGCCGAGGTTGAACATCGCGTGCAGCAACGGCACGAGGCGAGGGCAGGGAAGCGGACTGCCCGCCGCCACCGGCAGGAACTGCACCAGGCTGCCCAGCATCGCGTTGCCGAGCAGGCCCAGCGCGAGCATGTGCACCAGCACGAGGGTGGCCGGCGTCCAGCGCGAGAGTAACGCCACCTCGCCCTGCCACGCCAGCCACAGGCCGACGACAAGGCCCCAGGCGAGCGCGACCTGAAGGAAGCGCATCGGCACCGGAGGCGGCGGCGCCTGCGCGAACGCCAGCCCGCTCATGCCGCGCGCGGCGGTTCCAGTGCGTGCCTGTCCTCTGCGTGGCAGATCGCGATGCAGGCGCTGCCCGTGGTGCCCGCGTAGACGTGGTAAGCGAAGCCTTCGTCATCGAGGATCGGCAGCAACGGCACGGGTGGATGCGGTGTCAGCGCGACCAGCCGTTCGCCGCGCCGCAGTGTGCGCAGGCAGTCGAGGATGCGCTGCATCGGTTCGGGTGCGGCCAGATCGCGCAGATCCAGTCGCAGCAGGGTCACGGCATGTGCCATGCGTCGTTCTCCGTCTCGTGCGGGATGGATGCGCAATCGAGCAGCACGCCCGCCGCATCCAGCGATTCGCGCACGCAGCACGCACAGGTGGCGAAGACGTCCGGCAGCAACGACGTGTCCAGTGAAGTGTCCATGACGTTCAATTCCCCAGCCAGAGCAGCCAGCCCCACGGGTCATGCGCGCGCGCGATGCCGTAGACCTGCAGGAAGCACAGCACGGCCGTGCCCACCAGCAGCGCACGCGCACCGGCCCCGCGTGCGGGACGGAAGGCCGCGATGCCCAGCCCGACATACGCGACAAGAAAGGCGATCTTCGCCACCAGCCAGCCATTGGCGAACAGGCCGGACGGGAGGATCGTCAGCAGCATCATCGCGCCGGTCAGCAGCACCGTGTCGATGCTGTAGCTCAGGTAGCGCACCGCTGCGGCGCGTGGCCAGTGCATGCCGGCCAGCAGGGCGAGCGCACGCAGCGCGAACAGCGTGCCGCTGGTCATCGCGGCGCCCATGTGGACCAGCTTGATGTCGGGATAGAACGTCATCATGGCGCTCATCCCGGCCGCCCGTCCGCACGCGGACGCAGGTAGATGCCGCCGATCCGCCCCACCCACGGCGCCAGCGCCAGCAGCCAGCCCACGGCGGCGGCGGCCTGCCACGCCATCGCATCCGGCGCGATATCCGCGACGATGCGCATCACCGCCACCCCCTGGATCGCGATGAAGGCGAACCACGCCACTTTCGGCATTACCAGCGGCCGTCCCGAATGGCCTTGCGTCACCCGTGTCACCATCGCCACCAGCAGGCTGCCGAAGAACCCGATGAACATCGCATGCATCGGTGCGCGCCCGAGCACGAACTCATCGGTGGCGAGGAAGGTCACGCTCTGCAGCACGTACAGCAGGAACGTCACTGGCAACCACGCGGTGCCGATGAACAGCACGGCCAACAGGCCCGGCATCCTGCCGCGCGGCCACCACCGATGCACCGCCCATGCGGTGAGCACGAGCAGCGGCACGTCCGCCAGCCACAGCCACGCATAGACATGCATCAGCTCCAGAGCGAGATGCAGCATCAGCAACGCCCACACTGCGCCCAGCCACGGCAGCGAACGCCACGGCACGTAACCCGGCACCACGTTGCCGGCAAAGAACGGGAACATGCGGTGCGCCACCGTCACGTACACCGGCAGCAGCAGGCCGAAACTGCCGAGCTTGATGCTGGCGAAGGCCCAGGTCGGCGATGCACCCAAGGCGAAGGCGATGAACATCACCAGTCCCAGCCAGCCCAGCAGCAACCCGGCGAAGCACGAGCGCGCATGCCAGGTCTTCGCGCTGTCGTCGGCGAGCAAGCGGCCGAGTGTCAGCAGCGCGGCGGTCCAGCCGGCCAGCGCCATCCACAGGCCCACGGTCAGCCCCGCCTGCCAGCCTGCGACGCCGAGCAGGATCGCCAACTGTCCGCCCATCAGGCCCAGCCCCACCGGCACGTAGTGCCAGCGCTTCAGGTCGGCCATGCCCATCCAGCGCGGGAACACGGTCAGCAGGAAACCGAAGATGAAACTGGGCAGCACCAGGTACTGCATCAGGAACGCATGCAGCCAGCCGGCGTAGATCGCCGTCTGGGGCATCGTCCACAGGCCCCAGCGTGTGGCCACCAGCCACAGCGCCCACCACAGCATCGCCAGCAGTACGTTGCCGGCGCCGATGAAGAACATCAGCCGGTGCGGCGCGTGCGCGAGCCACGCGGGCGACAGGCCGGGCATCGGTGGCGTGGCACGCGGGCGGGGTGGAGGCACGATGTCGATCTTCATGCGGGCAGCTTGCCCGCGCCCGCATGCGCTCGCCTTGACATGGGTCAGGCGGGCCGTGATTCGGTGGCTGCCGCTGTCTTGATTCGGGTCAAGGCCCGGCGAACGGCAAGCGCCTACAGTCCCGTCATCCGCGCAAGCGCGCACCAACGACGACAGGAAGCCCGATGTCCGACAACGCCCACGCATCCTCCGAGCAACGCCAGCAGGCCATGACCGAGGCGCTTCGCGCCTGGGACCCGGAAGCCGAAGTGACGATGGAATCCGGCACCGGTCGCCTGGTCGTGATGACCACGCTGCCCACCGAACGCGTGATCGCCATCCTCAAGGAGGCCGGCGAACATGCGGAAGTCGGCGAGAACGAATCGCGCGGGCATAAGGCGGGGCAGTGCTGTGGTGGGTGTTCGTAGTGAACTACGCGCGCTCGTGAAGCCGCCTTGCTTATCGGCGGCGTATGTGGCCGCTTGCACCCCTCGACGGACGATCAGTTTCCCGAGTTTCCTGCTGGGCAGTTCAGGTAGGACGTGAGGGTCTGCTCCCAAGCCGTCGCTCCGTCGAAGGCTTCATCGAGCCCGTTGCCATTGTCCGGCAAGAAGGCGCCCATGCCGTGCTGGATCATGTAACGGGGCACGTAGTCAGGCGGACCGATCCGGCGGATTTCGGCGCACGAGGCGGCAAGACGTGCCGGATCTTCCTTCATCTTCATCGTGGCTTGCTGGAATCCGTCCTTCTTCTCTTTGGGGAGAGGGCCAAGCGCCTGCATCTGCAGTACGGTGATCGCCTGGTGCGCGCTTCTGTCGGTCACGCGAAGCATGTCGAAGCGCCCGTAAGTGCCTGCAAGCGCGTACAGCAGGGTGGCGTTCTCCAGGTTGCCGGCAGCGACGCAGGCGGCAACCCCCTGGTAGAGATCTGCCGGCGTATCCGTGCTTCTGGCGGCGGCGGAGTCGATGCAACCGAGTGGATTTTTCGACTCAAGGTTGCCTTCGGTCTGGTGATCGACGACCACGGCAGTACCGTTCCGGGTGCAACCCGCTACCCAGCATATCGCTGAGATCGCGAGCAGAAAAAACGCCGTCCTTGCGACTGCCATGGGACCTCCGGAGATTTCGTGGATAACGGAACGTGGCTAGGTTGGAGCAAGTAGCCCGGGTAAGGCCAAAGGCCGCACCCGGGGAAACGTAACGCATCCGTGTGGAGCGCCTCGGGTGCGCTGGGCTTACCTGGGCTACGCTGGCTCTTACGCGAGCCCGCTCGATCAGGGCTCGCAGCCACGCAGCCAGAGGCCGAACAGCCCCGACTCGGGAAAAACAAACATGCTGAGAAACGCCACCAGGAAGGCGGCAAAAACGAGCGAAACAATCGCATAGGCAATCGCGTTCGTACGCGCCCACCAGCCCGTGTGCACGCGCGTGCGGAAGAATACCGATGTGCCGGGTGCGGGATACTGTCCGGACCTCCATATCCTGAAGGCACTCCAACCGGACAGACAGGCGAAGCTCGCCAGCACCGCCGTGGCTGTCATGACGACGACCCACATCCAGGGGAGCTGCTCGCAGAAAGGCAGTTCGGCCGCATGTCGATCATAAAGGTGCGCCGTCAGGAACAGTGCCCCCCCGCCGAGCGGCGGAAGAAGGACTTTGGCGAACGCGATCAGGCGTTCGCGTGGCGTCGGGATGATGTAGGCGGGCATGAAGAGATGGGTTCCCTATCCGCAGTCCCTAGGGAAGGCATTGGAGGAAAAGCCTGCGGATCCGCGGCGTGCCCTCCACGACCAGGGAGCAGGCGGACTCCGTATCGGCGCAATGCAACGAGTTGCCGTCTTCGCTGCGAACGAAGCCGTCGAACCTTTGCTTTGCGTCGTCCAGGGTGCCGGCGACGCAGATGCCACGGCCCGTGCACGAGCCCTTCCGTGAGGATGCGAGATGCTCTACACGGCCCGAGATCAGGTAGGCGTGAGCCTTGTCGAATACCCACTCCTCTTCGTAGTGCTCACCGTCCATGTCATTCCGGGCGATCGGCGTGCCGTAGGCCTGCACAAGACGATTGGCCGGTGCGGCGACGTCCACTCCATCGATCCGCATGAGGTCGGCGGGACAGACCTGCGCGACTGCCGGCGCCTGGGCGAGGATTATGACGACTGCGAAGGGAATCGTGAGCATGACGGTCGCTCGGGTTTGCGTCGCAGGAAGGGTCACGAGCGATGAACGATGGCAGACGCATGCGATTAGCTGCACCACTGATTCTCGCAAGGAATCCCATCCCGATCGCCATCCATTTTGGTATTCGGACAGTGCTGGATGAAATATGTCGCTTCTGCGCAGGACCGCATCTGCGAGCAATGCGTTCGTCCATCGCAGCTGTGTGAGGATGCGCGTGAGGGAGGTGGTCGAACGATCGATTGCTGCCCCCAAGGTCGGTCAAACTGCGATGGCGTGGCTGCGATCCGCACGGTGCTCGCCGCTTGTGTCTGGAGCGCACGCTTTGTCTTGTACAGATCGTGGGTATACAACCCGGCCACGCCGACGGCCATGATCACGAGCAGGCTGGTCAACTTCATGGCGACTCCTGAGCAAGTGGCTCGGGCAAGGTCTCATGGTCGGCAATCCTTGCGGTGATGGCGCAGGATGGCGGCGCGGCGGTATGGCCGTCAACAGACAAAAAGAGAGCCGCTTGTGCGGCTCTCTTGCTGCAACCTGCAGCAGGTGGCCCGGCCTCCCCACCCGGAGAGGCCGGTTCCAGGGTCAGGCTTCGCTCGGTTGCGCTACGGGCACGAGTTCGCGGCGGGGGGCCAGCCACAGGCTGGCGACGAACCACGCCAGCGCCAGCGCGCCCACGCTGAAGAGCGTGTCGGCCGGGACGCGCATCCACACCAGCATGTCGACGATCGGCTGCTGCATGAACTCCGCCGAGCGCGCGAACCAGTACCCGTGCTCCAGCGCCGCGTTGAGCTGCAGGATGCCCAGCGGCAGCAGGGTCAGCAGTGACATGCCGGCCAGGCCGATGTTGAGCGACCAGAACGCGGTCTTCAGCAGCTTCTCGTTCCACACCACGTCCGGCTTCAGGCCGCGCAGGCAGAACAGCATCAGCCCGATGCCGAGCATGCCGTACACGCCGAACAGCGCCGTGTGGCCATGGTTGGGCGTCAGGTTCAGGCCCTGCATGTAGTACAGCGGCAGCGGCGGATTGATGAGGAAGCCGAACAGGCCCGCGCCCACCAGGTTCCAGAACGACACCGCGATGAAGAACTGGATCGGCCAGCGGTAGCGCTGCATCCATGGCGTGGCCTTGCCCATCTTCCAGCTGTGGTACGCCTCGAAGCCCACGTAGGCCAGCGGCACCACTTCCAGTGCCGAGAAGCTCGCGCCCAGCGCGATCACCGCCGTCGGCGTGCCGGTGAAGTACAGGTGGTGCAGCGTGCCCAGCACGCCACCGGCCATGAACACGATGGTGGCGAACAGCACCGCCACCGTGGCGGTCTTCGTCTGCAGCAGGCCCAGGCGAGTGAACAGGAAGGCGATCACCGCCACCGCGAACACTTCGAAGAAGCCTTCCACCCACAGGTGCACCACCCACCAGCGCCAGTACTCGACCATCGACAGGTGCGTGTGCTCGCCCCACATCAGGCCGGCCGCGTAGAACAGGCCGATCGCCACGGTGGACAGGAACAGCAGGCTGACGATGCTGCGCGATTCGCCGCCGTTGCGGATGGCCGGCCACAGTGCGCGGCCCACCAGCACCAGCCACAGGGTCAGACCGATGAAGAGGAACCACTGCCAGAAGCGGCCGAGGTCGACGTATTCCCAGCCCTGGTGGCCGAACCAGAAGTTGTGTTCCAGCCCGAGCTTCTGCATCACCGCGAACCACTGGCCGGTGAAGGCGCCGACCACGATGATCAACAGGCACGCCCACAGGAAGTTGACACCCAGGCGCTGGAACTTCGGTTCATGCCCGGAGATCGCCGGGCCGATGTACAGGCCCATGCCCAGCCACGCGGTGGCGATCCACAGCACCGCGAGTTGCGTATGCCAGGTGCGCGTGAGCGAGTACGGCAGGATGTCGGCCAGCGCGAAGCCGTAGGCTTCCTGGCCTTCCACCTGGTAATGCGCGGTGATCGCACCCAGCAGGATCTGTACGATGAACAGCGCGATGACCACCCAGAAGTATTTCGCGGTCGCGCGCATCGAGGGCGTGATCCTGATCTTCGCGAGCGGATCGCTCTTGGGCAGTACCGGCGCCATTTCATCGCCGTGGTTGACCGCGTAGTGCCAACCCAGCAGGCCGATGCCGGCGATCAGGAACAGCACGCTGAAGACCGTCCACATGAAGGCGCTCGGCGGCGGCGTGTTGCCGACCAGCTCATCCGCCGGCCAGTTCGCCGTGTAGCTGATCTTCTCGCCGGGACGCTCGGTCACTGATGACCAGGCCGCCCACCAGTAGAACGCGGTCAGCTGGCGACGGTGTTCGGCATCGGGCACGGTGTCGTTGCGCATGGCATAGGCCTCGCGCAGGTCGCCGGTGGCCGGATCGGCGGAGAACAGGCTCTGGTAGTGCTGGCCGACCGTGGCGATGGCGTCGGCGCGGTCGTTCGACAGCGTGATCGTGCCCGTTGCGGCGTCATGGGTGTTCGGCCGCATCAGCGCCTGCACGCGCGCGGCATACGCCGCCTGCGTGGCGGCATCCAGTTGCTTGTAGCTGTCCGCGCCGGTGTCGCGCTTCACCCATCCATCCAGGATGGCCTCGGCCTCGCGGTGCAACCAGTCCGCGCCCCAGTCGGGCGCCACGTAACCGCCGTGACCCCAGATGGAACCGAGTTGCTGGCCACCGATCGACTGCCACACCTGGCGGCCGGTCTCGATGTCCTTGCGGGTGAAGATAACCCGGCCGTCCTCCGCCACGACCTGCTCGGGCAACGGGGGCGCCTGGCGATGCACTTCGCTGCCGACCCAGAGCAGGACGGCGAACGACGCAATGAGCAGGGCCGCCAACCCCACCCACAACTTGCGTGTCGAATTCATGATGCGGCTCTCCTGAAGGAACGGCCGCATCATCGGCGCGCCAGCCCGGGGGCTCCATGACGCAGGTCAAGCGGGGGTGGAATAGGGCGCTGGGTGCTTCTGTAGGAGCGACGTAAGTCGCGACCCGAGACTTTCCGGCCTTCGTAACGCGGAGCGGCCGTCGGGCCGTGCGGTCGCGACTTACGTCGCTCCTACAGGGGGCATCGCCTCAATCCCGCAGCACGCTCAGCGCGAGGGCTTCCAGGCGGGGCAGGTCGAGGATCTCGACATCGCGCTGCTTGATGTGCAGCAGGCCGTCCTTCTCGAAACGGCGCAGCACGCGGCTGACGGTTTCCGGGGCCTGGCGCAGGTAGTTGGCGATGTCGGTGCGCGCCATGGTCAGCTGGAAGCGGCGCGGCGAGAAGCCGCGTGCGGCCAGCCGGCGCGATAGGCCGATCAGGAACGCGGCCATGCGTTCGTCGGCCGTGTTGTCGCGCGCGAACAGCGAGGCTACGCCGATGTCGCGACTCATCAGCTTGAACAGGTGCGCCTGCAGGTTGGGCAGGCGTGCGGCCAGCAGCGCGATCTTGGGGAACGAGAACCGGCACAGCATCACCGTGTCCAGCGCGATGGCGTTGCACGGGTATCGGTCGCCGTGGATGGCGTTGAGGCCGATCACCTCGCCGGGCAGGTGGAAGCCGAGCACCTGTTCGTGCCCATTGCGGTCGATCTGGTAGGTCTTCACCGTGCCCGCGCGCACCGCGGCGATGGCACCGAACGGATCGCCTTCGCGGAACACGTGCTCGCCCGCGCGCAGCGGGCCGACGTGTTCGACCAGCACGTGCAGGTCCATGAGCGCGCGCTTGTCCATGCCCTCGGACAGGCAGGCCTGCGAGAACGCACACGTGGAGCAGAAGTGCAGGGCATCGCCATCGTCGGCAACCACGCTCGCGTCGGTGCGCGGGAAGACCAGCGGCGAGGTCATGCGGATACTCCCGTCGAGGTCACACCGTGCGCGAGAAGCGAGGCGTCGAGGCTGCGGCGGTGGGAAGGTAGCGGTCGAAGCACATCGCGATGATACGCAACAGCAACCGCCCGCGCGAGGTCGCGCGCAGTCCGTCGCTCGCCAGCTCCACCAGGCCGTCGTCTTCGAGCGGGCGCAGGCGCTCCAGGGCGTCGGCGAAATAGGTCGTGAAGTCGACCACGTGGCGCCGGCCAAGGTCGCGGTAGTCCAGTGCGCCGTCGCACATCAGCCGCTGGATCACGTCCGCGCGGATCACGTCGTCTTCTTCCAGTCGCATGCCGCGCCACACCGGCAGGTGGCCCTGGTCGATGGCCTGCTCCCAACTGCCCAGGTCGCGCGGGTTCTGGCTGAAGCTCGGGCCGATGTGGCTGATCGCGCTGACGCCAAGCCCCAGCAGGTCGCTCTCGGCGTGGGTGGTGTAGCCCATGAAGTTGCGGTGCAGATCGCCGCGTTGCTGCGCCAGCGCCAGGCTGTCGCCGGGCAGGGCAAAGTGATCCATGCCGATGTAGACGTAGCCGGCTTCGCCCAGCTTGTCGATCGCGCATTGCAGCAGGCCCAGTTTCACCCCGGGCGAGGGCAGGTCGTCGGCGTTGATGCGCTGCTGCGGGCGGAACATCGACGGCAGGTGCGCGTAGCTGTAGATCGCCAGGCGATCAGGGCGTGCCTCGAGGGTGATGTCGAGCGTGCGCGAGAAGCCCTCCAGGCTCTGCTTCGGCAGGCCGTAGATCAGGTCCACGTTCACGGACTGCAGGCCATGCGTGCGGCAGGCGTCGATGATCGCCAGCGTCTGTTCGACGCTCTGGATGCGGTTGACGGCGAGCTGCACGTCCGGATCGAAATCCTGCACGCCCAGGCTGGCGCGGTTGAAGCCTGCGGCGGCGAGTTCGCCCACCTCGTCCGGGGTGATGAAGCGCGGGTCGAGCTCGATCGAGCAGTCCAGCCTTGAGGTGGGCGCGAACGAGAACTGCCGGCGCAGCACGTCCATCACTTCGGCGATCTGCGCGGGCGACAGGAAGTTGGGGGTGCCGCCGCCGAAGTGCACCTGCTCCACGTCGCGGTCGCGGTCGAACAGCGCCGACGTCATCGCCACTTCGCGGTACAGCCGGGTGAGATAGGCGGCGCCGCGCGCGGTATCGCGGGTGATGATGCGGTTGCATCCGCAGTAGAAGCACGGACTGGTGCAGAACGGGATGTGCAGGTAGAGCGACAGCGGGCGCGGGATCGGATCGCCGTTGGTGATCGCCGCCATCTCGCGCAGGTCGGCTTCCTGGAAGCCCGGCGAGAACTGCGGCGCGGTGGGATACGAGGTGTAGCGCGGCCCCGGCGTGTCGTAACGCCGCAGCAGCTCGGGATCGAACAGGGAGGACAGGCTGGCCATGGGTGCAGCCTAGGCAAGCGCCACGGGGCTGTCCTTGATATGGGTCAATCGGTTGCGGCTTTCCGTCGCAGGCTTCAGGGTCGTGAGGGCGCGGGTTCGTGCGCTCGGGTTGGCAATACTCCAGGGCGGCACTAGGCTGGAGCCGGCCGTCAGGCCTTGGGCACAGGGAGGCGCAGTGATCGGATACCACGAGGCGTTGGCGCGGATGCTGGAGGGCGCGCGCCTGCTCGCCGTACAGCAGGTCGCGCTCGCCGCAGCGACAAGTCGCGTGCTGGGCCGTGACGTGGTGAGCGGCATCGCGTTGCCGCCGTTCGACAATGCGGCGATGGACGGCGTCGCGCTTGCATCGGGCGGACAGCCACAGGCCATCGGCAGCGAGTGGGAGATCGCGGCCCGCATCGGCGCGGGCGACATGCCGCGGGACGATGCGGCATCCGCTTGGGAGATCATGACCGGCGCGCCGCTTCCGGCGCGCGCGGACATCGTGGTGCCGGTGGAGCGCGTCGAGTCACTCGCCGTGCGGGACGCAGGGGCACCGCGCATCCGTCTGCTGGAGCAGGCCGAGCCGGGCGCGAACATCCGGCGCCGGGGCGAAGACGTGCCGGCGGGATGCGTGGTGCTGAAGCAGGGCACGTTCGTCGGCGACGCACAGATGTTGCTGCTCGCCGGGCTCGGTATCGATCGGGTCGACGTGGCGCGCCGTCCGCGCGTTGCGGTGCTGGCGACGGGCCGCGAACTGGTGGCGCCGGGCCAGCCGTTGCCGCCGGGCGGCATCCATGACGCGACCTCGCCGTATCTCGCCGCTGCCCTGGCGACTGCGGGCGCGGAAGCCGTCCGCGTCGTGCGCGTCGGCGATGAGGTGGCGGAGTTCCAGACTGCGCTCGATACGGCGCTGGCGGACGGTGTCGACCTGGTGCTGAGCACGGGCGCGGTGTCCAAGGGCCATTACGACTTCATTCCGTCCGCGCTGGGTGCACGCAATGCGGCACGGCGTTTCCACGGCGTGGCGTTGCGCCCCGGCAAGCCCGTGTTCTGTGCGCGGTTGCGCGAGGGGCCCTTGTTCGTCGGCCTGCCGGGCAATCCGCTGTCGACGGCGGTGGGCTTCCGCCTCCTGGTCGAGCCGCTGCTGCGCGCATGGCTGGGCATGTCCGTGGAACAGGAATGCCGGTTGCCGCTCGCCGCCGCATGCAGCAAGCGAGCCGGGCTGCATGCCGCTTTCCATGCCACGCTGCGCTGCGATGGGGAAGGGCGCATGCGCGTGCATGCCGGCGCGGAGCAGGCCTCGTTCCGTCTGCTGCCCTTCTCGCGATCTTCCGCATGGATCACGCTGCCTGCCGAAACGGAGCACGTCGACGCTGGCACGCTCGTGCAGGTGCATGGCTACAGCCATCTGCGGCCCCCGCCGTGGACCACGACTTGAATCGGCCATTGCCCACGTGGCGCGCCGTCCTGCTTGCAGGTGGGCGATCGTCGCGGATGGGCACGGACAAGGCGCTGCTGCCATGGGGCGACGGCACGTTGCTGACGCACATGCATGCGTTGCTGCGGGCGGCGGGCGCGTGCGAGGTCATCGTCAGCGGCGATCGTCCCGGCTTCGACAGCGTGCCGGACACGCAGCCCGATACCGGTCCGATGGGTGCGCTGGCACAACTCGCCCCCCGCCTGCGGGATGGTGCCTGGATCGTGGTGCCGGTGGACATGCCGCTGCTGTCGTCTGGATTGCTGCAGGCGCTGATGCGAACGGACGCCGACTGCGCCTGCGTGGAAGCGCATGCCCTGCCGATGGCATTGCGCCTGGATGCCGGCGTGCGCGCCACGCTGGAGGAGATCGGCGGCCTCACGGGACGTGCGTGCTCGCTGCGCGCGCTGCAGCAGCGATTGCACACCGTCCATCTGCCGTCATCGTCATGGAAGCAGGTGCTGCGCAACTGCAATACGCCGGAAGACTGGGTTGCGCTGCAGCATCCGATGTCCTGAGTATCGCCTTCCGATGACCGGGACAGGGCCACTACGCGAATGTGATAGCCTGCGGCCGCAGCATCGTCGCACCAGTACCCACCCGCAAGGTAGGCAACATGGAGCAGAGCGAAGGATCAGCCGTTGCGAGCAAACAGCAGGAGCGCACCGCGTTCCTGTTGCTCACGGTGGTCATCTTCCCGTTGATGGCCGTGCTGATCGTGGCGGGATACGGCTTCCTCGTGTGGATGTGGCAGCTGCTGTTCGCCGGTCCGCCGACGGGGCCCTGAGCGATGGACGATGTCCGCTCGATGTCGCGTCGTGCCCTGCTGTTCGGCCGCGCGGCGCCCGTACCGGCCTCCGTCGTCTTCCGTCCGCCCTGGGCCAGGCCCGAGGCTGAATTCACGCGTGCCTGCACGCGCTGCGATGCCTGCGCGCGGCAGTGCCCGCAGCAGGTGCTGGTGCGTGGCGCGGACGGCCTGCCGCGTTTCGACGCGACGGCGGGCGAATGCACGTTCTGCGGCGAATGCGTGGCCGCCTGCGACAGCGACGCGTTCGCTCCTTCCCTCGATCCCCCGTGGACCCTCCTGGCCCAGGTGGCGGATCGCTGTCTGTCCGCGCACGGCGTGGTCTGTGCCAGTTGCCACGACGTATGTCCCGCGTCCGCCATCCACGTGCCGCCCGCAGCGCGGGGCGCGGCCACCGTCGACGCGGAACGATGCACGGGTTGCGGCGCCTGCGTCGGCACGTGTCCCGTCGATGCCATCACCCTGCAGCACGCACCGGCCACGGAGGCCATCGCATGAGCCCGCCAGGCACTGAACCCGAAGTCCACATCGCCAGCTTCGTGGTCCAGCACCGCGAAAGCGCATCCAAGGCGCTCGCCGCCATGATCGACACGCACGACGATCTCGAACTCGCACTGGCCGGCGATACGCGCAGCGTGGTGATCTGCGAATCCGCCGACCGCCATGCGGTGATGGAGCGCGTGGACCAGCTGCAGTCGGTGCCGGGGGTGTTGAACGTGCTCCTGGTCTACCACCATGCCGAGCCCGCGCATGCGCTCGACGAGCCCCTTCCCAGCCTCTCCATCCTGTCCGCGACCGGAGCCACGCCATGAGCACACGCCGCGAGTTCATCCGCCACAGCGCGCTGGCGACGGCCGCCGCAGCTGCCGGGCTGCCCCTTGCCGGGAGCGGCAGCAACGTGGTCACCGAAGGCGACCGGACGACGCTGAAGTGGGACAAGGCGCCGTGCCGCTACTGCGGCACGGGCTGTGGGGTGAATGTCGCCGTGAAGGAAGGGCGCGTGGTGGCCACCCACGGCGACGTGCATGCGGAAGTCAATCGCGGCATCAACTGCGTGAAGGGCTACTTCCTGTCCAAGATCCTGTACGGCGCCGACCGCCTGACCCAGCCGCTGCTGCGCAAGAAGAACGGCGTGTACGCCAAGGATGGCGACTTCACCGCCGTGAGCTGGGACGAGGCCTTCGACGTGATGGCCGCGCAATTCAAGCGCGTGCTCAAGGAGAAAGGCAGCGACGCTATCGGCATGTTCGGCTCGGGCCAGTGGACGATCTTCGAGGGTTATGCCGCCAACAAGCTGATGAAGGCCGGGTTCCGCAGCAACCACATCGATCCGAACGCGCGCCACTGCATGGCGTCGGCCGTAGCGGGGTTCATGCGCACCTTCGGCATGGACGAGCCGATGGGCTGCTACGACGACATCGAGGCCGCCGATGCATTCGTGCTGTGGGGCTCCAACATGGCCGAAATGCATCCGATCCTGTGGACCCGGGTGACGGACCGGCGGCTTTCGCACCCGCACGTGAAGGTGGTGGTGATGTCCACCTTCGAGCACCGCAGCTTCGAGCTGGCCGACATCCCGATCATCTTCAAGCCGCAGACCGACCTGGTCATCCTCAACTACATCGCCAACCACATCATCCGCACCGGCAAGGTCAACCAGGCGTTCGTCGACAGGCACGCCACGTTCAAGCGCGGCAACGACGACATCGGCTACGGCCTGCGCCCGGAACACCCGCTGGAGGTGAAGGCGAAGAACGCCAAGGACCCGAACGGCGGGCAGCCGATCAGCTTCGATGAGTTCGCCGCCTTCGTCGCGCCGTACACGCTGGAGAAGGCCGTCGAGATGACCGGCGCGGAGCGTGGCTGGCTGGAGCAGCTGGCCGAACTGTACGCGGACCCGAAGACCAAGGTGATGTCGTTCTGGACCATGGGCTTCAACCAGCACACGCGCGGTGTGTGGGCCAACAACATGGTCTACAACATCCACCTGCTGACCGGGAAGATCGCCACCCCGGGCAACAGCCCGTTCTCGCTGACCGGCCAGCCGTCCGCCTGCGGCACGGCGCGTGAAGTGGGCACCTTCAGCCATCGCCTGCCGGCTGACATGGTGGTGACGAACCCTGAGCACCGGAAGCACGCCGAGGAAATCTGGAAGCTCCCGCACGGCACCATCAATCCGAAGGTGGGCTACCACGCGGTGGAGCAGAACCGCGCGCTGAAGGACGGCAAGCTCAACGCGTACTGGGTGATGGTGAACAACAACATGCAGGCCGCCGCGAACCTGCGCGAGGAGACCTGGCCGGGCTACCGCAACCCGGACAACTTCATCGTCGTGTCGGACGCATACCCCACCGTCACCGCACAGGCGGCGGACCTGATCCTGCCGGCGGCGATGTGGGTGGAGAAGGAGGGTGCCTACGGCAACGCCGAGCGACGCACCCAGTTCTGGCATCAACTGGTGAAAGCGCCCGGCGAGGCACGCTCGGACCTGTGGCAGCTGATGGAGTTCTCCAGACGCTTCACCACCGACGAGTGCTGGCCAGCCGACCTGCTGGCCGCGAACCCGCAATACAAGGGCAAGACGCTGTTCGACGTGCTGTACCGCAACGGCAACGTGGACAGGTTCCCGACATCCGACATCGAAGCCGGCTACGCCAACGACGAATCCGCGCTATTCGGGTTCTACGTGCACAAGGGGCTGTTCGAGGAATATGCCACGTTCGGTCGCGGCCACGGCCACGACCTGGCGCCGTTCGACGACTACCACAAGGCGCGCGGCCTGCGCTGGCCAGTGGTCAAGGGCAAGGAAACGCGTTGGCGCTATCGCGAGGGCGCCGATCCGTACGTCAAGCCGGGCAAGGGCTTCGAGTTCTATGGCAACAAGGACGGCAGGGCGGTGATCTGGGCGCTGCCGTACGAGCCGGCTGCCGAGTCGCCGGATGAGGAGTTCGACCTGTGGCTGGTCACTGGCCGCGTGCTGGAGCACTGGCATTCGGGTTCGATGACGATGCGCGTGCCCGAGCTGTACAAGGCGTTTCCGGCGGCGGTGGTGTTCATGAATCCGGACGATGCGAAGGCGCGCGGGCTCAAGCGTGGCGACGAGATCATCGTCGCGTCGCGGCGGGGCGAGATGCGTTCGCGCGTGGAGACGCGCGGCCGCAACCGGATGCCGCGCGGGCTGGTGTTCGTGCCTTGGTTCGATGCCGGGCAGCTGATCAACAAGGTCACGCTGGACGCGACCGATCCGATTTCCAAGCAGACCGACTACAAGAAGTGCGCCGTCAGAGTCGTGGCCGCCTAGGAGTACGCCCGTGCAGAACAAGCATCTCTGGATCGCGGTTGGGCTGACCGTCGCCCTGATGGCGCTGGTCTTCGTGGCGGGATGGATGACAGGTCGCCCGGACCGGCACGAAGCGCCGGTGGCGGCGGTATCCACGCCGGTGGACGCGCGCGCGGTCTTCGTGCCCGGTGCGGGCCAGATAGATGCCCTCCGGCGTGGCGTGCCGGTGGACAAGGAGGGCCATCCCCCGCCGATGGCGCACGTGGAGAATGCCGACCTGAGACGCGCACGCGCCTACCCGATGCAGCCGCCGACCATTCCGCATGCGATCGACGGCTACCAGGTCGACAGGAACAGCAACCGCTGCATGCTGTGCCACGCCCGCGCGAATGCGGCCACCTTCCAGGCGCCGCCAGTCAGCGTGACGCACTACATGGACCGCGACGACCAGTTCCTGGCCACCATCTCGCCGCGACGCTACTTCTGCAACCAGTGCCATGTCGTGCAGACCGATGCGCCGGTGCTGGTGGCGAACCAGTTCCGCGACATCGACAGCGTGCTGTCGTCGCCGCCGGCCGCGAAGGAGTAGCCCATGTGGTCACGGACCAAGCAGCGGGTGTCGGGCCTGTGGCGCACGTTGCGCCTGCCCAGCCGCCATTACAGCCTGGGTTTCCTGACGGTGGCCGGGTTCCTGGCGGGCATCATGTTCTGGGGTGGGTTCAACACCGCGCTGGAGGCGACCAACACCGAGGCGTTCTGCACCAGCTGCCACGAGATGCAGGACAACGTCTTCGAGGAACTGAAGACCACCATCCACTACACCAACCGCTCGGGCGTTCGCGCCACCTGCCCCGATTGCCACGTGCCGCACAACTGGACCGACAAGATCGCGCGCAAGATGCAGGCATCGAAAGAGGTCTGGGGCAAGCTCTTCGGCACCATCAACACGCGCGAGAAATTCCTGGACGAGCGCCTGATCCTGGCCACGCACGAGTGGAACAGGCTGAAGGCGAACGATTCGCTGGAGTGCCGCAACTGCCACGACTACGATTCGATGGACCTCACCCGCCAGGGCTCGCGCGCGGCGCAGGTGCACAAGCTGTGGCTCGGCACCGGCAAGAAAACCTGCATCGACTGCCACAAGGGCGTCGCGCACCACCTGCCCGACATGACGGGCGTGCCGCAGGGGTGAGGGCCTAGAGCCGCGCGGCGTCGGCGCGGGTGCGGATCTCGGCGAAGGTCCAGTCGCGCAGCAGGCGGCCGTCTTCCCACACGGTGACCATGGCGTCTTCGTAACCGGCGGGTTTTTCCACGTCGTCGAGCGATGCGGCGGCCGGTGGCACGGGCACGGTACGGAAGCCGCCGTACTCGCGGTGCTGCAGCAGCGTCATCCGGCCACGCTTGCTCTGCTTGCCCTTGTCGGTGACGGGGTCCTTGTAGACGTCGATCCATGCGCCGTCGACGCGCGCGGCGGAGCACTTCAGCGCGAACTTCTGCGTGTCGCGGTCGAGACGCTGCAGCAATGCGCCCCCCATGCCGAAGGCGAGGTTGTCGGTGGCGTAGCCGGCACTGGTGATGCGTTCCAGGATCGCGCGCAGGCTGGGGGGGTTGATGCCGTCGCCCTGGATCACGCGCACGTGGTTGAGCACCCGGTAGCCCTTGTCATTGACCGTGTGGCCGAAGGCGTCGTCCAGCAGTTCCAGGCACTGGTGCACCACGGCCACCGGATCGCCCGAGTCGGGACGGATGACGACGGTTGCGCCGGAATCGATGACGTCCTGCTTCAACGTCGTGCCCCAGTGCTGGCGGATGGCATGGAAGATGTCGTAGCTGTCAGACACCACCGCCACGATCGCGCCGGGCTTCGCGAACTGGCGCAGCATGTTGCGGTAGGCATCCACCTCGTGCTCGCGGCCCCAGCTGGTGATCGTGCTGTGTTCGGCCGCCGGGATCGAAAAACCGGCCATCGGTTCGTGGTAGTGCGCTTTCGCCAGCAGCAGGCCCGAGACGGTGTCGGTACCGAGGAAGTTGACCAGGTGCGCCGCGCCACCGAGGGCGGCGGACTCGACGCTCGAGACGCCGCGGCTGCCGAAGTCGTGCAGCTTGAAAGGCAGCTGGCCGGCCGGATCGTCGCTGGTGCGTTCGAGGAACTGCCGGATCGTCTGCTTGGCGTGCCAGCTGATGGTGGCCACGGTGATCGGGTACCAGATCCGCAGCAGCATCGTCTCGACGTACGACGGAACCCAGAATGCCTGCGGATCCGTGGATTCGATCGTCATCAGCGCCTGGTGCGTGGGCACCACCGTGCCTTCGGGCACCGCGCGGATGCGGAGTGGCAGGTGGCCGCCATGGCGGTCCACGATGTCGCGCCAGCCGGCCTCGTTGAACGGCTCGCCGTGCGCGGCGAAGACATCGCGCGCCTGGTCCACGTCAGCGTGGCTGACGGGCGTGGCGAGGTATTCCTTCAGGATGGCCTGCAGGCCGAAGAATACGGTGCGGTCGTGGATGCCGCCGCGCGATTCCACGTAGAAGAACGTGGCGTCGGTGCCTGGCGGGTACTGCAGCCAGTGGCTGGCCTTGTAGCTGTCGGTGTTGAGCAGGAGGTTGCTCAGGCATCGCATGGCAGGGGTTCCGCGACCGTGGGGTGCACAGTGTCGCAGCCGCTGCCGCGCGATGCCACGCGTTGGTGGCATTCGCGCCGTGGCGCCTACTGCTTCCCTTCCCGCGTCGATGTTCCGCGTGCGTCCCGGCCGGGCGCCGCTTTGCCGTGGGCGGCAAGCATCGCATCCAGCCGCTGCTGCACATGGTCGCGGTCGTGGTGGGCGGCGTCGCGCAGGATGTCCTGCGCCAGCGCTTCGAACTGCGGCCAGAACTGCGCCTCGTGGCGGAGGTGCTGCAGCCAGGGCGGCAGCATGTCCGCCAGGCGAGCCAGGTCCGCGTCGAGTTGCGCGCGCGATTTCATGCCGGTGCGCGCGGCCAGCGCGCCTCCACGCGATGCACGCTGCCGTCGTCCACCAGCGCGAACCGGACACCGGACTGCTCCGCACCGTCCACCCGCAACGTCGCCGTACCGGTATCGACCTGCTGCACGGAGATGATGTACAGGCTGGTCCCGAAGCGGTAGCGAAGTTCGTACGCCGGCCAGTCGCGCGGCAGGCAGGGCGCGAGTGCAAGCTCACCGCCGATGCGCTGCAGCCCCAGCAGCGATTCGGTCAGCAGGCGGTACATCCAGCCGGCCGAACCGGTGTACCAGGTCCAGCCGCCGCGGCCCACATGGGGCGCCACGCCGTATACATCCGCCGCCAGCACGTACGGCTCCACCTTGTAGACGGCGGTCGAGGCGGGATCCTGCGCGTGGTTGACGGGATTGATCATGCGCGCCAGTTCCCATGCGCGCTCCGTGTCGCCCTGGCGCGCGAACGCCATGGCGGCCCACACCGCGGCGTGGGTGTACTGGCCGCCGTTCTCGCGCACGCCCGGCACGTAGCCGCGGATGTAGCCGGGATCCTTCGGCGTCTTGTCGAAGGGAGGATCGAGCAGCTGGATCAGGCCCGCCTCGCGCTTCACGAGGTAGCGGTCCAGCGACGCCATGGCCTGCGTGGCGCGGGCCGCATCCGCCGCGCCCGACAGCACCGACCAGCTCTGCGAGATCGAATCGATCCTGCATTCATCGCTCTGGCGCGAGCCCAGCGGCGTGCCGTCGTCGAACCAGGCCCGCCGGTACCACTCGCCGTCCCAGGCATGCGCTTCCAGGTTCCCGCGCAGGCGCTCGGCGTGTTCCGCGCATTCGTCGGCGAATGCCTCATCGCCGCGCAGGCGCGCAACGGCGATGAAACGCTGCAGCGTGTCGTACAGGAAGAAGCCCAGCCATACGCTTTCGCCACGTCCTGCTTCGCCGACGCGGTTCATGCCATCGTTCCAGTCGCCGGTCGCGATCAGGGGCAGGCCGCGCTCGCCGAGCAGGCTGCAGCCACGCCGGAGCGCCAGCACGCAATGCCGGTAGAAGGACTGCCGCAGGTACGACGTCGCCGGCATGTCGTAATAGGACTCCTCGTCGGGATTGACCGGGCGTCCGTCGACGAAGCCCACGTCCTCGTCCAGCACGCTGGCATCGCCCGTCACTTCCAGGTAGCGGCAGGTCGCGAACGGCAGCCACAGGTAGTCGTCCGAACAGCGCGTTCGCACGCCGCGTCCTTGCGGGGGATGCCACCAGTGCAGCACGTCGCCCTGCGGGAACTGGTGGGCGGCGCACAGCAGCAGGTGCGCGCGGGTCAACGCGGGCCTGGCATGCAGCGTCGCCATGGTGTCCTGCAACTGGTCGCGGAAGCCGAACGCGCCACCGGACTGGTAATAGCCGCTGCGTGCCACGTAGCGGCATGCGAGGGTCTGGTACATCAGCCAGCCATTCACCAGCGCATCCACGCTGGGATCGGGCGTCCTGACCTGCACCGAGGTGAGCAGCCCGCGCCAGTGGATACGCACGGCATCCAGGGCATCGTGCGCACGCTGCACGCCCTGCACGCGCCGCGCGAGCTGCAGGGTTTCTTCGTGGTCCTTGCCCATGCCCAGCCGGAACACTGTCTCCGAGGCTTCGCCATCGAGCAGGGAGAACGGCACCTGGATGGCGGCGCAAGGATCGAGCCCCACGCCCAGGCGGCCCGACAGGCGTTCGCGTTGCATCGCCGCCGGAGCGACCATGCCGCCGTTGCGTCCGAGGAACTCCGTGCGGTCGCCGGTGAAGCTGCAGCCACTGGCATCGGTGTCGAAGAAGGCGACCCGGCCACCGAACTCCGTGTTGTACGGGTTGCGCGCCGTCAGTACGCCGCTGCCGGCATCCTGCTCGGTGATGACGTGCATCTGCGACTTCACGCGCAGGTCGCCCAGCACCCATTCCACGTAACCGGTCGCGGAAAGCCGGCGTGCGCGGCCCGACAGGTTGCGCACCTTCAGCACCGAGTATTTGACCGCATCCTCGACCGCCACGTACACCCACAATTCGCTGGCGATGCCGTCTTCGACATGCTCGTACACGCTGTAGCCGAATCCATGGCGCGTGCGGTATGCGCCGCGTCCCCGGCATGGCAGCGGCAGCGGCGACCACACATGCCCGGTGTCCTCGTCGCGCAGGTAGAACGCTTCGCCACCGCTGTCGGCGACCGGGTCGTTGTGCCACGGCGTAAGGCGGAATTCGTGGGCATTCTCGAACCACGTGTAGCCGGCCATGCTTTCGCTGACGACCGTGCCCAACCGGTCGTTGGCGAGTACGTTGGACCACGGTGCCGGTGTCGGACTGCCTTCGCGCGAGACGATCACGTACTCGCGTCCATCGGCAGCGAACGCGCCGGTGCCGTTGTCGTGGAGGAATGCGGTGGCCACCGCTTCGAATGGCCACGCATCGTCGCCTTCGTCGACATCGGCGGTCGGGGGAAGTCCGGTCGAGGCTTCCGGTTCCGGGAGCGCCGCGCGCTCTTCCCGCGGACCCTCGGCCAACAGTGTCGGCATCAGGCGTTCGGTCGGTTCGCGACGGCCGAGCTGGGATGCCAACGAGCCCGACTGGTCGCTGACGATCACCCGCGCCACCGATTGCAGCAGGATGCGGTCCTCCTGCGACATCTGGTGGCCGGGGCGCACGAAGATGCCGCCCGGCCGATCCAGTACGTTCGCCTCCGGATCGGCCGAGATCATGCCCAGGATCTGGTCCTGCAACTGCTGGCGATAGCCGGCCTGGCTCTCGTTCCAGATCACCAGGTCCGCGCGCAGGCCCTTCAGGCGCCAATACGCATGCGCCTGCACCATCTGGCGGACCAGGCCGATGTTGTCGGCATCGGAAATCTGCAGCAGCACGATGGGCAGGTCGCCGGAGATCGCGTGGCCCCACAGCCCGGACTGGCCGCGCTGGTTCTGCAGCAGCACGTCGGGATCGGCGCGCAACAGCGGATGCGCGTACACGATGAGGCCGGCCAGTCGCTCGTAGAGCTGCGCGTCGGCCTGGGAGGCGTTGATCTGACGCCTGACCACCTGGCTGTGGGTCCAGGCCAGGTCGAAGACGCGGTCGGCCAGGCGGCGGTCCCGGTACTTGTCGATCAGGTCGGTGCATGCATCGCGGTCCAGGCCCACGCCCTGGACCATGTCGATCAACGCGGTCTGCCCCGGCAGGAGTTCGATCCGGCAGCGGATCGCCACGATGGGATCCAGCACCGAGCCTTCGCTGTCCGAGAGCGCCTCCTGGTCGGTGAGCGCATGCGGCGAGCGGGGCGTGTTGCCACGGCCCAGGAAGCGTGCGCGGTCGGTCTCGTACGAGATCGTACTGATGTCGGCATCGTGCACAGCCACCAGGTGGAACATCCACGGCGGCACTTCATCGTGCGCGCGCGGCCGGCGCGTGCACAGCAACGCCTGCTTCTCGCGCACGATCTCCGACTGCACGAACAGGTTGCTGAAGGCCGGGTGCAGTTCGTCGGCAATGGCCGGCGCCAGCACCACTTCGGCATACGTGGTGATCTCGATGGTGCGCGTGCGCCGGCTCCGGTTGCTCAGGCGCAACCGGCGCAGTTCGATGTCGTCCTCGGCGGAGATGGCGATCTCCAGATGGCTTTCGTAGCCGCGCTTGCGTCCGCGGAACTCGGCCTTTGCATCGGAGAAGATCGCTTCGTACTGGTCGACCGGCACGCAGGTGGGTTGCAGCGAGGTGGACCAGTACTCGCTGCTCTCCACGTCGCGCAGGTAGCAGAAGCTGCCCCAGTTGTCGCGCGTGCCGTCCTCGCGCCAGCGCGTGACCGCCATGTCGCGATGGCGGCTGTACCCGCCGCCGGCGCTGGTCAGCAGGCCGTGGTAGCGCCCGTTGGAGAGCAACTGCACGGCGGGGCGCGAGGCGCCCGGGTCGCGGAAGATGCGCAACTGGGTTTCCGACTCGGTCGGCGCGGCGCGCGTGCCGAGCGTTTCAGCCTCGTGCGGATGGAACACGCCCGTATGCGGGATGCGTTCCTGCAGCAACAGCAGGGTGGCCTGGAACTCGGCATCGGCGACGAAGCGCCGCTGCATCGGCTGCTGGCGCAGCAGGTGGACGAGCGAAAGGAAGCCCATGCCCTGGTGATGGGCCATGAACGAACGCACCACCACGCATTCCTGTCCGGGCGGAACGCGGGCCGGCGTGTAGTCGATGGCTTCGTACAGGCCGAAGTGTCCACCGAACCCCAGCGCATCGAGCCGCTGCAGGTTCTGGCACGCGGCTTCCGGCGCCACCATCAACGCCATCATGCTGGCGTACGGCGCGATGACCAGGTCCTGGCCCAGCCCCCGCTTCAGGCCCAGCCCCGGCACGCCGAACGCGCGGTACTGGTAGTTCATGCGTGCGTCGACGGTGTTGTAGCCCGACTCGGAGATGCCCCACGGCACGTCATGCCGTGCACCGTGCGCGATCTGCGCGTCCACGGCATGTCGCGACGTCTGGTCCAGCAGCGTGTCCGGGTAGCTGGGCATGACCAGCTGCGGCATCAGGTACTCGAACATCGAGCCGCTCCACGACAGCAGCGTGGCGTCGCCGTTGACCTCGGTCAGCAGGCGGCCCAGTGCGAACCAGCTTTCCTGCGGCAACTGGCCCTGCGCGATCGCGACGAAACTGCACAGGCGCGCCTCCGAGGCGAGCAGGTCGTAGAAGCCGCTGTCGAGGCGGTGCTCGTCCAGGTTGTAGCCGATCACGAGCAGGTGGCGCGCGCGGTCGTAGAGGAAGTCGTATTCCATCAGCGAGAACTGCCCGGCGATATGCGCCAGGCGTTCCAGCTGGTGGATCCGTTCGCGCGCGCGCCGGCCTGCCAGCGGGCTGGCCGATCCGTCCTGCAGTTCGCGCAAGGTCGGAATGCGCTGGCCATCGCCGGTACCGGCGTCGGGGAGCAGGAACTGCAGTTCCGCATGCGCGGACCGGCAGCCTTCGACCAGTGCCGTCGGCCAATGATGGGGATGCCCACCGTCGGTGTCGGGCGTCGGCCACGCCAGCGCGATGTCATCGGCATGCGTCGCCAGCCGGGCCAGCACGCGTTCGGCTTCCTCGACGGTCGCGGGCGGTTCCTGTTGCGCCTGCGCCAGTGACGCACGGAATGCCTCCAGCGCACCATGCAGCGTGTCGCCTTCCACACGCACGCCCTGGCGTGCGTCTTTCAGCACGGCCAGGGTATCGGCGAGCCCGGTGAACGTGCCGGGCGCCAGCACGGGCGCGTCGACCAGGGCCAGCAGGCCCTGGCGCAGCGTCAGCAGGTGGCCTGCCAGGTTGCCACTGTCGACGGTGGAGATGTACGCCGGCGGCAGGGGCTGCAGCGTTGCGGTGTCGTACCAGTTGTAGAAGTGCCCGCGATGGCGTGGCAGCGCATCAAGCGTGTCGAACACCAGGCGCGTGCGCGCCATCACGCCGCCGGTCTGCAGGTAGCCGAAATCGTGGGCAGCCAGGTTGGCTAGCAGCGACAGCCCGATGTTGGTGGGTGACGTGCGCCGCGCCACCACCAGCGTGGGATGTTCCTGCACGTTGTCGGGCGGGAGCCAGTGATCCTCCTCGCGCACATAGGTTTCGAAGAACGCCCAGGTGCGGCGCGACAGTTTCCCGAGGAACGCCAGCTGCATCGCAGACAGCTTTCCGTCGCGCTGGCCGGGCGGGCGACCCAGCCACGCCATGATGGCCGGCGACACCAGCCAGAGCGCCAGCAGCGGGGTTGCGACCCACAGTGCCGCCGGCTGCTTCATCGCCAGCAACGCGGCGATGGCGGCGGCGATCAGGGGGGCTGGTGCCATGCTCAGCAGTTCGGCCTTGATGCCGCTGCCCAGGCTGCGCTCCACCTCGCTGGATGGATTCCATTGCAGCAGATGCCTGCGCGTGACCAGCAGGCGCCACAGCGTGCGTACGATGGCGCCCAGGCTGAAGAAGGCTTCGTAAGGCAGGCAGGCCACGTTCACCGCGGCGCGCAGCAATTGCCGCAGGCTCGATCGGCCCACCTGCAGCAGATGCGCTTCCAGCGGCATGTCCACCGGGATGGCGAAGACATCGCGGAGGGCGGGAACCAGCACGGGCAGCGCCCAGAGGCTCAGCAGCCATGCCGTCCACACGAGGGGATCGGGCGAGAACAGCCAGCCCAGCACCAGCAGAGCCGTGGTCGCCGCCGGCACCAGGCTCCGGCGCAGGTTGTCGAGCAGTTTGCCGCGCGACAGCCACGACAGTGGGTTGCGCTCGCGCCCGCCCCCGTGGCGCGGCACCCAGGGCAGCAACCATGGCAACAACTGCCAGTCGCCACGGATCCAGCGATAGCGCCGTTTCACGTCGGCCGCGTAGCGCGACGGATAGTCCTCGAACAGGCGCACGTCGCTGACCAGGCCGGCACGCGCATAGCAGCCTTCGAGCAGGTCATGGCTGAGGATGCGGTTATCGGGGAAGCGGTCGGCGAGCGCGTGCTCGAACGCATCCACGTCGTAGATGCCCTTGCCGACGAAGGAGCCTTCGCCGAACAGATCCTGGTACACATCCGAGACCGTGCGCGTGTACGGATCGATGCCGGGCTCGCTGCCGAACATGCGCGCATAGCGCGAGTTGGGCCGGCCGCTGAGGCTGGTGCCGACGCTGGGCTGGAGGATGCCGTATCCGCGCACGACGCGGCGAGAATGCTGATCGAATGCCGCCTGGTTGAGCGGGTGCGACAACGTGCCGGCGAACTCGCGCGCCGCATCGCGCGGCAAACGCGTATCCGTGTCCAGGGTGATCACGTAGCGCACCTGCGACAGAATGCCGGTGTTGCCTGTCACCTGCAGGAACTCGTCCGTGTTTCCACCGCGCAGGAGCCGGTTCAGGGCCGCCAGCTTGCCGCGCTTGCGTTCGTAGCCCATCCAGCGCCGCTCGCGCGCATTCCACTGGCGTGGCCGGTGGAACAGGAAGAACAGGTCGCCGCCGCCATCCTCCGCCCGCTCAGGTGCATAGCGCCGGTTGAGTTGTTCGATCCGTTCCGCCGCACGCGCGACCAGGGCGGCATCGCCCGGCAGCGAGGCATCGTCCGCGTCCAGGAAATCGGTGAGCAGCGCGAAATGCAGGTTGCGGTCGCGATTGGCCAGGAAGCGCACTTCCAGCGCCTCGACCAGGCTGTCCACGCCTTCGGCGCTGCCCAGCATGCTGGGCACCACCACCAGCGTGCGCGATGTCGCCGGGATGCCTTTGGAGAAATCCATCCTGGGCAACGGCCTTGGCGGTACGAGCAGGGTCGCCGCCCAGTTCACCAGCACGATGCCCAGTTCGCTGAAAGCGAGCAGGGCGAGTGCGGTCAACAGCCAGACCGGTATGCCCTGGATGGGGGATCCGGCCGTCAGCAGGCCATAGGTGAACAGTCCGATGATCGCGGCGATGGGCGCCAGGTAGGCCAGCAGGGGAATGCGGCGCGGACGCAGGCGTGCGCGCCGCCCATCGGCGAGGAACTCCGCCACCGCGGCCTGTGTACGGGCAACGCCGTCGTCGACGAGATAGAAGCCGACATGGGCCTGGTAGCCCGTCGGATCGGACGCGGCGGCGGACTGTGCCAGTTGCAGGGCGATGTCCGCCACGTCCTTCTCGCCGACGTCGGCCAGGCGGGCGATCTTCTCGACCACATGCCGATAGCTGTCGCGCGTGCTGAAGTCCATCAGCGCATAGGTGCGGGCCGGGTCTTCGCGCAGGGCGCGCTCGACCACGCTCATGTCCTCCACGAACTCCCGCCAGTCCATGTTCGCCAGGAAGCGCAGGCTGCCGATGCTGTTGCTGATGGACACCTGGTCCGCGGCCTGCTGCTGGCTTTCCAGGTGGACAAGCTCTTCGATGCGATGGCCACCGTCGGCGACCCATTGTTCCAGCCAGGTGATCGGCATGGACGAAACACCGCCACGCCCCTGCAGGCCGCGCATCAGTTCGGACACGAACGCGCCGGTCAGCGGTGGATCCGAGCGCGCCATGTCGGCGATCACCAGCACCACATCCTTGGGGCTCTCCGCCGCGGTGCGGTTGAGTTGTGCAGCCCACTCGCTGGCCAGCCTGTGATCGGCGCCATCGCGCATCACGCGCACCGCCATGCGGCGCAGATTGTCGATCAGTGCCAGCCGCAGCATGATCGGGATGGCCCACAGCTCGCCGAGCTTCAGCGGGGTGATGGACTGGTAGGCGGCGAAGAAGCGGCTGAGGGTGTCCGCATCGATGCGGCCATCGCCATGCGCGATCGCTTCCTGCGAGAGGTCGTAGACGCGTGGCAGGCCGGATGAGGCACCCTGGCTCAGCGAGGGGAGCTGGCGGCTGTAGCCTTTGGGCAGGTGCCGCCGCGCGGTGAGTACCTGTTCTTCCACCAGGTAATAGTTGTCCAGCAACCACTCGCCGGCCGGCGTGATGCGCATGTCGTCCTGGACCATTCGCGTGAGCAGCGCGCAGACGTCGTCCAGCAGGCCTTCGTTCTCGGTCAGGCGGTCCAGCAGCCGTTCCGGCCCGGGACGCGCGTGAATCCGGTGCGCGCGCGCAAGTGCGCGGCCATGCACTTCCATCTGCTCGACATTGAACAGCTGTGAGCGCAAGGGTGCTTCCGCACCCAGGGGCTTCTTGGTGGCCGCGCGACGCCAGCGCCACAAGCGTCGACGCAGGCGCAACCAGTGGCTGAAGACCCTCCAGACCTGGGGCATCGGAAATCCTGTGGGGCGGGCGACCGACGTGGAACCCATCCTTGCACGCGCATCGGGATGCCGACGTGAAGGGGGGAGATCAATGTGCGGGGCGGAAGCCGCGGCGCGGAGCCCTTGGCGTCTTGATCCGGCCGTTCGCGCTGTTCGGAACCGGGGACATCGGAGCCTGCGTATGCCCCACTGGAGAACGACTTCATCGCCAGGTGCAGAACCTCAGTCGATGCCCTGCGAGCTGATATCCAACAATCCAGCGATGCCGACGCCGCTTCACGGCGCGCTCGATCCGCGTGTACGTGGTTTACAGCATCGGTTGTGCCTGGAGCAATCGCCGCTTCGACGAAGCGCGCGTTGGTGAGCAACGTGCAGTTGTGCTGGATCCTCGTGGCAGGCGATGGCAGGCGCCACGGATGATGCAGGTGCGCGAGTTTTCCGATGGGGGAGCGCCCGTGCCGGAAATGCCGAAACCGGGCGAACGCTATCGCCGGACCGGTGTGGCGGAGCGTGGCGGCGAAGCCCGGGAGCAGCTCGTGCTCCATGCAGATGGCATGCACGGATATCCTCGGCGCTGACTGACTGTCCCGGCCTCTACAGATGAGCATGTTTCCGACTGGGTCGGTTGGATCCCGGCGCAACCCTCCAATCTTTTGAAACGATCCAAATCGAACGTATAGTGCTGCGTCTCCGAACGTGACCCCGGCATCGGCCGGGTTTTCCCATGGATTCTGCGCAGCACCGGAACGCTTGCCTCGTGGCCGACGTTGGGGGCACCCACGCCCGGTTGGGCTGGTGTGCCTCGGGCGATCCGATCGACGTGCGGGACATGGCGATGTACCGCTGTGCTGAGCACGCGTCGCTTGCCGCCATTCTGGAAAACTATCTGCTGCGCCTCTGCTCGACCCAGCCGGGTGTCCGGGTGACGTCCGGTGTGGTCGCCATCGCCGGTTTTCTCGATGGCGACCGCCTGGTCAACGCCAACCTGCCGTGGAAGGTGTCCGTGCGTGGCACGGCGCAGGACGCCGGGCTGGTGTCGCTGCAGGTGATCAACGATTTCGAAGCCGTCGCACGTGCCATCCCCGGCGTGCAGCGCAGCGCGCTGGTGGCGCTGGTGGCGCAGGACGACCCCGGCATGCAGTCTCCGGCCCTTGTGCTGGGGCCGGGTACCGGGCTGGGTGCAGCGCTGTGCCTGGATGCGCAGGGCAGCCAGGTGTTGCTGAGCGAAGCCGGCCACGCGGCGCTGGCCGCCAACACCGCCGTCGAACTGGACGTGTTGCAGTGTCTGTCACGGCGTTGGTCGCATGTGGACAACGAGCGCGTGTTGTCTGGCAACGGATTGATGCACCTGTACGACGCGCTGGCCGATGTGCGCGGCGCCATGCCGCACTGGAAGCAGGTCGCACCACTGGTGGAAGCCGCCCATGGCGACGATCCGCTGGCGTGGGAAACGCTGGCGGTGTTCTGCGGCTGGCTCGGCAGCCTGGTCGGCGATCTGGTGCTGACCGTCGGCGCGCGCCAAGCCTATCTGGCCGGCGGCGTGACCCGCCACATCGCGCCCTTCCTGCACCAGGGCGATTTTGCACGGCGCTATGCCGGGAAGTTCACCGGCACGCGCGCACCGCCGCCGGTGTGGCGCATCGACCATGGGCAACTGGGCCTGGTGGGCGCCGCGATGCATGCGCGCACGCATCGGCCCGCGCGCGTCTCAAAAGTTGAACCATCCTCCGAGGAGCAGGCATGAACGGCAGAAGAAAATTCCTGGGCCAGGCGGCGTTATCGGCCGGTGCATTGGCCTTGTCCGGCCGGTCGGCGGGCCAGCCATCGGGCAGCTTACCTGCGGGCGCGCGCGTGGTGTCCACATGGGATTTCGGTGTACAGGCCAATCAGCCGGCGTGGAAGGTCCTTGCGGCCGGCGGCGGCGCGCTGGACGCGGTGGAACAGGGCGCGCGCTGGGCCGAGACGGATCTGTGCAATCCCACCGTCGGGCGCTGCGGCAATCCTGATCGCGACGGCATTCTCACCCTCGACGCCAGCATCATGGATGGCGATGGTCGCTGTGGCGCGGTGGCGGCGCTGGAGGACATCGACCACCCGGTCAGCGTCGCACGGCAGGTGATGGAGAAGACGCCGCACGTGATGCTGGTCGGCGATGGCGCGCAGCAGTTCGCGGTGGAACAGGGTTTCACCAAGCAACGCCTGCTGACACCGCAGGCCGAACAGGCGTGGCGCGAATGGCGCGCGCGCGCCGAGTACAAACCCGAAATCAATGCCGAACGCCGGCAGCGGCCGGGCGACCACGACAACCACGACACGCTCGGCATGCTGGCGATCGACCGCCATGGACGGCTGGCGGGCGCCTGCACCACCAGCGGCATGGCGTGGAAGCTGCACGGTCGCGTGGGCGACAGCCCCATCATCGGCGCGGGTCTCTATGTGGACAATGAGGTCGGCGCCGCCACCGCCTCGGGCGTGGGCGAGGAGATGATCCGCAACGCGGCCAGCTTCCTGGTGGTGGAGCTGATGCGTCAGGGCCGTTCGCCCATGGAGGCGTGCCGCGAGGCCATCGCGCGGGTGGTGCGCAAGCGGCCGGAAGCCAGCAAGTCGTTGCAGGTCTGTTTCCTGGCGTTGAACAAGCACGGCGAAGCCGGCGCGTTCGCGCTGCACCCGGGCTTCGTCTACGCGGTCTGCGATACGCAACGGCAGGACGCATTGCTGGCCTCCGGCGCCGTGTACGGCGAAGGCGCATGAGCGCACGCACGCCACGGTTGCTCGAGATCGCGGCCGGCTCGCTGGGCTCTGCACTGGCGGCGCAGGCGGCCGGCGCCGACCGGGTGGAACTGTGCGAAGGCCTGGCTTCCGGAGGCACCACGCCGTCCTACGGCACGCTGGCGCTGGCACGCGAACGCTTGCGGATCCCGTTGTTCGTGCTGGTGCGGCCACGCGCGGGCGATTTTCTCTACGACGCGCGCGAAACCGAGGTGATGCTGCGCGACATCGAGATGTGCGTACGGCTGGGCTGCGATGGCGTGGTGATCGGCGCGCTGCAGACCGATGGTGGCATTGACCTGTCGTTGTGCGAACGACTCGTCGCGGCGGCGGGTCCGTTGCAGGTGACGTTCCACCGCGCCTTCGACGCGGCGCGTGACCAGGCGCAGGCGCTGGAACAGGTGATCGCATTGGGTTGCCAACGCGTGCTGACGTCAGGCGGTCAGGCCACGGCGGTGGAGGGCGCTGATCGCATCGCCGCGCTGGTAGCGCAGGCCGCGGGCCGCGTGACGGTGATGCCGGGCGCCGGCATCGACGCCGGCAATGTCGCCGCACTGGCGACGCTGACCGGCGCACGCGAGTGGCACGCGTCGGCCAAGGCACCGCGCCTTTCCTCGATGGGCTTCCGCCGTCCAGCGTTGCAGGGGCTCGCGCCGGACTGGTCCGAGACCGATCCGGCGCGTGTCCGCGCGCTTCGCACAGCGCTGGATGCGATGGGCTGACCCTAGCGGGACATCGAGTACGGCCGCTGGGCGGGATCGGTGGCCCAGGTGGTATCCGGTTGCGCCTGCATCACGAAGCGCAGTTCGCCGCCGGCGAGGATCTCGTCGTGGGTCAGGTACGCGCGCGTCAGCGGCTTGCCATTGAGGGTGGCGCCGCCCACGTAGGCGTGGGCAGCGTCCAGGCCGTCGGCGACGATGGTGAAGCGCTTGCCGTTGGGCAGGTGCAGCGTTGCGCGCGGAAGGAACGGGCGGCCGATGATGTACTGGTTGCTGCCCGGCGTGACCGGATAGAACCCCAGTGCCGTGAACACGTACCACGCCGACATCTGCCCCAGGTCGTCGTTGCCGGCCAGGCCGTCCGGGCGTGCCGCGTACTGGCTGGACATGATCTGCTGCAACCGCGCCTGCGTGCGCCATGGCTGGCCCGCGTAGGCATACAGGTAGGCCACGTGATGGCTGGGTTCGTTGCCGTGCGCGTACCAGCCGATCAGGCCGGTGATGTCTTCCATGTGCGCGAACACCGACGCATCCACCTTCGCATCGAACACCGCATCCAGGCGCGCCAGCAGGGCCTCATCGCCACCATGCGCCGCGGCCAGGCCGGCGACGTCCTGCGGCACGTACCACGAGTACTGCCATGCATTGCCTTCGGTGTAGTCGGTGCCATAGCCACTGGCGCTGGGATCGAAGGGCGTGCGGAAGCTGCCGTCGCGCTTGCGTGCACGCATGAAGCCGGTATCGGGGTCGAACGCATGCTTCCAGTTGGCCGCGCGCTTCTCGAAGGTCGCGGCGACATCGGCTTTGCCCATCGCACGCGCCATCTGCGCCACGGTCCAGTCGTCGAAGGCGTACTCAAGCGTCTTGCTGGCCGCTTCGCCTTCCTCGTCGATGGGCACATAGCCCAGCTCGCGGTACTGCGCGATGCCGTCGTACGGCCCGTAGCTGGCGCTGGCCACCATCGCCTGCAGCGCTTCCTCGATGTCGTAGCCGCGGATGCCCTTCATGTACGCATCGGCGATCACCGGCACCGCGTGGTAACCGATCATGCACCACGTTTCCTGCCCGTGGAACGACCACACCGGCAGCACGCCGTACGGGCTCTCACGGCGCGCGGCCAGCAGCGAATTGACGAAGTCGTTCGTGCGCTGCGGCGGTTGCAGCAGCGTGGCCAGCGGATGCAGGGCGCGATAGGTGTCCCACAGCGAGAAGGTCGAGTAGTTCGTCCAGCCTTCCGCCTGGTGCACGGCGTTGTCCGGGCCGCGGTAACGCCCATCGCTGTCCATGAACAGCGTGGGGCCGAGCAACGTGTGGTAGAGGGCGGTGTAGAAGCGGGTGCGCTGCGCCGGGTCGCCCTGGGCATCCACGGCACCCAGCGCTTCACTCCATTGCTGTCTGGCGGCCGCGCGCATGCCGTCGAAATCCCAGCCGGGCGCTTCTGCGTCGAGATTGGCGATGGCGTTGTCTTCACTGACCGGCGAGATGGCCACTTTCACCAGCACGGGTTTGCCGACGCCCGGGGCCAGGTCGAACGCCGCGACCAGTTGCCGGCCTTCGATCTGTGCGCGCTGGCGCGGATCCTTTTCGCCGGGCGGCGGGAACCCCTTGTAGGGGATGTCCTGCTCGGTGTTGTGCAGCGCGTGACCGGTCACCGGCTGCGAGAAGCGCAGCGCGAAATACAGCTGGCGGCCCGGCGCCCAGCCGCGCGTTTCGCGGAAGCCGGTGACCGTGCCGTCGGCGCGCACGCGCACGCGCGACCACGACACCTTGCCGGGGTAGTCGTACATGCTGGTGCGCAGGTCCAGCACCACATGCCCGGGCTTGCCGGCGGGGAAGTGGTAGCGGTGCATGCCCACGCGCGGGCTGGCGGTGAGTTCGGCGCGCACGTCGTGGTCGTCCAGGGTGACGGCGTAGTAGCCGGGCTGGGCGGTCTCGGTGGCGTGGCGGAAGCGCGAGGTATAGCCACTGCCGGGCTTGTCGGGGTCGCCGCGTTCCAGTTTCAGCTCGCCGGTGGTGGGCATCAGCAGCAGGTCGCCCAGATCGGAATGACCGGTGCCGGAAAAGTGCGTGTGCGAGAAGCCGACGATGGTGGTGTCGTCGTACCGGTAGCCGGCGGCCCAGCCGTAACCATCCTTGCGTGGCTGGATGCGGGTGTCGGGCGACAGCTGCACCATGCCGTAGGGGACGGTGGCGCCGGGGTAGGTATGGCCTTCGCCCCCCGTCCCGATGAAGGGATCCACCGCCTTGTACGCGGCCTCGCCGACGTCTGCCGATGCCGCCCATGCGCTGCCGGCCAACGTCATCGCACCCGCCGCCAGACCCGCCAGCATCATGACCTTCGTCGCGTAACGCGTGTTCATCCTGCACCTTTTGGATCGGTCGAATCCGGGGGACGCTAGCACACGCCCGCGAGACCGGTCATTCGAGTGTCCGGTCGGAGTGCGGCGTGTGCTGAGCCGGGGCGCCGATCGCTTCCTGTTGCGCAGCAGCATGCGTCGCCGCGCCCGGCATGCTACATCTTAGCCACGCAATTGGATCGATCCAAGTCCGGCATATTCGCAAGGGGTGCCATCGGGGCGGAAGGTGCGCCGTGCTCTACCGTCGGACTACCGGATCGCCGTTCAAGGGAAAGCACCCGCATGCGCGGGTGGCCGCGCAGGTGTCGAACCATGCACACATCGACCATCAACCGGGGAGTCCACATGCCGCGATTCATCAAGCACCAGGCGGGTCGCATCCGGTGTCGCGGATGGCAGGTACATGTCCTCTGCGCTCTTGCGCTGATCGTTGCGTCGGTCCCGGCGATGGCGCAGGCAGTGAGCGAACGCACGCTGGATGCCGGCTGGGAATTCCGGCAATTGCACGATGGTGCGGCCACGCCCGACGCCGGTCCCGCCGGGGCACGGCAATGGCATCGCGCCACGATGCCCGGCACCGTGCACACGGACCTGTTCGACAACGGCCTGATCGTGGATCCCTACAAGGGTGCGCCTGAGGCAGGCCTGCAATGGATCGGCCTTGCCGACTGGGAATACCGGACGAACTTCGACGTATCCCGCGACACGCGAGATGCCACGCGCAGCGACCTGGTGTTCGAAGGGCTGGATACCTTCGCCGAGGTCTTCCTCAACGGCGAGAAGGTGCTGGACGCCGACAACGCGTTCCGGACATGGCGGGTGCCCGTCCAGGAACGGCTGCGCGTGGGCAGGAACGAACTGCGCGTGATCCTGCGCTCGCCGATCGCGAAGCTGCTGCCCCAGGTGCAGGCGATGCCGCACCGGATCGCCGGCAACTATCCCTCGCCCTACGGCGACGAGCCAAAGGACGCGATGACCGCGAACTTCGTGCGCAAGCCGGGCTATCACTACGGCTGGGACTGGGGTCCGCGCTATGTCACCGCGGGCATCTCGAAGCCGGTGCGCCTGCAAAGCTGGGATCGCGCGCGGATCGACAACCTGCAGCTGCGCCAGGACCATGTGACGGAAGAACGCGCAGACGTGACCGCGGTGGCGACGGTCGACGCCGTGCGCGCCGGCCGCTATCTCGCGCGCCTGTGGCGGACCGCGCCGGATGGCGCGCGTGTGCTCGCGGCGACGCAGCGCGTGTCGCTGGCGGCCGGCGTCAATCGCATCTCGCAGGCGATCCGCATCGAAAAGCCGCAGCGCTGGTTTCCGGTCGGTTATGGATCGCAGCCGCTGTACCGCTTCGATCTGGAACTGCTCGACGGCACGCAGGTCATCGACGCGCGGGGCGAACGGACCGGCCTGCGCAGCGTGACGTTGCGCCGCGACCCGGATGCGCAGGGCAGGGGGTTCGCCTTCAACGTCAATGGCATCGCGATCTTCGCCAAGGGTGCCAACGCGATCCCGTTCGACATGTTCCAGCCCCGGGTCACCCCCGCGCAGCTGCGGCGCGTTCTGCAGTCGGCGGTCGATGCGAACATGAACATGATCCGCAACTGGGGCGGCGGCTACTACGAGAGCGATGCGTTCTTCGACATCGCGGACGAACTCGGCCTGCTGGTCTGGCAGGACTTCATGTTCGGCGGCGGCATGCAGCCCGCCTATGACCCCGCGTTCCGCGCCAACGTGGTGGCCGAGGCGCGCGACCAGGTGCGGCGGCTGCGCAATCATCCCAGCATCGTGTTGTGGTGCGGCAACAACGAGGAAGAGATCGCCTGGAAATACTGGGGCCACGGCAAGACGTTGAAGGAAGCCGATCCGGCGTTCGCGCAACGCGTCTGGGAAGGCTACGCGCAGCTGTTCGGCCATGACCTGCGCAGCGTGGTGGAGGAGGAGGCCGGTGGCATCGCCTACTGGCCGAGTTCGCCCAGCGACGACATGGCCGAGGCGGCGAACACGCCGGCCAGCGGCGACATGCACTACTGGGAAGTCTGGGGCAATCCGGCGCGTCCGCCCTCGGCCTACCTGGACGTGACGCCGCGCTTCATGTCCGAGTACGGCCTGCAGGCGTGGCCGGTGCAGCGCACGATCGATCACTTCGCGGCGCGCGACGAGCAGCGCGTCGATGCACCGGTGATCGAGGCCCACCAGAAGTTCATGGCCGGCAAGGGCAACGAGCGCCTGTTGCACTACGTGCGCATGGAGTTCGGCGAGCCGCGCGACTTCACCGATTTCGTCTACCTCAGCCAGGTGATGCAGGCCGAAGGCATCGGGTTGGCGGCGCGGCACCATCGCGCCAGCCGGCCATACACGATGGGTTCGCTGTACTGGCAGCTCAACGATGTGTGGCCGGGCGCGTCGTGGTCGGGCATCGACTGGTTCGGGCGCTGGAAGGCGCTGCAGTTCCATGCGCGCCGGTTCTTCGCGCCGGTGACCGTGGCCGCCCTGCGCAAGGAAGGACGAACCACCGTCAGCATCGTCTCCGACCGGACCACGTCGCGTGCCGGCACGCTCCGTCTGCGCGTCATGACGCTGCAGGGGCGTGTGTTGCGGGATGAGACGCGACGGGTCGAGATCGCGCCGCTGTCGGCGTCGCGCATCGCCATCTATGACGATGCCGAGTTGTTCGGAGGCGCGGCGCCATCGGCGACCGTCGCGGTGTTCGATCTGGCCGCCGACGGCGAACCCCCCGCGCGTGAGGTCGTCTATCCCGCAGCGGCCAAGGACATGCAGTGGCCCGATCCCCGCCTGCAAACCCACCTGCGCCAGGAAGGCGACCATCACGTGCTCGATATCACGGCCGAGGCGCTGGCACGCGCCGTATGGGTCGACTTCGGCCAGGTCGACGCCGACCTGTCCGACAACGCGCTGATCCTGCTTCCCGGCGAACGCATCTCGCTGCAAGTGGCCTCCGATGCGGATCCCGATACCCTGCGCAGCGCCCTGCGGATACGTTCGCTGGCCGACGCGCTTCCCTCCGACTCCCCCATTCCCCGGAGCCTTCCGACGCCATGACGCAGCCCGTTCCCATGCACGACGACTTCCGCAGCGAAGCCTTCCTGCGCGACCACATCCGCAGGACCATGGCGTTCTACCATCCGCGCTGCATCGACCCGGCGGGTGGCTTCTTCCATTATTTCAAGGACGACGGGCGCGTCTACGACGCCTCCCATCGCCATCTGGTCAGCAGCACCCGGTTCGTCTTCAACTACGCCACCGCGGCACGCGAGTTTGGCGAGGAAGATCCTGCGCTGCGCGATGTGTACATGGAGGCCGTGCATCACGGGCTTGCCTTCCTGCGCGAGCGGCATCTCGATCCGCAGAGCGGCGGCTACTTCTGGACACTGAGGGACGGCGTGCCGGAAGACACCACGCAGCATTGCTACGGTGCCGCCTTCGTCCTGCTGGCGTATTCCATCGCGCTGCGCGCAGGGGTGGAAGAGTGCCGGATGTGGATGGACGCCCACTGGGACCTGCTGGAAACACGCTACTGGGAACCGGAGCACGGCCTGTACCGTGACGAAGCCACGCGCGACTGGCAGTTCAGCCCCTACCGCGGACAGAACGCCAACATGCACATGTGCGAGGCCATGCTGGCCGCATACGAGGCCAGCCACGAGCGCCGCTACCTGGAGCGCGCACAGCAGCTGGCGGACCACATGACCCGGCGCCAGGCTGCGCAGAGCGAGGGCCTGGTCTGGGAGCACTATGGCGCGGACTGGCAGGTAGACACCGACTACCATCGCGACGATCCCCGGCATCTGTTCCGTCCGTGGGGTTTCCAGCCCGGGCACCAGACCGAATGGTCCAAGCTGCTGCTGATCCTCGATGATCATCTGCGCCGTGCAGGAACGCCGACCGACTGGTTGGTGCCGCGTGCCGCGGAGTTGTTCGACCGCTCGATGGAGGCGTCGTGGGATCAGGAGTCCGGCGGGCTGGTCTATGGCTTCGCCCCGGAGTCGCTGCGCAAGGACATCGCAGGTCCATCGCTGCCCGACGGACGCCATTTCATCTGCGACGACGACAAGTACTTCTGGGTACAGGCCGAGTCGCTGGCCTGTGCGGCGCGCTTGGCCAAGGCCACCGGCGAGGAACGCTACTGGCAGTGGTACGACCGCCTGTGGGACTACGCGTGGCGGCACATGATCGACCACGAACATGGCGCGTGGTTCCGCATCCTGGATCGCGAGAACCACAAGTACGACGACGACAAGAGTCCTGCCGGAAAAACGGACTACCACACCATGGGAGCCTGTCATGACGTCCTGTCAGTGCTGCGCAGCGATGTCTGACGCCGCCCGCCGCCGCGGCGCATCCGCAAGGGTCCTCGCCACCCTGCTGCTCCTGGCCTCCAGCGGCGCCGGCGCACGCGAGGCGCATTTCTCTACATCGTTCGAACCGGGCCAGCCTGTGCCCCTGACGACGGAAGCGGGCGGCCTGCGCCTGGCCGTGGGCAACGGCCCGGAACAGCCCTACGCGGCAAAACGCGGCATGGGCTACAGCGGCATGCATGCCTTGCAGTACCGCGGAAGTGCGGCGGCGCGCGCGCGTCTGTACGCGGTCGATGTCGAGATCGGCGAGGAAACCACGCTGTCATGGATGGTGCTGCCCGAGATCATCGACGGTGATGTCTCCACTTCCACGGGTGTATCGCTGGACCTGGTCCTCGACGACGGCACACGGTTGACGGACACCGGTGCACGTGACCAGCACGGAGCCACCATCGGTGCGGCCGGCCAGGCGGCGTCCATGACGCTGTACCCCCAGCAATGGGCTCGGAAACAGGTTCGCCTGGGCGACATGCCCGCGCTGCTCGGGCGACGCATCAAGGCCATCGAGCTGGAACTGGCCCCCGGCTCCCGTGCCGGTGCGAGTGGCTGGATCGACGATATCGCCCTCGATGAAACGCCGCGCACGCTGGCGCAGCGTCCCAGCGACCTGGTGCTGACCAACCGCGGCACGCAGTCCAACAGTACGTTCTCGCGCGGCAACAACATTCCCGCGACCGCGATGCCGCATGGCTTCAATTTCTGGGTGCCCGTCACCGATGCGGGCACGCTGGCATGGCTCTATCGCTGGAGCGAGCACAACGGTGCCGACAACCGGCCGCGTCTGCAGGCGCTGTCCATCAGCCACCAGCCCAGCCCGTGGATGGGCGACCGCCAGACCTTCCAGGTCATGCCATCGTCCACGCGCGGCGTGCCCGAAGCCGACCGGGAGCGCCGGGCGCTGTCGTTCTCGCACGAGAACGAGCTCGCCAGGCCGCATACCTATCGGGTCGCCTTCGACAACGGCATCCGGGCCGAGATCGCGCCGACCGAGCGCGCGGCGATCTTCCGGTTCCGGTTCCCGCAGGGCGGGGATGCGAATCTCCTGTTCGACAACGTGGATGCGCGCGCCGGGCTGACGCTGGATCCCGATACACAGACGCTGCATGGCTATACCGAGACCCGCAGCGGCCTGTCGAACGGCGCTACCCGGATGTTCGTCTACGCAACGTTCGACCGGCCGTGGATCGGCAGCGGTGCGATCGATACCGGACGCCCGACGCACTACGTCAAGTTCGCACGTGGCGACGGCGGCGAGGTGAACATGCGCATCGCCACGTCGCTGATCTCGGTGGAGCAGGCGCGGCGCAACCTTGACCAGGAGATCGGCGCCGAGGGTTTCGACATCGTGCGCGAGCGTGCGCAGACCGCATGGGATGCGCTGCTCGGGCGGGTGACGATCGACGGTGCGAGCGAGGACCAGCTGACGACGGTCTATTCCAATCTCTACCGCCTGTTCCTGTATCCGAACATCGCACACGAGAATGTCGGCAGCATCGAGCATCCCGACTGGCGGCACGCCGACCAGAACAGCTGGTCGAAGGACCATGCCGGTGGCGACGACCAGCGCACCTCCGCGCCGATCAAGGCCGGCAGGATCTACGTCAACAATGGCTTCTGGGACACGTTCCGCACCAGCTGGCCGGCCTACGCGCTGTTCGCGCCCGGGCGCGCCGGCGAGATGATCGACGGCTTCCTGCAGCAGTATCGCGACGGCGGCTGGATCGCCCGCTGGTCGTCGCCGGGTTATGCGGACCTGATGGTCGGCACCAGTTCCGATGTCGCGTTCACCGACGCCTGGCTCAAGGGTGTGCGGGGCTTCGATGCCGGGGAAGCCTACGAGGCCGCGCTACGCAACGCGACGGTGGTTGCGCCCGTGTCCAACGTGGGGCGCAAGGGCCTTGTGCACTCGATGTACCGCGGCTACGCGGACAATGCCGTGCACGAAGGCCTGTCGTGGACCCTCGAAGGTGCGATCAACGACTTCGGCCTGGCCCAGTTCGGTCGGGCGCTGGCCGCCGATGAAGGCGATCCTGCGCGCGCGCAGCGTTATCGCGAGGAGGCCGAGTACTTCCAGGCCCGCGCCAACGACTATGCACACCTGTTCGATCCTGAGACCCGGTTCTTCCGGGGGCGTGATGCGAAAGGAGCGTGGGGACAGTCGGTCGCGGACTTCGACCCGCGGATCTGGGGAGGCGACTACACCGAGGCCAATGCATGGACCTTCGCGTTCACCGTGCCGCACGACGCAAGCGGGCTGGCAACGCTGCTGGGCGGGGAAAAGGCGCTGGCGGATCGGCTTGACGAATTCTTCGCCACGCCGGAAACCGCAGGCCGCGAGTTCGCAGGCACCTACGGCAACGTCATCCACGAGATGACCGAAGCGCGTGACGTGCGGATGGGCATGTACGCGCACAGCAACCAGCCCTCGCACCACATTCCCTGGATGTACGCCGCCGCCGGCCAGCCCTGGAAGACGCAGCGCATCACCCGGGACGTGCTGCGCCGGCTTTACCTGGGCAGCGAGATCGGCCAGGGCTACCCCGGTGACGAAGACAACGGCGAGATGTCGGCGTGGTACTTGTTCGGCATGATGGGGCTGTACCCGCTGCGGATGGGGGCGCCGGAGTACGTGATCGGCTCGCCTGCATTCAAGCGTGTCGACGTGCGGCTGGAAAATGGGCGCACGCTTACCGTCATTGCCCACGGCAACGACGACCGCAACGTCTATGTGCAGTCGCTGAAGCTCAACGGTCGTCCGTGGGACCGCGCATGGCTCCGGCATGAGGATATCGCCGACGGCGGCGTGCTGGAATTCGTCATGGGCAGCGCGCCGTCCACGTGGGGAAGCGGGGCCGATGCGCTTCCTCCCTCGATGACCGCGCCGGGTACGGCGCCTGCGGGCCTGACGGATGCGTCGCGCAACGCGGAGGCCATCGCGCTGGCGGGGCAAACGCCGTCGGCCGTGTTCGATGATGATGCCGCCACCTCGCAGCCCTTGCCGGTACAGGCGGCGGTCGATGTCCGGTTCCGAGCGGCGACCCGTGTGAGCCACTACACCATCACCAGCGGTGGCGCGCCGTTGGCGGGGCTGGGCTGGAAGCTGCAAGGGCGCGACGGGACGGGTTCGTGGGCGACACTGGACGAACGGCGTGCCGAGGATTTCAGATGGGCGCAGCAGCTCAGGCCGTTCCGTATAGGCAAGCCCGGCGACTTCCGTGAATACCGGTTGCAGTTCACGAACGGAGCAGTGATCGACGTTGCGGAGTTGGAGCTGCTGAAGCCGACCACGGTCCTGAGCGTATCCGAGCGATAGGGTGGTCACCGTCCCTTGTCGTGCACCGATGAGGGACGAAAGGGCGCGGTGCCAGCGTTGTGCATTGGCGCCCTGCATGCGCCATCCACCAAGCGGAACGGGATGCTGCGCGGCAGCATGCATGCACTGAAACATTATGGTAATTATTCGCACGGCGGAATTAGACCGATCTAATTCCGGGATTACTGGCAAGTGGGAGGGGGAGGCGCAGCGGAAGGGTGCGCCTGCCGGTTTGTGTGGACGTACGGCCTTCCATTGAAAACAGATTCATCGCATCAGAACTTTGGATCGATCCAAACAATCTTGCGTCAGCAGCTAATCAATCTTGGGAGAGGGTGATTGAAATGAAAGGCACGCCACACGTACGCATCCGCAATTCTCTATCCACCGCCATCGCCGTCGCGCTGGCCACCGCCGTACTGCCGGGCATCGCGCTCGCGCAACAGGCGACGACGGAGCAGGGCGGTTCCGCCGCCACGGATCTGGACAAGGTCACCGTCACGGGCTACCGCTACTCGATCGAGCAGAGCCTGGACCAGAAGCGCAACGCAAACGCCATCGTCGAGGTGATCACTGCCGAGGATGTCGGCAAGTTCCCCGACAAGAACGTGGCCGACGCGCTGCAGCGCGTGCCCGGCGTCATCGTTACCCGCGACGGCGGCGAGGGAAAGAATGTCAGCGTCCGCGGCCTGTCCTCGGAACTGACCCTCACCCAGCTCAACGGCAACTACATCGCCACGGCCGAGTCCAACGGCGACCCGACCCGGTCGTTCAACTACATGCTGCTGCCGTCGAACATGCTGTCCAGCGCCGAGCTGTTCAAGACGCCGGAAGCGCGCATCGATGAAGGCGGCGTCGGCGGCACCGTGATCCTGCACACGCGCCGGCCGCTGGAACTGGAATCCAACACCGGCTTCGTCTCCGTTGACGGTACCTGGGCCGACACCACCAAGAAGACCGACGGCCAGTTCTCGGGCTCGTATTCCTGGCACGACAAGGACGACCGCTTCGGCGTCTTCGTCGGCTACACCCAGCAGAAACGGACCACGCGCACCCTGGGTGCCAGCACTGAGGGCTGGCAATGGTACGGCCGCGACGAAGGCGGCACCGCCGTCGACGTCAATGGACAGCCCTCCGACTTCAACTCGAACTGGTGGGGCGGCACGGGCTTCTGGGACCAGAACGGCAACTACTACACCGGCTTCATGATGCCGACCTCGGTCAACCTCAATGTCAAGGAAGAGGAGCGCGAGCGCAAGGGCGGCCAGCTGACCTTGCAGTTCAAGCCGACCGACAATCTGACCCTGACCGCGAATTACTTCCGCTTCGACCTGTCGCAGAACTCGCAGACCAATACGCTGAAGGTTCCGGAATGGAACATTGCGCGTTACTTCGGTGACGGCAACTGGCGGGGTGGCCGCCTGCTCGACGGGCTGAGCTTCGATCCGAGCGGCACCATCGTCACCGGTGCGGATTACAGCCTGCATCCGGGCAAGACGTATTACTGCAGTGAGGACGAGGCCGCCGCCGCCGGCATGGCGCCTGGCGGTTGGGGATCGGACGACTGCACCGTGCCGACGCCGCAGATCACCGGCAGCTACAACATCGAGGAGTCGTTGTCGCAGACTGCCGACTTCGCGGCCGAGTGGCGTGGCGAGTCGGTGGATGTCTCGTTCAAGGGCGGGCGCACCTGGGCCAAGGGCGGTCCGGAGCTGCAGTTCGCCGTGCCGCTCAAGCCGCGCCGCCAGAACGCGGACGGCAGCTGGACCAACGGCAACTTCGCCAGCGCGTGGGATCTGACCGGTACGCCGACGATGACGTTCTCGCCGGAACTGATGGAGAACCTCCGGAACGGCATCCTGCAGGTCGACCTGGGGTCGACCGGTTCGTCCTGGACCCGTAACAGCACCGAGCAGAAGTACGCCCAGATCGATACCACCTGGTACACCGACGGCAAGTTCCTGGAGTCGATCCAGTTCGGCGTAAAGGGTCGGGATGGTGGCATCCACCGCAGCACCGGCAACAGCTACTGGGTGTGTCCGGGCACCGATCCAAGCGACTATGAGAACCGCTACTGGAATGGCGGCTGCAACAGCATCGCCACCCAGTTCTCGCCGGATTTCCTGTACCAGATGGGCAACCTGGCGGGCGGCATCAATGCCAGCGCCTATCCGGCCATCAACTATCCGGCCTATATCGCCTACCTCAACGGTACGTACGGCCCGATGCAGACCCGGGAGGAGGACAACTTCGTCTACAACGTCGACGAAGAGATCTATTCCACCTACCTCCAGGCCAACTTCCGCACCGAACGGCTGCGCGGCAACATCGGCGTGCGCATCGTGGGCACCAGCCAGCATGCCGACTCGACGGACAAGGTCACGTCCTACAACGACTACTTCTTCGACGATGCCGCCGGCAACCCGCTCGCCTGCCTGCAGGGCGCCACCACACCTGCCGGGGCACCCACAGGTACCTACTGCGGCAGCGAAGGGTACTGGCGACTTACCGACAGGGTGGGGCGGCCCGAGACGTACGAAATCAACGCGCTCGACCGCAGCTACACCGACATACTGCCGAGCTTCAACCTGGCCTACGACCTGACCGAGAACCTGGTGTTGCGCGCAGCGGCGTCCAAGGTGATCTCGCGCCCGGGCTACGCCGACATCGCCGCGCCCGGCAGCCTGAACTACTTCAGTCAGGAGTATGTCGACGACCGCCGCCTGACCGGTGGTGCGGGTGAGTTGGGCTGGTACGGTTCCGGCAGCAACAAGCGACTGGAAGCGTACAAGGCCAACCAGTACGACGTCGGCCTGGAGTGGTACTTCCAACCGGGCTCGGTGGTGGGCGTTGGTCTGTTCCGCAAGGACGTCAGCAACTTTGCCGTACCGGTGATCGCCGACGTGGAGATGGTCATCAACGGCCAGACCGTGACCGTGCAGAACTACTCGACGGACGCCGGCGGTCGCGACGCGGTGTCGCAGGGTGTCGAACTGTATGCGCAGCACACCCTGGATTTCGGTCTGGGCTTCCAGTTCAACTACACCTACAACGACACCAACGAAGCGGCGATCACCCTGGGCGACGGTACCGAGCTCGGCGAGTCGCCGCTGGTCGGCAGCGCCAAGAACCAGACCAACTTCACCGTGTTCTACGAAGCGCAGAATCTGTTGCTGCGCGCCTCGTACAACCGGCGTGGCGAAGTGGTGCAAGGTCTGGTCAATGGCCTGAACGTCTACCAAGAGCCGTACTATCAGATCGACCTGAATGCGGCATACAACATCACCCCGGCACTCAGCATCAGCGCATCGGTGCTGAATCTGACCGAGGAAGAGACGCGCTCGCACCTGGGCAACGACACCAAGGACCGCTTCTACACCAATGGTTATGCAGGCCGCGTCGCTTACCTGGGCCTGACGTACAAGTTCTGAGGACGTCCTCCGCGTTTTCCCCCCATGCTTTCTCTCCCGCTTGGCGACAAGCGGCGTGGGGTGGACGGCCCGGCTACGGCCGGGCCACTTTCCATTCGTTGCGGTGGCAGGGATGCCGCCAACCCTATTCCGGCCTGCGCAGGGATTCCGCGCAAGCCTTCGGTGAACTGCGATGACCTGTGAGCGCATGAAACGAGAAAAGACCCTGACGATGCTGGGCTCCCTGTGCATGCTTCTGGCGCTGGTGGTGCCCGCGACCGAAGCCGCGCCGCCACGACTGGCCGCAGAGGTCAACACCTTCATCGGCAGCAAGGATGACGGCAACACCTTTCCGGGCGCGTCGGCGCCATTCGGGCAGATCCAGGTCAGCCCGATCGGCTCGCATTACTCGGGTTGGCGCTATGACGACCCGCAGATCCGCGGCTTCGGCCACTCCTTCATTTCCGGTGCGGGCTGCTGGGAACAAGGGGGCCAGGTATCGGTGCTCCCGGTCACCGGACGCATCGGCCCGGGCGGTGAATTCGACACGGCCGACGCCAAGACCTTCGATCACAAGCGCTACGGTTCGCGCTACCGCCATGACGGCGAGAACGGCCAGGCTGGCTATTACAAGGTCCGCCTGACCGACTACGGCGGCATCGATGCCGAAACGACGGCACTGACCCGCGCCGCCGCCGAACGCTATACCTTCTCAAGCCGCGGCGATGGCCACATGCTGGTCAACGTGGGGCAGGCGAACGAGCGCCATGCGGTGACCGGCAGTCTCATCAACGTGGTGGGCGATCGCGTGGTGGAAGGCAAGCTGGTCACCAAGAGTTTCTGCGGCGGCCACCAGTACACCACGTGGTTCCGCCTGGAGTTCGATCGCCCGTTCAAGGCCTTCGGCACCTGGGGCGAAGCGGGCGGCGTGGCGAATGCACGCCACAGCATGGAAGGCGAGGGCAAGCCGAACGGCGCATGGCTGACATTCGACCTGGACGGCAATCCTTCCGTCACGGCCATCTCGGCTATCTCGCACGTCGACGCCGAGGGCGCGCGGAACAACCTGCGCAGCGAAGGCATGCAGGGCGGCCGCCTGCTGGGCTTCGATGCGATGCGCGGGCGCGCGCAGTCGGCATGGGACAAGGAACTGGCCAGCGTGCGCGTGCAGGGCGGCAGCGCGGATGATCGCGCCGTGTTCTACACCGCGCTGTACCACGCGCTGCTGCAGCCGCTGACGGGCAGCGACGCCGACGGCCGCTACCGGGGTTACGACGACCGCATCCATCGCGCCGAGGGCTGGACCTACTACGAGTACTTCTCGCTGTGGGACACCTACCGCTCGCAGAACCAACTCGTGGCGCTGCTGCGACCGCAACGCGCCGTCGACATCGGTCGATCGCTGCTGGCCATCCGCGAACAGGGCGGCTGGCTGCCGCGCTGGGGTTACGCCAGCTTCGAGACCAACATCATGACCGGCGACCCGGTGACGCCGTTCCTTGTCGACCTGTGGCGTTTCGGTGCGATGAAGGGGCGCGAAGCGGATGCGTATGCCGCGCTGCGCGAGAACGCCTTCGGCGTACCCCCTTTGAACTCGCGGCATGCCGGGCGTTCCGGCAATCCCCACTATCTCCATCACGGCTTCGTGCAGTACGACCGCGCGTTCCCGTCCAAGGGAATGGATGTGGATCCGCACCACGGCGGCTCGGCGACGCTGGAATACGCGCTGGCCGACTGCTCGCTGTCGCTGATGGCCGACGCGCTGGGTCATGGCGATGACGCGGCCGTGCTCAAGCGGCGTGGCCGCAACTGGCGCACGCTCTGGGATGCGGACATCCGCGATGAAGAGGCCGGCTTCAGTGGCTTCCCGCGTCCGCGCACCGAGGACGGCCAGTGGTACACGCCGGCGGATGGCCGCTACGGCCCGCGTTCGCACCATGGCTTTCACGAGGGCACGGCCTGGCAGTATCAGTGGCTGGCGCAGCAGGATGTGACAGGGCTGGTCGAGGCCATGCACGGCCGCGAGCAGGCGGCACGCCGCCTGGACACCTTCTTCGCCTACGACGCGCTGCTGGCCGATCCTACTGGCGCCGCACGCAAGGAATGGGTGGTGGGGCCCTACAGCTACTACAACCAGTACCGCTACAACCCTAACAACGAGCCCGACCTGCACGCGCCGTGGATGTACACGCTGATCGGCCAGCCGTGGAAGACCGCCACGGTGCTGCATGCGGCGCAGCGGCTGTTCACCAATGCTCCCAACGGCGTCACCGGCAACGATGACCTGGGCACGATGTCGGCGTGGTATCTCTTCAGCGCCATGGGCCTGTATCCCGTGGTGCCGGGCACGGGCCAGTTCGTGCTGCATCCCCCGCGTTTCCCACGCGTCGACATCGACCTGGGTCAGGGCCGCACGCTGCGCATCGACGCGCCGCAGGCGGACGGCAACACGCTGCAGTACATCAGCAGCGTGTCATTGCGTGGCCGCGCGCATCCGTCTGTGTGGCTGGATTGGGAAAGCCTGCAACAGGGCGGCCGCCTGCAGGTGGCGCTGACCGGCACGCCGCCGCAGCAGGGATGGGGTACGCGGCCGGGTGACCTGCCCGCATCGCCGTGCGCCGCGGATGCGGCCACGTTGAACGGGGCGGGTCGATGAGTCTGCGTACCGCCCGGGCTTGCGTGCTGGCGCCATGGTTTACGCTGGGCGCCTCCACGGGAATGGATCGATCCAGATGAGCCAGAAGCGTCCCCCTCGCGCCGGTGCCACCGGCAAGGCCAAGTCCGCCTCGTCGCGCACCGCCAAGCCGGTCAGCAAAGTGGCAAAAAAGACCCGGGAAGCGAAGGCGACCACGCCCGAGCGCAAGCGCGACAGTCAACGCGTGGTCACGGTCACCGATATCGCCAATGCCATTGGTGTATCGCGCGCGACCGTGTCGCTGGTATTGCGCGGCAGTCCACTGGTGCATGCCGACACGCGCGCCCGGGTCGAGGCCGAACTGAAACGCCAGCGCTACGTCTACAACCGCAGCGCGGCCAACCTGCGCAGGCGCACGTCTTCCAGCGTCGCGCTGGTGATCAATGACCTGTCCAACCCGTTCTTCGCGGAATTCGCCGCGGGCGTGGATGAAGCGCTGGGCGCACAGGGCTACGTCACCCTGCTGGGCAGCACCGGTGAATCGCCGCAGCGCCAGCAGGCGGTGCTGGCGTCACTGATGGAGCACACGCCTGCGGGCGTGATCCTGTCGCCCGCCGAAGGCAGCGATGCCGCCGAACTGCGTACCGTGCTGGATGCACGCAGCCACGTGCTGCTGTTCAACCGTGAGCTGGCCGGCGCGGACGCATGGGATTTCCTGGCGCTGGACAACGAACGCGGCGCACGCATGGCGGCCGAGCATCTCATCGGCCTGGGCCATCGCCGCATCGCGTTCTTCGGCGGCCATGCCGATTCCAGTTCGTGCCGGCAGCGGCGCGCGGGTTTCGCGCAGGCGATGGCCGCGGCGGGCTTGCCGGTGGAGCCGCAATGGCTGATCGAGTCGGCGCCCAACCGGTTGGAAGCCGCCACGCGCACTGGCGCGCTGTTTGGTGAGCGCGCCAGTCCGACCGCCGCGGTCTGCTACAACGACACGGTGGCGCTGGGCCTGATGCTGGGCCTGGCTTCGCGCGGCATCCAGCCGGGCCGGGGCTTCGCGGTCACCGGCTTCGACGACATTCCCGAAGCGGCGATGACCACGCCGCCGCTGACCACGCTGTCGGTCGATCCGCGCGAGCGCGGCCGGCAGGCGGCGCGCATGCTGTTGCAGCGCGTGGCCGATCCCGACGCCGCGCCCACGCGCACGATCGCGCCGGTGCGTCTGTGCATCCGCGAAAGCAGCGGCGTACCGCGCCCATGACGCTTCCCCTTTCTTCTTTCCCATTCGCCCGTTGAGGTCTACGACCGCATGCCGATCGCATCATCCCCACCCTCAGTGACCTCCCGCGGGTCCGCCTCGGCCGTCACGCCGCGTGCGGCGCTGGCCGTGGTGACCACGATCTTCTTCATGTGGGGCTTCCTGACCTGCCTCAACGACATCCTGATCCCGCACCTGAAAGCGGTGTTCGAACTGAATTTCGCGCGCGCCATGCTGGTGCAGTTCACCTTTTTCGGCGCGTACTTCCTGATGTCGCTGCCGGCCGGCCGGCTGGTCGCGCACCTGGGCTACAAGAAGGGCATCGTGGCCGGCCTCGCCATCGCTGGCGTGGGTGCACTTGGCTTCTGGCCGGCAGCGGAACTGCGTGTGTACGAAGCCTTCCTGGGCGCGCTGTTCGTGTTGGCCACCGGCATCACCGTGTTGCAGGTGGCAGCCAATCCCTACGTGGCGCTGCTGGGGCCCGAACAGACCAGTTCCAGCCGCCTGACGCTCGCGCAGGCATTGAACTCGCTGGGCACCGCCATCGCACCACTGATCGGTGGCCTGCTGATCCTCGGCAACACGGTGAAGAGCGCCGATCAGATCGCCGCGCTGCCGGCAGTCGAGCAGGTCGCTTATCGCGCACAGGAAGCGCAGGCGGTGCAGGGCCCGTATGTGGGGCTGGCGGTGGTGCTGTTCCTGTTGGCGCTGTTCGTATTCCTGTTCCGCCTGCCCGCGCTGAGCGAGACCACCGAGTCCGCCGATCCGGTGCGGCACACGCTGGGCGACGCGCTGCGCCATCGCCACGTGCGCTTCGGTGTGCTGGCAATCTTCTTCTACGTCGGTGCGGAAGTGGCCATCGGCAGCTTCCTGGTCAACTACCTTTCGATGCCGGCCATCGGCGGTTTCAGCGAACAGGAAGCCTCGCGCTACGTGGCGGCGTACTGGACGCTGGCGATGATCGGGCGTTTTGCCGGTTCGGCGATCATGGTCCGCTTCTCGCCGCGCAAGCTGCTTGCGCTGTTCGCGGTGGCCAACGTGGTGCTGCTGGCGACAACGTTGCTGGGGAGCGGCAAGGTGTCGCTATACAGCGTAGTGGCCGTGGGCCTGTTCAATTCGATCATGTTCCCGACCATCTTCGCGCTCAGCATCGAGCGTCTTGGGCCGCTGACCAACAAGGCCTCCAGCCTGCTGATCATGGCCATCGTGGGCGGTGCCGTGGTGCCCTATCTGCAGGGTGTGCTTGCCGATGGCATCGGCGTACAGGCGTCCTTCCTGTTGCCGCTGGTCTGCTATGGCTACATCGTGTTCTACGGCCTGTCGGGTTCCTACCCGGCACGGGCCACACAGGCGCAGGGAGCGTAAGCCATGTCGAAGATCGTCTGTTTCGGCGAAGCCCTGATCGACCTGCTCGCGCAGCCGCCGGCTACGCCCGACACGCCGCGCGCGTTCCTCCAGTACGCCGGCGGTGCGCCCGCCAACGTGGCCGTGGCCGCCGCGCGGCTGGGCGCGGACACGCATTTCGCCGGCATGCTGGGTAGCGACATGTTCGGCGACTTCCTGCTGCAGAGTTTCGTCGCCGCTGGTGTGGCGACGGATTGCATCGTGCGCACCAGTGCGGCCAAGACAGCCCTCGCCTTCGTCGCGCTGGACGAACGGGGCGAGCGCAGCTTCAGTTTCTACCGCCCGCCCGCCGCCGACCTGCTGTTCCGCAGTGCGCATTTCGTGCCTGCCTGCTTCGGTGGCACCGGCAGTTTCCATGTCTGCTCCAACAGCCTGACCGAAGCCGCCATCGCCGATGCGACCCTGGATGGGATGGCGCGTGCGCGGGATGCCGGGGCGATGGTCAGCCTGGATCTCAACCTGCGTCCGGCGCTGTGGCCGCAGGACACGGATCCGAGCCCCCGCTTGTGGCAGGCATTGGCGACGGCCGACCTGGTCAAGCTCTCGCAGGAGGAACTGGATTACCTGGCGCAGCCGCTGGGTGGCGGCGCCGACGGCGAGGCGGCCGTGCGGGCGCGCATCTTCGAAGGCAAGGCGCAATGGCTGATCATCACGGATGGGGCGGCCCAAATCCGGTGGTACACACGGCAGACATCCGGACACGCGCCGAGCTTCCGCGTCGAGGCGCGCGATACCACGGCGGCCGGTGATGCCTTCGTTGGCGGATTGTTGTTCCGCCTCGGGGAGCTGGGTGGCGATGGCCGGGGCTTCCATGCCTTCTGCCAGAATCAGGAAGGCCTCGCAGACGCCATCCGCTTCGGCGCCGCAGTGGGCGCGCTGGCGGTGACACGCAAGGGCGCATTCGCCGCCATGCCGTCGTTGGCCGAAGTGAACCAACTCCTGCGGGAGCAGCACCAGGATCCCGCCGCGCTTGCGCTGAGAGAGGGGTGACGCTGCCTTGGAAGCGCAGCGTCGTGGAGCCGCGTGCCGGGACGTTGTGTCTCTGCCTGGGTCTGCAGTCGCGCCATCCGCCCACGTTTGATCCATGCCGGCGTCGGCTTCCCGCAGGAAGCCGATGTCTGTTCTTCTGGAAAACGCTTCTTCACGTCCAATCTCCTGGTCAGGTGGGATTGGACTCCACATCGCATCGCTACTCAAAACCGGGGGGCGTCGGTCTCGGTATGTGTCTCGCAATTCAACTCGGCTAGCAAGGCATTCTGTGGCTACAAGCGCAAGCCCATCTGGTCGGCCAGTTCCCTAAAAAGAAGGGTCTCGCCGCTTGTTCCGGGCTTATAACGATCAGTGGTGAAGTCGCCATCTTCCAGTTGGACACGCGAAAACATTGAAGCGAACTTGCCTGCGTCTACTACCGTGCCGGGGTCCGCAAGAAACAAGTAGACCGGCCTTAGGAGACGCATTAGTGCTTTGAAACCGTTTGTCTTGTTGAGCATCGCGCCATCGCCTCCCCCCTCCCAAGCGACAGGCCAGCGTGCACGAGCAGCCGAAAAGTAGTTAAACAAGATGTCGCCAATTTCTAAGTCGCGCTCTTCGATGAACATGTTCCGGAAGATCACCTTGCGTAGTTCATCGGCATTCGCCTTGATGGGCGTCTTTCCACGCAGGTAAGCGTCTCGGTCCAGCGTGGGGTTCGTGGTGATGTAAGGCAGTAGCGCTTCCACGAACGTCGCCTGTGTCAGTGTTTCAGTGAACCTTCCGGAAGTGGCGACACCCAGTCTTTTGATTCGCTTGTGGAACGGACTGGCGCTTGCCTGATCCAGCGCGACTGCGAGCGAGTGGGCGGTTTTCTGCGGGCTTCGCGCGCGCGAGTACTCGAACAGGTCGTAGACAAGACTCTTGCTCACCTTGGTCTGCGCGAGATTGACGACTGAGAAGATGTATGCCTGACTCTCAATGTCCATCTCAATGAAGATGGAAACGTTTATCTCGAAAGGGGGGTGGTTCTGGGCTAAATGGAACAGACCTTCAATACGATGCTGGCCGTCGAGGACGCGCGCTATCTGCGTTCGGTCGATAACTCTCTGTCCATCTTCGAGTACGTTTCGCAGCGTAAGAGTTCGAGTGGCTTCGTCGAATGTTGCGCATCGGCCATCGACGGCCAGAATAACTGCAGTTGGAAAGCAGGCGTCGACGGTGTTTACATACTGGCCAATCTCTCTCACCCTTTTGGGGTTCACCTGTCGCTGGATACCAAGGTACTCGTCAATCTCGCGGCCTTGCACCATGGTGCGAACATCGTAGTGCGTTATCTCGCGCAGTTGCGCAGAATCAATCGATGCGATGTAAAAGTCGCCGATTGGCTGGCTGACTCGAACACAGGGAAGGGCGAGCTCGTATGGCGCATCGAGGATGCTCTGATACTTATTCATGGCGTCGCTCCCCTTGCATTGAAGCGATCAACCAGGGCGCTGGCTAGGTCGTTGTCGGCCGAAGGGGTGAGGGGGTCCACCTCGTGTCGCGCTGCAAATGTCTCCGCGAACTCTTTCTCGGGAGCCTTAAGGCGCTCCTCAGTATCAAAGCTTTGGGTGTTCTTCCGATACACGGTGGTCAGATAGCGCATGACAACCACAAGCGCAGCGATGACGATGGATGATGTGTACACATAGTCACTGTCGATAAGCTTTGATACTTCGGGTTCACGACCAGCTAGAGCGACCGCATAAAGGCCAGAAGCCAAGGCGCCAAGCAGAATGAGAATTGCGAAATGCCCCAGGCGACCGGGGAACTGCCTAGTGTTTGGGGGTTCGACCGCTGATGCGATCAGGATCGGCCCAAGCATGCCGACCGCGAAGATGAAGAGTTGACCGGCGTAGGTAGTTTCGTAAACAAGGCCGAGGAAGTTTGCGCCTGCATAGGTCTTAAAGGCCTTAAGAATCACCGCTGTCAGCCAAAACGTCGCAGTGCCAAATACTATGGTTGGAACGAACTCCTTCAATGCGCTGACATGGTCTTTCGTGGTGCAGTTGGGGAGATGGCCGACTATCGGCATCATCCGGATGAACATCTGCGTTCCGCGCCAGAGCCGTCGCCAGCTAGACGGTCCGGATGTTGGTGCTCCATGTGCGCCTGCTTCCTCAGCCATACATCGATTCCTTGATCAAATAGCCACAATTTCTGCATATTTGCCGCGTGTCCCGCCGGCGCCTGCTATAGAGCTGTATCGCGAAAGTGATATGAGCTTGAAGTCCGACCCGTAAAGCTCGCGAATACTGTGATGATCGGCATTTGTGCAAATGACATAAGCGCCTCGTCTCTTGGCTCTGGCTAGTGCCTCACAAAGGCGAACCTGATCGTCCCAAGAAAATAGCTGTTCGTTGTACTTTACGAACCCGTTGTATTGGTGTCGGACCGTATACGGTGGGTCAGCGAACACTAAGTCGCCGGCGCCCGCGCGATCCACTTGGTCCTCAAAGTCCCCCGAAGTCAGCTCTGCGCCCTGCAAGAGTTCGGCCACCTTCTCGAAATCGTCTGTCTCCAGGACAGCGCGCTTCTTGGTGCCTATGGGTGTATTGAACACTCCGGCGCGGTTCACCCTATAGAGTCCGTTCCAGCATGTTCTGTTGAGATAGATGAAGCGCGCGGCTCTCGTAGATGGCGTCTTGCATTGCCGATCACGCACCTCATAGTAGTAATCAGAGGAATGAAGGCGGTCGTGCTTCACCAGGTGATGCCACACGGACTCCCAGTCATGCGCCAGCGCCTGATATGTGTCGATCAGCTCCACATTGCGGTCTGACAGGATCGCGGACATGGGGCGCAGTCCGAAGTACATGGCTCCGCTCCCCAAGAAGGGCTCAATGTAAGTTCCTTGGAGCTTGCCTTTAAGGCCGTCGGCAAGCGGCATGAGCCATCTTTTCCCCCCGGCCCATTTCAGGAAGGGGAGCGGTGACTGATTTGAGCAGTCGCGAGCGAATGGACCGATAGGAGGCCAAGACGGTGCAGCCAGCAGCTGACCGAGTTCTTGTGTCAAGTCCATGAGCTTCACCTCCAGTGCAAGGGATTATGCCGCACAGCGACGCCCTGGGCCGCCCCGTGTTGCTTCGAGAGATAGGACGCGCGGCCTCTAATCAGATGAGACTAGGCTCTGTTCCTGCAGGATTGGGAGACTCATGAGCCCTGTAGATCCTCCATGGGCCCAAATCCCGTCGGACCATGTGCGGACCTCAAAGGGAGATGTAACCGTCGGTATTGGCTCGCACGTTGCGTAGGCGATCCACTAAGCCACCCTGAAGCCGGCGCACACTCTTTCGCCAGTGGGCAATCACGGTCAACAAAAAACCCGCCGTCGGGCGGGTTTTTATAACGCGTTGAATTTCAAAGAAATTCTGGTGGCTATGGGTGGACTCGAACCACCGACCCCAGCATTATGAGTGCTGTGCTCTAACCGGCTGAGCTACATAGCCGCGTGAACCGCGTATTCTTCATTTCGACCCCCTGCCTGTCAAGCCGGGGTGCCGCGCTTGTCGCATGCGGCGGGGCGTGGCAGAGTCGGGGACAGTAGATTTATGGAGTCCGCATCGTGATCGATCCGGACGGCTACCGACCCAATGTCGGCATCGTGTTGATGCGGCCGGATGGCCGGGTGTTCTGGGCGCGACGCGTGCGCCGGGATGGCTGGCAGTTCCCGCAAGGCGGCATGAACACGGACGAGACGCCGGTCGAGGCCATGTACCGCGAGTTGCGCGAAGAAACAGGCCTGTTGCCCGAACATGTGGAAGTTCTGGGCGTCACGCCCGGGTGGCTTCGCTATCGCCTGCCCCCCCGTGCCATCCGGCGCAACGAACGCCAGGTCTGCATTGGCCAGAAGCAGGTCTGGTTCCTGCTGCGCCTGGTCGGCGACGAAGCCCACCTCCGCCTGGACCTCACCGAGAGCCCGGAATTCGATCACTGGCGCTGGGTGGATTTCTGGTATCCGCTCGAACACGTGGTCATGTTCAAGCGTCGCGTGTACGCCAGCGCACTGGGGCACCTGGCCTCGTTCGCCCGCGGGGTCGCGGGCCCGCAAGCGATCCCCCCGCAACTGCCCGACCCCCGGGCTTCGGTGGACGGGAACCGCTGGCGTGGCCGTGACCGGCCGGCACGTAAACGGGGCGGCACCGGCGAACCCGTCAAGAATTGACAATCATTCTCATCTTGGGTGAAATGGCGTCGGGCCATCCCGTGCCCGCCGCACTGCCACCGCCACCGTGTATGTCTGCATCTGCAACGGCGTGACCGACCGCCAGATCCGTGAAGCCGCCGCCGCGGGATGCGCCACCGTGGCCGAGCTGACCATGCGCACGGGCGCGGGCGCCAACTGCGGCAGCTGTCTGGACATGGCGATGGACGTGCTGCAGGCCGCGCAACCCGCATCGCGCGAGCCGCTGTTCCCCATCCTGACGCTCTCGCACGCAGCCTGACGTCCGCGCGACCGCCTGTCGGCGGCGCGGCATCCCTCCAGAATGATCACGATTCGCGTTCCGTCACGGCGCGCGTGCACGGGCTAACCTTTGCCGTTCTTCCGCCCACGGAGCATGGCCATGAAAGGCGACGCCAAGGTCATCGAGTACCTCAACAAGGCGCTCTACAACGAGCTGACCGCGATCAACCAGTACTTCCTGCACGCCAAGATGCTGAAGAACTGGGGCTTCAAGGAACTGGCCGAGCACGAGTACAAGGAATCCATCGACGAGATGAAGCATGCCGACAAGCTGTCGGAGCGCATCCTGTTCCTTGATGGACTGCCCAACTTCCAGGCGCTGGGCAAGCTGCGCATCGGCGAAACCCCGCGCGAGATCCTGGAGTGCGATCTGGCGCTGGAACAGGAAGCGCTGCCGCTGCTGCGCGAGGCGATCGCATACTGCGAATCGGTAGCCGATTACGTCAGCCGGCAGCTGTTCGCGAACATCCTCGACTCCGAAGAGGAGCACATCGACTGGCTGGAAACGCAGCTGTCGGTGATCGACCGCATCGGCGAGCCGAATTACCTGCTGACCAAACTCGAAGGCGACGACTGACCGGTCGCTGGCGTCGGCGGCAACAGCGGCCTGCCGAGCTGTTGCGCCGCGTAGCCCTGCAGCGCCATGCGCGCGCGCGCGTACTCGGCGATGACCAGTGCCACGGCGACGGCCGGGCGCTCCAGCTTGCGCGCCCGTGCGCCCAGTTCCACGCGCTTGGCGGCGGCCGACAAGGCCATCGCGCCCACGTTGGCGCTGGATGATTTGAGCGTATGCGCGGCGTCGCGCATGGCATCCAGGTCGGGCACTGCAGCCGCCTTCTCGAGCGTACCGATCAGGCGTGGCGCGTCTTCCAGGAAGATGGTGATGATGCGCGTGGTCTCGTCACCTGCGATCTCGCGCAGTTCCTCCAGCATGGTCTGGTCAAGCACCGGAAAGCTCGGCGCCGGCGCGCGCGCGGTGGCGACGGCCGGGACCGGCGGCGCCGGTTCTGCGGCGGGCACGAGCGCGGCATTGCGCAACACGAAATTCATGCGGTCCGGCAGCCAGCGGTGCAGGCAGCTTTCCAGTTGCTCGCGCGACACCGGCTTGGCGAGATAGTCGTCCATGCCGGCGTCCAGGCAGCGCTGGCGATCCCCGGCCATCGCATTGGCCGTCATCGCGACAATGGGCAGGCGGGGAACGCCATCGGCGCGCTGCGCCTCCAACTCGCGCCAGCGCCGCGTGGCGGCGTAGCCGTCCAGTACCGGCATCTGGCAGTCCATCAGGATCAGATCGAAGTGCTCCACCTGCATGCGCTTGATGGCGATGTCGCCATTGGCTGCGGTTTCGCAGTTGAAGCCCAGCGCGGACAGCAGCTTCTGCGCCACCAGCAGGTTGACCGGATTGTCTTCCACCAGCAGCAGGCGAGGCTCGGTGCGCATGGCACTGACGACGGCGGGTTCCGGACCCGGAACGGGCGCCTCCGCTTCATGCGTTGCGGGAGCGACCGCTGCTTGCATCTCACGGGCGTCGGTTGTGCGCGGCACCTCGGGGGCAGGCAGCGGGGCCGCGTTCCCGGTTTCAGGAAATATCTCTTCCATGGCAATGGCAACCACGTCCGGATCATGTTCCGGCGCGGCGCCGGTCAGCGCTGCGCGGAGGTCCGCATCCGGCGACTGCCGCGACAGCAGCGTGCTGCGCGGGTGCAGTTCGGTCGGGACGGTCTCGTCGCCGTACAGCCAGACCAGGCGCAGCGGATCGGGCGATGGGCGACGTGCGATGGCGCGGTGCAGCGCCAGTGCGGTACTGCGGATGCCACTGATGTCGGCGAGGACCGCCAGATAATCCTGCTGCGCTTGTTCGCTGGCCATGCGCAGCCGGTCCAGCGCTTCCTGTGTGGTTTCCACCGCCACTGGCTGCATGCCCCAGTTGGTGGCCAGCAGGGTGAGGCGCTGCCGCAGTCGGGCATCGGGCGAGACGATCAGCACGCGGCCGTGGTCCAGCGCGCCGTTGTCGCGCTGGCGCAGGTCGCCGATGACCTTCATCAGCGGCACTTCGAACCAGAACGTGGAGCCGCGCCCGATCTCGGAGACCACGTCGATGCGGCCGCCCATCAGGTCGACGATGCGCCGGCAGATCGCCAGGCCGAGCCCGGTGCCGCCGTACAGCCGGGTGGTCGACGCGTCGGCCTGGCTGAAGGAATGGAAGAGGCGGTGGCGCGCATCTTCTTCGATGCCGATGCCGGTGTCCCGCACTTCGAAGCGCAGCAGATGCTGCGCGGCGGTTTCGCCGAGCCGCCGCACCACCAGCGTGACCGAGCCGCGATCGGTGAACTTGATCGCGTTGCCGACCAGGTTGGTCAGCACCTGCCGCAACCGCACCGGGTCGCCACGGACCGGCAGGCGTACCGCGGGATCCAACTGGAGGCTCAACCGCAGCCCCTTGTTCTCGGCAGGGCGATACATGAGCTGCAGCACGCTGTCGAGCAGCTCGCGCAGGTTGAACCCGGTGATCTCCAACTCCAGCTTGTTCGCTTCGAGTTTGGAGTAGTCGAGGATATCGTCCACGATCCGCAGCAGCTGGTGCGAGGATGCGGTGGCCGTGCTCAGCATCTCGCGCTGGTCCGGTGCCAGCGGCGCACGCGACAGCATCTCGAGCATCGGCACGATGCCGTTGAGCGGTGTGCGGATCTCGTGGCTCATCGTGGCCAGGAATTCGCCCTTCGCCATCGCAGCCGATTCGGCGGCCTGCTTGGCGCGCATCAACTCCTGCTCCAGCCGATCATGGCGATGCAGGTCCCGTTGCAGGCTGTCGCGCTCGGATTCGGCGATCGCCGCGCGCGCCTGCACACCGGCGCGCTGGCGGGCTTCGCTGTGCGATTGCAGTCCGGTGGCGATGGCCGCTGCCAGCCCCACCGCGCCTGTCCCGAGCGCGACGGGCAGCCAAGGCCCCGTGATGCCTGCCCAGTGCAGGCCCATCGATGCGACCGACGACGCGGCAAGCGCCGCCGTCACCCACGGCATCACCGGCGTCCGTCCGGTGGTGGGCATCGTTACAGCACCGCGTTGTGGAAGTCGAAACCGAGTTCAGTGCCGACCGCCTGCACCAGATTGCCCTGGATGAAGTCGACACCGCCCATCCACATGGCCGCTGCGGCCTGGGGATCTTCGATCTGCTGCCCGATCACCTGCAGGCCCTGGCGGTGGGCGTTGTCGATGATCCCGCGCAACTGGTCGCGCAGGACCGGATCGGCGTGGGCGCTGGCGTACTTGCTGGAAACACGCACGAAACCCAGGGGCAGCTGCGTCAGCAGGGCGTCGGCTTCCACTCCGGGCTCGAACTGGCTGAGGCAGAACTGCACGCCTGCCGGCATCAACTGCTGGCAGAACTGCCGCAGCGTGACGGTATGGATCAGGGCGTCGGACAGGCGCAGGTCGATGACCAGCGACGTGCCCTCGATGCCGCGCGCGCGCAGCGCATCCAGCAGCCAGGGGGCATGCGACTCGCGCGCCAGCGAGCGCGGCGACTGCGAGACGAACAGGCGCAGCGACGGTCCCATGGCCTGTCGCTCGGCCAGCACGAACAGTGCGTGCTCCAGCACCCAGTGGTCGATCTGCGCGATGCCGCCGGCGAGTTCGGCCGCCGGGATCACCTGTGACGCGGGCAGCAGGGAACCGTCGGGCTGGCGCATGCGCAGCAGCACCTGGTATTGCGCCTGGTCGTTGCCGGCCACCGCCACGATGGGCTGGTAGGCCAGCTCGAACTGGCCATCCTCCAGCGAGATGCGCGGGGCGTCGTCATCGACCTGGGCCGGTATGTACTCGGCCAGGCTGTCGGATTTCAGGCGGGCCTGCAGCACGGCACGCTCGATCGCCTCCAGCGCGCTGCCGGCGTCGGCGAAGCCGAGGGACAGCGCGGTGTAGCCGATCGAGCCGCGAAGCTTGAGCACTTCGCTGGGGCGGGTTTCAAAGTCATGCCCGGCCAGTCCGTCGCGCAACTGCTGTGCCAGGGCGGCCAGGGTCGCCTCGTCGACGCTGTCGGCCAGCATCAGGAAGCTGTTGTCGTTCAATCGCGCCACCGGGTGCGGCGACGCAGCGGCAGCCAACTGGCGCCCGGCCTGGCTCATCAGGTGCTCGAACACCGCATAGCCGTAGCGTTCACGCAGGCTCAGCGCGCTGTTGACCTCGACGAAGAACAGCCCGCCGCGCCCCTGCCGCTGCAGCGACTCGCCGAGCTGCTGCAGCACGAAGGTACGGGTGGGCAGGCCGGTATCGGTGTTGAGCGAGGGTCGCGGCGCCTGCTGGGCCTGGCTGCGCTGGCGCGCGCGCTGGATGCGGTTGGACACCGCCGCGATCAGGTGGCGGGGCCGGATCGGCTTGTTGAGGAAATCGTCCGCGCCGCTTTCCAGGACCTCGAACTGGCGTTCCGGGTCCGGGTCGCCGGTCAGGAACACGATCGGCAGGTGCAGGTATTCCGGCTGCTGCCGTAGCAGCATGGTCAGCGACATGCCATCACGGCCGGGCATGTGCAGGTCCATCAGCACCAGATCGGGACGGAAGCGGCGCATGGCGTCGAGCAGGCCATCGGATTGCATCTGCACGTCGGCCTGCATGCCGGCGCCGTGCAGCACGCTCTGGGCGAACAGGGCCTGGCCGCGGTCGTCTTCGACGATCAGCACGCGGTAGGGCGATTCCGGATCGACGGGTTCAGAGGGTGGTTCAGCAGGCGTCGCGGCAACCGCGGCTCGTGGAGGTGCGGATGTTGCCGGCGGCTCGGTGGGTGTGGAGGACTGGCTGGTCATCTCGACGGGCTCTCCGGCTCCGGGTTCGGCCGCGTCTTCGGGGGCGGCATCGTCCACCCAACGGCGCCAATAATGTGCCGGCGGGGTTTCTGCGCGCAGGCGCGAGCGTGAAGGCTCATCCTGCGGGCGGGATGTGGAATCGATGGCGGACATCAGGCTTCCCCAAGCTGAGCCCCATTATGCGACGAAGTTCACGAGTGAGGCAGACCCATGATCCCCGATGCGCCGACGCCTGTCACGGGCCGGAGGTCGGGGGCGACACGGGAGCTGAAGGCGCTGTCTGCAGCAAGCGTTTCAGTCCGCGCGACACGCTGCGCCAGACCCACCAGACCGCCAGCGCGATGAGCAGCGACACTCCGATCACAAGGAACAACGCAATCCAGGGGTGCGCAAAGGCCATCGCGAGGCCGCCCACGACCACGGCGTCTTCCGCCACCGAGGCGGTCCAGTTGCTGACCGGCTCGGGCGAGGTGTTCATCAGGGCACGTGAGCCGCTCTTCAGCAAATGGCTGGTGAGCGCCACGCCGGCTCCCGCAGCCAGCGCCCCGCCACTGAGCTGGCCATCCGGGGACAGGGTGGCGGCGGCGAGGAACGCGCCTGCCGGCACGCGGGCCAGGGTCTGCAGCAGGTCCCAGCCGGAGTCCACGCCCGGGATCTTGTCGGCGAAGAATTCGGTCAGCGCCAGCGCCCCGGAAGTCCCCAGCACCCACCAGGATTCGGTCACCTGCAAGGCGGGCGGCAGATCCAGCCAGCCCAGCGCCCCGGCAAGGCCCAGCCCGAAAACGGTGAGATAGACGCGGATCCCGGCCATCCATGCCAACAGGATCCCAATTACGAAAAGATGCGCTTCGGACATGCCGGCTACTCCCGTTAGACTCATGGGCTCGCGCCACTGCGGCGAGTATAGGGGTCCCGTCTGGCTGCCGGCTGAGCGCCGCATGCCGCATGTCCGTCATGTCTGCACCTGCTCCATCTCGCTTCAGGGTTGTGCCGCGTGACGCGGCTGTGCGCCGTCGTGGAGCCTCCCTGCTGTTCGGCCTGGCGTGGGCGGGCAGTCTGGTAGCCATGTGGGTCGCCGCCAGCTACACCGCCGCGCCGCGATTGGCGAAGGCCGATGCCAATCGCATGCAGGCGGAGCGTGAGCTGGCCGTGGTGCGCGGCGAACTGCGCAACCTGCGCCAGCGCGAGTCCACGCTCACCCGCTCCGATCAGATCAGCCGCGCGGCCAACGCCGAAGTGCAGGATGCGCTGGCCGAACGTGATGAGGAGATCGCTGCGTTGCGTGCCGATGTGGCGTTCTATGAGCGGCTGGTCGGTTCTACCAGCCAGCGCAAGGGCCTGAGCGTGCATGTGGCCGAATTCGCACCTGAGGCGGGCGGAACCTGGCGCTACCAGATCATGCTGACGCAGACGCTGAACCGTGGCGCGATCAGCCAGGGCCAGATGCGCTTCGCCGTGGAAGGCGTTCGCGAAGGCAAGCTGGCCGCGGTGCAGTGGGACGAACTGCACCAGCAGCGCAGCGCGCCGGGACAGACCTACTCTTTCCGATATTTCCAGCAGTTGGATGGCAACGTGATGCTGCCGCCCGGGTTCACGCCACAGCGCGTCAAGGTGACGCTGAATGGCGGAGACGCGGCGGTGGAACAGGCCTTCGACTGGAAGACCGCCACAGCCGCAGGAGGCAAGTGAGATGTTCAAGACCAAGCCCATCCGCCCCGACGTGGGCGCCATCGATACGCTCATCGGGCCGCAGGTCACGATCCGTGGCGACGTGGTGTTCAGTGGCGGCCTGTACGTGGAAGGCCATATCCAGGGCAAGGTCATCGCCGAAGCCGGGGAGCGCGCCGTGTTGACGCTGGCCGAGCAGGGCAGCATCGAAGGCGAAGTGCAGGTGCCGGTGGTGGTCATCAACGGCCGCATGACCGGCGATGTGCACGCCTTCGACCGGATCGAGCTGGCCGCCAAGGCCCGCGTGCAGGGCAACGTGCATTACAAGGTCGTCGAGATGAGCGCGGGCGCGCAGTTGACTGGGCGCTTGGTGCATGCGGATGCCCTGCCTGCGGGATCGCCGTCGCATGACGGTGCCGCCTTGCCGGAAGCGTGGGCCACGGCCGACGCCTGACGGGGGCATTCAGAGCCCGCTGGGATCGGCCGCGCTATCCTGCGGCCATGAATCCCCAGCCCGTACCGCCAAGTGTCCCGCCGCCCAGGCTGGTGGGATGGCCGGTGTTGATCGCCGTGTTGGCGCTGGCGCTTTCGTTTGGCGGCTGGGGCCTCTGGGAAGTATTCGCGCGCCATGCGGGCGAAGCCCCCACGGCAGCGCAGTCGCGCGAGCAGCAGCGGCGCATCGAGATGCTGGAGCAGCGAAGCGCCACGCTGGCGCGCTCGGACCAGATCAGCCGCGACGCCAACCGCGACCTGCAGGCGACGCTGTCCGAACGCGACGAGGAAATCGCCGGCCTGCGCGCCGACGTGGCCTTCTACGAGCGTTTCGTCGGTGCCACCGCGCAGCGCCGTGGCCTGTCGGTGCACGAGCTCACGCTGCAGCCGCAGGACGAGCAGGCGTGGCACTTCACTGCCACGCTGACGCAGAACCTCAATCGCGGCGCCGTCAACGCCGGCCGCCTGCTGGTATCGGTGGAGGGCACCGAGGCGGGCAAGCTGCGCCGCCTGGGGTGGGCCGATCTGCGGCAGCAGCCCAATGCGCCCGGCGTGCCGTATTCGTTCAAGTACTTCCAGCAGGTCGAAGGCGATCTGCTGCTGCCGCCGGGTTTCAAGCCCGTCCGCGTGATCGCCCGCGTGGTGCCGCAGAGCGGCGCAGCCGTCGAGCAATCGTTCCCGTGGGCGCAGGCGGCGGCCAAGGAAGGCGCAGGCGAAGGCAGCACCGGCACACGTTGAGCTTGAACTGCCTCCCGCCAGCCCCCATCCTTCCGCCATGACCACTGTCGTTTCCCTGCCGACCGCAGCCGCCGCTCCGGACTACCAGTCCATCGATCGGCCGCTGAACTTCACGCCTGCCGCGGCGGCCAAGGTGCGCGAGCTGGTCCAGGAAGAAGGCAACGATGCCTTGGCCTTGCGCGTCTATATCCAGGGCGGCGGCTGTTCGGGCTTCCAGTACGGGTTCGAGTTCGACGAGAACCGTGCCGACGACGATGTTGCCGTGGCTACCGATGGCGTGTCGCTGCTGGTCGATCCCTTGAGCCTGCAGTACCTGATGGGCGCGGAAGTGGATTACAGCGAAAGCCTGCAGGGTGCGCAGTTCGTCATCCGCAACCCCAACGCCAAGACCACCTGCGGCTGCGGCAGCAGTTTCAGCATGTGAATGCCGGCCTGCCGCGTTCCGTGACAGGTCCTGTCTCCTCCTCTACCCCGCCGCTCACCGGCTTCGCCTTCGCAGGCGATACGCTGGATCGCGCCGACGCGCTGCGCGACGACACCGACGCGTTGACCGCATTGTGGCCGGCCGCCCGCGTGATGCTGCTGGACGATGACGGGCGCGCCATGGTCGACGTGGACGGCGCGCTGCTCGCACCTGAAGGCGCGTCGCTCGGCGGTGGGCCGGGCGCGAGCCTGTTCCTGGGGCTGAAGGACGGCGTGGCATGGTTCGCGGCGCATGCCCGGCACCAAGCAGTGCAGGCGCCGTCATGGCTGGATCTGCGGCGCGCGGCCGCGGTGTGGCCCTCCTTTGCGTCAGGCGTGTTCGCCATGGCGCGAGCCCTGTTGCACTGGCAGTCGTCGACACGATTCTGCAGCGCATGCGGCGGCGCCATCACGTTCCGCCGCGCGGGTTACATCGCCCATTGCACGCAGTGCGGGAAGGATCACTATCCGCGCGTGGATCCTGCCGTCATCGTGGCGGTCAGCGATGGCGAGCGCCTGCTGCTGGGCCGGCAGGCATCGTGGCCGCCGCGTCGCTACTCGGTCATCGCGGGCTTCGTGGAGCCCGGCGAGACGCTGGAGCAGACCGTTGCCCGCGAAGTGCTCGAAGAAACGCAGGTACGGGTACGCGATTGCCGCTACCTCGGCGCACAGCCGTGGCCGTTCCCGGGCGCGCTGATGCTGGGCTTCTGCGCCGATGCAGAACCGGATCCGCCCCAGGTGGACGGCGAACTCGAGGACGCGCGCTGGTTCACGTTCGACGAGGTCGATGCGGCACTTGCGCGCGGAGACGACAACACGGGCGATGGGCTGCTGCTGTCGCCGTCCATCTCCATCGCGCGCGCGCTGATAGAACACTGGCATGCCGGCATGCGCGCGACGCGTGACTCGAAGATCCCCGACAAGACCGGGCATTAACAGGCAGCCGCGCTAGAATCCCGGCTCGGAGGAATTGCATGTCGATCACGCTCGTCGCCGTCGTGCTTGCGCTGGTGCTGGGGCATGTCGCACCCGCGCTGGTCGCATCGTTCCGCCAGTACGCATGGTATGGCGCATGGCTGCGCTGGCTGGGTGAGCGTTCCGATGGTGCGGGCGTCTGGCAGGGGCGCTACGGCATTGTGCTGGCCATCGTGCCGGTATTGCTGGTGGTCACCTTGCTGCAATGGATGCTCGACAGCCCTCTGTACGGGTTGCCAGGCCTGCTGTTCGATATCGTGGTCCTGGTCTACGCCTGGGGCCCACGGGACCTGGATGTGGATGTCGAGGCCGTCATCGATGCGCACGATGCACCCACCCGTCGCGCCGCGATCGCCCGGCTCGGCCTGACCGGCGAAGCAGCGACGCTGGATGGGCCCGCGCTGGTGGAGGCGGTGTTCGTCAACGCGATGCAGCGCTGGTTCGGCGTGCTGTTCTGGTTCCTGCTGCTGGGCCCGGTCGGCGCGGTGCTCTATCGCCTGTCGGTGCTGGCGACGCAGAGCGAATGGGCCTCGACGTTGCCCGAAGAGAATCACCTCGGCGCGCGCGCGTTGAAGACCGTACTGGACTGGCCTGTCGCGCAGCTGATGACGCTGGCGATGGCGCTGGTCGGCAACTTCGATACGGTGTTCACCGCCTGGCGCGAAGCCGGCGGCGCGCGCTTCCGGCTGGACACCGGATTCCTGGGCTATGTCGCACGCGCCAGCGTGCGCTGCGAACTGGCCGAGGAGGCGGAGGAATACGCCGAGGAAGGCATGGTCCAGGCCATGCGCGAACTGCCCGAACTGCGCGACGCGATGAGCCTGGTCTGGCGCATCCTGCTGTTGTGGCTGGCACTGCTCGCGGTGTTCGTGATCGGTGGCTGGGTCAGCTGACGGCCGCGAATGAAAAAGCCCGCGGGAGCGGGCTTTTTCGCGCTTTGACGTGGTGTCCCTTACTGGGACATTGCTGCCATGCCGCCCATCGCGAAGATGAAGATGATGTAGAGCACCGCCAGCGACACGCCTGCGATCGCGGACCACATGGCCCACTTCTTCGCCTTGTCCGATGCCTCCTGCGCGCCCGCCATGTCGCCCACGGCCAATTTGCCGTTGACTTGGGCGGCGAACACGATCGAAACGATGCCAAGGGGCAGGCAGCAGAACAGGGTGGAGAGGATCGCCCACACCAGATGGTTGGGGACGTACTGCGAATTCGTGTTCATGTGCTTGGCTCCTTGAGGATGTTGAAGGTTTGGGGCGGTGGAAGCGTAAGTGGACGGTGAGCGCAAGGCCAGCGTGCAACAGGTGTCAGCCCGGCGCCAACCAGGTGAACGGTACCCAGGGCAGGTTGCGGAGAACCCAGAATCCCGAGAGCAAAAGCAGCCACAGGACAGGGGAAGAGACGCGCTGCACGAACGGATGCAGCCACGCGGGACGCCAGCCCAGCGACCAGGCCGCCAGCACCGGAAGGAGCGGCAGCACGGACACCAGCAGGGGGTTCATGGAGAACGCCTTGCCTACGTCGCCGTGCACCAGGGCGTGGAGCGCGCGCGTGGCGCCGCAGCCTGCGCAGTAGAAGCCGGTGAGGGTTCTGAACAGGCAGGCAGGAAAAGGATTGCCGACCGCGTTGGGGTCGAATGTACGCAGCAGCCAGACGCCAGCCACCAATGCCGCCACGCCTGCCAGACTGGCAATGGCGATGCCGGCACGCTGTAAGGACGCACTCGTCATGGCGTCAACGCTGCCGCTGTGCCTGCTCAACAGCTTCCCGGAACATCACTTCGAACTGGTCGATGCCGCCGGCACTGTGGATGCTCCAGGCCAGATACACGACGCACAGCAGGGCAAACCCCACCGTCACCCAGCAAAGGATCTTTGCCACGGTGGCAGCGCTGCGCGCGCCGGCCAGGTCGCCCTGACGCAGCTTGCTGTTGACCTGCGTGGAAAAAAAGATGGCAATGACGCCCGGAATGGCGCCCAGACCGCAACACGTGCAGAACGTCGCGAAGGCGGCGATCACGGTGACGGCAATCGACCAGCCCAGATGGTTCGGGATGTTCTGGGGAGCGGCGTCTGGAAGAGGAGGCATCGCATTCATCTGGAGATTCCTGTGGGCTTCAGCCGCTCAGTCCGCCCAGCAGACTGACACCGCCAATGAAGAAAACGAACAACAGATACAGGACCAACGGCACCAGCGCGCAGGCCGCGGACACCAGTGCCCATAGCTTGGCTTTGCTCGACGCATCTAGCGCGCCTGCCAGATCGCCTGCGGCGCGCTTGCCGTCCACCTGCGCGGCGAACACGATGGAGACGATGCCCAGCGGCAGGCAGCAGAACAGCGTGCTCAAGATGGCCCACACCAGATGATTGGGCACATAGGGCGCGTGCTGCGACGGCAGCGGCGGCGTGGCACTCATGGTGGTCTTCCGAAGGCAGGTGAAACGGCGTTGATGTTCTCGGCAGGCGGCAACGTCATGCCCCTGCACTCCCCCCGATAGACTAACCGAGCGGCAGGGCCGACGAAACCATCACGCCGCATCCCCGCGCAGCGCGCGCACCCGCGCCTCCAGGACCTCGGCGGTCACGGCGGCGCCGTCCAGCGGTTCGCTGGCCACCACGTCAACGTGCGCGCGGAAACGACGGGGCACGCGCATGCGCCCCATCCGGGTGTCGCGATGGCTCCACATGCTGGTCCACATCCCCTTCAGCGCCATGGGTACGACGGGCACCGGGCGGCGCTCCAGGATCTTCTCCACGCCGGACTTGAACGCCGCGATCTCGCCATCCTTGGTCAACGCGCCTTCGGGGAAGATGCCGACGATCTCGCCCGCCGCCAGCGCCGCGTCGATCTCCTCGAATGCACGCCGCATCAGTTCCGGGTTCTCCCGTGCGCCGGCAATCGGGATGGCCTTGGCCGTGCGGAAGATCCAGCTCATCACCGGGATCTGGAAGATCCGGTAGTACATGACGAAGCGGACCGGCCGCGGGATCGTCGCCGACAGGATCAGCGCGTCCATGTAGCTGACGTGGTTGCAGACAATCAGCGCAGGGCCTTCATCGGGTACGTGCTTCTCGATGCCGTGCAGGCGCAGGCGATACAACGCGCGCACGAACAGCCAGCTGAGGAACCGCATCAGGAACTCGGGCACGATGGTGAAGATCCAGATCGCCACCAGCGCGTTCGCGATGGCCAGCGCCAGGAAGATCTGCGGACCGCTCCAGCCCAGCGCATGCAGGCCCAGGCCGACCAGCGCGGCCAGCACGATGAAGCCCGAGTTCTGGATGTTGAGCGCGGCGAACACGCGCGCCATCCGCGAATTGGCCGTGCGGCTCTGGATCAGTGCGAACAGCGGCACCACGAAGATGCCGGCGAACATGCCGATGCCGACCAGGTCGATCATGATCCGCACGCTGCCGGCCTGGCGCACGAACTCGGCCACGCCAAGGCCAGTGGCGGGTGCGGCGCCCGGCCGGGCGAAGTAGAGATCGAGCAGGAACGCCGTCATGCCGAACGCGCCCACCGGCACCAGGCCGATTTCGACGGTGCGCCCGGACAGCTTCTCGCACAGCAGCGAGCCCACGCCCGTGCCGACCGAGAACAACGCCAGCGCGAACACGTACAGCGTCGACGAGCCGTCGGCCGCGCCGAGGTGCAACTTCGCATAGGCCGGCAGCTGCGAGGTCAGCAGCGTGCCGAAGAACCAGAACCACGACACGCCGAGGATGGCGTTGCGCACGGCCAGTTGCTGCTTGGCCATGCGCAGCACGGCCAGCGATTCCGGGATCGGGTTCCAGCGGATGACCAGGTCGGGCGCGCCCGCGTCCATGCGCGGGATCAGTCGCGATACGATGTTGCCCAGCACGGCGAGCAGCACGATGGCGATCGCGGCCGCCTGCGGCCCGTATGCCCCGGCCACCTGGAAGATCATGCCGCCGGCGATCATGCCGCACAGGATCGAGATCGACGTGCCCATCTCGACCAGCCCGTTGCCGCCCGTCAGTTCCTCCGGCTTGAGGATCGAGGGCAGCACGGAGTACTTCACCGGCCCGAACAGTGTGGACTGCACGCCCGTGCAGAACAGCGCGACCAGCAGGACCGGCATGTTCTGCAACAGGAAACCCACCGCCGCCAACGACATGATGACGATTTCCATCGTCGTGGTGATCACGATCAGCCGGTGCTTCTCGAGCTTCTCGGCGAACTGGCCCGCGATGGCGGAGAACAGGAAGTAGGGCAGGATGAAGATCGCCGGCGCCAGCGTTGCGTACAGCGAGAGTTCGCCATCGCTGGCACCCAGGAAGAACAGCAGCGCGATGATCGCCTGTCGGTAGACATTGTCGTTGAAGGCGCCCAGCGCCTGGACGGTGAAGTAAGGCAGGAACCGTCGTTGTTTCAGCAGCGAGAACTGGCTGTGGCTGGACATGTGCCCTCCGTGGGTTGCCGCGCAGCCTAGCAAATCGCGATGGCGGTGCGTGCCGTCGCGCCCGACAGTGTTCCGTCGATGGCGTTGATGGGTGACGGGGGCAGGGGGATAGTGGCGGCCCCACGTCGTCCGGCCTTCTCCTCTCCATGAGTCGCCTGTTCTCGCCCCTCGATCTGGGGCCGCTGTCGCTTGCCAACCGCATCGTCATCGCGCCGATGTGCCAGTACTCCTCCGAAGATGGCCGTGCCACCGACTGGCATGCTTTCCATTGGCCGAATCTGGCCCAGTCCGGTGCGGGGCTGGCGATCATCGAAGCGACCGCTGTCGAACCGCGTGGGCGCATCAGCTGGGCCGACCTCGGTTTGTGGGATGACACGACCGAAGCCGCGTTCGCCAGGGCGCTGGCAGCGACGCGCCGCTACTCCTCCATGCCGATCGGCGTGCAGCTGGCGCATGCCGGGCGAAAGGCGTCCACGCATCGTCCCTGGGATGAGCATGGCGCGCAGATCGTGCCGGATGCACCGCATGGCTGGCAAACGGTGTCCGCATCGCCGCTCGCCTACAGCGAAGGCCAGCATCCGCCGCTGGCGTTGGACCAGGCGGGCATCGATGCCATCGTCGCCGCGTTCGCCGACAGTGCGCAGCGTGCGGTACGGCTGGGTCTGGACCTGATCGAGATCCATGCCGCGCATGGCTACCTGCTGCATCAGTTCCTGTCGCCGCTCAGCAACCACCGCGAGGATGCATATGGCGGCACGCTGGAAAACCGCATGCGGCTTGTGCTGCAGGTGTTCGATGCGATCAAGGCGGCGGTGCCCGGCAAGATGGCGGTCGGCATCCGCATTTCCGCCACCGACTGGGTGGAGGGCGGTTGGGACTTGGCGCAGAGCATCGCGCTGGCGAAGGCGCTCGACGCACGCGGTTGCCACTTCATCCATGTCTCCAGCGGCGGCCTGCATCCGGCGCAGAAGATCACCCTTGAGCCGGGTTACCAGGTGCCGTTCGCGGCGGCGATCAAGCAGCACGTCGCGATGCCAGTGATCGCGGTAGGCCTGATAACCGAGCCGCAACAGGCCGAAGACATCCTGCAGCAGGACCGGGCCGATGCCATCGGGCTGGCGCGCGGCATCCTGTACGACCCGCGCTGGCCGTGGCATGCGGCCGCGGCGCTGGGCGCAAAGATTGCGGTCGCGCCGCAGTACCTGCGCAGCGCGCCGCGCGATTACGCGGCGAGCTTTGTGCAGGCGCGTTAGCCGGTCAGGCGCCCGCGCGTTCGCGCGTGATCGCGCGCCAGCCGATGTCGGAGCGGTGGAACTCGTTCGTCCAGCGCACCTTGTCCACGCCGGCATAGGCGTTGCGCTGTGCGTCGGACACCGAGTCGCCGAGCGCCGCGACGCACAGCACGCGCCCCCCTGCACTGACGACGCGGCCTTCCGCATCCAGCGCCGTCCCGGCATGGAAGACCTTGGCCGTCGCGGGCACGTCGTCCAGCCCGGCGATCACGTCGCCGGTGACCGGTGTTTCGGGATAAGGCGCCGCGGCCATCACGACGCCCAGCGACGGGCGCGGATCCCAATGCGCCTCGGTGACATCGAGGCGTCCGTCGATGGCCGCTTCCACCAGGTCCACCAGATCGGATTGCAGGCGCAGCATCACCGGTTGCGTCTCGGGGTCGCCGAAGCGCACGTTGAATTCGATCACCTTCGGGGCGCCGCTGTCGTCGATCATCAGCCCGGCGTACAGGAAACCGGTGAACGGCACGCCGTCGGCGATCATGCCCTGCACGGTGGGATTCACCACCTCGCGCATCACGCGTGCATGCACCTCGGGCGTGACCACCGGCGCGGGCGAGTAGGCGCCCATGCCGCCCGTGTTGGGGCCGGTATCCCCATCGCCGACGCGCTTGTGATCCTGGCTGGTGGCCATCGGCAACGCGGTGGTGCCGTCGACCATCGAGATGAAGCTGGCTTCCTCGCCTTCCAGGAACTCCTCGATGACCACGCGCGCGCCGGCATCGCCGAACGCATTGCCCGACAACATGTCGCGTACCGCGGCTTCGGCTTCGTCCAGCGTCATCGCCACGATCACGCCCTTGCCGGCGGCCAGGCCATCGGCCTTCACGACGATGGGCGCGCCCTTCTCACGGACATACGCAAGCGCGGCCTCTACCTCCGTGTGCACCGCGTAGAACGCGGTCGGAATACCATGGCGCGCAAGGAAGTCCTTCGCGAATGCCTTGCTGCCTTCCAACTGCGCGGCGGCGGCGGTGGGGCCGAAGATGCGCAGGCCGGCCAGGCGAAACCGGTCCACCACGCCCGCCACCAGCGGCACCTCGGGGCCGACGACGGTCAGGCCGATGCCTTCGGCCTGCACCAGCGCCAGCAGGCCTTCGATGTCGCTGACCTTGACGGCCGCGTTGCGGCACTTGGTCTCGTTCGCGGTGCCCGCGTTGCCGGGTGCCACGATCACCTCGTCCACGCGCGGCGACTGCGCCAGCTTCCACGCCAGCGCGTGCTCGCGACCGCCGGAACCGATGACCAGGACTTTCAAGGGGTATTCCTCATGGTTGGGCCGGCGCATCCGTCGGCGGTGTCGCGCATGCGCGCGCGGGGAGTTCGACATCGAAGAAAACGGCGTCGTGACGGTCGACGAAACGACGCACCAGGACGGCATCGGTGTCGGTCAGCGGCATGATCGCCGGCTGCGTGCACAAGTCGCGCAGCGCGATCTGCTCGCTTTCCTTCAGCGTGTCGAAATCGGGGGCTTCGCGTGTCCTGGCGGCGCTCCCCTTCGGACTGCGGATCAGCAGCACCAGGCGGTCACCCTCGACGGCGACCGATTCGGTCACCAGGTCCTCGAAGTAGGGCGCGGGCAACGTGGCCGCGACCTTCGTGCGCGCCTCCTGCAGGCTCGCCTGCGTGTCTGCGCAGCCGGCAAGCGCGAGAACGACGAGCGCCGTGACGGGCATGGCGGAAAGCGCGCGAAGGATCTTCATGGCCGTGGTGATGCTCCGTACTGGTCAACAAGCGGAGAAGGCTGCCGGACCGATGACGACCGCCAGGGCGGCATCATCGTGCGCTGTCTTCAGTGGCGGAAGTGCCGCACGCCGGTGAACACCATCGCGATGCCGTGCTCGTCGGCGGCGGCAATGACTTCGCCGTCCCGCATGGAGCCGCCGGGCTGGATCACCGCCTTGATGCCGGCGGCCGCCGCGGCGTCGATGCCGTCGCGGAACGGGAAGAATGCATCGCTGGCCATCACCGAACCTTCGACCACGAGGTTCGCGTCCGCCGCCTTGATGCCGGCGATGCGCGCGGAGTACACGCGGCTCATCTGGCCGGCGCCGACGCCGATGGTGCGGTGGTCCTTCGCGTAGACGATGGCGTTGGATTTCACGAATTTCGCCACCTTCCACGCGAACAGCAGGTCGGAGAACTGTGCGTCGGTCGGCACGAGCTTCGTCACCACCTTGAGCTCGTCGCGCGTCACCACGCGGTCGTCGGCGGTCTGCAGCAGCAGGCCGGAGCCGACGCGCTTGGTATCGATGAAGCCGGTCGATGCCGGTGCCAGCGGAATGCGCAGCACGCGCACGTTGGCCTTCTTCGCCGCGTAGTCGAGCGCGGCAGGCTCGTAGTCCGGCGCGATCAGCACCTCGACGAACTGGCGGTCGAGGATCACTTTGGCCGTCGCGGCATCCAGTGTGCGGTTGAAGGCGATGATGCCGCCGAACGCGCTGGTCGGATCGGTGGCGTAGGCCAGCTCATAGGCATCGCCGCAGGCCACGCCGACCGCCACGCCGCAGGGATTGGCGTGCTTGACGATCACGCAGGCCGGCGCGTCGAACTGGCGCACGCATTCCCATGCCGCATCGCTGTCGGCGATGTTGTTGTAGCTCAGCTCCTTGCCCTGCAGCTGCGTGAACGTCGCCAGCGAACCGGGCGCCGGATACAGGTCGCGGTAGAACGCGGCCTGCTGGTGCGGATTCTCGCCGTAGCGCAGGTCCATGACCTTGACGAAGCTGCCGTTGGCCTGCGCCGAGAACGTGGCGCGCACGGGGACCTCGCCTGACGTGTCGGTGACGGCGGACAGGTAGTTGCTGATGGCGGCGTCGTACTGGGCCACGCGATTGAACGCGGCCACCGACAGCGCGAAGCGCGTCAGTGCGGAAAGGGCGCCGTCATTCGCGTCGAGTTCGCGCACGATGCCGTCGTACTGGGACGGATCGGTGGCCACCGCCACGCGCGCGAAGTTCTTCGCCGCCGAACGCAGCATGGCGGGGCCGCCGATGTCGATATTCTCCACGGCATCGGCCAGGGTGCAGTCCGCCTTCGCGGTGACCTGTTCGAACGGATAGAGATTGAGCACCAGCAGGTCGATGGCGCCGATGCCGTGCTCCGCCATCACGGCGTCGTCCGTACCCGTACGGCCCAGCAGGCCGCCGTGGACCATCGGGTGCAGCGTCTTGACGCGGCCGTCCATCATTTCCGGGAATCCGGTGACGTCGGCCACATCGCGCACGGACAGGCCGGCGTCACGCAATGTCCTGGCAGTGCCGCCGGTGGACAGCAGTTCGACATTGCGGGCGGCGAGGGCACGGGCCAGGTCGAGCAGGCCGGTCTTGTCGGATACGGACAGCAACGCCCGGCGCACGGGCTGGAAATCGAGGGTCATGGGGACGGCGGTACGGATCGGGGCGCGAATTATAACGCGCCGCACCATCACGCCCGGCCCTGGACCGGACTGCCTGTCAGGCCAGTCCGTAGTCCTTGAGCTTCTTGCGCAGCGTGGCGCGATGGATGCCCAGCATGGCGGCGGCGCGGCTCTGGTTGCCTTCGCAATGGTTGAGCACTTCCACGAACAGCGGGATCTCCATCTCGCGCAGCACGATCTCGTACACGTCGTCCGCCTCGCAGCCATCCAGGTCACGCAGGTAGCGGCGGACGGACACGGCGACATGCTCGCGCAGCGGCGGGCGCGACGTGGCGCGTGGCGTGTCCTGACGGGTGGAGGCAGCGTTCAATCGGATCCCCTGGTGCAACGGATGCGGATGCCCGCCATGTGCTTGTGGGTATTCGGCGGGGGGACGAGTCTAGCGCCTGATCGCGGCGCGCGCATCCGCTTTTTGATGAATCCGATGCGCTTAACGGAAGTCGAAGGAGAATGCGACGACGTTCGCGCTCGGCTCGCGTACAAGCACGGCCATCTGGGCGCTCTGCCCGGGGCCGATGGACGATGACGCCTCCTCCTGCGGCAGGTAGTCGCGCGGCTCCAGCGCACGCGCGCCCAGGGTGCGGCCATCGGCATCCTTCAGCGTCAGCAGGATCACCGGCCAGCCCTGTTCCCAGCGGGCCTCGTTGCGGAACGTGGCCTGCGCCTGCAGTGTTCCCGCCTGGCCGATGACCGGCCGCACATCACGACTCAGCATGGTGAAGGCGCTGGGTTCGTGCCACATCGGTACGTCGCAGCGGAACGCGCCGCACAGCACCATGACCAAGGGTCGCCATCCTGCCTGGGTCGCCAGACGGGCGCGATCAGCCAGTGCGACCTGCACACACAGCAGTGTTGCAAGTGCACCCACGGCAACCCATTGCCAGCGTGCGCGGGCTGCATGCACCGGCATGGTGCGCGTGCGTTGCAGGAACCGGGGACCCGTTGCCTTGCGCGTGGGCGTGGCGGTGATGACGGGTGCCGGCGCGATGGTGGAGGGCGCTGCATCCTCTGGCATTGCATCGACCGGGATGCCATCGATCGGCGTCGCGCCTTCCAGTGATGCCGCGTCTGCCGCGTGCGTGGTGATGTCGGGCATGTCATCGACGGGTATCGCCACGTCCGCCGCATCAGGCATGGTGTCTCGCGAAGCCGCCTCTTCCTCTGCCAGGAATGGTGCTGCGGGCGTGTCGTCCGGTCGCGCGCCTGGCGATGCTTCCGCGCCGCCTGCTGCAGGATTCAGGAAGGTCGCGAGACTGGGCGATGCAGGCACCGCCGCTTCGTCCGCCGTGGCCAATGATCTGCCGCAGCGTGGACAGTCTGCGGGCACGGCATCGGTATGCCGGTCGCGGGCGACAAGGAACTGGCAATGCGGACAGGCCGTGAACATGGCCTCTATTCAACCATGCACGCCCGCGTGCGTGTTGTGACCGTGGACGCGGCGGAGGATGGCGTCAGCGACGGATGCCGTCGATACGCATCCAGTCGCCGTCCTGCGTGGCCACCAGGGCATCGAACCACGGCGCGTAACGGGCCAGCAGTTCGTCTTCCTGTCCCTTGAGGATGCCCGACAGTGCGATGCGGCCACCGGGCGCGACGCGCGCGGCAAGGATGTCGGCCAGTGCGTCCAGCGCCGAGGCCAGGATGTTGGCCACCACCACCGGATACGTCATCACCGGTTCGTCCTCGGGCAGGTAGGCGTTGAATTTCGCATCCACCTGGTTGCGCTGCGCGTTGTCGGCGCTGGCCAGCAATGCCTGCGGATCGTTGTCCACGCCCACGGCCTGCGCGGCGCCGAGTTTCAATGCGGCGAGCGCGAGAATGCCGGAGCCGCAACCGAAGTCCAGCACGCGCTGGCCCTCCAGTGCACCGTCGTCGGCGAGCCCGTCGAGCCAACGCAGGCACAGTGCCGTGGTGGGGTGCGTGCCGGATCCGAACGCCAGCCCCGGATCGAGCCGCACGATAGCGGCGTCGTCGCCGGCTTCCGCGGGCACTTCATGGTTCCAGGGCACGATGAAGGTACGGGCGCCGAAGCGCATGGGCTTGAACTGGTCAAGCCACGCGCGTTCCCAGTCCTCGTCCTCGACCTTGCGGAACCCCACCTGTGTCCAGTCCAGCCCGGGATCGAATGATTCCAGGGCGGCGAGCAGCGTCAGCGCGTCGGCATCCGCATCGAACAATGCGGTCAGCACCAGCGATTTCCACAGGGGAGTCTCGCCGACGCCGGGCTCCAGGATGGCTCGTTCATGGCCGGTGTCGGCATCCGCGTCCAGCAGCGTCACCGAGAGTGCGCCAATGTCCTCGAGGGCGGTCTCATAGCGCGGCTGCTCGGTTTCGGTGCAGCGCAGGGAGAGCTCCAGATAAGGCATGGCATGGGGGGCGGGAAGCGGAGAAGGCGGGCATTGTCTCACGCGTTCAGGTGCAGACCCGGGGCAGGGAGGCGACGGAAGGCAGGGCAGGTACGCCGAACGTCGCGTTCCCGCGTTGAACCGCCTCGGATGCACCGGGATAATGCGGGGGTGCCCCGGAAGCTGCTACTGCCGATGATGCTGGTGGGCCTGCTGGGGGCGCTGGCGTGGATGCCGCTGCGCCAGGCGGGGCTGGCGCCGTTCGCGATCCCGATGGATGACGCGGCTATGGCCCCGGAGGGGACGACAGCGCTCCCGCCGTCCACCACGCCCGCTGTCCTGCGCCCTGTTGCTGCGCATTCGACGCCCATGCTGTCGCCGCTGCGGCGCGCGTTCGAGGACAGCACCGATCTGTTCGCCTACTCGCGCGAGTTGCTCGCGCTGTCGGCCGCCGGCGATGCCGATGCCATGTGGCTGCTGAGCCTGGTACAGGACTACTGCGCGGGATTTGCGGCCGATCCCCTCGGTTACGCACAGGATTCACGCGTCATCGCAACGTTGGGGTTGTCCAACGGCGACGCGATGCTCTCCGCACGCCAGCGCGTGCAGCAGCGATGCGCCAGGTTCGTGCCGCAGGACGGACTGTCGTTGCCGGCCATCCTCACCCAGCGCCAGCAGGCCGCGCGCGCGGGCAGCCTGGCGGCCGAGGCGGCACTGCTGGCGATGGAGCAGCCATTGCGCGACGACGACGACTATCGGCGCGAACTGGTGCAGCGCGTGCTCGATTCGGAGGACCCGTTCGCCTTCTTCGCCATCGCCCCGGTCATGGGGACGAGCGCGAGTGGTCGGCGCGACACGCTGGGCGAGATATCGGGCAGTGAACTCAGCGAGATCGCCTGGCGCATCGCCTCATGCGAACTGGGCATGGATTGCAGCCCGGATGGCTCGATGATGACGAACTACTGCGTGAACGGTGGCATCTGCTCGCAGGATGAATCACAGGATTTCACGTCCTTCGCGCGCGACGCAGGCGTGCCGCGGCAGGGTGCTGACAATGTTGACGAGATGGTGGGCACGTTGTTGTCCCACGCGGGAGCTGACGGATGAAATACAAACACACGCGGCCGGGAGCCAATCTCCTGGTCTGGGGCCTGGTGGTGGTGGCCTATGCCGCCGCTGCCGCCACGATCGTCATCGAGACGCGTGATCCGGAGTACCGGGATCTCACGCGCGTGGGCCACATGACGATCCACGCGCCGGACGATGCACGCCGGCTCGGCGCCAGCCAGGTCGCCGCGCTCTATCGCGCGCGCAGCGGCACACCGTTCTCCACGCTGGCGCCAGGCAGCACGATCCGGGTGGTATGGGCGGACGGCTCTTCGGAGCTGGTGCGGATCACCGATCCATCCTCGCCACTCGGCGTGCGGACGGTGCCTGGCACACAGCGGGCGCCTGCGGAGCGCTGAGCCTCAGGCCGCCGATGGCCACAGACAATGAAAGGCCGGGATGGTGACATCCCGGCCTTTCTTTTTTTGTGCGGACGCAAGGCGTCCGTCGCCGATGATGTCCTGCAGCCGCCTTCCGCCACATGCATCGCCCGTGCGGATGCGAGGGGCGATGCATCACCGCCTCAGACCAGCGAGATCGTCTTGCTCTTGCGCTCGGCCAGGCGCTTTTCCAGGTAGTGGATGTTCTGGCCGCCGGCCTGGAATCCCTGGTCGCGCATGATGCGCTGCTGCAGGGGGATGTTGGTCTTGATGCCGTCGATCACCATCTCGCTCAGCGCCACGCGCATGCGGGCGATGGCGGTTTCGCGGTCCGGGCCGTGCACGATGAGCTTGGCGATCATCGAATCGTAGTTCGGCGGCACGCGGTAGCCTTCGTAGATGTGCGTATCCACGCGCACACCCGGTCCGCCCGGCGGATGGAAGTGCTGGATCAGGCCCGGGTGCGGCATGAAGGTGTCCGGGTCTTCCGCATTGATGCGGCACTCGATCGCATGCCCGCGCAGCACGATGTCACTCTGCCTGATGGTCAGCTTCTGCCCGGCCGCGATGCGCAACTGTTCGCAGACCAGGTCGATGCCGGTGATGCGCTCGGTGACGGGATGCTCCACCTGGATGCGGGTGTTCATCTCGATGAAGTAGAAGCGGCCGTCCTCGTACAGGAACTCGAACGTACCCGCGCCGCGGTAGCCGATGCGCAGGCAGGCTTCCACGCAGACCTTGCCGATCTCCGCGCGCTGTTCGTCGGTGATGCCGGGGGCGGGTGCTTCCTCCACCACCTTCTGGTGGCGGCGCTGCATCGAGCAGTCTCGCTCGCCCAGGTGGATGGCGTTGCCCTGGCCATCGGCCAGTACCTGGATCTCCACGTGGCGCGGGTTCTCCAGGAATTTCTCCATGTAGACCTCGCCATTGCCGAACGCCGCCTTGGCTTCGGACTTGGTGGTCTCGATGGCGGCCTTCAGCGCGCCCTCGACATGCACCACGCGCATGCCGCGGCCACCACCGCCGCCCGCGGCCTTGATGATCACCGGATAACCGATCTCGCGCGCGATCTTGGTGTTGGCCACGATGTCCTCGCCCAGCGGCCCGCCGCTGCCGGGCACGCACGGCACGCCGGCGGCCTTCATCGCGCGGATCGCCTCCACCTTGTCGCCCATCATGCGGATGGTGTCGGCCTTGGGACCGATGAAGATGAAGCCGGACTGCTCCACGCGCTCGGCGAAGTCGGCGTTCTCCGACAGGAAGCCGTAGCCCGGATGGATGGCCTGCGCGTCGGTCACTTCGGCCGCGGCTATGATCGCCGGGATGTTGAGGTAGCTGTCCTTCGAGGCGGCCGGGCCGATGCAGACCGACTCGTCCGCCATGGCCACGTGCTTGAGGTTGCGGTCGACGGTGGAATGCACTGCGACCGTGCGGATGCCCAGGGTGTGGCAGGCGCGCAGGATGCGCAGCGCGATCTCTCCCCGGTTGGCGATGACGACTTTGTCCAGCATGGTGCGGGCCTCAGCCGATCACGAACAGCGGCTGATCGAACTCGATCGGCTGGCCGCTTTCGGCCAGGATCGACAGCACCGTGCCGGAGACGTCGGCTTCGATGGGGTTGAACATCTTCATGGCTTCGATGATCGCCAGCGTCTCGCCAGCCTTCACCGATTGGCCGATGGCGACGAACGCAGGCTTGTCCGGCGACGGCGACGCATAGAACGTGCCGACCATCGGTGCACGCACCACGTGGCCATCGGGCAGAGCGTTGCCGGCTTTGGCCGTGCCGCCTGTGGAGGCTTCGGTGGGCGAACTCATCGGCATGGGCGCGGCGGGGCGCGGTTCGGCATAGGCGGCGGGGGCCGGTGCCGGCACGGCGTAGCCGCCCTTGGGCGTGCGCGCCAGGCGCACGGACTCTTCGCCCTCCTTGATCTCGATTTCGGCCAGGTTCGACTCTTCCAGCAGGTCGATCAGTTTCTTGATTTTGCGGAGATCCATGGGAGCCTCGTGGTTGAACGTCGTTCCCCGCGGGGAACAGAGGAAAGTCAGGCGGGCAGCCGCAGCAGGGCGGCGTCCAGCGCGTAGCGGTAGCTGTCTGCCCCGAAGCCGCAGACCACGCCGACCGCCTTGTCGCTGACGTAGCTGGTGTGGCGGAACGGCTCGCGGGTATGTGGATTGGACAGGTGGATTTCGATGTAGGGCAGGGCCACGGCCGCCAGCGCGTCCCGGATAGCGACCGAGGTGTGGGTGAAGGCGGCGGGGTTGATCAGGATGAAGGCGGTGCCGTCGGTGCGGGCCGCCTGGATGCGGTCGACCAGCGCGTGCTCGGCATTGGACTGGAACGTCGCGAGCTGATGCCCGGCGGCCTGGGCCTGCGCCGTCAGCGCCAGATCGATGTCGGCCAGCGTCGCGTGGCCATAGACCTCCGGCTCGCGGGTGCCGAGCAGGTTGAGGTTGGGGCCATGCAGGACCAGCAGCTTCGCCATCGACGCCTCCAGCGGAAGGGCGGCAGTCTGCTTGAAGCCGGCGATGCTGTCCAGTTCGCCGAAGTTTGCTTTGTTTTAAGCGATTGTTTGATTCCGGGGCGACCCATCTGGGATCAAGGACTTGCAAGGGGGCAGCAATCCGCGACGGTGTGCTTGCCGAAGTGTGGTCACGCCACGATGGCAGCAGGTTCGATGAACTTCCCCCGCGAACCTAGTCCACCCACCCGCTGATCTCGCCATGCTGGAAGGGCCCGACTTTCTGCCGCTCGATCTTCCCGTCTGCCCTCACCAGCACGGTGTATGGCAGTACGCCCTTGGCGTTGCCCAGCCAGACGCTGGCGTCGGCCGGACCGGGCGTGTCCAGCACGATGGGATAGCCGACCGGCACGCGCGACAGGAAGTCCTGTACGCCCTCAGGTGTGTCCAGCGCCAGACCCACCACCTGGACGCCCTCGGTTCCCTGGGATGTGGCGAAGCGCTGCAATTCGGGCATCTCTTCGATGCAGGGCCCGCACCAGCTGGCCCAGACGTTGATCAGCAGGCGCTTGCCCCGGTAGGTGGCCGCGAGATCGACGATCTTTCCGTCCAGCCCCGGCAGCGCGATCGCCGGCATGGGATCGCCGATGCCGGCAGGCGTGACGCCTTCCGGAGGCTTGGGGGCCGTCGCATTCACCGCGGCGTGCAGGGCGCGCTCGCCGGGTCCGGTCCGCCACAGCGGGTTGCCGTTGAACCACAGGCTGGCCACCAGGCCAAGGCCGCCGGCCACGAGGGCGACGGCGAGGATGCGCGGCGTGGTGACCTTCATCGTGCCGCCCGTTCGAACGCCTGGCGCATCGTGTCGTGGGTCAGCACGGTGGGCAACACCTCGCCTTCGCCACCGTTGCGCGGATACATCACGTACAGCGGTACGCCGACGGCTTTGTGTTGTTCGAGGAACGCGGTGATCGCCGGGTCCACGTTCGTCCAGTCGCCCGTCATCATCACTGCATCGTGCTCTGCCAGCAGGTCGCGGAATGCGTCAGTGTTCAATACGGTCTTTTCGTTGGCCTTGCAGGTGACGCACCAGTCGGCGGTCATGTCGACGAACACGATGCGATCCTCCGCACGCAACGCCGCCAGACGTTCCGCCGAATAGGCCACATGGCCTTCGGCCGTCGGGGCCGTCGCTATCTCCGTCGGCAGCCGGTGCACCATCGCCAGCGGCACCAGTGCGGAGGCAGTGAGTGCCAGCGCCAGCGCGCGCTGCAACGGCGCAGCAGCAAAGCGCACACGCTGGAACCACCACAGCCCCAGTGCCAGCAGCACCAGGCCGACCAGCGCCAAACCCACCGCGTCGATGCCGCGCTGCTTGCCCAGCACCCATAGCAGCCAGACCGCCGTCAGGTACATCGGGAAGGCCAGCACCTGCTTCAGCGTGTCCATCCACGCGCCCGGACGCGGCAGGCGGCTCGCCAGCGCCGGCACGAAGCCGATCAGCAGGAAAGGCAGGGCGAGCCCCAGGCCGAGCGCCGCGAACACCAGCAGCGCCAGCGGCGTGGGAGCAGTGAACGCATACGCGAGCGCCACGCCCATGAAGGGTGCCGTGCACGGGCTGGCCACGACCACCGCCAGCACGCCGGTGAAGAAATCGCCCGCCGCGCCGCTGCGCGACGCCAGGCCGTGTCCGGCGCCCGCCAGCCGATGGCCGATGGCGAACACGCCCGACAGGCTCAGGCCGACGGCGAACATCACATAGGCCAGCAGTCCGACCACCCACGGCTGCTGCAACTGGAATCCCCAGCCCAGCGCCTGGCCAGCCGCGCGCAAGGCAATCGCCAGCGCACCGACCGCCACGAAACTGACCAGCACGCCGGCGGTGTACCAGAGCGCGCTGCGGCGCGCCTGTCCGCCGCTGCGTCCGCTGTCGGCCAGTGACAGCGCTTTCAGCGACAGGATGGGCAGTACGCAAGGCATCAGGTTGAGGATCAATCCGCCGAACAGGGCCAGGGCCAGCGCCGCGAGCAGGGATGTGGCGCCGCGCTGGTTGCGCGCCAAAACCTCTTCGGGAGGACGGGTGCGTTCCACGTCGGCTGCGATGGGTGCGGTCGTTGCGGTCGTATCCGGCGCGCTGGCGGTCGCATCGTCCGGTATCGCCGTTGCCGGCAGCGGTGTGACGGCGGCGGGTGCGGGCACGTCGGGTGTGCTGGCCGGCGTGGTCGTGCCGGCCGGGATAGACAGCGTCACCCGTCGCGTCATCGGCGGGTAGCAGATGCCGTCGGTCTGGCAGCCCTGGAAGGTCACGCGCAGCGTGGCCTGCGCGGCCTTGGCGTGCTCCCTTCGCAGTGGCACCGGCACTTCGGCCTGCTCGAAGTAGACCGTGACATCGCCGAAGTGCTCATCTCGGTGGGCCTTGCCGGCCGGCCAGCGCGGTGCCTGCAGCGAGACGCCGGCGGCGCCTTCCAGCGCCATCGAGGTACGGTCGCGGTAGACGTAATAGCCGCGTGCCGGCGTGAAGCGCAGTAGCAGCTCGTTGCCATTGAAGGCGATCGCTTCGAAACCGAACGCTTGTTCGGCCGGCAGCGGCAGGGTGTCCATGCCCGCCTGCGGTCTCTGCCCCAGCAGTCCAGTCGTCAGCGCACCCGCACCGAGCGGTACGAACGCCTCGCCCGCAGCGGCCGGCAGCGCGACCTTCACTGTGCGTGTCTGCGGCGGGTAGCAGATGCCGGCGTCGGCGCAGCCCTGATACTTGATCTTCAAGGTAACGCTGTCGGCCTCGGGCGCAGGCTGGCCGGGCAGGGTGGCGATCAGTTCGCCGCGATAGGTTTCGACGTCGCCGAAGAACTCGTCGCGATAGGCCTTGCCCTTCGGCAACTGCAACGGCTGTGCGGCGAAGCCCGCATCGGTCTCCACGCTGGTGCGATGCCGATACAGGTAATAGCCGTCGGTGATCTTCCAGCGGATCTCGATGCGGTCCCGTGCCGGTGCAGTGACCGTCAGCACGAACGCCTCGTCCACCGGCAGCAGGTCGTCCTGGGTGATCGCCGCCGATGCAGCGGGTGCCACCACGGCGAGCAGGGATACGGCCAGGAAGGCGAACAGCGTGCGGATCAGCGTCATCGGGTCTGGGTCTTCAACTCGAGGGGGCGCCATCGGCCCGGGTTTCAGCGGCGACCCACGCCAGGTAGGCGGGCAGGCCGGCGGCGGTTTCGACCGCCAGGATCTCCGGCAGTTCATACGGGTGCAGTTCGGCCAGCCGCGCCATCAGGGCGTCGCGCCGGTCGGCGGGGGTCTTGGCCAGCAGCTGGACCTCGCTGGCCTGTTCCACCTGGCCCTGCCAGCGGTAGGTCGACACCATGCCGGGCAGCACGCTGACGCAGGCGGCCAGGCGCTCGTCCACCAGCGCCCGTGCCAACCGCTGGGCGGTGTCGGCGTCGGGACAGGTCGACAGGATCAGGAAGACGGGCATGGGGCATCGATTATCGCAGACCCGGTCCGGGCGCCCCTGCGGCCGATATGCGCGCCCACCCCTTGAAACCGCGCCGGGCACCCCGATATCCCTCGCATCCCGGCCCTGTCGGGTTTTTGTGCCCCTGGCGTTGGCAGTCTCCCGTTGGGAGTGCTAACATCGCCGCCCATTTCCCAGTCCAATCAATCACTTAAGAGGATTGACATGAGCAATATCAAGCCGCTGTACGACCGCCTGGTGGTCAAGCCGATCGAAGCCGAAGAAACCTCCGTCGGCGGCATCATCATCCCCGACGCCGCCAAGGAAAAGCCCACCAAGGGTGAAGTCGTCGCCGTCGGCGAAGGCAAGTTCATCGACGCCACCGGTGGCGTGCGCGCCCCGAAGGTGAAGGTCGGCGACAAGGTGATCTACGGCCAGTACTCGGGTTCGCCCTACAAGTACGAAGGCGTCGAATACAAGATCATCAAGGAAGACGACGTCCTCGCGATCCTCGGCTGATCGCGCGTGGCGGCCCTGCGCCGCCGCCCACGTCACCGCATTCCTCCTGATGGCGGGCCTGCCCGCCTCACGAACCACACTCAATACTCCTGGAGTTGCACATGGCAGCCAAAGATATCCGTTTCGGTGAAGACGCCCGTACGCGCATGGTGCGCGGCGTGAACATCCTCGCCAATGCCGTCAAGGCCACCCTCGGCCCGAAGGGCCGCAACGTCGTGCTCGAGAAGAGCTTCGGCGCCCCGACCATCACCAAGGACGGCGTGTCCGTCGCCAAGGAAATCGAACTGGCCGACAAGTTCGAGAACATGGGCGCGCAGATGGTGAAGGAAGTCGCTTCCAAGACTTCCGACAACGCCGGTGACGGCACCACCACCGCCACCGTGCTGGCGCAGGCGTTCATCCGCGAAGGCTCCAAGGCCGTCGCCGCCGGCATGAACCCGATGGACCTGAAGCGCGGCATCGACCAGGCCGTGAAGGCTGCCGTCGAAGAGCTGAAGAAGCTCTCCAAGCCCACCGCCGACGACAAGGCCATCGCCCAGGTCGGCACCATCTCGGCCAACTCCGACAGCAACATCGGCGACATCATCGCCGAGGCCATGAAGAAGGTCGGCAAGGAAGGCGTGATCACGGTTGAAGAAGGCTCCGGCCTGGAGAACGAACTCGACGTCGTCGAGGGCATGCAGTTCGACCGCGGCTACCTGTCGCCGTACTTCATCAACAACCAGCAGTCGCAGCAGGTCGAATTCGACGACCCCTTCATCCTGATCCACGACAAGAAGGTCTCCAACGTCCGCGAACTGCTGCCGGTGCTGGAAGGCGTCGCCAAGGCCGGCAAGCCGCTGCTGATCGTGGCCGAGGAAGTGGAAGGCGAAGCCCTCGCCACGCTGGTGGTCAACACCATCCGCGGCATCGTCAAGGTCGCCGCCGTCAAGGCGCCGGGCTTCGGTGACCGCCGCAAGGCCATCCTGGAAGACATCGCCACGCTGACCAACGGCACGGTGATCTCCGAGGAAGTCGGCCTGCAGCTGGAGAAGGCCACCATCAACGACCTGGGTCGTGCGAAGAAGGTCGTGATCTCGAAGGAGAACACCACCATCATCGACGGCGCCGGCGATGCCGAGCGCATCCAGTCGCGCATCAAGCAGATCAAGGCGCAGATCGAAGAAACCTCTTCGGACTACGACCGCGAGAAGCTGCAGGAACGCGTGGCCAAGCTGGCCGGCGGCGTGGCCGTGATCAAGGTCGGTGCCTCGACCGAGATCGAAATGAAGGAAAAGAAGGCCCGCGTCGAAGACGCCCTGCACGCCACGCGTGCGGCGGTGGAAGAAGGCGTGGTCCCGGGCGGCGGCGTCGCGCTGATCCGCGCGCTGCAGACCATCGGCAACCTGAAGGGCGCCAACGAAGACCAGAACCACGGCATCCAGATCGCCCTGCGCGCGATGGAAGCCCCGCTGCGCGAGATCGTCACCAACGCCGGCGAAGAGCCGTCGGTGATCGTCAACCGCGTCAAGGACGGTTCGGGCAACTTCGGCTACAACGCCGCCAACGGCGAGTTCGGCGACATGATCGAGTTCGGCATCCTGGACCCGACCAAGGTCACGCGCTCCGCGCTGCAGAACGCCGCTTCGATCGCAGGCCTGATGATCACCACCGAAGCGATGGTGGCCGAGGCGCCGAAGAAGGACGAGCCGGCGATGCCGGCCGGCGGTGGCATGGGCGGCATGGGCGGCATGGACTTCTAAGTCCCGCTTCCCGCGTCACCGTTCCAGGAAAGGTCCCGCAGCGATGCGGGGCCTTTTTGTTTTTCCGCGATATGCGCACCGCGACACCGCAACAAGCGTTCCGGCAAAGCCGCGCGCGGGACACCTCTCTGCCGGACCGGCTCCGTAGCGTACGAACTTCGGTGCTTAACGATGTTTTCACCGAACACGACGCGAACGACAGCCATCGGAGGAGAGGGGTTCAAATGAAACGACATGCATTGCGCGACGCGATCCGCGTCGCCCTGATCACGTGGGCGGCCACCGCGGCGGCCGCCCACGCGCAGGAGGCGCCGGCGCCCTCCGGCACGGCGCCCACCACACTGGATCGCATCGAGGTGACCGGGTCGCGCATCCGACAGGTGGATCTGGAGACGGCCGCTCCGGTGCTGGTGATCTCGCGCGAGGAGATCCAGAAGCAGGGCTTCAATTCCGTCGCCGATATCCTGCAGAACATCACCAGCGCGGGCAGTCCGGCGGTGAGCCGCATCACGCCGCTTGCCGCGGGCGAGGCGGTGGGCGGTGCGTACATCGACCTGCGCAACCTCGGCCCCAACCGCACCCTGGTGCTGGTCAACGGGAAGCGGCTGGGCATCACCACCGGTGGCTTCCAGGACCTCTCGCAGATCCCGGCGGCGATGATCGAACGAATCGAAGTGCTGAAGGACGGCGCATCGACGCTGTATGGCTCCGATGCGATGGCCGGTGTCGTCAACCTCATCACCCGGCGCAACATGGACGGCATGCAAGCCAGCGTCTATGGCGGCCAATACTCGCAGGGCGACGGCCAGCGCACGGTACTCGACCTGATCGCCGGTTTCAGTGGCGACCGCGGTTCGGTGACCGTCGGCGCGGAGTACACGGAAGAAGATCCGGTATGGGCCACCGACCGCTGGTTCTCGGCGAGCCGCTTCCCGATGGGCGAGGGCAGGGTACCGAGGCCGGGTGGTGAAAGCGGAACCACGCAGTACGGTCGCCTGATCGTCCCCGGGCGCGGCAACTTCACGCTCCGGCGCGAGACGCCCGGACTCGATCCGCGCGACCTGGACAGCTACCGCGCGCTGGACGACACCGACTTCTCGCTGCCGGTCCAGCAGTCCACGCTGCTGGCGGGCATCGAACGCAAGTCGGTGTTCGTCAACCTCGACCATGCGCTCGGCGACCGCATCCGCTTCGCCGGCGACATGCTTTACACCGACCGCGCCTCGTTCTCGCGCAATGCGGGCTATCCATACTCGTCGCAGGCGTTCGATACGCCGATGTCGATCGACAGCTACTACAACCCCGTCGGCAACCAGAGCGGCGACGCGGATCCCACCGCGGTGCACTTCACCCGTCGCGGTTGGGAAGTGCCGCGCGAGAACCGGCTTTCGCTGACCACCTACCGCTTCAGCGGCACGCTGTCGGGCTACTTCGACCTGGCCGGCCGCAGTTGGGACTGGGACGTGGGCTACCTCTACAACCAGAACAAGGGCGTGCAGGTCGGCACCGGCAACCTCAACCTTGCCGCCGTGCGGATGGCGGTGGGCCCTTCGTTCCTCAACAGCCAGGGCGTGGTCCAGTGCGGCACACCGGACAATCCGATTCCGCTGGGCACCAGCCAGGGCGAATGCACGCCATGGAACCCGCTGCTCCCGTTCGGGTACGGCGGCCCGGGTGACGGCTCGGCGACGGACCCGGGCGTCAGGCAGTTCATCTTCCCGGTCGGCCAAGCCGTCTCGATGACGAAGACGCAGGACTATTTCGCCAACATCACCGGCACGCTGGCGACGCTGCCGGCCGGCGACCTGGCGGTCGCGCTGGGCGTGGAGCACCGCAAGGAATACGGCGAATTCTCGCCCGATGCGTTGGCCCAGTCGGGCGGTTCCACCGATCTCGCGGCCGGGCCGACGGCGGGCGGCTACAGCCTCGACGAAATCTACGCCGAGGTGCAGGTGCCGCTGCTGTCCGAGGTACCGCTGGCCCGCGAGCTGACGCTCAGTGCGGCGACGCGCTATTCGGATTACGACACCTTCGGCGACACCACCAACAGCAAGCTGGGCCTGAAATGGAAGCCCGTGGACTCGCTGCTGGTCCGCAGCACGTGGGCGGAGGGTTTCCGTGCGCCGGATGTCAGCAATCTTTACGGCGGCGCGTCGCAGACGTTCTCGTTCTACACGGATCCGTGCGACACCGCCTTCGGCGCCGCGCGCGGCAATGCGCGATGCCTGCAGGACGTGCCCGCCGACTTCCGCCAGCCCGCCAATGACGCCGACGGCATCGCGGACGGTCCCGGGACGCAGACCCCGATCCCCTTCGTATCGGGTTCGAATCCCGACCTCACTCCGGAAACGTCCGAATCGACGACGCTGGGCGTGGTATTCAGTCCATCGTTCGCGCCGGGGCTGAACGTGTCGCTGGACTGGTGGACGATCCGCATCGAGAACACCATCGTGGCCGACACCGAGACCCAGGTGCTGGACGACTGCTACCTGCGGGGGATCGAGGCGCGTTGCAACGCATCGACGGGCTCGCGCTTCGAACGTGATGCGGCCACCGGCGAGATCCTTTCGTTCACCACTACGCCGATCAACGTGGGCCATGTCGAGACCGAGGGTTTCGATTTCGATGTCAACTACCGCCGTACGACACCGTGGGGCATCTTCAGTGCCAGCTGGCTGAGCACGTACATCAGCAAGCTCGAACTGAAGACCGATGACCTGGAGGACAATCCGCCGCAGCAGTTGAATGGCATCGCGACGAGCATAGGCAGCAACTTCCGCATCCGCTCCAACCTCAATCTGGGCTGGGAGCACGGGGCATGGGGCGTGTCCTGGGGGATGCGGTACTACGCGGGGGTGAAGGAGCGCTGCGTCTTCGACGACATCTGCAGCCTGCCGAACTACCGCGCGCCCTGGACGGGCGGCGAGATACTGCGGATGCACGAGCGACCTTCCACGACCTTCCACGACGTGCAGGTCCGCTACCAGGCGCCCTGGAACGCGACGATCTCGTTCGGGGCCAACAACGTGTTCGAGCGCTATGGGCCGCCGATGTACTCGCAGCCTAGCTCGGGCTACTCGTATTACGGTGGTTACGACATCGGACGGTTCGTCTACCTGAAGTACCAGCAGAAGTTCTGAGTCGTCCGCAGTGGTCCAGCCGGCCGCGTCCATGAGGGCGCGGCCTTTCCACGTGAAAAAAAAGCGCACCGGGGAGAGAGACCCGGTGCGCAGTCGCGTGCGACGCATGTCGTGCCGCCCGTGTTGCGCGATGCGCGCGGGTGGCGGTGTCCGCCGTCGTGATGTGCGGGTACGCCTGTCGCGCTTCGGGATGGTGATGGCTCAGCGGGCGCCGCCCGCGGTACGGAAGCGGGTCGCGGTGACCCCGGTGGCGCGTTTGAACGAACGCGAGAACGCATGCCGACTCTCGTAGCCTACGCTCGCGGCGATCTCGCAGATCGCCAGCCGGCCATCCTGGATCAGCGCGCAGGCACGCAGCAGGCGGGTCTGGGTGAGCAGGTCGTGGGGCGTCATCCCGAACACGTCACGGAACGAACGCAGGAAATGCGAGGGCGAGTAACGCGCAGCCTCGGCCAGGGCGCGAAGGTCGTGCGCATCGAACGGGGCGTTGAGGATGCGGTTGCGCGCGGTCAGCAGGCGTGCCACGACCGCGCGCCGATGCCGTTCACTGCGACCGTAGGCGCGCTCCACCCAGTCCGCGGCGCGTGCCTGCGCGTTGCGCGCTGCCAGCATCACGGCGGCCAGTTCGCGCCCCGATTCGCGGTCGCAAGGATGCGGCGCGCATCGCAGCAATGCGGAGAGTCGCTGCAGCATCGGGCGGTCCATGGGCAGTACGGCGGGCAGCAGCAGTGGCGCCGCCAGGCCGCGACGCTCTGCAGGCTCGGACAGTGCCTGTGCCCAGTGGCTGGGCGCGTGCACGAGCACCCAGTCCGCGCCAGGCCCGGCGAGCAGGCGCCTGGGCGCGTCGCCCGGCAGCGCCAGGAACCGGCGACCGGCGAGCCGGAATACGCCGTCGTCGGTCTCGACGTCCGCCTCGCCGCGCAGCGCGATGACCAGCGTGCAGCCGCTGCACGCGGGCGGCGCGTGCATCCCCCGGCCACCGCGCAGGCAGAGACCCGTCATGGCGTCGCCGGCATCGTGGCCGGAACTCCTGCGCGCGTGGCGGAATCGCATGATGCAGGCAGGCGCCACGTCGTGGCGGCGCGCCGGCACCATGTCAGCTGAAGCCGTAAGGAAGATTGGGCGATGACACGACCTTGTCGCCGATCGCTTCGCCTTCCAGGAAACGCACGCAGTCGCGCAGCACCGTCGGGTCGTTGAGGACGCCGTGGTGGCCGAGGTCGAGCGTGGTCAGCAGGCGCGCAGCAGTGAGGTGCCGGGCGAAACGCTCGCCTTCATCCCAGGGCACTTCGTCGTCGAGCAGATCGTGCACGACCAGCACCGGGATGCCGATGGCCGGTGCGATGCGGTGCGCCTGCAGCGCATCCAATCCTTGGCCAATGCGGGATTCGAGCAGCGCCAGGATGCGCGCGCCCACGCGCGGTCCCATGCCGGAACGATCCACGAAGCGCTGCAACGCCGCGCGAGGATCGGCCTGCGCGGAGACCAGGATCGCCCGCTTCGCGCGCAGGCCCTGGTGCAGCGCGAGCACCACCGACATGGCGCCCAGCGAATGGCCGATGACCGCGGCCGCTTCGCCGCAGCGGCGGCCGACCTCGAGCATGTCGCCCGCGGTCTCCAGCAAGGTGGACGTTTGCGTGGCCACCGTACGGCCCTCGCGGGCGAAGGCGACGACGGCGTACCCGTGCGCCGTCAGAGCGCGCACCCAGCCGGCCATCGCCTCACGGCCCGTCGCGTCAAGCGGCGGTAGCAGCACATACGGCTGCCGGTGCGGATCGCCCCAGGACACTACCTGCAGGCACCGGCCGCGCAACGCCAGTGTTTCACGGCGTTCCGGGCAGCCTTCTATGTGTCGCGGACAGCCGGCAAAGCCGGTCTCGTCATCGAGTTGCAGCAACCCCCTGCGTGCGGCGTGGCGCGGTGCGAGCAGGCCGATGAGACATTGCAGCGCACGCGTCCACGGGTTGAGGGGGGTCGGAGGCCTGGGTTCGGTATCGCCGCCGCGCGGAGCGGCGTCGGACGGAGAGGGAACGTCGGTCAGGGGTTCGGCGGCGTGCGTGGCGTGGCGTGAAAGCAGCATGGAAGTCCGGTCTCTGCGTGAGGGTTCACAGAGACAAGCGCTTTCCTGCCGTGCTCACTGACACGTCCCGACGATGCGGGGAAAAACGATTCAGGGCGCGTTGGCCATCGTGACGAAGGAGGCGGTCGCCAACGCAATGCGAGCAGGATGGTTGGCAGGAATGTCCATACGGTCCGCAAACGCCAGGCCCTCCCGGCGCGTGCGTGCGGCTGCCTCGGGACGCCCATTGCGCGCATGCAGCTGCGCCAGCGTGGCGTACCACGCGAGCAGGTCGTGCGGGAACGAGCGCGGACGGTCGCCGATCCGCAACGCTTGATCGATCATGGCGATCGCCGCCGCGTCCTCCCCCTGCCGCGCATGCGCAAGGGCGCGCACGTACAGGGCGTTCGCCGACAGATACGGCTCGTGTTGTGCATCGACGCGCCGCTGCAGATCGATCGCGTGTTCCCGCAGGCCATGATCGAGGCCAGCCACCAACTGCAGGCGGAGGACGCGCAGTTCGGCGTCGAGACGCTGTTCGTGCGTGGGTGGCAGCACTCTGTCCAATTGGGCCCGCGCCTCATCGGCCAATGTGCGCGCACCGGTCAAGTCGCCGCGCAGTTCCTGGATGCGGGACAGCTTCGCCAGCGAGAACCCGATGCCCGGCGAGCGCTCACGGCCGATCGCATGCTCGATGGCCATGGCTTCGCGCAGCAGCGGTTCGGCCTCGTCGAGGCGGCCCAGCGCAAGGTACACGCCGCCGAGATTGTGCACACGCGGCGCGACGTCCGCGTTCGGTTCGCGATAGATGCGGCGCGCGATGCCGACGGCTTCACGGAGCGGAGCCTCGGCTTCCGCCATCTGTCCAACCGCCATCAGCGCGATGCCGTAGTTGCTGAGCCGTCGCGACGTCTCCGGATGTTCATTGCCGTACGCCGCGCGCGTCAACGCCAGGGCATGCCGTTGCCAGCGCACGGCCTGGTCGGCCTGGTGCGCGCGCGTGTACGCGGTACCCAGCGCGCCGTAGCTGCGGACCAGGCGGGGATCGCGTGGCGGCAGGCGTGCCTGCTGGATCGTGATGGCGGCCAAGTGGTCGGCGATGGCGGCCTGGTGCTCGTCCATCTCGCTGCGCACGATCGCGCGGCGGTGGTAGGTGAGGGAGGCGGCGAGCCCCTGCGGATCGACGCTGCGCTGGACCGCGAGCGCTTCGTTCAACAACGCGAGCGCCGCGGGATAGTCCTTCTCGCTGGACGCGAGTTGTCCCTGCTGGCTGAGCGCCATCCCGAGCGCGGCGTGGTCGCGCGCGGGCAGTGCGCGCGCGATGGCGACGGCGCGTGCCAGCAGCGGACGTGCGTCGTCGTAGCGGGACATCTCGTCGTAGATCCGTGCGATCACCACCAGCATCTCGACCTGCAACGCTGGCGAGGCCACCAGATCGGTGCGTGCGCGTTCGGCCCCACGCTGCAGCAGGGTGGCGGTATCCGGCAGCGACGCGCGCGGACCTCGGGGGGCTTCATTCTCGAACAACTGTACGAGCAGGTCGCGCACGGCATTCGCACGCTGCGCTTCGTTGCGCGCACGCCAAGCCTGCTCCTGCGCTTCGGCCGCGGCCACGCGCGCGGTGTGCGCCTGCCAGAGTGCGGCCGACAGACTGGCGAGCACGGCGACCATCAGCATGGCCGCGACGGCGACACCGCCGCGATGGCGGCGGGCGAACAGGCGCATGCGATGGAGCGGCGACGGCGTCCGCGCGCGGACAGGCTCGTGGCGCAGGTGGTGTTCGAGATCCTCGGCCAGATCGCCTGCCGATGCGTAGCGACGGGCGGGCTCGGCCGCGGTAGCCTTCGACAGGATCGCGCCCAGATCGCCCTTCGGCAACGCATCCTGGCGCGCACTTTCATCGGGTCGCTCGCCGCTCAGCAACTCCCGCATCAGCACGCCCAGCGCGTACACGTCCGTGGCGGTGGTCACGGCAGCGCCGGTGTACTGCTCGGGTGCTGCGTATCCCGGCGTCAGTCCGATGGCGGTTGCGCCTTCGCCGTCGCCGGTAGCGTCGATCAGGCGCGCGACACCGAAATCCAGCAGCCGCGGCGAGCCTTCGGTCGTGACCAGGATGTTGGAGGGCTTGAGGTCGCAATGGACGACCAGTTGCCGGTGCGCAGCGTCCACCGCGCGGCAGACGTCGCACAGCAGCTGCAGTCGTGCAATCTGGTCTAGGTTGCGGAGTTCCGCGTGGCGGGTGATCGGTAGCCCGTCCACGTGGTCCATGACCAGATAGGGCACGCCCTCGTCGGTGACGCCGCCGTCGATCAGGCGCGCGATGGCCGGGTGCGTGAGCGCCGCCAGCGTCTGCCGTTCGCGGCGGAACAGCTGCTGCTGCAGTTCGGAATACGGTCCGCGCCGCAGCAGTTTGACTGCGACGCGTTGCTGGAAATCGACATCCTCGCGTTCGGCGAGGAACACGGTGGCCATGCCGCCCTGGCCCAGTGGACTGATCAGCCGGAAGTCACCGATGCGCTCGCCGATCCACGCCTGCGGCGGGTGGATGTCTTCCGCCTTCAACGCATCGATCAGAGCGGCGACGGGTGTGTCGAGCAGGACGGGTTCGGTGCGTGCGTGGGCGGCGAGCAGCGCTTCCAGGTGGCGGCGGTCGGTCGGGTCGGGGCAGTGCCGGTCCATCCAGTCGCGCCGTGCCTGCGGGGGCAGGTCCACGACCGCATCGAACGATTGGCGCAGGGAAGGCATGGCGTGTGTCTGCGGGAAAGGGTCTGCCACCAAGCGACTTTCGGGGCCGGACCCTGACACGCCGGCGCGCTTACGCGGCCAGCTGGGCGCCGAGGAACGCCCGGGCGTACTGCCAGTCGCGGTAGACGGTGCGTACGCTCAGCTCGCAGAGCTCGGCGATGCGCTCCAGCGGCAGGCCGGCGAAGTAGTGCAGTTCAACGACTTCGGCGGCACGCGCATCGTCCAGCGCGAGGCGGCGCAGCGCCTGGTCCAGTTCCAATGCGTGTTGCGGATCGATCGTCACCTGGCCGGCCAGCGTGTCGCGATAGTCGGTGCGACGCAGGTCGCCACCGTGCTTGATGCGTGCGCGTTCACGCGCGCGGTCGACCAGCATGTGCCGCATGGCGCGCGCCGCATACGCATAGAACTGCCGCGTATGGGTGAATTGGGGCTGCTGGTGGCTCATCTGCAGGTACAGCTCGTGCACTAGCGCCGTGGTGTCCAGCGTGGCGCCATCGCGGGGAAATCGTTGCTTGTGCGCCAGTCGGCGCAACTCTTGGTAGACCTCGCCGAACATGTCGTCCAGCGGGCGAGGGGAAGCGTCGTTCGGGGGCATGACGATCCGGATATGGCGGAGGGGACAACGGGTCGTCGCCTTGCAACGACCGGCACCAGGAACCAACGCGCAAATCCCGGCGCACGGGCCACCGCCCGGCGGATACCGATCGTCGGGCGCGTTCAGCCCGCGATCGCACGCACCGCGCGCACCGCCTCGTCGACCTCCGCGGGCGTGTTGACCAGACTCGGCGCCAGTCGCGCGTAGCTCACGGCGTAAGGGCTGGTGCTGGCGATGATGCGTCGCGCGAGCAACTGCTTCACGATGTCGTTGGGCCGCACACCCTCGATTTCGAACGCGACCAGCCCCGCCGACAGCGCTGCGGAGAGAGGCGTGTGCACGTTCACCTTTGGCAGATCGGCCAAGCCCTGCTTCAGTTGATCGTTCAGTGCGAGGATGCGCGCCGCCACGCGCTGGCGCCCCATCTGCCTATGCATGCGGAACGCAGCCACCAGCGCCCACTGGTGCTCGAAGGCATGGAAGCCGCCGGGCGTCATCCGCGCGGCATTGCAGGGGCCGGCCGGTGCCCGGTCTTTGGTCCAAGCGACATAGCTCTCGAGTTCGGTGAAGTTGGGTACCAACGGCTGCAGGCGTGCCCAGTTCGCCGCGTTTGCCCAGACGATCCCGGTGCCGCGTGGCCCGAACATCCACTTGTGCGTGCCGGCGCAGAAGTAGTCGGCGCCCATGTCGGCGATGGTCTCGTCCGCAGCGCCCAGTCCATGCACGCCATCGACCACCAGCCATGGGGCCTGTGGAAGGCTGCGCAGCATCGCGCTGATCTCGCGGATCGGCAGGCGGATGCCGGTGCTGGAGTGCACCCACGTCACGCCCACCACTCTCGTCTGCGGGCGGATAGCGGCCTTCAGGTTGCCGACGATCTCGTCGACGCTGGCCTCGCGTGCCTGCTTGAACAGCGTTGCCTTGCGCATCGAGGCGCCCGCCCGCGCGGTCGCCAGACGGATCGATTCATGGTGCGAATAATGATCGTGCACGGTGGTCAATACTTCGTCGCCGCGTTGCAGCGGCAGGCCGTGGTAGACCAATGCCAATCCTTCGGTGGTGCTTCGCACTAGGCAGACATCCTCGCCGCGCCCGCCGAGGTAGTCCGCCACTTCCGCGCAGACCTGCAGCGGCAGCTTGTGCGCGTCGTCCTCGAACATCGCGCGTTCGACGAACAGGAACGGATTGGCGTCGATCGCGCGCCGGTAGCCTTCCAGCGCCTCGCGTACCGGCGCGGGATGGCTGGCGATGAAGAACGAGGCGAAATGCAGGTAAGCGGGATCCAGCGCGAACTGCGCACGCACTGCGGCCCAGTCGGACAGGTCGGGCATGGGCGCAGTCTGTCCCGTTACCGTCGCCAGCAGACCTCCTGGCACCAGTGAACGGACGGCGAGTGCGGCGGGGGCCGCGAGCAGTTGTCGGCGGGTCACTCCCATGGCGCACCTGTGCGGGCATCGTCCTCGACGTGGACAAGCCGACCAACGCGGCGGCGCCATCGGAGCGGCCACCGTGGGTCGTATCGTGCCTCACGTTGCAGATGAAACAGTCGCCATCGCGGGAGCGGCGTGTTATCTCTAGGCCCGAATGAACGCGACCCGCGCCCGCTATTGGTTCTGGTACTACGGCTTTCCGATGCCGACGGCGGAAGCGAGGATGTGTTCATTCTAGGTAAGACACCAGAAGAATCCCCTTGAAGCCGCCAGCGAACCTGGCGGCTTTTTTATTGACTCCGGAGAACCCCCATGGCCCCCCATACCGACGACCTGCGCATCAGGAAGCTCGATGAGCTGGTCACGCCCGCCGCGATCATCGGCGAACTGCCATGCGACGACGCGATTTCGCAGACGGTGTCCGAAGCGCGTAATGCGCTGCACGACATCCTGCATGGGCACGACGACCGCCTGGTGGTGGTGATCGGTCCGTGCTCGATCCACGACCCCGCTTCCGCGATGGAGTACGCGCAGCGACTGAAGCCGTTGCGCGATGCGCTGGCGGACGAACTGGAGATCGTCATGCGCGTCTATTTCGAGAAACCGCGCACGACGGTGGGATGGAAAGGCCTGATCAACGATCCCGCGCTGGACGGCAGTTTCGACATCAACTGCGGCCTGCGCATGGCACGCCGCCTGCTGCGCGACATCAATGCAGTGGGACTGCCCGCGGGGTGCGAATACCTGGATACCATCTCGCCGCAGTACATCAGCGACCTGGTGGCGTGGGGTGCGATCGGCGCACGCACTACCGAGAGCCAGGTGCATCGCGAGATGGCCAGCGGGCTGTCGTGCCCGGTCGGGTTCAAGAACGGCACCGATGGCAACGTGAAGATCGCGGTCGATGCGGTGGGTGCGGCCTCGCATCCGCATCATTTCCTGGCGGTGACGAAGGAAGGCCGCTCGGCGATCGCCGCCACGGCGGGCAACCCGGACTGCCACGTGATCCTGCGCGGCGGCAAGGCGCCCAACTACGATGCGGTCAGCATCGAGGCGGCGAGCCAGGTACTGGCCAAGGCGGGACTGCCGGCACGCCTGATGGTCGATGCCAGCCATGCCAACAGCGGCAAGGATCCCGACAACCAGCCCGTGGTGATCGACGACATCGCGGCACAGCTCGAGGCGGGTGAGCGCCGCATCGTCGGCGTGATGGTGGAAAGCCACCTGGTGGGCGGGCGCCAGGAGTTGGTCGACGGCGAACCCCTTCGTTACGGTCAAAGCATCACCGACGGCTGTCTGGGCTGGGATGCGAGCTGTCAGGTGCTCGAGCGTCTGGCCGCGGCCGTGCGCGTGCGGCGTGCGCGACGCGCCGGGATGGAACAGGCGGCCTGAAGAACAACGACGCACCGCGTTTCGCCCGCCATGACAATGCCGACGCCTCAAGGTGGTCGATGGTTGTGATGCATGGCCCTTCAATGGTTAATATCCGCATTGCAAGCCTCTGATTAACGTGATTTTTCTCGCATTAAGAGGCTGCGCCTGACAGGAGATGGGCAATGCGGGGGGCTTGGGAGCGTTTGCGCCGGTGTTGGACCTTGCCCGACGCCAGTGAGGATGTGCGCACGTTGCTGCTGAACCGGCAGTTGCGCAACCTGTTCCGCGTCGTGCCCTGGTATGCCGCCTCCAACTGCTACACGGGCGGCGGCGTGCTGCTCGTCATGTGGCCCTTTCTCAACACCACGTTCGCCTCGGCCTGGCTCGGGTGTCTGGTGCTTGTCCACCTGGGCTGGGGTTGGCACGCGGTCCGTTGCGCGCGCAGGCAGCAACGTCGGGGCGAACAATCACTGCGGCATGGCGACCTGCATGTTTCGATGTTCTGGTGCGCCCTGTGTGCGCTGGCCTCGGGCGCGGGCATTTACCTGGGGGCGCCGCTTGCGGCCAGCGACGCCAGCCGGTTGTTGCTCAGCGCCTACACGCCCGGGCTGATCGCCACGGGCGTGCTGGTCGGCATCACCACGCCGCTGGTGTCCTTCACTTGGCTGGGGATCCTGACGGTATCGGCGTGCCTGATGGTGGCGAGGCTGGATTTCCTGGCCCAGGGCATGACGGTGACACTGCTGTGCTGTTATGCGGTGATGCTCTCCTCCGCCCTGTTGTTCGCCTCGCACCTGTTCGTCCGCCGCATCGAGGCCGAACTGGCAGCGGACCAGCAGCGCCAGATCGTGGGCCTGCTGTTGCGCGATTTCGAAAGCAAGGCCAACGACTGGCTGTGGGAAAGCGACTGCGGCGGGGTCCTGACCCGCCCGGCCACCCGGCTCGCGCAGATGCTGGGACTGGGTGCCGACCTGGTCGGCAAGCGACTGGACACGCTGTTCGCCCCGCACGCGCTGCTCGCCCTGGGCGGCGAGGCCGCGGTGGGGCCGGCCGCGTTGCGGAAGCGTCTGGGCGGCGGCCGGCCGTTCAGCGGCGTGGTGGTGGAAGCGGTGGTGGACCAGCACCCGCGCAGCTGGTCGCTCAGCGCCAAGCCGTTGCATGCGCCCACGGGCGAATGGACCGGATGGCGTGGCGTGGGGTGCGAGGTGTCAGATGCGCGCCTGCGGGAGGCGGAGGCGCTGGTGCGCGAACGCAATCTGCACCACCTGGCCCATCACGATCCGCTGACGGGGCTGCCCAACCGACGGGCCGTCCTCGAAGCCATGGAGGTGGAAAGGGAAGGACCGCATGCGGTCGCCATGATCGACCTGGACAACTTCAAGACGATCAACGACAGCCTGGGCCATGCCGTGGGCGACCAAGTGCTGTGCGCGGTCACCCGGCGCCTGCAGCAGGGGTGTCGGCCGGGCGACCTGCTGGCACGGCTGGGCGGGGACGAGTTCGCCGTGCTGCTGCGTGGATTGCCGGCAACGTATGCCGACGCGGAAGCCTGCGCGCGCCTGGAGCACCTGCTGGACGTGCTGCGGATTCCGGAATGGGTCAATGACTACCGCGTCGATGTACGTGCCAGCATCGGCGTCTCCAGGGTGGTCGATTCGGCGGAAACCGGCGAGTTGATGCGGCAGGCGGACAATGCGTTGTACGCGGCGAAGAACGAGGGGCGCGACAGGTTCCGCCAGTACTCGCCGCGGATGAGCGAACGCCTGCGCGAACGCCTGGCGCTGGTCAGCGACCTGGCGCTGGCGGCCCATGCCGGACAGCTGGAGCTGGACTACATGCCGCTGCGTGCCGCCGAAGACCTGCGCGTGCGCGGCTACGAAGCGCTGGTGCGCTGGAGGCACCCGGTACACGGGCGCATACCGCCGATGGACTTCATTCCAGTGGCCGAGGAATCGGGACTGATCGTGCCGATCGGCCTGTGGGTGCTGGAGCGGGCCTGCCGCGATGCGCTGGCCTGGGCGCCGGACACCCTCCTGGCCGTGAACGTCTCACCGATACAACTGGCATCGCCGTCCCTGGTGGACTCGGTGATGGACGTCCTGCAACGCGTCGGGCTGCCGGCGGACCGGCTGGAACTGGAGATCACCGAGTCCGTCCTGGCCCGCGATCCGGCCGCCGCCCGTGCCATGCTGCAGCGCCTGCGCGCGGCGGGGGTGCGCATCGCGATCGACGATTTCGGCGTGGGTTACTCGTCGATGGCGCAGCTGCGCGAGTTGCCGTTCGACAGCCTCAAGCTGGACCAGTCGTTCGCGGCGGCCCTGCTGCAGGAAGGCGCACGCGACATGACGCGGTCGATCATCGCCTCGGTGGTGCAACTGGCGCGCTCGATGCAGCTGACCGTGGTCGCCGAAGGCGTGGAGGTCCAGGAGCAGCTGGACATGCTGCGCGGGCTGGGATGCACACTGCTGCAGGGCTATCTGTTCGGCCGGCCACGGCCGATCGCCGCCCTCATGGGCGGGGCGGCCGAGTCGGAACGCGCCTGAGGTCCGGACTGATACGGGCGGACATGATCTTGATGCGGCGGTGCGGGTGCCGGCGTGGTGAGCGGGCAGGGCAGTCGGGGGGGCGAAGGCCGTCCCCGTACGTGGATCGCCGACTTGTGCGGGTCGCCGGATGCGGCATCCTGTGTGGATGGAATGGACATCCCTCCGCAATACGGGCGTGCGCTGGCTGCGACGGGGGCTGATTGCCCTGACTGCGACGTACGCGCTCTATCTGATGGCCGGCAACGCCTTCCTCAACACGGCGCTGGGTGCGCGTGCGTTGAATGCGAAGCCGGAGCGTTTCCAGATGCACTGGTCGTCGGGCCGTACCTGGTGGCCCGGGCGCGTGAGCCTGCGCGATGTCGTCCTCCGAGGCCAGGCACGGCGCCTCGCCTGGGAAGTGCGGGCGACGCGGCTGGAAGGCCGTATCGCGCTGTGGCCGCTGCTGTCGCGGCGGTTGCATGTGTCCGATGTGCAGGCGGATGAGGTGCGTGGCGGGGTGCGGCATGTCGAGCGGGACCTGGCCGCGCCGCCGGCGCGCGCGGGCGGCTGGGAGTTGCAGTTCGATCGCATCGCCAGCGAGTCGGTCCAGCGGGCCTACTTCGATGGCCTGGTGCTGGAAGGCAATGGCACCGTCCAGGTCGGGTTCTACAAGCAACTGCGGGGCGGGCCGATGGCGCTGATGCCATCCACCGCCCGCTTCCGCCAGGCCAGGCTCGCCTACGCGGGGGCGGAGGTGGTGCGCGAGGCCGATGCGCAGGTGCGCTTCGCCATGGACCGGCACCGGCGCGACGAAGCGGTCGGGATCGACAAGCTGCTGAAGACGGAACTGGCGGTGGCGCTGAAGGGCAAGACCTCCGGCGTCGACATCACCGTCGGTCCCGATGGAAGGGGGGCATTGAGGCTGGTGCCGGGTACCGGTACGGCCGATCTTGACGTGGTGTTCGCGCGCGGTCGGCTGGCGCCGGGCAGCCGCCTGCGGTGGAGCATGCCGCTCGGAGGACACGACGCGACCGGCACGGCGCGTCGTGATGCGCTGGGCCTGGCGCTGGCGGTCGATCGCGACATCGTGGTGAAGGCCACGATGCCGCGCCAGACCGAAGGCCGGATGTCGCTGGACGCCGACCTCACCCTGCGCGGTAACGACGTGCCGTTGAGGCGATTCGCCAGCCTGCTGCCGCGCGCTTCGGGCCATGTCGTGGGCGACTGGCATTTCAGTTCGCTGCGCTGGCTCTCGGACATGGTCGCCCAGGCCGGGTGGTTGTCGTTCGATGGCGCGGGCGACGTGCACGTCGATGTGCGGGTCGCCGGCGGACGCTTGGCCGCGGGCAGCCGCATCGCTGTGCCTGGCGTGGATGCCGTCGCCGAGGTGATGGGCAACCGCATCCGTGGGCGCGCGCGTGCGGAGCTGCAGCTGGACGCCGGTGCGCAGGACCAACTGATACCGCGCCTGCAGGCGGTGATGGAGCGCTTCGAGGTGGCCTCGTCGAAGGCGCCGGCCGCGGTCTATGTGCAGGGGCGCGACCTGCGGCTGTCGGTGAATGCGGCGGGCGATCCCGCGCGGCTTCGCGACACGCTGGAAGCGCGCGTCACGTTCGCCGGGGCCCGTGTGCCCGATCTGCGCGTCTACAACGCCTTCCTGCCGAGCGCGCAGATGCGCTTCGATGGGGGTGCCGGCACGCTGAGCGGCGACCTGTCGCTGGACGCCGCCGGCGAGGTGGGTCACGGCACCCTGCGCGTGGCCGGTCGTGGCGCGCGCATGCACCTGGCCGGTATGCAGTTGCGTGGCGACATCGACCTGGACCTGAAACTGCGGCGCGCCGACCTGAAGCAGCGTGCGTTCGTTGCCGATGGCAGTACCCTCCGGCTGGGAAACATCGGCTTCACCGAGCCGGGCGGCGAGTCGCGTCGCGGCTGGTGGGCGCGGATCCGGCTGGACCGGGCCAGGCTGGATGTCGACTCGCCCGTCAGTGCCGGTGGCGGGGCTGAGGTGACCATGCGCGATGTCGGCTTCCTGCTGGCGCTGTTTTCGCGGCAGAAGGAGTATCCGGCCTGGGTATACAGGCTGGTCGATGCCGGCCAGGCGCAGGTGCGGGGCCGTGTCCACTGGCGGGGAGACACGCTGGTGCTGGACAGGATGCGGGCCGTCAACGATCGCTATGAAGTCCTGGCCCGGCTGCGCCTGCAGGGCGCCCAGCGGCAAGGCGACCTGTACGCCCGCTGGCGCGCGCTGAGCCTGGGGGTGGAGATGCGGGGCGGGCAGCGCAGGTTCCATCCGGTGGGCGCGCGGGCCTGGTACGACGGGCAGCCCCACTACCTGAGGTAGCGGGGCCGGGCGCCGGGAGCCCTGTTCGGGTAAATGCAGTGAAGAACGTAATCAAAATTCTGACCAGCGGTACGGGAATTGGTCTGGTATCGGTAACATGCTGGCTGGGCGCGGGTTTTGCTCACATTCATGTTTGTGACATCACATCAGGTTGCGTTGAATCCGCCGGTTTTGTTTTGCAGTGCAGCGTGCAAGACGCGTAACGGACCCTTCACGATGGCTCCGCATCCCGACGTGGGGGAGGGAGCAAGCCCGCAGTGGCCTAGCCATTGCGGGCTTTTTTATGCCTGTTGCGCAGGCATCAAGGACCGGGGGCCGGCTGCGCACTGCTGGCCCAGGCGCTGCGCCGTCACAGCGCCGGTTCGCTGCCTGCCGTGATTCAGAGGCCTTTGTCCCAGCGCGATTCCCGTGCGCCGGGAGATGGGCGGCATGGGTTGCCCCGAGGGGGAGAGGCGAAAGCGGTAGAATTGGCCCATGACCGATACCCCCGCACGCGTGATTCCGCTTCAGGTCGTCAGTTCTTCGCCTGCTCCCCTGGAGACGGGCGCCAAACAGCTGGGGGGCGACAAGATCGGGCGTTCGCCGGTCCAGTTCGCGGACGCGCCGGTACTTCGCAAGCCGTCATGGATCCGGGTGCGCATCCCCTCCGACGGATCGGTTGCCAAGCTGAAGGCCAAGCTGCGCGAGAACCGGCTGGTCACCGTCTGCGAAGAAGCCAGCTGCCCGAACATCCATGAATGCTTCGGCCATGGCACGGCCACCTTCATGATCCTGGGCGAGGTCTGCACGCGGCGCTGCTCGTTCTGCGACGTCGCCCACGGCCGTCCGAAGCCGCCCGACGCGTCCGAGCCGCTGAGCCTTGCCCATACCGTCGCCGACATGGGTCTCAAGTACGTGGTGGTCACCAGCGTCGACCGCGACGATCTGCGCGACGGCGGTGCCCAGCATTTCGTCGACTGCATCGCCGCCATCCGCGAACATTCGCCCGCCACCCGCATCGAGATCCTGACCCCGGACTTCCGCGGCAAGGGCCGCATGGATCGCGCGCTGGACATCCTGGCGGTGAATCCGCCGGACGTGTTCAACCACAACATCGAAACCGTGCCGGACCTGTACCCGAACGTCCGCCCCGGCGCCGATTACCAGTGGTCGCTGACGCTGCTGCAGCGGTTCAAGCAGCAGCATCCGCACCTGCCCACCAAGTCCGGCATCATGCTCGGGCTGGGCGAAACCATGGAGCAGGTGCAGGCCACGCTGCGCGACCTGCGCGCGCACGACGTGGACATGGTGACCATCGGCCAGTACCTGCAGCCCACGGCCCACCACCATCCGGTGCTGCGCTACTGGACCCCGGAAGAGTTCAAGGAACTGGAGCTGTACGGCAACGCGCTGGGCTTCAGCCATGTGGCGTCCGGGCCCCTGGTCCGTTCGTCCTACCACGCCGACCAGCAGGCGGCGCAGGCGGCCCATGCCGCGCAACAGGCGGGCTGAGCCCCGTTCCGGAGCCGTGACGCCGACCCTCCTGGCGGCGTCACCGTATCCGCATCCAGGCCACGGCACGGCCACGGTTCACCTTTTCCTACGTTCCGGCCTTTAGGCTGCACAAAGGCAGATGACAACGCACGCAACTTTGTGCACTGTCGGCGTGTCGAAACCGCAATCCGTTCCAGCCTGACGGGCCTCCCGGCCATGAGTACGCAATGACACTGAAGAAAGCCCCCCTCCTGCTGTTGGCCCTGGCCCTCTCGACCCCGCTTGCGCTGCTTGCGCGCGGCGACGGCGGCGCGGTCGCGGTGGCGCCGACCACCGACCAGTCCAACACCTCCAAGCTGGTCTACGGCCTGCTGTCCGACAGCCGCTATGCGTACCGTCCGCGGCCGCTGGACGACACGTTGTCGCAGGATGTCTTCAAGCGCTATTTCGAAGCCCTTGATGGCGGCAAGCAGTTCTTCACCGCTGCGGACGTGGAACGCTTCTCGCCCTACAGGACCAAGATGGATGATGCGATCCGCAGCGGCGACCTTGCGCCGGCCTATGAGATCTTCACCGTCTACAAGCAGCGGGTCGGCCAGCGCGTGGCGTTCGCACGCGCGCTGCTGAAGCAGGACTTCGACTTCAACGGCGACGAGCGCTGGGAGTACGACCGCGAGGATGCGCCGTGGGCCGCCGATGGCAAGGCCCTGGATGCGATCTGGAAGAAGTCGGTGATGAACGACTGGCTGCGCCTGAAGCTGGCCGGCAAGAAGCCCGATGACATCCGCAAGACGCTGGACAAGCGCTACGCCAACCTGCAGCGCAGCATCAACGAGCTGAAGACCGAGGACGTCTTCCAGACCTTCCTCAACGCCTACACCAGTGCGATCGATCCGCACACGGATTACTTCACGCCGCGCACGGCGGAGAACTTCAACCAGTCGATGTCGCTCTCGCTGGAAGGCATCGGCGCCGTGCTGCAGCGGCAGGACGATCTGGTCGCGGTCCGCGAGATCGTGCCGGGCGGTCCGGCCGACCTGAGCGGCAAGCTCAAGGTGGGCGACCGCATCGTCGCCGTCGGGCAGGGCAAGTCCGGGCCGCTGACCGACGTGATCGGCTGGCGCATCGACGACGTCGTGGCGCAGATCCGTGGCAAGAAGGACACCCAGGTCCGCATCGAGTACATCCCGGTCGAGGCCGGCATCGATGGCAAGCATGCGCAGGTCACCATCACGCGCCAGAAGGTCAAGCTGGAAGAGCAGGCCGCGAAGGCGGAAACCATCACCTTGCCGGCCAGCGCGGGCGAGGCCGGGCGCCGCATCGGCGTGATCAAGCTGCCGGCGTTCTACCAGGATTTCGAAGGCCGTCGCCGCAACCCGAACGACTTCAATTCCGCCACCCGCGACATCGCCAAGCTGCTGGTGCAGTTCAAGGCACAGGGCGTGGATGGCGTCATCATGGATCTGCGCAACAACGGCGGTGGCTCGCTGGACGAGGCGGTCGAACTCACCGGCCTGTTCATCGACAAGGGTCCGGTCGTGCAGGTGCGCGAGTCGGGTGGCCGCGTGACCGTCAACAGTGACCGCAAGACCGGTGTGGCCTGGGAAGGTCCACTGGCGGTGCTGATCAATCGCGGCTCGGCCTCGGCCTCGGAGATCTTCGCCGGTGCCATCCAGGATTACGGCCGCGGCCTGGTAATCGGTGAAACCAGCTTCGGCAAGGGCACGGTGCAGAACATGGTCGACCTGGACCGCTGGCCTGCCAACGAAGCGCCGCGCTTCGGTTCGGTGAAGCTGACCATCGCACAGTTCTTCCGCGTGGCGGGTGGCAGCACCCAGCACAAGGGCGTGGTACCGGACATCGCGTTCCCGGTCAGCGTGGACGCCAGCGAGTACGGCGAGAACACCTACGACAATGCACTGCCGTGGACCCGCATCGCTGCCGTGCCACACACGCAGTACGGCAACTTCGCGCCGTTGCTGCCCCGCCTGGAGGCCCTGCACGCGGCGCGTTCGGCCAAGGACAAGGAGTTCCAGTGGTGGTCGGAAGACGTCGCCCAGTTCCGTGCCGAAGCGGCGAAGAAATATGTTTCGCTCAACGAGGCCGAACGCCGCGCGGAGCGTGACCGCCAGGAAGCGCAGCGCAAGCAGCGGCAGGCCGAGCGCAAGGCGCTGGGCCTGGCATTGGATCCGTTGGCCGAGGACCTGGCCGATGACGGGCTGGGTGCTTCCGAGCGCGACATCGTGAAGGATGCGCAACGCGAGAAGCTGGTCGACAAGCGTCCGGATCCGCTGCTGCGCGAATCCGCCGCCATCCTCTCCGACGCCATCAGCGTCCTGGGCCAGGACCGCAAACTGTCGGCGCAGGTGCTGCCCGATTCGCCGGGTCCTGGCCTCTGGGCGGAGTGAAGTAGAGCGGAGCTTGCGCCGCTGTTGTTGC
>NZ_CAMPJD010000001.1 GCF_946886695.1 uncultured Pseudoxanthomonas sp. | reverse complement strand
ACGGCCCATGACACAGGGGGTCAAAAGCAAAATGGATTCCAGCGCGCGCTGGAATGACGGGATCGAAGGGGCGAAAGGTTTCCCGGACGTCATCCCGGCGAATGCCGGGATCCATCTTGATCTTCAGCCATCTACGGCCCATGACACAGGGGATCAAACGCAAAATGGACTCCAGCATGCGCTGGAATGACGAAGATTGGAGACGTCGCTGGCTGGCCCGCCTGCGATGGTCGACGGTGGTGGTGCTTGTCGCATTGCTGGTAGCGGACCTTGTGTTCCCGCCGCCGCTGCCGAAGAGGCGCGACACCAGCACCCTGGTCGTCGCACGCGACGGCACGCCGCTGCGCGCCTTCGCCGACCGCGATGGTGTCTGGCGCTATCCCGCATCTCCCGACACGGTATCGCCGCTCTACCTGCAGGCGCTGCTGAACTACGAAGACCGCTGGTTCTGGAAGCATCCCGGCATCAATCCGTGGGCGCTCATGCGCGCGGCCGGGCAGTTCGTCCGTCACGGACGGGTGGTGTCGGGGGGCTCCACGCTGACCATGCAGGTCGCGCGCATGCTGGACCGGCATTCGCGCACGCCATGGGGCAAGGCCAAGCAGATGCTGCGCGCGCTACAACTGGAAGCGCACCTGTCCAAGCGCGAGATCCTGACGCTCTACCTGGAGCGCGCGCCGTTCGGCGGCACCATCGAAGGCGTGGATGCGGCGAGCTGGGCCTACCTCGGCAAGCCTGCAGCACGGCTTTCGCATGCCGAGGCGGCACTGCTCGCGGTGCTGCCGCAGTCGCCCAGCCGGCTGCGCCCGGATCGCCATCCTGAGGCGGCACGGGTGGCACGCGACAAGGTGCTGCAGCGCATGGCCGATCTCGGCGTCTGGTCGAAGGCCGAGGTGGACGATGCACGCATCGAGCCCGTCGTCGCCCGTAGCCTGCAGGCGCCGTTGAACGCCGCCCTGCTGGCCGAACGCCTGCGCCGCCAGCAACCACGAGCATCGCGCATCACTTCCACCATCGACGCTGGCCTGCAGCGCACGCTGGAAGAGCGTGTGCAGAGCTACTTCTCCACGCTGCCTGCACGGACATCCGCGGCGCTGCTGGTGATCGACAACGCCACGATGGAAGCGCGTGCGTACGTCGGCTCGGTGGCATTCGGCGATCGCGAGCGCCTGGGGCATGTGGACATGGTGCAGGCGTGGCGCTCGCCCGGTTCGACGCTGAAGCCGTTCCTGTATGGGCTGGCGCTCGATGATGGCCTGATCCATTCCGAAAGCCTGTTGATCGATGCGCCGCAGTCGTTCGGCGGTTACCGGCCCGGCAACTTCGACGCTGCATTCAACGGGCCCGTCAGCGCAGCGGACGCCTTGCGCCTCTCGCTCAACGTGCCGGCGGTGGACCTGCTGGATCGCGTGGGTCCGGCGCGGTTCTCCGCGCGATTGGCGAACAACGGCCTGGTCCTGCGCTATCCACGCGGCGCGCAGCCCAACCTGTCGCTGATCCTCGGCGGTACAGGTGCGCGCCTGGAGGATCTGGTGGGCGCATACGCAGGATTGAATCGTGGCGGACTGTCAGGCCGCGTGCGTTACACAGCAGAGGATCCAGCCTCCGATCGACGCCTGCTGTCGCCCGGCGCGGCATGGATCATTCGCGAAGTACTGGAGGCGCATCCACGTCCCGGCTATGGAAGCGGCGTACTCGATACCGGCAGTCGGCCGCGCGTGGCGTGGAAAACCGGCACCAGCTATGGCTTCCGCGATGCGTGGGCGCTCGGCAGCACGCGCCGCCATACCGTCGGCGTGTGGGTGGGCAGGCCCGATGGCACGCCGCTGCCTGGCCAGTACGGCGCGGTCACCGCGCTCCCGTTGATGTTCGAGGTGATCGACAGCCTGCCGCGAGGTCAAGGCGATGCGGGTCCGACCCCGCCGCCCGCCGGCGTGGCGGAGCACGCCATCTGCTGGCCGCTGGGCACACAGGCAGAAGCTGAGGCGCCGCAGCTCTGCCAGCGCAGGCGCGATGCGTGGACGTTGGGTGGCAACGTACCGCCGACGTTCGCAGAGCGTGACGCTCGCCTGTGGAGCACCGGCCGAGAGCGCTTCGAGGTGGATGCGCGGACCGGGCTGCGTCTCTCAGGCGAGTGCGCACGCACGCACGACGCGCGCGGCACGGAAATCGCGCGCTGGCCTGCATTGGCGTCGCCGTGGCTGCCTGCGCGCGAGCGGACGGCGTCGCGGCTGCCGCCGTTGTCGCCGGATTGCCAGCCCGACGGCCGCGATGCGGCTGAGGAATTGCGCATCGACGGACTGAACGATCGGGCCATGCTGGCTCGCGCGCCGGGCAGCGAACATGGCGTGCGCCTGCAGTTGCGCGCGCTGGGCACCGACACGCGCGTGCAGTGGCTACTGGACGGGCGCTGGATCGCGGAGACCCGGGGGGCGCAGGCATTCCAGCAGGACTTCACCGAGGCGGGCGAACACCAGCTCACAGCACTGGCCGACAGCGGCGCGTGGGCGAGGGTGCGATTCAACGTGTTGCGTTGACCGCGATCCCTGTAGGAGGGGCTTCAGCCCCGACCGCGAGCCTCCTGCGTGCGCAGTAGCGCAATCGCCATCATGCTGTCTTGCGGTTGGGTCGGAGCTTAAGCCCCTCCTACAGGTGCGTTACGGCATGCGTCAGCCGATCTGCTCCAGCACATGCTCCGCGCCGGAAACCTTGTACTCGCCCGGTGCCTCGACGAAAACGTTCTTGACCACGCCGTCTTCCACATACAGGGCGAAGCGCTTGGCGCGGATGCCCATGCCATAAGCGCTGGCGTCCATCTCCAGGCCGAGCGCTTTGGCCAGGTCGGCATTGCCATCGGCCAGCATCTGCAGGCCATCCGGCACGTGCTGGGTCTTGCCCCAGGCCTGCATGACGAAGGGGTCGTTGACGGACACGCAGAAGACTTCGATGCCGCGGCTGCGGAAGTCGTTGAAGTGTTGCACGTAGCTGGGCAGGTGCTTCTCCGAGCAGGTCGGGGTGAATGCGCCCGGCACGGCGAACAGTACCGCCTTGCGGCCGTCGAACAGGGTGGTGGTATCCACCGTTTCCACGCCTTCACGGATGCGCTTGAGGGTCACTTCGGGAATGCGCTCGCCAACCTGGATGCTCATGGGGATGCCTTGTGTGGAGGGAAACTGAATGCAGTTTAGCGTGTCGGTGTGGTGCGGCCGTGACGGGCTTGAAATGCCTGGGCAAGCGCCTATTTTCCCGGCATCGGCGCCTGGCCGGGCCGGCGCCACTTCCAGAGGAGATACCGACATGAGCATCGTGCAGTACAACCCTTGGGGCAATGCCCGCGGCCTGCGGGACGAGATCAAGCAGGTCTTCGACCGCTTCCTGGGCGAGGCCGACGCCGACCAGTCCAATGTGGTGACCAGCCAGTGGGCGCCGCGCGTGGACATCCGCGAGGACAATGACCGTTTCGTGATCCTGGCCGACATTCCGGGCGTGGACCCGAAGGACATCGAGATCCACATGGACAAGGGCATCCTGACCCTGCGGGGCGAACGGGTGTCCGAGAAGGAAGAGGGCGCACGTTATTCCCGCATGGAACGCGTCCACGGCACCTTCTACCGCCGCTTCTCGCTGCCGGACAGCGCCAACGCTGACGGCATCACGGCCACCGGCCGGCATGGCGTCCTGCAGATCGACATCCCCAAGAAGCCTGAAACCACGCCGCGCCGCATCCAGGTGCAGTAAGCCGTGCCGGGGCCCCGCCGGTGTACACGGCGGGGCAGCGGGCGGAGCGATAGAATCGGCCCGTGGCGCCCGCGTCGCGGGCCTTTTCTTTTTTCCGGATGCCTCCCCGCCATGGTGGACGGCATCCCGCGTGATCGTGCGGAGATTCCATGCAGTTCAAGGACTATTACGCGGTACTGGGCGTCGAGCCCACGGCCGGCGACGCCGAGATCAAGACGGCGTACCGTCGCTTGGCCCGCAAGTACCACCCCGACGTCAGCAAGGAGCCCGGCGCCGAGGATCAGTTCAAGGCCGTCAACGAGGCGTACGAAGCCTTGCGTGATCCGCAGAAGCGGGCAGCCTACGACCAGCTGCGCGCGCGCGGCTACAGGCCCGGCGAAGAATTCCGTCCACCGCCGGATTTCGGGCGCGGCGGACCGGGATCGCAGGACTTCGATTACGAGGAGATCTTCGGCGGCGCAGGCGGCGGCAGCGGCGGATTCAGTGATTTCTTCGAAGGACTGTTCGGCAGGCGCGCCCGCGCGGAGCAGGCGCAGGCGCGCGGACCGCAGCCGATGCGGGATTCGCGCGCGAAGCTGTCGGTGCCGTTGCAGGCGGTGCATGACGGCGGCAGCGTGCGGGTGAACGTCAACGGGCGGCAGCTCGATGTCCGCGTACCGACGGGCGTGAAGCCGGGGCAGGTGATCCGCCTGGCCGGGCAGGGCGTGCAGGGCGGCAACCTGCTGCTGGAAGTGGAGTACGCGCCGCACCCGCAGTTCGAGGTGGACGGCCGCAACATCATCCACGTGCTGTCGTTGACGCCGTGGCAGGCGGCCCTGGGCGCAACCGTCAGTGTCCCCACGCTGGGTGGTGCAGTGGACCTGAAGATCCCGGCGGACTCGGATTCCGGCCGCAAGCTGCGCCTGCGTGGGCGCGGCCTGCCCGGCACGCCACCGGGTGACCAGATCGTGGAACTGGAGATCACGGCGCCGCGTGCGGAGACCGATGAGCAGCGCCAGGCCTACGCGGCACTGGGCAAGGCCTTCGACGCCTGATCCCACTCGCGGAGACTTCGGGAGGGCCGTGGCGTGCCACGTTCTCGATCGACCCTCAGGACATCGATGGCGCCGTGAAGGTGCGCCAGGGTGCACACGACGTTTGACGGCAAGAGGTGGTGAAACTTTCGCCACCCGTCTTGACACGTCCGCCGCACAAGGCGGGCAGAGGGTTATCCACAGTTTCGTGCAGGTTCCATCCACATGCATTGTGGAAAACCCTGCACGCCACCCGGCGATTCCAGTGTCCTGAAAGCACCACGCCACCCGAAGGTGGCGTGGGAAACATCATGCAACCTGGCCTGTCGGCTTACTTGACCTGCGTGGCCGCCGGCGCAGCGCTGGCGGGTGCCGTCAGGCCGCGCTTCTCCAGCAGGGGCTCGATCTTGGGATCGTGGCCTGCGAAGTCGCGGAACAGCTTCATCGCATCCTGGCTGCCGCCCTGCGACAGCAGCGTCTTGCGGAAGTGGTCGCCGTTCTCGCGCTTCAGGCCACCATTGTTCTTGAACCATTCCACGCTGTTGGCGTCCAGCACTTCCGACCAGATGTACGCGTAGTAGCCGGCCGAGTAGCCGCCCATGATGTGGCTGAAGTAGGGCGTCTTGTAGCGCGGCGGCACCGGCGTGTAGTTGATGCCGTCGGCGGTCAGCGCGGCGGCCTCGAACTTCATCACGCCGGCGGCGTCGGGCACCTGGTCGGCGGTGATCTGGTGCCAGCGCTGGTCCAGCATCGCGGCGCCCAGGTACTCGGTGGTGGCGAAGCCCTGGTTGAACTTGGACGCGGCGATCACCTTGTCCAGCAGCGCCTGCGGCATCGCTTCGCCGGTCTTGTGGTGCTTGGCGTAATTGGCCAGGATCGACGGCCAGTCCGCCCACATCTCGTTGACCTGCGACGGGTATTCCACGAAGTCGCGCGGCACGCTGGTGCCGCTGAAGTACGGATACTTCACATCGGAGAACATGCCGTGCAGCGCATGGCCGAACTCGTGGAACGTGGTGGTCACTTCATCCCACGTCATCAGCGTGGGCTCGCCGGCCGGCGGCTTCGGTACGTTCAGGTGGTTGGCGACCACCGGCTTGTCGCCGGTCAGGCCGGACTGCGACACGTACGAGTTCATCCACGCGCCGCCGCGCTTGGAGTCGCGCGCGTACGGGTCGAAGATGAAGATGGCCAGCTGCGAACCGTCCGCGTTGAACACGTCGTAGGTCCAGGTGTCTGCGTGGTACTTCGGCAGGTCGGTGCGTTCCTTGAACGTCAGGCCGTACAGCTGGGTGGCGGCGTAGAACACGCCATTTTCCAGCACGTTCTTCATCTCGAAGTACGGCTTCAACTGCGACTCGTCGAAGTTGTACTTCGCCGCGCGCACCTTCTCGGTGTAGAACGCCCAGTCCCACGGCTCAAGCGCGAAGGTCGGCTCGCCCTTGGCCTTCTGCTCCTGGTCGATCATCGCCTGCAGGTCGGCGGCCTCGCGCTTGGCGTTGGCCACGGCGGCCGGGGCCAGCTTGCCCAGCATCGCATTGACGGCTTCCGGCGTGCGCGCGGTCTGGTCTTCCAGGCCGTAGGCCGCGTGGTTCGGGTAGCCCAGCAGCTTCGCGCGGTCGGCGCGCAGTTTCATGATGCGCGAGACCAGCGCGGTGGTGTCGAACTCGCCGCCGCGGCTGCCGCGCACGACGGAGGCTTCGTGCAGGCGCTGGCGCAGGGCGCGGTTGGTCAGCTGCGACTCCGGCGGCTGGCCGGTGGTGTTGAGCAGGGTCAGGACGTACTTGCCCTCGAGGCCACGCTTCTTGGCGACTTCGGCCGCGGTGGCGATCTGGCCATCGGTCAGGCCGTCGAGTTGCTTCACGTCGTCAACGACGACGGCCGAGGCGTTGACTTCCTTCAGCACGTTGTCGCTGAAGGTGGTGCCCAGCGACGCCAGCTCACCGTTCATTTTCTTCAGCGTCGCCTTGTCGGCTTCGTTGAGGTTGGCGCCGGAGCGCACGAAGCTGGTGTGGTAGCGCTCGATCAGGCGCACGCCCTGCGCGTCCAGGCCCAGGTCGTTGCGCTTGTCGAACAGCGCCTTGATGCGGGCGAACAGCTTCGGATTCAGGCTGATGGCGTCGCCATGCGCGGCGAACTTCGCGGAGTAATCCGCACGCAGCTTGTTGCGCGCATCGTTGGTGTCGGTGCCCACCAGGTTGAAGAACACGGTGGTGGCGCGGTCCAGCACCTGGCCCGATTTCTCCATCGCGATGATGGTGTTCTCGAAGGTCGGCGCGGCCGGGTTGTTGGCGATGGCGTCCATTTCCTTCAGTTGCTCGGCCATGCCGGCGTCGAAGGCGGGGGCGAAGTCGCTGTCCTTGATCTTGTCGAACTGCGGGTAATGCAGCGGCAGCGGGCTTTCGGCGAAGAAGGGATTGGCGACCTGGGCGGTCTGGGTGGCCGGGGTGGCGGCCTGGCTGTAGGCGGGCATGGCGAGTCCGAGGGTCGCGGCAAGCGCGATGGCGAGGCGGGTGGTCATGTAGCGCAACGTCCTGACAGAGTGGATTCCCAAGGGTAACCCAGGGGGGCAGACCGGACCCATGACGAAAGGCATGGGCGACGGACCCGGCGGGGCCTCAATCTGCGGGGCATCGCATCGTGCGCCCCTTGCCGGAGAGTCCCGTGAAGCCTGTCCTTGCATTCTGCTGTGCGCTGTTGCTGGCCCCGTCGGCGCTGGCCGCCGAGACCCTGAAGTACGTCGCGCTGGTGGATGGCGGCAAGAAGGCCGGTGAGCAGACGGTCACCGTGGGGGATGATGGTGTCACCCGGGTGGACTTCGTCTTCAAGGACAACGGGCGCGGGCCGGAGCTGAAGGAGGAATACCAGCTCGGGGCCGACGGCACCTTCCAGCGCTATCGGGTGAAGGGCGTCTCGACCTTCGGCGCACCGGTGGACGAAACCTTCACCCGTGACGGCGATCGTGGCCAATGGAAGAGTACCTCCGACGCAGGCACGCATACCTTCACCGGCACGGCGCTGTACACGCCGCTCGGCGGCACGCCGGCCACGACGTCGGTGGCGCTGGCGGCGCTGTCCCGGCAGGCGGATGGCAAGTTGCCGCTGGTTCCCAGCGGCACGCTGACACAACGCAAGCTCGTATCGATGGACATCCGCACTGGCGCGCAGTCGCGCACGGTCGACCTGCTGGCGCTGACCGGCATCGGCTTCACGCCGAGCTTCGTATGGGTGACGCGTGATGCCGAGCCGCGCTTGTTCGCCTATATCTACCCGGGCTTCCTGCAGCTCATCGAAGACGGCTGGCAGGGCACGGCCGACACGCTGGAAGCTCGCCAGAAGATCGCAGAGCGCGAGGCACTGGTGGCACTGCAGCAACGCCTGGCGCATCCGTTGCCGGGCACCACGCTGATCCGGAATGCGCGCGTCTTCGACAGCGAAAAGGCCGTGCTCGGCGCTTCCTCCGACGTGGTCGTGCGCGATGGCAGGATCGTGTCGGTATCGCCAGCCGGGGAGGCGACGGTGGAGGCACAACAGGTTGTCGACGCCGGCAACCGCGTGCTGCTGCCGGGGCTCTACGACATGCATGTTCACGCCGGCAGCTGGGAAGGCGGCCTGCACCTGGCCGCGGGCGTCACCAGCGCACGCGACATGGGCAACGACAACGCGACGCTGCAACAGCTGATGGCCGAGGAGAAGGCTGGCACGCTGATGCATCCGCGCGTGATTCCCGCAGGCTATATCGAAGGCCAGAGCCCGCACTCCTCGCAGGGCGGTTTCGTGGTGAAGGACCTGGCCGGCGCGAAGCAGGCGATCGACTGGTACGTCGACCACGGCTATCCGCAGATCAAGATCTACAACTCCTTCCCCAAGGAGATCCTGCGCGACACCACCGCCTATGCGCACCAGCGCGGCATCCGCGTCAGCGGCCACGTGCCCGCCTTCATGCGGGCGCAGGACGTGGTGGAGCAGGGCTATGACGAGATCCAACACATCAACCAGGTGATGCTGAACTTCTTCGTCACCCCCGAGACCGACACGCGCACGCTGGCGCGCTTCTACCTGGTGGCGGACAAGACGGACGGGCTGGATTTCGACAGCAAGCCGGTGCAGGACTTCATCGCCGAACTGGCGGAGAAGCAGGTCGTCGTCGATCCGACGCTGGCGACGTTCGAGTTCCTGCACCAGCGCGAGGGCCAGCTGTCGCCCATCGTCGCCGACGTGGCCGATCATCTCCCGCCGGACGTGCAGCGCGGTCGCCGCGCCGCGGAACTGAACATCCCCGACGACGACACCGGTGCCCGCTACAAGCGCAGCTTCGACAAGCTGGTCGACTTCACCGGGCGCATGTATCGCGCAGGTGTCCCGCTGGTCGCGGGCACGGACGAACTGCCCGGCTTCACCCTGCAGCGCGAGCTGGAACTGTATGTGCAGGCGGGGCTGACGCCCTCGCAGGTGCTGCAGGTGGCGACCTGGAACGGCGCGAAGTACAGCCGCACGTTGGACGACGCCGGGTCCATCGCGCCCGGCAAGCGCGCCGACCTGGTGCTGGTGGATGGCGACCCGACGGAGGACATCAGCGACATCCGCAAGCTCGCGCTGGTGATCAAGGATGGACGCGCGTACTACCCGGCCGAGATCCACGAAGCGCTGGGCATTAGGCCGTTTGCGCCTGCACTGAAAGTGCAATCTGTTCGCTGACCCAGCTGTTGCAGGAGCGACGTCAGTCGCGACCGTATACCTTGAGAATTCCCAGTCTGCGGTCGCGACTGACGTCGCTCCTGCAGGAGGACAGGGCTACGTCAGGATCTCGTAACGCCGCCAGATCCACGACAACTCGTACAGCAGTGCCATCACCGCGAACGTGCCGTGGAAGCGCGGGTTGCGCGTGGCGATGGCCACCAGGCTGCCGGCGACATACACCGCGTTGCGCACCCAGTACTCCGGTCCCAGCTGCTGGGCATAGGCCGCGCCCTTGATCAGGGTGTCGCCGATATCGACGACGAACATCAATGCCAGCAGACCGAAGAACCAGGTCCGCCGGTCATAGTAGTAGTCGCGGTAGCCGCTTCCTTCGGCCAATGATTCGGGGAACACCAGCGCGCACAGCAGGTAGAGCAGCAGGGCGTACAGGGTGACGTACAGGTAGAGCATGAAGTTCCAGTGCGCCTGGTGGGAGAGGCTGAATTCCCACCACCAGAAGTGCAGCATGTAGACGAACATGAAACCTGCCCAGACCAAGTGCACGCTGTAGATCCGGTGCGCGCGGGGACGTTCGACGATGCGCGCCACGTGGCGCAGCAGGTGGGTCAGGCCCAGGCCCACGATCATCCCGAGCAGGATGCGGACATGGATGTACAGGTTGGCGTGGCTGGCGGGATCGGCGGCTTGCATGGGCGTCCACGGTCCGGTGCAGGTGGCTACGTTAGCGGATCGTCGCCACGCTGCCCATCCGGCGAAGGGGAGCCTTGCCCTGTTCGCGCGGGAGGTGTCTGATAGCGTCTTTCCCGGAGCGCGCGCATGACCACCGCCTACGACTTTTCCGCCCACGATCTCGATGGCCAGGAGCGTTCCCTGTCCGAGTACCAGGGCAAGGCCCTGCTGATCGTCAACGTGGCCTCCAAGTGCGGCTTCACGCCGCAATACACCGGCCTGGAAGCGCTGTGGCGCGAGTTCGGACCGCAGGGGCTGGTGGTGCTGGGATTCCCGTGCGACCAGTTCGGCCACCAGGAGCCGGGCGATGAAGCCGAGATCCGCAACTTCTGCTCGCTGAACTACGACGTGACGTTCCCGATGTTCGCCAAGATCGACGTCAACGGCGACGGCTCGCATCCGCTGTGGAAGTGGCTGAAGCAGGAGAAGAGCGGGCTGCTCGGCATCAGCGCGATCAAGTGGAACTTCAGCAAGTTCCTCGTGGGCCGGGATGGCAAGGTGATCAAGCGTTATGCGCCGACCGATGCACCGGCGTCCTTGGCGGGCGACGTCCGCGCTGCATTGGCCTGAAACAGTGGGCGAGGGCGTGGACAACCGGCTGTTCCATATCGAGTTCGCCACCACCGACTACGGATTGCGCGCGTGGGTGACCGGCGTCAATGGCACGCTGGAGACCACGGTGGCCTACTGGCAGGTCATCGCGGGAGAGATCCGCCGGCTGGCGCCACGTGCGCTGCTGGTGGTGGATGACATGGAAGGCGAGCCACCGCCGCCGGGACAATTGCTGGAGTTCGTGCAGACGATGCAGGGGCAGGGCATGGAAGCCGTGCGCATCGCCTACGTTGAACGGCATGCGGACCAGCTGCCGCAGGTGGAGTTCGCGGGCCTGCTGGCCAACGAACACGGGTTCAACGCGCAGGTGTTCGCGGATGAAGCGGCGGCCGTGATCTGGCTGCGCTACGGCGGGGGTTGAGCGGGGACGCGCCGCTGCAGCGCCTCCTCGGGCAGCAGCGCGAGCAACTCCCGGGAGAAGGATTCCAGCACGGCCTCCGAGTAGCCACGATGGGTGCGCACGATGAGGCCGTCCTGGCCGATGACGAACATGTTCGGCAGCGCAGTCACGCCGTAAAGGTCCGTCACCACGCCGCGGACGTCGTGGACGAAGGTCAGGTCGAGATCCTTGTTGGCGCGAAGGACGCCGAGGTAGTCGCTGCGCGGTTCCTTCATGTTGATGGCGATGACTTCCAGGTGTTCCCGGCCGACGATCTTCTGCATGTGGCCGAGCATCGGCAGCTCGCGTCGGCAGGGGCCACACCATGATGCCCAGAACGTCACCACGACCACCTTGCCCTTGAGCGCATCGAGATCGACGGGATTGCCCTCGCGATCCTTCAGCGTGATGGGGGGCGGCACTTCGCCCACGCCAGGTTGCCTGACGGCATCGGCGGCATGCACATGCGGGACAGCGGCCAACAGCATGGCCAGCAGCAGATTCCGGATCACGGCTCGTCCTCCCCAGGACCTCGTGTCGGAAGAGTAGCAGGCGGCGGCGTGGTCGTCCCGTGGCGCCTGTTTCCCATGCGCGCCGGGCGTGGACCCGGCGCGTGCTTCGCGCCTATTTCTCGACGAAGGCGCGCTCGAACACGTACTGCCCTGCGGTGCCGATGCGGGGTGCGGCGGTGAAGCCGCGACTGTCCAACAGGGCACGGAAGTCGGCCAGCATCTGCGGGCTGCCGCAGATCATGGCGCGGTCGTGCTCCGCATCCAGCGCGTCGATGCCGAGGCTCTCCATCATCCTGCCGCTGGCCATCAGGTCGGTCAGACGACCCTGGTGGCGGAAGTCCTCGCGGGTGACGGCGGGGTAGTACAGCAGCTTCTCGCGGATGATTTCGCCGAGGAACTCGTGCTGCGGCAGTTCCTTCTCAAAGTAGTCGCGGTAGGCCAGGTCTTCCGCATGGCGCACGCCGTGGGTCAGGATGACCTTGTCGAAGCGCTCGTAGGTCGCCGGGTCCTTGATGATCGACAGCCACGGTGCCAGGCCGGTCCCCGTGCCCAGCAGATAGAGGTTGCGGCCGGGGTGCAGATCGCTGATCAGCAGGGTGCCGGTGGGCTTGCGCCCGATCAGCACGCTGTCGCCCGGCTTGATGTGCTGCAGTCGCGAGGTCAGCGGACCGTTCTGCACCTTGATGCTGAAGAACTCGAGCTGTTCTTCCCAGTTCGCGCTGGCGATCGAGTAGGCGCGCAACAGCGGCTTTCCGTCGACTTCCAGCCCGATCATGACGAACTGGCCGTTCTCGAAGCGGAAACCGTCGTCGCGGGTGGTGGTGAAGCTGAAGTAGGCGTCCGTCCAGTGACGGACGTCGAGCACCGTCTCGGTGCCGAACGCAGAGGACATGGGGGAGTCTGGGCTATTGAATCAACGCGCCATTGTAGCCGACCGCCACAGCGCGGCCTTGATCGTACTCAATCCGCGCCGCCCGGATCGGGCACCAGGCCACCGCGTCGATGGAAGCAGAGGTGCTCGACGGCACGACGCACGGGGCGCGTTGTCAGCAGCAGGTCCATCGGGGCGTCGAACTGTCCCTGGTCGAACGCCCATCGCAACAGACGCTTGAAAGCGAAACCCGGAACAGGCGGCGTCATTGAAGTGCCCGGTGCCGCTTCGCCGGACACGCGGCTGGCCAGCATGCGTCCGATGGCGGCGCCATGGCGAAGACCGGAATGGATGCCGCCGGCCGTCAGTGGCGACACCATGCCGGCCGCGTCGCCGACAAGCACCACGTCATCCCCCGACATCGGCCGGACCGCACCACCGCAGGGAATCAGGCCGGCGCGGATGCTGTCCGGTCGCCGCGTCGCAGGCATTCCTGTCATCGGCGCGACATGGTGCAGGAAGCCGACCATGTCCGGTGCCTGCGTATTCCCCGGTCGATACCGCCGCGCCAGGCCGGCCTGCACGCCGGTCGGTGTCTGTGCCACCCAGCCCAGGTAGCCGGGGGCGAAGCGCTTGCTGATGAAGCAGTGCAGGGCATCGGGTTCGCGCAGGGCGATGCCATCGAACTCGTATTCCACGCCGTGGAGGAACTCGCCCACGCGGCCGAGTCCGAGCCGCTCGGCGACACGCGAGCGTGCGCCATCGGCGCCGACGAGGAAGCGGGCTTGCCCGACGCCTTCCACCCGCCATCCAGCGGAGGTGCGCACGGCATCGCGGAACGCGTGGCCGCGCTTCAGTTCGACACCGCAAGCCTCGGCGCGTTCGCCCAGCCATCGCATCAGCGCCGGTGTGTCCGTGGTGTAGAAGCGGTACCCGGTCGTACCGAGCCGCACACTGCGCAGGTTGGGCGCGTACAGGCGGACATGCGGAACAGCCCGCACCAGCGCCTGCGGCAGGCCGGTCAGCAGTGGTGCATCGCACGCCTCCTGCACCAGGATGCCGGTGGTGTGGATGCGCTCGCCGAGGTCCTGCTTGCGATCGATCACGCAAGCGCGCAGGCCATGGGAAGCAAGTTCGCCCGCACAGGCGAGGCCGGCGAATCCTGCACCCACCACGATCGCGTCATATCGGTTGTCCTGCATCGTCGGGCATGCGCTCCATCACGGGATGGGGTGCAGCGTGCAGACGTTGCGGGGAGTCGCGATGAAGTCGCCATGAAGTCACCGCGATCGATCCGCGGAAACGGAGAAGGCGCCGATGGGCGCCTTCTCCTTGTTGCTTCAACCGTGGCCGCCGCCGCGGGGGCCGCGCTGTCCACCGCCGCCGGGGCGACCACCCGGACCACGTCCCCCCGCCGGACGCCCGCCCGGTCGCGGACTGGCGTGTTGCGGGCGATTGCCGCCGCCGCCAGGACGACCTTGCGGACGCGGGCTGCGCGGCTGCTGGCCGTAGGGACTGAAGCCGGGGTTGGCGTGGTCGGACGGGAAGCTGGGTGCGCTGGCGGGATGGCCGTAGGGACGCGCCGCGCGCTGCGGTTTGCCCGCACCTTGCGCGCCACGCGGACCACGTTCGCCCGCCGGACCCGCACGGTCACTGCCGAAGCGGTCGCCACCGAAGCCACCCGGCCCACCGCCCGGACCGCGCCTGCCCGCGCCGCCGCCTGGCTTGCCACCGGCACCGGCACCGGGACGCCCGCCCGGCTTGCCGCCGTAGGGTTTCTTCGGGCCACCGGGGCCGGCGTTGCGGTGTCCGGCCGGGCCGGTATCCACGCCGTCCGGCACGTACCAGCTGCGGAACGCCGCCGGATTGCCGTCCGGCAACGGCTTGGGTCCCTTGGGTGTGCGCTGCTTGAACGGACGCTGCGACTGCTTGGCCGCCTGCTCGCCACTGACGGTCAGGCCACCATGCGGCTTCTTGCCGCGACCACCGCGGCCACGGTCTTCGCGCACGTGGTCGAAGCGGCGCAGTTCGCGGCCTTCGTCGGCGCTGTTGTGGCCGTTGACGTACGCGCTGCCGCTGCGGCCCCCGCCCACATGCACGGTGGACTTGGATGCCTTGCGCTGGCCGATCACGGGCTGCAGCGTCAGCGCGGCGGGCGTGCCGTCTTCAAGCCCCAGTTCCTTGCGCAACGCCAGCACCTGCGCGTCGGCCAGTTCCTGCGACTGGCCGCGCAGCAGCGGCTGCGGCAGGCTGACCTTGCCGTAGCGCACGCGCTTCAGGCGGCTCACCTGGCAGCCCTGCGACTCCCACAGGCGGCGCACTTCGCGATTGCGGCCTTCCTTGACCACCACGCTGAACCAGTCGTGCGAGTCGGTGCCGCCGATGCGCTCGATGCTGTCGAACTTGGCCGGGCCGTCTTCCAGCGCCACGCCGCGGCGCAGGCGGTCGACGACGTTGTCCGGCACGCTGTCCTGGCCTTCTGGAGCGCGGACGCGCACCACGTACTCGCGTTCGACTTCGTAGGACGGGTGCATCATCGCGTTGGCGAGTTCGCCATCGGTGGTCAGCAGCAGCAGGCCGGTGGTGTTGATGTCCAGGCGGCCGATGGCGATCCAGCGCGCGCCCTTCAGGGCCGGCAGCGCTTCGAAGATCGTCGGGCGGCCTTCGGGGTCTTCGCGCGTGGTCACTTCGCCTTCCGGCTTGTTGTAGATCAGCACGCGGGAGGGTTCGGTCAGTGCGCTGGCGACGAAGGTCTTGCCGTCCAGCTCGATGCGGTCGCCGCCCTTGACCGACATGCCGGTCTGCGCGACTTCGCCGTTGACCTTGACCAGGCCGTCGGCGATGCGCTGTTCCAGCGCACGGCGCGAGCCCAGGCCGGCCTGCGCCAGCACCTTGTGCAGGCGCTCTTCCAGTCGGTTCGTTTCAGGCGCGTCTGCGCCTTCTCCGCGCTTCAGCGACAGCTTGCCGAGGGAGGGTTTTTTCGGGGTGTTGCTCATTGTTTCTGCTCCGACGGTGCCTGGTGTTCCTCGTCGGAAACTGCGGCGTCGTCATCTTGGGGTTGATGTTCATCGTGGGAAGCGTGTGCGGCGTCGTCGCCGGCTTCCGTCGGGGTGTCGTCATTGGCGGCATCGTCCTGCGACGCGTCCGCGTGGTCCTGCGTATCGGAATCCGTTCCGTCGTCCCTGTCGCCGGCATCGCCGGCATCGCCGTCCGACGGCATGGCCTGTTCTTCGCCATCCACCGCATCGCCACTGGCGATGCTGACCGGCAACGGAGCGCCGTCCAGCGGCAACTGCGGTTCCAGTTCGCCGATGTCCTTGAGTTCGGACAGCGGCGGCAATTCGTCCAGGCGCTTCAGGCCGAAGTAGTCGAGGAAGCCCTTGGTGGTGCCGAACAGCGCCGGCTTGCCCGGGACATCGCGGTGGCCCACGACGCGGATCCATTCGCGCTCTTCCAGGGCCTGGATGATGTTGCTGCTCACCGCGACGCCGCGGACCTGCTCGATCTCGCCACGCGTGATCGGCTGCCGGTAGGCGATCAGCGCCAGGGTTTCCAGCGTGGCGCGGGTGTACTTGGTCTTGCGTTCCGTCCACAGCCGGGCGACCCAGGCATGCACGTCGGCCTTGACCTGGTAGCGGTAGCCGGAGGCGACTTCGACCAGTTCCACGCCGCGGTCGGCGCAGGCGTCGGCCAGCTGCTGCAGTGCCTGCTCGACACTGCCTTCCGGCGCCGGCTCGTCCTCGGGGAACAGGCCGTGCAGCTGCGCGAGTGTCAGCGGCTGGGTCGCCGCCAGCAGGGCGGCTTCCACGATGCGGTTGATGAGCGATTGATCCATGCGGTCCTGTCGTTCGGAGTTGCGGCGGGCGCAGGGCCCAGCCGCTTCACGGGCTGTCGTTGGCGGCGTCGGTGTCGTCGAATTCGCTGGAGAACTGCAGCGGTTCGTTGGTGTTGTTCAGCGCCAGCGACTTGATGTAGATCGCGGCAAGCGGGGCTTCCTGCACGATGTCGAGCAGCTGTTCCTTGGCCAGTTCCAGCATGGCCAGGAAGGTCACCAGCACGCCCAGCTTGCCTTCCTCCGGGGTGAACATGCTTTCGAAGCGGTGGAACTTGCCGTCCTCCAGCCGCGTCAGCACATCGCCCATGCGCTGGCGCACGCTGAGCGCCTCGCGCTTGATCGCGTGGCCGGTGAACAGCTCGGCGCGCTTCAGCACGTCGTGCAGCGCCAGCAGCATTTCCTTCAGTTCCACCGGGGGCGGCAACCTGACCGCTGCCCGGTCGGGAACCTCCGCGCTGACCGGGGTGGTGTCGCGGTCCTGGCGGGGCAGGGCGTCCAGGTCCTCGGCCGCCTGTTTGAAGCGTTCGTACTCCTGCAGGCGACGCACCAGTTCGGCGCGCGGATCGCCTTCCTCGCCATCCTCGCTCACCGGCCGGGGCAGCAGCATGCGTGACTTGATCTCGGCCAGGATGGCCGCCATCAGCAGGTATTCGGCGGCCAGTTCGAACCGCAGTTCCTGCATCACATTGATGTAGTCCACGTACTGCCGGGTGATTTCGGCGACGGGGATGTCCAGGATGTCCAGGTTCTGCCGGCGGATCAGGTACAGCAGCAGGTCCAGGGGGCCTTCGAACGCGTCCAGGATGACTTCCAGCGCATCCGGCGGGATGTACAGGTCCTGCGGGATCTGCAGCACCGGCTGGCCATGCACCATCGCCAGCGGCATTTCCTGCTGCTGCGGATGCGTGGGCGGGGATTGTGGGTTCGCGTCGGACGCGAGTTCTGGGCTCATCAAGAAACAGTCATCGTGCTAACCACCGATCCATCCTGCACGCGGCAGGGCCGGCTTGGTGCCGTCATTCCGCAAACCAACATCATGCGTCGCAGGGCGAACGCTTCCCTTGAAGCAACCAGCAAAGCACACCGCAGGATGCGGCGGTGGACAGCGAGAGGTCGTCGGGCGCGGGCGGGTATGGGCAGCGAATCGAACGTCCCGGTGGTCCCCGTGCCGGGGATCGGGGAGGGCGGCGTGGCCGGGTCTTCCCCTGGACGGGCCGCTGCTTCCGGCCGTGCAATGAATGACAGGGTAAGCCTTGGCCGGGAGCGTGTCCAGCACCTGCCCAGGGGAGGGCACGTACAATTCAGGCTCAGCCCCAAGAGTGAACAGCATGTGGTATGCCATTGAAGGGCATGACGCCCCCGACGCCCTTCCCAAGCGCCTGGCTTCGCGGCCTGCGCACCTGGCCCGCCTGACCGCGCTGCGCGACGAGGGTCGCCTGCTGCTGGCCGGCCCGTGTCCGGCCATCGATGCCGAGGATCCGGGTCCGGCGGGCTTCAGCGGCAGCATCGTGATCGCCGAGTTCGACTCGCTGGAAGACGCCCGCGCCTGGGCCGATGCCGATCCCTACGCAACCGCCGGCGTCTACGCGCGCACGGACGTGCGGCCCTTCCGCAAGGTCCTGCCTTGAGCCGGATCGAGCGCATCCGGGCAGCCCTCGAGTCCGCCCTGCAACCGGTCTCGCTGGATGTTCTGGACGACAGCCACAAGCACGCGGGCCACGAAGGCGCCCGCGATGGCCGCGGACACTTCACGGTCCGCATCACCAGCGCCGCCTTCGCCGGCAAGCCCCCGCTGGCCCGCCACCGCGCCGTCTACGCCGCCCTGGGCGAGATGATGCAGACCGATATCCATGCCTTGGCCATCGAGGCCCGCACACCCGACGAAGCCCGCTGAGCACCGCCGGCCTTTCCGGCGCTGCCGCATGCAGTCGTCGCTGAAAACGTTTACATTCGCGCCCTTCGCTATGCCGGGAGGGCGCCATGAAGCATCACAATCCCCGAATCCCCCACGCACTGCTGGCCGGACTGGTGGCCACCGTGCTGGCCGCGACCGCCGCTGCCAGGCCACCGGTCTACGCGACGCCGGCCGAAAAGGCGTTCGTTGACGCCCTGCTGGCGAAGATGACGGTCGAAGAGAAGCTCGGCCAGCTGAACCAGCCGCCCGGCGTGGGCAACAACACCGGGCCGGCCGCGATGGCGGGCAGCGAGGACCAGATCCGTCGTGGCGAGATCGGCTCCTACCTCGGCACGCAGGGTGCGGTGCTGACCTGCCGCCTGCAGCGCATCGCGGTCGAACAGTCCCGGCTCGGGATTCCCCTGTTGTTCGGGTACGACGTCATCCATGGACACCGCACGGTGTTCCCGGTGCCGCTGGGCGAGTCGGCCAGCTTCGATCCGGTCGAAGTGCAGCACGCCGCCCGGGTTGCGGCGATCGAGGCCTCGGCGCACGGCATCCACTGGACGTACGCGCCGATGGTCGACATTTCGCGTGATCCGCGCTGGGGGCGCGTCGTGGAAGGCGCAGGCGAAGATCCGTACCTCGGCTCGGTGCTGGCCGCAGCGCGGGTGCGGGGCTTCCAGGGCGATGACCTGCGGGCGCCGGATGCGGTGCTCGCCACCGCCAAGCATTTCGTCGCCTATGGCGCGGCCGAGGCGGGGCGCGACTACAACGTCGCCGACATCTCCGAGCGCACGCTGCACGAACTCTACCTGCCGCCCTTCAAGGCCGCCGTCGATGCAGGCGCGCAATCGATCATGGCCGCCTTCAACGAGATCGCCGGCGTGCCCATGCATGCACACCAGCCGCTGATCGAGGATCTCTTGCGCAAACAGTGGGGCTGGGACGGCCTGCTGGTCAGCGACTACACCGGCGTGATGGAACTGATGCCGCACGGCGTGGCCGCCGACCGCGAACAGGCCGGCAGCCTCGGCCTGCGCGCGGGCGTGGATGTCGACATGGTCAGCCAGATCTACCTGAAGGACCTGCCGGCGGCGGTGAAGGCCGGGCGTGTTCCGATGGCGCAACTGGATGCGTCGGTGCGTCGCGTGCTGAACGCGAAGTACCGCCTGGGCCTGTTCGATGATCCCTACCGCTCCTGCACCGACGATGGCGCCCGTGAGCGCGCGCTGACGCTCACGCCGGAGCACCGTGCCGACGCGCGCCGGATGGCGCAGAAGTCGCTGGTGCTGCTGGAGAACGACAACCAGGTGCTCCCGCTCGCCAAGTCGGTGCGCACGCTGGCAGTGATCGGACCGCTGGCCGACCATCGCCGCGCCATGCTGGGCAACTGGGCGGTGGCCGGGCGCGAGGAAGATGCGGTTACGCCGCTTGAAGGCTTGAAGGCCGCGCTCGGCGACAGGACGCGCCTTGTCGTGGCGAAGGGTGCCGAGATCGACAGCCAGGACACCCGCGGTTTCGCCGATGCGGTCGCCGCCGCGAAGCAGGCGGACGCGGTGGTGATGTTCCTCGGTGAACACCCCGACATGAGCGCGGAGGCGAACAACCGCACCTCGCTGGACCTGCCAGGCGTGCAGGAGCAGCTCGCGCTTGCGGTCGCGGCCACCGGCAAACCCGTGGTGGTGGTGCTGTTGAACGGCCGGCCGCTGTCGATCGGCGGGCTGAAAGGCAAGGTGCCGGCGATCCTGGAGGCCTGGTTCCCGGGCATCGAGGGCGGGCACGCGATCGCCGACGTGCTGTTCGGCGACGTGAATCCCTCCGCGAAACTGCCGATCACCTTCCCGCACAATGTCGGCCAGGTGCCGATCTACTACGCGCACAAGAACACCGGCCGTCCGCCGCGCACGGAAGAGAAGTACACCAGCAAGTACCTCGATGTCCCGTGGACGCCGCTCTATGCCTTCGGCCACGGCCTCAGCTACACCACGTTCCGGTACGACGCGCCGGTGGTGTCATCGGCGACGTTGAAGCCGGACGCGCTGGAGCAGCGCGTCAGCGTGCGCGTCACCAACACCGGCAAGCGCGCAGGCGACGAAGTGGTGCAGCTCTACGTGCGCGACGACGTGGCCAGCATCACCCGCCCCGTGAAGCAGCTGCGTGGCTTCCAGCGCGTGTCGCTGCAGCCGGGTGAATCGAGGACCGTGACGTTCACGCTCGGCTTCGACGACCTGGCCATGTACGACGCGCACATGCGGCAGGCGGTGGAGCCGGGCACGTTCACGGTCTTCGTGGGGGGCAGTTCGGACCACACGCAGCAAGCTACGTTCACGGTCGGGATGCCCTGAGGCAGGCTGACATGTGCCGTCTTTGATGCTGCATCGCAATATGTTTCGTGGGCGGCGCAGTGCGTACAAGTCATTGAAAGAAAAATACTTTTGCCGGTAACTAACGCGCGCTTTACACGTTTCCGTGAAAACGGTTACAGTCCGCGCCACTTACAGCAGTCATCACCGCGGAGGGGCGGGGAATGGCGCGAACCTCGGTCACCATCAAGGATGTCGCACGTGAGGCTCGGGTATCCGTGGCCACCGTGTCGCGTGCCTTGAACGGGCACGAGAACGTGGCCGAATCCGTGCGCCAGCAGGTCCTGGCCACGGCAGACCGCCTGCGCTACCAGCCGCACGCCGCCGCGCGCAGCCTCAGCAGCCGCCGCACCCAGACCATCGGCGTGGTGCTGCCAGACCTGTATGGCGAGTTCTTCTCCGAACTGATCCGGGGCGTCGACCAGATCGCCCGCGCGCGCCGCCAGCACCTGCTGGTGTCCAGCTATCACGGCCACCCGGAAGAGCAGGGCGAAGCCCTGCGTGCGATGCGCGGCCGCGTGGACGGGCTGCTCGTGCTTTCGCCCTATACCGACCAGCCGGGTTTCCTGGTGGACAACCTGCCGTCCTCGTTGCCGGTCGTTCTCATCAACAGCGATGTACAGGACGCGACGTATCCCACGCTGACCATCGACAACTACGGCGCGGCCGTGGCGATGGTGGAACACCTGGCGCAGGCCGGCCACGCCCGCATCGCTTTCATCGGCGGACCGGATGGCAACTTCGATGCGCGCGAACGCCTGCGCGGATATCGCGATGCGTTGGCGCGTTTCGTGCCGGATGCATCGCCGTTGGAATTCCTGGGTGATTTCAGTGAGTCCATGGGCTACGAGGCCGGCAAGCGCATCGCGCAGATGGCCGAGAAGCCGCAGGCCGTATTCGCGGCGAACGACATGATGGCGCTGGGTTGCCTGTATGCGTTCAACGAGGCCGGCGTGCGCGTGCCGCAGGACGTGGCGCTGGCGGGTTTCGACGACATTCCACTGGCGCGCTTCGTTCACCCGACCTTGACCACGATGCGCGTCAGTATTGCCGAGTTGGGTGGTCAGGCCATGAGCCGCCTGCTGGATGCCATCGACTCGGATGGCGCGCGCGTGGCGCCATCGGCGATGTTGACTCCCGAATTGATCGTCAGGGCTTCGAGTGTGGGAGAGGGCCGCCACGCAAAAAGATAGGCAAAGTTCGACCGCTTTTTTTTGAGCGGGGATGTAATCGATTACAAGCGGCACCAATGCCGATATGCAATGCATCAATCTTTGGAGGGAGAGCCAATGAAACAGCGCAACCGCACCACGTTCCAACCCAATCGCAAGTTGTTGTCCTGCGCCCTGGCCAGCTGCCTGGCCATGGCGGCGCCGCACGTGATGGCGCAGTCCACATCGGCCACGCTGCGTGGCGTTGTCGCACAGGATGCAACGGTCACGGTCACCAACGTGGACACGGGCCTGACGCGTACATCGAAGGCTGCCAATGGCAGCTACAACATCGGTGGCCTGCCGCCTGGCACCTATCGCATTGAAGTGAACGCGGGTGGCCAGACCAGCAGCCGCGCAGTGACACTGGCCGTGGGCCAGACGGCGACGCTGAACCTGCAGGAAGCGCCGCCAGTGTCGGCGCCCACGGGTGATGCGACGACCCTGGAGACCGTGCGTGTTACCGCCCCCATACTGGTGGAAACCAAGACGTCGGAAGTGGCGACCTACGTCAGCCAGAAGCAGATAGATTCGCTGCCGCAGAATTCGCGTAACTTCCTGGCGTTCGCTGATACCGTGCCGGGCATGCAGTTCATCTCCAGTGTCAACGGAGACGAGTCACAGCTGCGAAGTGGTGCCCAAGGTTCCAGCCAGATCAACGTCTTCATCGATGGCGTTGGGCAGAAGAACTATGTGACGCCCGGCGGAATTACCGGCCAGGACGACAGCCGCGGCAACCCGTTCCCGCAGTCGGCGATCGGTGAGTACAAGGTCATCACGTCGAACTACAAGGCTGAGTACGACCAGATCAGCAGCGCGGCGGTCACTGCTGTCACAAAGTCCGGCACGAACGAGTTCACGGGCAGCTTCTTCTGGGACCGCACCTCCGACGACTGGCGCAAGTCGACGCCGCGGGAAGATGCAGCAGGCGCCAAGACGCCTGAAACGACGGAGCAGTACGGCGTGTCGTTCGGTGGCCCTATCATCAAGGACAAACTGCACTTCTTCGTTTCTTACGAGGCGAAGGACTTCGTGATTCCGGCGGACATCATTCCGCCAAATCAGGTGAATCCCGCGACGCTTCCCGCAGCTATTACGTCACAGTACGTCAGTGCGACCCGACCGTTCAATCAGGATTTGTACTTCGGCAAGTTGAGTTGGCAGGCATCCGATGCTCATTTGATCGAGTTGACCCTCCGTCAGCGCGATGAGATTGGCACGCTGGATGTCGGTGATCAGAATTCCGTCAGTCGTGCCACACAGTTGGTCAACGACGAAACGCGCTATGACCTGCGCTCGGTATATTCGGCCGAGAACTGGATGAATGACGCTCATATTACGTTTGAGGAGTCGGCGTACAACCCGCAGCCGCTGACCAAGGCTCCAAGCAACGCTTACACGGTCGTTAATCCAAGCGATCCCGGGAATCTCTCTCTGATCGTGCTAAATACAGGGGGCGGTGGCAACTTCCAGGACAAGGGTCAGAAAGGCTGGGGCATCCAGAATGACTTCACGTTCTATGGCTGGGACCGCCATACGATCAAGGCAGGTGTGAAGTACAAGGACGTTGAATTGAAGGCGTTCCAGCAGTTTCCTCCGTATCCGCGCTACTGGTACGACGTCAACGAGAGCCTGACCCAGCCATACCGGGTCCAGTACACGACGCCCTTCACGGGCCGTACGCCGTTCGTTGAATCCAACAACCGTCAATTCGGCATCTACGTGCAGGATGACTGGGAAGTCACCGACAAGTTGACCCTGAACCTCGGTATCCGCTGGGATTATGAGCAAACCCCGAGCTACACCGATTACGTCGTGGACCCGGGCATTGCCGCGGCACTGCGTGGATGGACCAACATCCAGAACACCGATTTCGATGTCGAGGACTACATCAGCAATGGCTCCAATCGCGACGACGACAAGAATAATTTTGCGCCGCGTTTCGGCTTCTCCTACGATCTCAATGGCGACCAGCGCCACGTGATATTCGGCGGCGCAGGTCGCGCATACGATCGTAATCTATTCGACTACATGGCAAGCGAGTATTACTCCGGTGCGTTCACTACCTACGAACTGAACTTCGCCACGCCGATCCACACCTGTAGTGGGACCAGTTGCATACCCTTCGATCCTGCCTTGCTGACGCCTGAGGGCTTGGCGGCTTACGCTGCTGCGAATCCGCGGGCCGGTGGCGAAGTTCGATTGATGAGCAATGACCTGGAGACGCCGTATTCCGACCAGTTCAGTCTCGGAATGCGCAACGCGGTGACATTGTGGGGGCAGGAGTGGAACACGTCGGCCACCATTGCGCATATCCGTGGGCATGACGGTATCTACTTCCGCCTTGGCAACCGCTATGCAGACGGGCGTTACTACAACGTTCCCGGTGCGACGTGGGGCGGACAGCCTTGGGGACAGACCATTCCCGGGTACGGCTCGCTCATCCTCGGTGACAACGGTATTGAGACGCGGCTGAATTCACTGCTGTTGTCCATCGACAAGCCCTTCACCGAAGCCTCGGGCTGGGGCGTCACCTTGGCATACACTTATAGCGATGCCGAAGAGAACTTGATCGATTCTGCGCAGAATAATGGCAATTTCGTGGGTGACTATCCGGTCATTCCCGACACATTGATCACATCGACCGGCGTGCCGAAGCATAGGTTGGTGATGTCGGGCATCTTCGACCTTGGTTGGGACGTAACGCTGAGTAGCAAGCTGACTCTCGCCAGCCAGCGTCCTCGTTATGCCATCAACTGCAATGACACGACGAGCTTCGACAATTGCTTCTTCGATCCATTCGAGCCGGAAGGCACGCTGGGTTACAAGCAATTCGACCTGGCCTTGGAAAAGCGCTGGAGCACCGGCACTGACATCGGTTTCAAAGTGCGCGCGGACCTGATCAATGCATTCAATTGGCGCAACTGGAATCAGTATGCCGATTGGCGCGGTGGTCCGGGTGAAGTAGTGCCCGACAGCTTCGGCCGCCGCAACGGCAACGAGATTCTGTGGCCCACGCGCACGTTCAAGCTGTCTTTCGGCTTCGACTGGTAATACTCACCCGCCCTCAGGCGGCGCCTCGTGCGCCGTCTGATCGGCGGGTTTGTTTCATGCAGTCCTGTAAACGATTACAACGGAACGACGTTTTGAAGAAGATCACCCAAGCCTCGCGTTCGTCCTGGTTCACCGGCGTAGCGCTGACTCTGTTGATCGCGGGCTGCCAGAAGGCACCCGAGCAGGTCGCGGCGCCTGTCGCCAAGCCTGCCGCGCCTGCGGTCGCCGCCAAGCCCGAGCCACCCGCGAAGCCGGAATTGCCCCCGCTGTTCCGCGACATCGAACGCCGCACGTTCCAGTTCTTCTGGGACACCACCAACGAGGTGAACGGACTTACGCCGGACCGCTACCCGTCGCGCCCGTTCGCCAGCATCGCATCGATCGGCTACGCACTGACGGCGTACCCCATCGGCATCGAGAATGGGTGGGTCAGCCGCACCCAGGCGGTCGACCGCACGCTGACCACGCTGAAATTCCTGCGTGACGTGCCGCAAGGTCCCCAGAAGGACGGCAAGGGTGGCCACAAGGGTTTCTATTACCACTTCCTGGACATGAACACGGGTCACCGTTTCAACACCTGGGTGGAACTGTCCAGCGTCGATACGTCGCTGCTGCTGATGGGCGTACTGTTCGCGCAGTCGTATTACGATCGCGACGATGCGCGCGAGAAGGAGATCCGCGCCCTTGCCGACACGATCTACAAGCGCGTGGACTGGACCTTCCTGCAGAACAACAAGCCGCTGATCTCGATGGGCTGGTTCCCCGAGAGCGGCACCATCCCGCACGACTGGAAGGGTTATAACGAGGCCATGATGGTCTATGTGCTGGCGATGGCCTCGCCGACGCATCCGGTGGGCCCCGAGGCGTGGGAAGTGTGGACGCGCAGCTACAGCGAGTTGTGGGGCGTGTTCCAAGGCCAGGAATACCTGACGTTCGCACCGCACTTCGGTCACCAGTACAGCCACGTCTGGATCGACTTCCGCGGCATCCAGGACGCCTACATGCGCGAGCGCGGCATGGACTATTTCGAGAACAGCCGGCGCGCCACCTACGCACAGCGCGCGTATGCCATCGAAAACCCGATGAAGTGGAAGGACTACGGCGAGAACGTGTGGGGCCTGACCGCCTCCGACGGTCCGCAGCAGACCACGCAGGAGTATCGCGGCGAACAGCGCCCATTCCGCCACTACTCCGCGCGCGGCGCCGGCTTCCGCGAGAACTTCGACGACGGCACCATCGCGCCGACCGCTGCCGTGGCCTCGCTGCCATTCGCACCGGAGATCGTCATTCCGGCGACCGAGGAAATGCATCGCCGCTACGGCGACTACCTCTACTCCAGTTACGGTTTCCTGGATTCGTTCAATCCCAGCTTCGACTACGACATCCCGCTGAAGACGGGGCGCATCGTCCCGGGCAAAGGCTGGGTGGCCAGCGACTACATCGGTATCGACCAGGGTCCGATCCTGGCGATGATCGCGAACTACCGCAACGATTTCGTCTGGAGCGTGATGAAGAAGAACCCTTACATTCGTGACGGTCTGCGGAAGGCGGGGTTCGAAGGTGGCTGGCTGGACGCGAAGACGGAACAGGCGGCTGCGAATGCGCCAACGGCACCGACGGCGCCACCCGATCTGGATGCGGCGGCAGCGCGTGCACTGGGTACCGCGGAGTCGCGCGCCAACCAGGCCTCACAGCCCGAGGCGGCGCGTCCGCAGCAGCCAGAGTAAGCTGACCGCATGGATCGGCGTGCGACAGCAAGGGTCTCTCCGGCACGCATCAGGGTCTTCTCCGGTGGAAGGAGGGCCCTGGTGCGCTGCTGTTTTTTCGCGATCCTGGCGTCTGCGCTGATGATCATCGCGGGGTGCGCACGCACGCAGGACGACCGCACCACGGTGCGGTTCTGGGTGATGGGCTACGAAGGAGAGGTCGTCGCCAAACTGCTGCCCGAATTCGAGCGCCAGCACCCTGACATCCATGTCGACCTGCAGATCGTGCCCTGGCTGTCGGCGCACGAGAAACTCCTGACGGCGTTCGCTGGCGAATCGCTTCCGGACGTCAGCCCGATCGGGAATACCTGGATCCCGGAGTTCGCCGCGCTGGGCGCGCTTGAGCCGCTCGACGACGAGATCGCCGCGACCTCCGGTTTCGACCAGAAAGATTTCTTCCCCGGCGTCTGGGACACGGGCGTGATCGACGGTCGCGCCTATGCGGTGCCCTGGTATGTTGAGACGCGGCTGCCGTTCTATCGCCGCGACATGCTGGCCAAGGCCGGTGTGGAAACCCTGCCCGCAAGCTGGGACCAGTGGCGCATCGCCATGCAGCAGGTCAAGCAGGTTGCGGGGCAGGGCAACTATTCCATCCTGCTGCCCCTCAATGAATTCGAACCGCTGCTCAGCCTGGCGATCCAGCAACCCGAGCCGCTGCTGCGCGACGGTGGGCGTTACGGCAATTTCCGCAGTGAGGGGTTCCGGCAATCGCTGGGCTTCTACAAGGAGATGTTCGAACAGGGCTGGGCGCCGATCGTCACCAACAACCAGATCTCCAATGTCTGGGACGAGTTCGGCAAGGGCTTCTATTCGTTCTACATCTCGGGCCCCTGGAACATCGCCAAGTTCAAGGAGCGCCTGCCGGCCTCGCAGCAGGACGACTGGATGACGATGCCGCTGCCCGGCCCGAACGGCCCCGGTGCATCGCTGGCCAACGGCACCAGCTTCGTCGTGTTCAAGGATTCGCCGAACAAGGCAGCGGCGTGGGAGCTGATCGCGTGGTTGTCGTCGCCATCGGTGCAGGCCGAATTCCATGCGCTGACCGGTGATCTTCCGCCGCGTCGTTCGCCATGGCAGACACCGGCGCTTGCGAAGGATCCCTACGCCAGGGCATTCCGCGAGCAGCTGGAGCGTGCGGTCTCCACGCCCAAGGTGCCGGAGTGGGAGCGCATCGCCACCGAGATGCGGCTGGTCGGCGAACAGGTCGCGAACGGCCGCATGACCGTGGACCAGGCGGCGGAAGAACTGGACCGCCGTGCCGACCGCATCCTGGAGAAGCGGCGCTGGATGCTGGACCAGGCGGCGAAGCCGGGGGCTGCGCCATGAGATCGACGCACTCGCTTGCCGGCTGGCTGTTCGCCGCGCCCGCATTGATGGTCATCGTGGTCTTCTTCGGCCTGCCGGTGCTGGCTGCGCTTGCGCTCAGCGTGACCGATTTCGACATCTACGCGCTGGCCGATATCGGCAACCTGCGCTTCGTCGGCCTGGACAACTACGTCGGCCTGCTGCAGAACCCGATGTTCTGGAAGTCGCTGGGCAACACCGTCTACTTCGTGGTGGTCGGCGTCCCACTATCGGTGGCCCTGTCGCTGGGCGCAGCCCTGCTGCTGCATTCGAAGCTGGGGCGCTTAAAGGGCTTCTTCCGCACCGCGTTCTTCGCGCCGGTGGTGACCACGGTGGTCGCAGTCGCGGTGATCTGGCGCTACCTGTTCCACACCAAGTACGGGCTGGTGAACTGGGGGTTGTCGTGGATCGGCATCGATCCGATCGACTGGCTGGGCGACCCCGCGTGGGCCATGCCGACCATCATCCTGTTCGCCGTCTGGAAGAACTTCGGCTACAACATGATCATCTTCCTCGCCGGCCTGCAGAGCATCCCGGAAGACCTGTACGAAGCCGCCCGCATCGATGGCGCGTCGCGCTGGGCGCAGTTCCGCCACGTCACCCTGCCGCAACTCGGGCCGGTGCTGCTGCTGGTCGGCATCCTGACCATGGCCGGTTACTTCCAGCTGTTCGCCGAGCCCTACGTGATGACGCAGGGCGGGCCGCTGGAGAGCACCAAGAGCGTGCTGTACCTGATGTACGAAGAAGGCTTCAAATGGTGGAACCTCGGCAATGCTTCGGCCGTTGCGTTCCTGCTCTTCATCCTGATGACCGTGGTGACCAGCGGGCTGCTGTGGTTCGCCCGCAAGCGGGGCGTGCAATGAACGCCCGTATCGCCGCCATCGTCGTCAACGGGTTGCTCGTCGCCCTGGCCGTCATCAGCCTGGGACCGCTGCTGTGGATGCTGTCGGTATCCTTCATGCAGACCGGTGAGGCGGGCCACTTCCCGCCACCGCTGCTGCCGTCCGCGCCAACGCTGGACAACTACCGCGAGCTGTTCGTGCGCGCCGGCATGGGCCGCTACCTGTTGAACAGCTTCATCGTTTCCACGAGCGTCATGCTGCTGTCGCTGCTGTTCAACACCATGGCCGGCTACGCCTTCGCCAAGCTGCGCTTCAGGGGCCGCGACAGGACGTTCCGTGCATTGCTGGCGGCGCTGGTGATCCCGGCCCAGGTGGCGATGATGCCGCTGTTCCTGCTGCTCAAGCAGATGGGGCTGGTGAACACCTATGCCGGTGCCATCGTGCCCGGCATGGCGGCGATCTTCGGCATTTTCCTGGTGCGCCAGTATGCGCGTTCGATCCCGGACGAACTGCTGGAAGCCGCGCGCATCGACGGTGCAAGTGAAGCCCGCATCTTCTTCCAGATCGTGTTGCCGGGATTGAAGCCCATCCTGGTGACGCTGGCGATCTTCAGCTTTCTTGGCGCATGGAACGATTTCATGTGGCCGCTGATCGTGTTGAGCGACGACGCCCTGCAGACCTTGCCGGTCGCGCTGGCGGGCCTGTCGCGCGAGCACGTGATGGACTACGAATTGATGATGGCCGGCTCGGTCGTCACCATTCTGCCGGTGCTGTTGCTGTTCCTTGCGCTGCAGCGCTACTACATCCAGGGCCTGTTGCTGGGCAGCGTGAAGGGCTGACCCGGGAACCGGATCGTCGCGGAGCTTGAATCACCATGAACATTGAATCGTCATTCCCGCGCAGGCGGGAACACAGTGGCTTCGCTTTGTCGCCAGGCATCGAGTGCCGTCGCAACCGCGTGCGGTTGGGCTGCCTGCTTCTCGCGTTGCCTGCGCCCGCGTTCGCCGCGCAGGACGGAGTCCGCATCCTCGACGACTTCAGCGATCCCTCGGCATGGCGCGTGGTGACCTCCAACCAGGTCAGTGGCGCGCTGCGCGCGGTCGATGGCGTGGAGGGCAAGGCCCTGTGCCTGGACTACGACTTCAACGGCGTGTCGGGCCATGCCGGCATCCAGCGCGACCTGCCGTTGTCGTATCCGGCCAATTACAGGTTCGGTTTCCAGCTGCGCGGTGATTCGCCGCGCAACGATCTGCAGTTCAAGGTGGTCGACGCCAGCGGCGACAACGTCTGGTGGGTCAACCGGCCGAAGTACGAGTATCCATCCGTGTGGACGCCGGTGCGCTACAAGCAGCGCCACATCGACAAGGCGTGGGGCCCGGACCCGGACCGCGTACTGCGCCGGAGCGAGAAACTCGAGTTCACCGTCTACAACAACGCGGGCGGCAAAGGGTCCGTCTGCTTCGATCAGCTGACGTTCGAGCCGCTGCCGGTGGACGATGGCGCGCCGTTGACCGGCCAGGCAAGCGCTACCGTCGCGTTTCCCGCAGGCCCGGCGATGATGGCCATCGACGGCAAACCGGAGACGGCCTGGTCGGCCGACCTGCATGGAGACACGGATCCGCAGCTGACGCTGGACCTGGGCAGGGTGCGCGAGTTCGGTGGACTGGTACTGCGCTGGGCAGCCGGTCAGCACGCGTCGGATTACCTGGTGCAGCTGTCCGACGATGGCGCTCGCTGGCGCGACGTGCGCACCGTGGTGGGTGGCAACGGCGGCAACGATTATCTGGCGCTGCCGGAATCGGAGGCGCGCTATGTGCGTGTCAACGTCGGTGATGGCCCCGGGCGTTCGTTCGCGCTGTCGGCACTGGAAGTGAAGCCGTTGGCATTCGCCGCGCATCCGAACGATCTGATCAAGGCGATGGCGGCTGAATCGCCGAAGGGCTGGTTCCCGCGTGGCTTCAGCGGCGAACAGCCGTACTGGACAATCGTGGGGCTCGATGGTGGACGCGAGCAGGGATTGATCGGCGAGGATGGTGCCATCGAGATCGCCAAGGGCGGTATCAGCGTCGAGCCGTTCGTGCAGGTCGATGGGCGCTGGATCGGCTGGGCGGACGTGCAGCCGACGCAGTCGCTGCAGGATGGCTATCTGCCGATCCCGACGGTCACGTGGACGCATGCCGATTTCGCGCTTTCAACCACGGCTTTCGCCGCGGGCAGGCCCGGCGACTCGCGCGTCGTCGCCCGCCATCGCCTGACCAACACGGGCATTGCGTCGCGCGATTACGTGCTGGCGCTGGCTGTGCAGCCCTGGCAGGTGAATCCTCCCAGCCAGTTCCTCAACACGACGGGTGGTTTCAGCCCGATCAACGCGCTGGAGTTGCGTGATGGCGTGGCCATCGTCAACGGGCGCGACAGCGTGCGGTTCGTGCAGCCGGACGCGGTGCTGGCATCCCGGTTCGATGAAGGGCTGGTCCGCGAACGGCTTGACGTCGTCGATGCCGAGAGCGAACAGGGCAGCGCGCAGGTGACGGGCGATGCGACCGGTCTTGCCTCGGGCGCGGTGCTGTACCGGTTCACCCTGGCGCCGGGCGAAAGCCGCGACATCGACTGGGTCGCACCGCTGGAAGGTGCGCTGCCTGCGCGCATCGACGCGGCACGCGACCAGCAGGCCACCGCGGCCGTGTGGCGGGAAAAACTCGGCGAAATGAAGCTGCAGGTACCGGCGGAAGGCCAGCCGGTGGCCGACACGCTGCGTACCGCGCTGGCGCACATGCTGATCTCGCGCATCGGCCCGCGCCTGCAGCCAGGCACGCGCTCGTACTCGCGCAGCTGGATCCGCGATGGCGCGATGATTTCCGAGGGACTGCTTCGTCTCGGTCGCCCGGAGGTGGTCAAGGAATACGTCGAGTACTACGCGCCCTACCAGTTCGAGAACGGCAAGGTGCCGTGCTGTGTCGACGACCGCGGCAGTGACCCCGTGCCGGAGAACGACAGCCACGGCGAGCTGATCTTCAACATCGCCGAGTACTACCGCTACACCGGCGACAAGGCATTCCTGAAGAAGATGTGGCCGCACGTGCAGGGCGCGTTCGCCTACATGGAAGAGCTGCGCCTGAGCGAGCGCACCGAGGCCAATCGCGCCGTCAATGCGGCGTTCTACGGCATGATGCCGGCCTCGATCAGCCACGAAGGCTATTCGGCCAAGCCGATGCATTCGTACTGGGACAACTTCTGGGCACTGCGCGGCTACAAGGACGCCGTCGAGGTGGCCGACGCGCTGGGTGAAGCCGCTGCGTCGAAGCGCATGGCCGCGTCGCGCGACCAGTTCCGCGATGATCTGTACGCGTCGCTGCGCGCGGCTACGCAGCTTCATCGCATCAACTACCTGCCGGGTGCGGCCGAGATCGGCGATTTCGACCCCACCTCGACCACCATCGCGCTTGCGCCGGGCGGCGAGCAGGGCGAGCTGCCCGCCGACCTGCTGCATGGCACGTTCGAACGCTACTGGACCGAGTTCGTGCAGCGTCGCGACGGCAAGCGTGTATGGAAGGATTACACGCCGTACGAATGGCGCAACGTGGCGGCCTTCGTCCGGCTGGGTTGGCGGGAGCGGGCGTGGGAGGTGCTGGATTTCTTCTTCAAGGACCGTGCGCCGCAGCCCTGGAACCAGTGGGCGGAGGTGGTGTCGCGCACGCCGCGCACGCCGTTCTTCGTCGGCGACCTGCCGCATGCTTGGGTGGCCTCGGATTTCGTGCGTTCTGCGTTGGACATGTTTGCCTACACGCGAGAGCTGGACGACAGCCTCGTGCTGGCCGCAGGTGTTCCGGCCGCATGGCTGGACGGCGAGGGCATCGCCATCGAGGGCCTGCGTACGCCCAGCGGCGTGCTCGGCTATTCGCTGCGCAGCGGTGGCGGCGAGGTCGTGCTAGACGCGAAGGCCGGATTGAAACTGCCAACCGGTGGACTGGTGCTGCCGTGGCCGTACAAGCAGGCACCCGGCGAGACGCGCATCAACGGCAAGCCGGCGCAGTGGAAGGACGGCGAACTGCGCATCACCACGCTGCCTGCACGCGTGGTGGTCAAGACACCTTGAGCGCAGAGCGGAGCCCGCTCCGCTCTGCGCTCAAGGTGTGGTGGAGACGCCTGCTGCATGCTTGAGCCGGGCAAGCCCGGCTCCACGTCTCTCGCAGGGCGGAGTACATTGCGATGTATCGTCCGTCCTGCCGCGTCGCCGCCATGCTCGCCGACTCTACGCGCATCCCGCTCTGGCCACTGCCCCTGCTGATCACGCTGCTGTTCCTGGTCGCCGCGCATGCTGCCTACCTGCTGTCGATCCAGGGCGGCCATGTGCCTGCCTGCATGCCATACACGGAAGGTTGCGTCTCGATCAGTCGTGCGGCTCGGCACGGACTGGGCAATCACCTGTTCCGCTTGATGGTGATTCCGTGCGCGGTAATGCATGCGCTGGTGTGGTGGCTGTCGATGCGCTGGTTGCACGGCGGACGGGCGATGGTGCTGTTGGGTCTCCTGTCCGCGTTCGCACTGGCGGTCTACGCCACGTTCCTTGGGACTGAAGGCGAGACCTACCGTTTCCTGCGGCGCTATGGCGTGGTCGTCTACTTCGGATTCGGATATCTGGCGCAGCTGGCGTTGATGCGTCGCGCGTCGCGGATGCGCGCACTTTCGTCAAGGACGATCACGGCGATGTCGTGGATCTCGCTGGCAATGCTGTTGCTCGGCGTGGCGAATGTCGCGGCCGGTTTGTTCGTCGCCGATCCGGCAGCGAAGGACCGGTGGGAGAACGCCTTCGAGTGGTGGCTCGGACTGCTGATGGTGGGCTGGTACGCCGTGCTGGCCTGGGGATGGAGGCGGCAGGGCCTGTCAGCGGACCTAAAGCCCCATGCGCCGTTGTAGGAGCGACGTGAGTCGCGACCGCACGACAGCCGAGTCCGGTGGTGTCAGCACAAGCATGATGCTCCCGGCGGCAGCCCCCCGGTTGCAGCCAAGTTCACGATGCCTCATTTCCGCGGTCGCGACTCACGTCGCTCCTACACCCCCGCCAGCGGAGCTGTCAGCCGCGCACGCGCTGCACGATGCCGGCGGCCTTGGCCGAACTCTCGGTGACCTTGTCCCACTCGCCGTTGTCCAACCAACCCTTCGGGACCATCCACGAGCCGCCGATGCAGACCACGTTGGGCTGCGACAGGTAGTCGGCCGCGGTGTCTTCGGTGATGCCGCCGGTGGGGCAGATCTTCAGTTCCGACAGCGGGCCGGCGAGGCCTTTCAGCATCGCCAGACCGCCGACGGCGGTGGCGGGGAACAGCTTGCACACACGGAAGCCGCGCGCCATCAGAGACAGCAGTTCGGTCGGCGTGGCGGCACCGGGCACCACCGGGATGTCGGCGGCGGCAAGCGCTTCCGCCATGTGCGGCGGCGTGCCGGGTGTCACCAGGAAATCCGCGCCCGCCGCGATGGACTGCTCCATCTGTTCGATGGTCAGCACCGTGCCCGCGCCGATCACGATGTCCGGCAGCTCCTGCTTCAGCATCGCCAGCGCTTCCATCGCCACCGGCGTGCGCAGCGTCAGTTCGATCGCGGGCAGGCCGCCTTTCAGCAGCGCTTCGGACACCTTGCGCGCTTCATCCAGCGTGTGGACGGTGACGACCGGCAGGATGCCGGCGGCGCGGAGGAGGGATTCGGCTTTCTGCTGGCGGGCTTCGATGGTCATGTATGTCGGCTTGTTGGGTTAAGCCCCTCTCCCGTCGGGAGAGGGGTTGGGGAGAGGGCGACGAAGGTCAGGGTAGTCCACCATGACCATGACACTCGCTCCTCATCCACTCTTCGGGCACCTTCTCCCGACGGGAGAAGGAAAAGCTCACGCATCCTTGGCTTCATGCGGGGCTTCTGCCGCATGCGCGGCATCGCCCAGTTCGTACTCGGCATCGTATTCCCACGTACCGTCGTGGTAGGGCAGACCGCAGGAAATCGACATGGCGCCGCGATCTGCGGGCGTGACCACGTCGCGACTGACCGCGAACAGGTTGCGGCCCATGTCCAGCGCGGCGGGCGAGGTGTTCGGCGCGATCTCGCGCGCCGCCCATTCCGCTGCATCGACCAACGCTTCAAGCGTGCCGGCTTCGGCATCCAGGCGCACGATGTCGCCTTCGCGCAGCTTGGCCAGCGGACCACCGCGCGCGGCTTCCGGGGTCAGGTGGATCGCCGCGGGGATCTTGCCCGACGCACCCGACAGGCGGCCGTCCGTCACCAGCGCCACGCGCCGGCCCTGGTTCTGCAGCAGGCCCAGCAGCGGTGCCAGCGAATGCAGTTCCGGCATACCGTTCGCGCGCGGTCCCTGGTAGCGGACCACGGCGACGAAGTCCTGCGGCAGCACGCCGGCGGCATGCAGTTTGTTGAGTGCGCGCGGATCGTCGACGACGACGGCCGGAGCCTCGATGAAGCGATACTCCGGCTTCACGGCCGAGGTCTTGATCAGCGAACGGCCTAAATTGCCGCGCAGCAGGCGCAAGCCACCTTGTTCCTCGAATGCGCGCGAGACCGGACGAACGACGTCTTCGTCCGCGCTCTGGGCGACACCCGGCGCGTAGGCGAGCTTGCCGTCCTGCAGGCGCGGCTCATCGCAGAACGCGCGCAGGCCGCCGGGCACGATGGTGGTGATGTCGTGCATCAGGCCGGCATCGAGCAGTTCGCGGAACACGAACTGCATGCCACCGGCCGCCGCGAAGCGGTTCACATCGGCTTCGCCATTGGGATAGACACGGGCCAGCAGCGGCACGGTCTGCGCGATCAGGTCCATGTCGTCCCAGGTCAGCACGATGCCGGCCGAGCGCGCCACCGCGATCCAGTGGATCGTGTGGTTGGTGGAGCCGCCGGTCGCCATCAAGGCTGCCATCGCGTTGACGATGGCGCGCTCGTCGATCAGGCGACCGATCGGACGGTAGTCGTCGCCCAGCGCGGTGATGCGCAGCGCGCGCTCGGCGGCCGCGCGCGTCAGCACGTCGCGCAGCGGCTGGTCGGGATTGACGAACGAGGTGCCCGGCAACTGTAGGCCCATCGCCTCCAGCAGTACCTGGTTGGAATTGGCCGTGCCGTAGAACGTGCAGGTGCCGGCGGCGTGGTAGCTGGCGGCTTCGGCTTCCAGCAGTTCTTCGCGCGTGGCTTCGCCGGCGGCGTAGCGTTCGCGGACGGCGGCTTTTTCCTTGTTGGGGATGCCCGGCGACATCGGGCCGGCCGGCACGAACACCGCCGGCAGATGGCCGAACGCCAGAGCGCCCATCAGTAGGCCCGGCACGATCTTGTCGCAGACGCCCAGGTAGAGCGCGGCGTCGAACATGTCGTGGCTCAGCGAAATCGCCGTGGCCTGCGCGATCACATCGCGCGAGAACAGCGACAGTTCCATGCCGGGGCGACCCTGTGTCACGCCATCGCACATGGCGGGCACGCCGCCGGCGACCTGCGCGGTGGCACCGAGGTCGCGCGCCACCTTGCGGATGATCTCCGGGTAGTGCTCGAACGGCTGGTGCGCCGACAGCATGTCGTTGTAGGCGTTGATGATGCCGAGGTTCGGCGTCACGTCGGCGCGCAGCCGGCCCTTGTCGGTGGGACCGCAGGCGGCGAAGGCATGCGCAAGATTGCCGCAGCTCAGGCGGGCGCGCTGAGGGCCATCGCGGTGGGCGGCATCGATGCCGTCGAGGTAGGCGCGGCGCAGGGGTGCGCTGCGCTGGCGGATGCGTTCGGTGACTTCCTGGATACGGGGGTGCAGGCTCATGGGCGTAGGGCTAGGCTGCAGACGCGGACATTCTGCATGGCGTGGCGAGATGAGGCCGTGAGGCGCAGCCTTCCGGCATCTCCAGCGCGTGGAGGGGAAGGGCGGGGAACGACGGCGACGGCATGATGCTTTCTACCGCCTTTGACGCAGACGCGAAAGCGACCAAAGGCAGACCAGTCCCTGCATCGGAACATTGCGCGTGTTGCGTTGCAGCGCGCATCTGCGCAAAACCTCAGGTGCGCGCGGGTGTTCTGGGGCCGAACAGTTCGACCGCGTATGCCGCCGCACCCAGCAGGCCCGGTCGAGGATGCATGTTCGCGAGCGTAGGCACGCGTCCCATTGCGGGCGAGAAGCGTCCCTTGTGTTCGAAGCGCTGGCGGAAGCCGGAATGTTGCAGCGAGGTCAGCAGCTTCGGCACCAGCCCGCCGGTGAGGAACACGCCGTCCCATGCGCCCGTGGTCAGCACCAGGTCGCCGGCAATGGCGCCGAATACCGCACAGAACACATCCAATGTGCGCACGCAGCGCGGATCGCCAGCGGCGGCGCGCGCCGTGACGTCCTTCGGTTCCAGCGGGCCGCCGGGATCCTCACCCGCGATCTCGCTGAGCGCGCGGTACAGGTTCACCAGGCCTGGGCCGCAGATCAGGCGTTCGTTCGACACGCGGCCGAACTGCGCGGACAGGATGTCGAGGATGCGGATTTCTTCCGGCGTACCGGGCGGAAAACTGACGTGGCCGCCTTCGGTCTCCAGCGGATACGCGCGTCCGTCGCGGATTACCAGCGCCGCAACGCCCAGGCCCGTGCCGGGGCCGATCACCGCATACGTGCGCGGTACCGACAGCGGCGCCGGCGCCCACTGCGCGCCGCCGATGGCGACCACGTCGCGAGGCGTCAGCAGCGATACCGCCATCGCCTGCGCGGCGAAGTCGTTGACCAGCTTCAGGCCCTGGAATCCCAGCGCCTGGCGCGTGCGGTTCACCGAGATCACCCACGGATGGTTGGTGATGCGGGCTTCGTCGCCATCGACGCGCCCGGCAACGGCGAAGACGCCGTTCTGAGCCGTGGCGCCGGTTTCATCGAGGTAATGCTGCGCGGCCTCGGCGAGCGACGGGAAGTCGGCGACCACGAACTCGCGCACGCTGTCGTCCAGCAGCGGAACGGCAGCGGCCGCATCGGCAAGCGCGAACCGCGCATTGGTACCGCCGATATCGGCGAGAAGGACGCGCTCGGCGTTGCTCATGCGGCAAACATCCTGTTCGATGCGGGGTGGCTTCCAAAACGGGTCCGCTGCATTCGCCTGGTCGATCCTGTGCTGCCGGAGAAGGGCCACATCGCGTGGGCGGCGCATGATAGCGCGCACCTGCGCCGGCGGGATGTCGGCGTGCGCGTCCATGCGGCATCCGTATACGTATGCGCCATTCCGGAATAGGAGGACGTGCGGTCGGATGCGCAGGGCGACGTGACGGACATGGCGTGCGTGGGCTGTGCGACCCGCCCATGTGCACCAGCATGCGGGCGGCTTGCGTTGTGAAAACGGTTACATGGCAGAATAGCCGAACTTCCCCGCCTGCGGAACGGGAAGCCGAACGCATCGCCCGCGAGGGCATGCCTGCCATCGGGAGGGCCCGGTCGCAGCGAATACAACCCATGGGCGTCGCCCGACCGGAGCAGTGATGGCCAGTGTCCAACTCGACCGCGTGCGCAAGGTGTACGACAACGGCCAGGTGGCCGTGCACGGGGCCAGTTTCGAGATCGCCGATGGCGAGCTCATGGTGCTGGTCGGTCCGTCCGGCTGCGGCAAGTCCACGCTGCTGCGGATGATCGCCGGCCTTGAGGAGATCTCCGACGGCAACCTGCTGATCGGCGAACGGCGCGTCAACGACGTGGCGCCGAAAGACCGCGATATCGCGATGGTGTTCCAGAGCTACGCGCTGTACCCGCACATGACGGTGGCCGAGAACCTGGCCTTCGGCTTGAAGCTGCGTGGGGCGCCGCGTGCCGAGATCGATCGGCGCGTCAACGCCGCTGCCGAGACCCTGGGCATGACGCACATGCTGGGCAAGCTGCCGCGCGAAATGTCAGGCGGCCAGCGCCAGCGCGTGGCGCTCGGACGTGCGCTGGTGCGTGAACCGTCGGTGTTCCTACTGGACGAACCGCTGTCGAATCTGGACGCCAAGCTGCGCCACTCCGTGCGTACCGAGATCGGCCGCCTGCACCGCCAGCTTGGCGCGACCATGGTCTACGTGACCCACGACCAGGTGGAAGCCATGACGCTGGGCCAGCGCATCGTGGTGCTGAAGGACGGCGAGATCCAGCAGATCGACACGCCGATGGCGCTGTACGAGAAGCCGGCCAACCTGTTCGTCGCCGGTTTCCTCGGCAGTCCGGCGATGAACGTGCTGTACGGCACGCTGCACCAGGCCGACGGCCTGCATCTGGCGCTGGACGGTGGCGGCCAGATCCCGTTGGGCAATGCGGCGGTCGCGGATGCGTGGATCGGGCGGCGCATCGCCCTGGGCATCCGTCCGGAGCACCTGCAGCCCGCCGGCATCGGCAAGCTCGCGTTCGAGGCGCATGTCGACCTGATCGAGCCGGTCGGCAACGAAGTCTTCGTCAACCTGCGCTTCGTCGGTCAGCCGCTGGTGGCGCGCGTGCCGCCGCAGGTGTTGCCGGAGCCGGGGCAGGGCCTGCGCGTCACGGTCGAGAACGCGGCGCTGCACTGCTTCGATCCGGACAGCGGCCTGCGCATCGGCTGAGGCTGCCCGAGGCGGCAAAGAAAAGGGAGGCCACGGCCTCCCTTTCTTGTACCCGTAGACGGTGCAGGTCAGCCGCGACTGACCGTGCGCACTGCTTCCGCCACGTAGCCGAGGTTCTGCTGGTTCAACGCCGCCACGCAGATGCGGCCGGTGCCCACGGCATAGATGCCGAACTCGTCGCGCAGTCGATCCACCTGCGCCTTGCCCAGCCCCGAGTAGGAGAACATGCCCGCCTGCTGCTGGATGAAGGCGAACTCCGGCGCGCCGAGGGCAGCCAGCTTGTCCACCAGTCCGGCGCGCAGGGCATGGATGCGCTCGCGCATGCCGCCCAGCTCGCTTTCCCAGACCGCACGCAGTTCGCTGCTCGCCAGCACCCCGGCCACCAGCGCGGCGCCGTGCGTGGACGGGCTGGAGTAGATGGTGCGGATGATGCGCTTGACCTGCGACTGCACGGCCTTGGTCGCGTTGGCGTCCGGCCCGACCACCGACAGCGCGCCGACGCGCTCGCCGTACAGCGAGAACGACTTGGAATACGAGTTGGCGACGATGAAGCTGTCGATGCCGGCCTCGGCGACGATGCGCACGGCGGCGCCATCTTCCGTGATGCCCTTGTCGAAGCCCTGGTAGGCCATGTCGATGAAAGGGAACAGTCCGCAGTCCTTCATCAGCGCCGCAACCTGCGTCCACTGCTCGACCGTCAGGTCGGCGCCGGTGGGGTTATGGCAACACGCGTGCAGCAGCACGACGGTGCCCGGCTTCAGCTGGCCCAGGTCGGCCAGCATGCCGGCGAAGTCCAGGCCATGCGTGGCGGCATCGAAGTAGGTGTAGTCGACGATGTCGAATCCGGCTGCGCCGAACACCGCGCGGTGGTTTTCCCAGCTCGGGTTGCTGATCGCGATGGTGGCGTGCGGCAGCAGCTTCTTCAGCAGGTCCGCGCCCACGCGCAGCGCGCCGCTGCCGCCGACGGTCTGGGTGGTGGCGACGCGGCCGGCGGCCACCAGCGCCGAATCCTTGCCGAACACCAGCTCGCGGGTGGCGGCGTCGTAGGCGGCCAGGCCATCGATCGGCAGGTAGCCGCGCGGCTTGGCGGCGTCGGCCAGCGCCTGTTCCACTTGGCGGACGCAGTCGAGCAGGGGGATGCGCCCCTGTTCGTCGTAATAGATGCCGACGCCCAGGTTGACCTTCTGGGTGCGGGGATCGGCGTTGTAAGCCTCGGTCAGCCCCAGGATGGGGTCGCCGGGCACCAGTTCGACGGATGCAAAAAGAGACACGGAGTGGGGACCGTTGATGTGTGAGGGAGGGGGTGAAGCCGCCCGCGATGCTAACAGGCGCGCGCCTGATCCGTACGCCGGCAGCCCGTCTGCGTACGGCCCCCACGGGCCCGGGCATACCGTGTCACAGGCGGCTATACTCATCCGTTGGCGTGCCAGACGGCAGGCCGGATTGCCATGGAATCAATAACTTGGCAGTCGAAGCTGATCCCATTTCACACTTGCGGCAGCGCGCCGGCCAGCTCCGGTCGCGGTGCCCGGAAGACACCGCCGCATGCGCCTTTCCACCATCAAGCTGTCCGGTTTCAAGTCGTTCGTCGATCCCACCGTGCTGCACCTGCCGACCAACATGACCGGCGTGGTCGGTCCGAACGGCTGCGGCAAGTCGAACATCATCGACGCGGTGCGCTGGGTGATGGGCGAAAGTTCGGCCAGCCGCCTGCGCGGCGACTCGCTGACCGACGTGATCTTCTCCGGCTCGGCGGCGCGCAAGCCCGTCTCGCAGGCCTCGGTCGAACTGATCTTCGACAACAGCGACCACACCATCAGCGGCGAGTTCGCCGCCTTCAACGAAATCTCGGTCCGGCGCCTGGTCAGCCGCGACGGCCAGAGCAACTACTACCTCAACGGCACCAAGTGCCGCCGCCGCGACATCACCGACCTGTTCCTCGGCACAGGCCTGGGCCCGCGCAGCTACTCGATCATCGAGCAGGGCATGATCAGCCAGATCATCGAGGCACGCCCGGAAGACCTGCGCGTGTACCTGGAAGAGGCCGCCGGCATCTCCAAATACAAGGAGCGCCGCAAGGAAACCGAAACCCGCATCCGCCACACCCGCGAAAACCTCGACCGCCTCAACGACCTGCGTGAGGAAATCGGCAAGCAGCTCGAGCACCTCAAGCGCCAGGCCAAGCAGGCCGAGCAGTACAAGGCGCTGCAGGAAGAGCGCCGGGTGAAGGACGCCGAGTGGAAGGCGCTGGAGTACCGCGGCCTTGACGGCAAGCTGCAGGGCCTGCGCGAGGCGCTGTCGCAGGAAGAAACCAGGCTGCAGCAGCTGATCGCCGAACAGCGCGAAGCCGAGCGCCTGCTCGAAACCGACCGCGTGCGTCGCGAGGAAGCCGCCGACGCGCTCAACAAGGCGCAGGGCGAGGTCTACCAGGTCGGCAGCACGCTGGCCCGCATCGAGCAGCAGATCCAGCACCAGCGCGAACTCGGCGACCGCCTGAAGAGGGCCCGCGACGAAGCCCATAACGCGCTGCAGGAACTCGGCCAGCACATCAGCGGCGACGAGACGCGACTCAACGTGTTGCGCGAATCGGTCGCCGATGCCGAACCGCAGCTGGAGCAACTGCGCGAGGAGGACGTGTTCCGCCAGGACGCGCTGCGCGAAGCCGAGACGCGGCTGTCCGACTGGCAGCAGCGCTGGGAAACCCACAGCCGTGAATCGGCGGAAGCTTCGCGTGCCGGTGATGTGGAACGCACCCGCGTCGACTACCTCGACCGCCAGTCGCTGGAGGCCGAACGCCGTCGTGAGGCGTTGGCCAACGAACGCCTCGGGCTGGACCTGGACGCACTGGCGTCCGCCTTCGAACAACTGCAGCTGCAGCACGATACCCAGAAGGAATCACTGGACACGCTGACCGAGCAAGTCGAGGCGCGCAAGCAGGGCGCCGCCGACGTGCAGGAGCAGCAGCGTGGCACGCAGACCGAGCTGTCCGACGTGCGCAAGCGCGCGCAGGAAGCGCGCGGTCGCCTGTCCTCGCTCGAGACGCTGCAGCACGCCGCGTTGGGCCAGGAGCAGGGCGCCGCGATGAGCTGGTTGAAGGCGCGCGGCCTGGACAATGCTTCGCGCGTCGGCGAGAAGCTGACCGTTGAGCCGGGCTGGGAGAACGCCGTCGAAGGCGCGCTCGGCCAGCTGATCGAAGGTGTGCTGGTGGATGCGCCCGAAGCCTTGGTCGATGCACTGGGCGAACTCGGTGACGGCCGCATCGCACTGGTGTCGGACGACCGCAGCGATGTCGCGTTCGCACCGACCTCGCTGGCCGCGAAGGTGCAGGGGCCGGCGGCGATCCGTCGCCTGCTGGCCCGCCTGCACGTGGCCGAGGACCTGTCCGAAGCCCGCCGGCTGCAATCGCAGCTGGGCGACGGCGATTCCGTCATCACCCGCTCCGGCGAGCGCCTGGGCGCAGGCTGGGTGCGCGTGCTGCGTTCCGGCGCCGCCAAGCAAGGCGCGCTGCTGCGCGAGCGCGAGATCCAGTCGTTGCGCGGCGAAATCGAAACGCTGCAGGCGCGCGAAGGCGAGCTGGAAGAACGCCTGGCCAGTCTGCGCGACCAGTTACTGGCCGCCGAGCAACAGCGTGAAGATGCGCAGCGCACGCTCTACATGGCCCATCGCGGCGTGTCGGAACTGGCCGGCCAGCTGCAGAGCCAGCAGGGCAAGGTGGACGCCACGCGGACGCGCCTTGAGCGCATCGATGGTGAGATCGCGCAACTGGTAGAAACACTGGATACCAGCCGCGAACAGGCACGCGAAGCCCGCGCCAAGCTCGAGGATGCGGTTACCCGCATGGGCGACCTGGAGTCGGCCCGGCAGGCACTGGAAGGCGAACGCCGCCAGCTGGTCGACGCCCGCGACCAGGCCCGCGAAGCTGCCCGCAGTTCACGCGACACCGTGCACGCGCTGGCACTGACGCTGGAATCGCAGCGCGCCCAGATCGTCTCGCTGAGCCAGGCGCTCGACCGCATGGGCGGGCAGCGCGGGCAGTTGGACTCACGCCTGGAAGAACTCACCCTGCAGCTGAGCGAAGGCGATTCACCGGTACAGGAGCTGGATGCCCAGCGCCAGGCTGCCCTCGAACACCGCGTCACCGCCGACCGCCAGCTGGCCGAAGCGCGCTCGCTGCTGGAAGGCATCGACAACGAGCTGCGCAAGTACGAGCAGACCCGCCAGCAACGCGACGAACAGGCGCTGGCCCAACGCGAGCGCATCTCGCAGCGCAAGCTCGACCAGCAGGCACTCGCGCTGAAGGCCGAGCAGCTGTCCGAGGCCGTCGTCGCCGGCGGCTTCGTGCTGGACGACGTCATCAACACGCTGCCCGAGGTCGCCGACATCCGCGAGTGGGAGCAGGCCGTCACCCAGATCGATGGCCGCATGCGCCGGCTGGAGCCGGTCAACCTGGCCGCCATCCACGAGTACGGCGAAGCCAGCCAGCGTTCGGAGTATCTGGACGCGCAGAACGTCGACCTGACTACTGCGCTGGAAACGCTGGAAGAAGCCATCCGCAAGATCGACCGCGAGACCCGCGGCCGCTTCAAGGACACCTTCGACCGCGTCAACGCCGGCGTGCAGCAGCTCTATCCGCGCCTGTTCGGCGGCGGCCACGCCTACCTGGAACTGACCGGCGAAGACCTGCTCGACACCGGCGTGGCCATCATGGCGCGTCCGCCCGGCAAGCGCGTGTCCAATATCTCGCTGCTGTCCGGTGGAGAGAAGGCGATGACCGCCGTGGCGCTGGTGTTCGCCATCTTCCAGCTCAATCCCGCGCCGTTCTGCCTGCTGGACGAAGTCGATGCGCCGCTCGACGAGGCCAACGTGGGCCGCTTCACCAACATGGTGAAGGAGATGAGCGAGAAGGTGCAGTTCCTGTTCGTGTCGCACAACAAGGCCACGATGGAAGCCGCACACCAGCTCAGTGGCGTTACCATGCGGGAACCCGGTGTCAGCCGGCTGGTGTCGGTGGACCTGGAAGAGGCCGCCCGCCTGGCCGGCGCCGCCTGACCCTTCATCCATTCCACCTTGCCGGAGAATCCCCTGTGTCCGACATGGCCATGCTTCGTATCGGAATCATCGTCGCCGGCATCCTGTTGCTGGTCGCGATCTTCCTGTTCGGTCGTCCCAAGAAACCCAGCCAGGGCCGCCGGCTGGAACCCGCCGAGCGCGACACGGCGCGCGTCGAGCCCAGCCTTGCGGGCGACGACACCAGTGAGCAGTTGCAGGACTACAGCGACGACCGTGTCAGCCAGCCCGAGCTGGGCCTGCCCGGCGGCACGCCGGTGGCAGGCGTCGAAAGCGACCTGGGCAAGCGGCCCAGCCAGGATTTCGACAAGATCGTCTCGCTGTATGTCGCGGCCAAGGCCGGGCAGGTGCTGCGCGGCGAGGACATCGTGGTCGCCGCCGAGAAGACGGGCCTGACCTTCGGCCACATGAATGTCTTCCACCGGTTGGTGGAAGGGCATCCGGAACGCGGCCCGGTCTTCAGCATGGCCAACATCATGCAGCCCGGCAGCTTCGACATGGCCAACATCCGCACGCTGGAAACCCCGGCCATCGCGTTCTTCCTCACGCTGCCCGCACCGATGACGGCGCTGGAAGCCTGGGAGAAGCTGCTCCCCAACGTCGAACGCATGGCCGAACTGCTCGGCGGCGTGGTCCTCGACGACAGCCGCAACACCCTCGGCCGCCAGCGCATCCAGCACATCCGTGAAGAACTGCGCGCGTATGACCGCCAGCATGAGGCGCCGCCGCTGACGAAGGCGCCGCGGTGGTGAGTGTGAAGACCGTGCGGTGTGTTCACTAACGCCGCATGCAGCTGGTCGCCATCATCGAGGCGTCCTGGGGTTGGGCAGGTTTGAAGCCTCTGCTCGTTGTTGGGGACAACGCGTTCGGAAACCTGATCGTCAAGGACGTTGAGGAACGCTACTGGCGACTCTGTCCCGAAGACTTGTACTGCAAGGTGATTGCTGCTTCCAGGGCTGAGCTCGATACGCTCTCCAGCGATCAGGACTTCCTGCACGATTGGAACATGACCGAACTGACACGGCAGGCAAAAGAACGATTGGGTCCGCTCCGTCCAGGGTTCAAGTACTGCCTGAAGATCCCCGGTGCGTTGGGTGGCGAGTACGGTGGAGACAATCTCGCCACCATGTCGCTTGAAGAACTCGTTTCTACATACGGTTCTATGGCCAAGCAGATCGATCAACTACCCGACGGCGCACGGGTCAGTTTGGTAGTGAAGTAGCGCACAGGTTGGGGTGAGCGAAGCGAAGCCCAACATTGCCGGAGCCGCTTCCGTTTCTGCATAGGATAAAGATCGCGTGTTGGGGTCCGCTTCGCTCACCCCAATCTATGGCGACCCCATTTGGGTCAGGTCAGTGGAGGTTTTTCGATGTCGCACCGCATCTTCACCACGTCCTTCGCCAGCGTGTATCCGCTCTACGTGCAGAAGGCCGAGCGCAAGGGGCGCACGAAGACCGAGGTCGACGAGGTCATCCGCTGGCTGACCGGCTACGACGCGGCCGGGCTGCAGCGGCAGATCAGCGACAAGGTCGATCTCGACACGTTCTTCGCTCAGGCGCCGGCGCTCCATCCCAACGCCTCGTTGATCACCGGCGTGGTCTGCGGCGTGCGCGTGGAAGACGTCGAAGACCCGCTGATGCAGAAGATCCGCTACCTCGACAAGCTGGTCGACGAACTGGCGAAAGAGAAAGCCATGGAGAAGATCCTGCGGTGAGCGGATCCGGAGTCCATGCGTAGGCTTCCCTGCACGCCGGACACGGCGATGATCCGGATGGCAAGCCATGATCGTTGCCTTACCATCTCCTCCCATGGACAGAGACCTCCACACGCCCGCTGCAGCAGGCATCATCCGCCGAGGCGACATTTTCTGGGTGACTGCCGATGAATCCCGTGGCTCGGTCCCCGGCGTGCCACACCCGCATCTCGTCGTGCAGGACGACGTGTTCAACCAATCCCGGATCGGTACGGTTGTGGTCTGCGCCCTCAGCTCCAACCTCAATCGCGTTTCGGAACCCGGCGTGGTGCTGCTGGATGCCGGCGAAGGCGGGCTCGCCAAGCAGAGCGTGGTGATCGCGTCGCAGATATCCTCCCTCTATAGGCACCGCCTGCAGGACCACATCGGTCGCCTGAGCGACGCGCGTGTCGACCAGGTAATTGCCGCGCTCCGGTTCCTGCAGGCGTCCTATCACCGCTGACCACCATGCCCCGCCACGTCCTCTTCATCTGCACCCAGAACCGCCTGCGTAGCCCCACGGCGGAGCAGGTGTTCGCCGACTGGCCGGGAATCGAGACGGCCTCCGCGGGACTGGGTCATGAAGCCGAGGTGCCGGTGTCGCCCGAGCTGCTGGCGTGGGCGGACCTGGTCTTCGTGATGGAGAAGGTCCACCGGGCCCGCCTGTCAGCGAAGTTCGCCCGCCACCTCGGCGGCAAGCGCGTGGTCTGCCTGGACATTCCAGACAACTACGCCTTCATGGATCCGGCACTCATCCAACGGTTGAAGGAGAAGGTGGTGCGGTTCCTACCCACCGGAGCGGCGTACCTGGGTTGAGCTTCCCCGTGTTGCGCGTGTGCAGTACCTTGCGCTGGTCGCCCCTTGCAGGATCTGCCATGCCACTGCCCGTCAAGATCGGCTTGTTGCTCGCCTTGTGTGGCGCATTGTGGCTTTTCATCCGATGGCGTTCGCCGCGTCCCGAGTTCCCGCCGTTGCAGACGGACCCGGACGATCCTTTGCTGCTGGCGGCGATGGAGCGCGCCACCGCTACCCTGGATGCATTCCGCACGCACCTGGCAGGGCCGCGCGAGAGCGCACTGGTCAAGCTGCGCTTCGTCAGCAGTTCCGGGCAGGTGGAACACCTGTGGGCCGAGGTCGTCGAAGTGCTCGGGCCAGGCGAACTGGGCGTGCGCCTGGTCACGCCGCCCGTGACCCACAACGGCACGCTGGACCGCCTGCATCGCTGCGCCTTCGAGGACATCGAGGACTGGCAGGTGCGCGACAGCGCTGGAAAGATCCATGGCGGGTTCACCCAGCGTGCGATGTTCGCCATTGCGCGACGCGACGGCATCGCGTTGCCCGAGCAGCTCAGGGCGCATGAAGCCGAGTACGCCGACACCTGATCACGCGGCCCGACATGCGCGCAGCGCGTAGGATGGGTTGAGCGAAGCGATACCCATCGCTCCTCTGAAAAAGCGTGATGGGTAGACCGGCTTCGCCGTTGAAAGCCGCCGATGGCTCAACCCATCCTGCGGTTGCTTTCTGATGCTCTGGTCCGGCCGCGCGTGTAGGGGTTCGCGTTGCTCACCCCGACCCCTCCAAACCCCATGGGATGCCCGATGAGCCGCCCCCTGCAGACCCACACCGGCCGCTGCCACTGCGGTGCCGTGCGCTTCGAGATCGACACTGACTTCCCCGAGCTGACGCAGTGCGATTGTTCGATCTGCCGCAAGAAGAACGCGCTGATGGTGAGGGTGCACGAGAGCGCCTTCCGCCTGCTGGCCGGGACGGAGGCGCTGGCCGAATACCGGTTCCACACCCACACCGCGCGCCACCACTTCTGCAAGGTGTGCGGCATCTATCCGTTCCACCGCAAGCGCGTCACCCCGGATTACTACGGCGTCAACGTGTTCTGCTTGGAAGGCTTCGATCCGGCGGGCATCCCGGTGCGGATGACGGTCGGGGCGGGCATGCCGTGAACCAGCTCCACTAGACTGCGCCCATGTGCCGATTCGTCACCGCCACGCTGCCTGCCAACGCGCCGCTTGCGGCGCTAGATACGCTTGCGCGTGCGCACGGCAGACAGCTCCGCCCGCTCCCAAGCCCGTCGGTGCAGGGACAACTGGCGCCCAGCGAGGCGTACTTTCTGACCACGCCCGGTCATTGCGACTGCGACGCGCCGTTGGGATGGGCGCGCAGGTCGCGCACGACCGACTGGGACGAAAAAGCGAGGAAGCTGACGCGCAAGGGGTGGAGCGCTGCCAAGGCGGCGCGGGCGCTGGCTCAGAAGCGCGAACAGGCGGACGTTGACGCGCGGGCCGAGGCGCGCCGCATCGACGCCGAGATGACGAAATGGGTTGCCTTCATCGACGCAATGCTGGGCTCCGGGCAGGTGCGAGCGCTAGGCCTGCTGCTTCACCATTACAGCGGTCCGCTGGATGAGGACATCCGCATACGCGAGCGCCGTCCCGTGAGTGTGGGCGCTGCGCTGCCTGAGATCCTCCGCAACCTGGACGAGGATGTGCTGTACCTGTTCCACGCATGAAGCAGGATCCGGTGGGCGTCGAGTCTCACATTCCTGCCGCCAGATCGGGCTCGGAGTCCCATCGATGGCCCTCCGAGCGTTGCGTGCAAGGCTCGGATTCCCAACGGTGGGGCACGAAAGGCCATCGGATGGCTTTCGGAGAGCCATCGATCGCACTCAAAGACCCATCGATCGCTTTCTGAAACCCACCGTCGGAGCTCCCGAGCCCCAGCGATCACATTCCGGGAGCCATCGATGGCTTTCCGGATCCCATCGATCGCTTCCTGACACCCATCGATGGCACGCCGAAAGCCATCGATGGGGCTGCATTGCCTTGCGCTCGGGATTCCCGGCTCCGCCTGTGGCACTGCGAGCCTTGCACATCGGGCTCGGAACGCCATCGACGGCCGCACGCAAGCCATACGCCGGAGGTCAACCGCCGCCCTCAAGCGGGCGACGCTGCACCTCCTCTCACGCTCACCGGCCTTAGAATTCCCCCATGACGCCGACGCCTACTGCCCGTATCGCCGACCTCCGCCGCCAGTTGGAGGACGCCAACCACCGCTACCACGTGCTCGACGAGCCCAGCATCCCGGACGCCGAGTACGACCGCCTGCTGCGCGAACTGGATGAACTGGAAGCGGCGCATCCGGACCTGGTCACCGCCGATTCGCCCACCCAGCGCGTCGGCAACGCGCCGGCCGGCAAGTTCGCCGAGGTGCGCCACGCCATCCCCATGCTGTCGCTGGGCAATGCCTTCAGCGACGAGGAAGTGCAGGACTTCGTCCGCCGCATCGCCGACAAGCTGAAGCGGCCCACGCTGCTGTTCTCCGCCGAGCCCAAGCTGGACGGGCTGGCCATCAGCCTGCGCTACGAAGGCGGTGCGTTCGTGCAGGGCGCCACGCGCGGGGACGGCGCCACCGGCGAGGACGTCACCCTCAACCTGCGCACGGTCAAGGCCATTCCGTTGAAGCTGCGCGGCAAAGGCTGGCCTGACGTGCTGGAAGTGCGGGGCGAGGTGTACATGCCGCGCGCGGATTTCGAAAAGTACAACGAACATGCCCGCCTGCATGGCGGCAAGGTGCTGGCCAATCCGCGCAACGGCGCCGCCGGTTCGCTGCGCCAGCTGGACCCGCGCATCACCGCGCAGCGGCCGCTGGCGTTCTTCGCCTACGGCATCGGCCTGGTGGAGGGCGGCGAACTGCCGGACTCGCATTCGGCCGCGCTGAAGCAGCTGCGCGCGTGGGGCTTCCCGGTCAGCAGCCTCAGCGAGACCGTGGAAGGCGCCGACGGACTGCTGGACTACTACCGCCGCATCGGCGAACGCCGCGACGCCTTGCCGTTCGACATCGACGGCGTGGTCTACAAACTGGACGACGGGGAAGGGCAGCGCGCGATGGGGTTCGTCTCGCGCGCGCCGCGCTGGGCCATCGCGCACAAGTTCCCGGCGCAGGAACAGATGACGGTGCTCGATTCCATCGAGGTCAACGTCGGCCGGACGGGCGCGGTGACGCCGTGGGCGCTGATGCAGCCGGTGCACGTGGGCGGCGTGACGGTGACGCGCGCCACGCTACACAACGCCGACCAGGTGGCGCGCCTGGATGTACGCAATGGCGACACGGTGATCATCCGCCGCGCCGGCGATGTCATCCCCGAAGTGGTGGGCGTGGTGCTGGAACGCCGTCCCGCCAGCACGCAACCGTGGCAGATGCCGACGGCGTGCCCGGTCTGCGGCTCGGAGATCGTGCGCGAGGAAGGCGCGGCGGTGTGGCGCTGCAGCGGCGAGCTGACCTGCCCGGCGCAGCGCAAGGAGACGATCATCCATTTCGCCTCGCGCCGCGCGATGGATATCGAGGGGCTGGGCGAGCGCTTTGTCGAGGACCTCAGCGACCTGGACTTCGTGCAGAACGTCGCCGACCTCTACAAGCTGACCGTGGACGATCTGCTGGAGATGAAGCGGCGCGTGGATGCACGCGATGGCACCACGCCCGAGACGGTGAAGTCCGGCAAGGTCGCGACCAAGTGGGCCGAAAACCTGATCGAGGCCATCGACCGCAGCCGGCACACCACGCTGGAACGCTTCCTGTTCGGACTGGGCATCCAGCACGTGGGCGAGAGCACGGCCAAGGCGCTGGCGCAGTGGTTCGGCGACCTGCAGCTGATCCGCCGCCTGCCATGGCCGCTGTTCAAGCAGGTGCCGGACATCGGCGGCGAAGTGGCGCGCTCGCTGGGCCACTTCCTCGACCAGCCGGGCAACCAGCAGGCCATCGACGACCTGCTGGCGCGCGGCGTGGTGATCGGCGACACGCATGCGCCCTCGGGCAAGCTGCGCGCCGGCCTGGACCTGGCCACGCTGCTGGTTGACCTGGAGATCCCCAAGGTCACCCGCGTGCGTGCCGAACAGCTGGCTTCGGCGTTCCCGTCGGTGCAGGCGCTGCTGGACGCGCCGGTGCACAACTTCGTCACCGCCGGCCTGCCGAGCGATTCGGCCAACGCCTTTGCCACGTGGTTGGAGGACGACGCGAATGCGCAGTTGCTGACACGGAGCGGTGCAGCGTTGGAGACGTTGCTGTCGATCACGCCCGACGATGTGGCCGCCGTCGCTGGCCCGCTCGACGGCAAGACGGTCGTGCTCACCGGTGGTCTGGCCGCGATGAGCCGCGACGAAGCCGGCGAGAAGCTCGAAGCGCTGGGCGCCAAAGTGGCCGGCAGCGTGTCGAAGAAGACGCACCTGGTGGTGGCTGGCGAAGCCGCTGGGTCCAAGCTGGCCAAGGCGCAGGAGCTGGGCATCGAGGTGTGGGATGAAGCGCAGTTGCTGGCGTTCCTGGAGCAGCATGCATGAGGCGAAGCGTGCTTTTCTGTAGGAGCGACGTAAGTCGCGACCGCACGTCAACAGCGCCATGGACCTTCAACAGAAGCGCGGTGAACACGCTGCACGGGAGGCGAGATCTTCCGGTCGGGACTCACGTCGCTCCTACAAGGTGCATGCGATGAACTGGCAGCCTTCCGCGTCGATGGACGCGCTCAGCCTGCGCGCCTCGCTCAACCGGCTGGTCCGCGAGTTCTTCCACGACAGGCACGTGCTGGAGGTGGAGACGCCGATGATGTCGCGGGCCGGCAACACCGATCCGAACATCGCCTCGTTCGCGCTGGAATTCTCGGGCCGCACCGAGGGCGCGTCGCGTACGCGCTGGCTGCGCACCTCGCCGGAATCCCCGCTGAAGCGGTTGCTGGCGGCCGGTGTGGGCGACTGCTACGAGCTGGGCCGCGTGTTCCGCGACGGCGAGGCGGGCGGTCGGCACAACCCGGAATTCACCATGCTGGAGTGGTATCGCGTGGGCTGGACGCTGGCGCCGCTGATGGATGAAACCGTGGCGCTGGTGCAGTCGGCGCTCGCGCTGGTCGGTCGCACGGCCACCGCGTCTCGGATCAGCTTCCGCGATCTGTACCTGCAACGGTTGGGTCTCGACCCGATGACCGCCGACCTGGACACGGTGCGCAACGCAGCCAGCGGCATCGCCATCGACGGCGAGGGCCTGACGCACGACGACTGGCTGGACCTGCTGATGACGCACCGGATCCAACCCGACTTCCCCCGCGACCAGATATTGGCGGTGTATGACTACCCGGCTTCGCAGTGCGCGCTGGCGCGCATCCGCCAGGACGCCGTGCCGGTGGCCGAGCGTTTCGAGCTTTACCTGGGGCCGCTGGAACTGGCCAACGGCTACCACGAGCTGGCCGATGGTGCCGAACAGGGCGAACGCTTCCAGCGTGACGTAGCCACGCGTTTGGCGCGCGGCGAGCCGTCGCCGGCGATCGACATGCACCTGTTGGCGGCGTTGTCCCATGGCTTTCCCGATTGCTCGGGCGTGGCACTGGGCGTGGACCGCTTGTTGATGGCCATGCAGGACACCCCGCGCATCGCCGATGTGCTGGCGTTCGATTTCGCGCGCGCCTGAAAGCCAGCCAAACACGTCATGAGCGGATCGATTCCTGCAAACGGTTTCGTGGGTTCACGTTCATGATGGCTGCGTAGATTTCAGGACAACACACACGAGGATGCATGCCATGGACCGTCGACTTCTTGCTTCGCTGACGCTGGGCGCGGCCGCGCTGCTCGGCACCGCCGCTGCCCACGCCGCGCCGCAGTACGGCAGTGATGGCTACGGCCGCAACGGGCAGGTGATCCGTTGCGAATCCAACGATGGCCGTTATCGCGAATGCCGCATGGACACGCGCGGCCGCGTGCAGGTGGTGAGGCAGTTGTCGAAGACGCGCTGCGAGGAAGGCAGCACCTGGGGCCAGACCCGCGATGGCGTATGGGTGAATCGCGGTTGCCGTGCGGAGTTCGCCAGCGGTCGTGGCGGATGGAACGGCGGCAACAATGGGCAGCGCATCCGCTGTGAATCGGACAATGGCCGCACGCGCACCTGCGCGATCTCCACGCGTGGCGATGTGCGTCTGGTGCGCCAGCTCTCCAGTGCGCGCTGCGTCGAAGGGCGGACCTGGGGCCAGGACCGTAACGGGATATGGGTGTCGCAAGGGTGCCGTGCGGAGTTCGAGGTCCAGGGGCGCGGCAACGGCTGGAGCGGTGGCGGCTGGAACAACGGAGGGGGCTACGGCCAGGTATTCCGTTGCGAGTCCGACCGCGACCGCACCCGTGTATGCGACGTGGACGGCCGGGGCGGTGTGCAACTGGTACGCCAGCTGTCCAGCGCGCCCTGCATCGAAGGCCGTACCTGGGGCCGTGATGGCCGCGGGGTGTGGGTCACGGCAGGCTGCCGGGCGGAGTTCCGCAGCCGCTGATATCGCGGCAGGAAGGGGCTTTCACGGCGGATCGTTACAATGGCGGCATGACCAATGCCATCGACTACGCCCGTTACGACCACGTCCGCCCGATCCGCTGGACCGGCAGCGCCCTGGAGCTGCTGGACCAGCGCAGGTTGCCCTTCGTGGTGGAGTACCTGAGCTGCGCCACCAGCGACGAAGTGGCCGCCGCCATCCATGCACTGGCGGTACGCGGTGCACCCGCCATCGGCATTGCCGCGGCATGGGGCGTGGTACTGGCATCGCGCGAGGTGATGGCGACCACGCCTGCGGAAGCGTTGGAGAAGCTGGAGCCCGCGCTGCAGCGGCTGAATGACGCACGCCCCACGGCAGTGAACCTGGCATGGGCGCTGGCGCGTATGCGCGCCGCGCTGAAGACGGCGGGCAACGAATGGCGCGGGGTACTGGAGCTGGAGGCGCTGGCCATCGCAGAGGAAGACCTGGCTGCCAACCGCCACATGGGCGAGCTGGGTGCCGCGCTGATTCCCGCAGGCAGTGGCGTGTTGACCCATTGCAACACCGGCTCGCTGGCCACGGCTGGCTTCGGCACGGCACTGGGCGTGATCCGCGCCGGCGTGGCGCAGGGGCGCATCGGCAAGGTCTACGCGGGCGAGACGCGGCCCTGGCAGCAGGGCGCGCGCCTGACCGCATGGGAACTGCTGCAGGACGGCATCCAGGCAACGCTGATCGCCGACTCCGCCGCCGCCCACCTGATGAAGACCGGCGCGGTGCAATGGGTCGTCGTGGGGGCGGACCGCATCTGCGCCAATGGCGACACGGCCAACAAGATCGGCACTTACCAGCTGGCCATCGCGGCGCGCCACCATGGTGTGGGCTTCATGGTGGTGGCGCCATCGTCCACCGTAGACATGGCCACGCCGAGCGGTGACGCGATCCATATCGAGGAGCGCGATCCGGCCGAACTGCTGGGCATTGGCGGCACGCGCACGGTGGCCGAGGGGGTGCCGGCGTGGAATCCCGTCTTCGACGTGACCCCGGCAACGCTGATCGATGCCATCGTCACCGAGAAGGGCGTGATCGAGCGGCCGGATGAAACACGCATGCGGGATGCGTTCGGCGGATGAAGCGGGTCAGGCGCCTGCGCCTGCGGGCGGAAAGCGCCCGCGTGCGTCAGTCCCGCGGGCATGCCGGCGGCAGCAGGACGCGTACCACGTGACACGTTGCTGGCGAAGGGCACATTCTGAACGGGTAGTGGCACGGGAGTTGCATCGTGAAGGCAGTCCCGTCCAGGAACCGCGCATGCGCGCCAGACTCCTCCATGCTCCGATCGCCGCCCCGGGTCTGCTGCATAGCCTGCGCGGACTGCTGTCGCGCAATTCCACCCGCGCGCTGAGCGCCGAGGAGCGGGAAGATCTCGCGCTGGCGCAACTGCGGGCCACCCGGCCCATTGTCAGCGGCGTGCTGTTGTGCGGCGCCGTGCTGCTGGCGATCACCGCCCTGTTCGACATGGCGGGCGTCACGCCATCGATCGGGTACCCCGTGTGGTCGCAGCTGCTGGCGTCCGCCTTGGTGGCGGGTTGCGCGGCAGGTGTGTCGCGGATGGTGAACTGGCAGCATCGCCTGGTACTGATGCTGCTGGCTACGCTGCTGACCGGCATCTTCATGAGCATGCCGTTGCCCGGAGCGACAGGCCAGCTGGCGCTGCGAACGGGCCTGTTCCAACTGCTGCCGCTGGCGCTGATGGCGCTGATGGTGCGTCCGGTATCGTTGCTGGCGCTTGCCCTGCTGATCGTGGTGATGGCACTGCTGCGCATCGCCCTGTACGGGGCGCCGGGTACGGGCAGCGCGCTGTACTGGTTGTATACGCTGACCACGATCGGCTTCGGCATGGTGCTGGCGGGTTATCGGACGGACTTCGCGGTATCGGCCTGGAAGATGCGTCGCCGGTTGGTGCAGCAGGCGCATACCGATGAACTTACCGGGCTGCTCAATCGCAACGGTTGGAACGAGCACGCCGTGTCGGCGCATGCGCGTGCGGTGGCGGCAGGTGTCCCGGTGGTGGTCGCGGTACTGGATATCGATTATTTCAAGCGCATCAACGACCACCACGGCCACGACGGTGGCGATCTGGTGCTGCAGCGGCTGGGCGACATCATGCGTGCACGCGTCGGTGCCAACGGATGTGCGGCACGCATTGGTGGCGAGGAGTTCGCGGTGTTGCTGGAAGGTGAAGACGCGCGGGCGGCGCGGGCGTTCGCCGAACGGGTGCGAAGCGAATTCGGCAAGGAGCAGGGCGGTGTCGTCGCCACGCTGTCCGCCGGCATCGCTGAACATCGGTCGGGCGAATCCTTGCGTGACCAGATGCGTCGCGCGGACCAGGCACTGTATGACGCCAAGCGCGAAGGGCGTGACCGCGTGCGCGTGGCGGCTGTTTCCTGAACGTCTTGATGTGATTCCAAATGTGACATCCCTGCGATAGCATCCTTGGATAACCGCGTGGCCGCGCGACATGCGCGGCTCCGCTGCCGTCCACAGATGCCGGGGGATCATGAACGACGACGACAGCGCCCGGCGAAGTTGGGGCACATGGCGACTGCCGCTGCTGGGGCTGGCCGTCCTGCTGATCGTGGTTGGCCCCGTGCTGCTGCTGCAGCGACTGTCACGGGCGAATCTTGATGCCGCCGATGCCGTGGCGCACACCCACCAGGTGGAAGCGGCCGTGATGGCGATGGTCGTCGAGGTTCGCGAGATCGAATCCTCCGGCATGATGATCGCGCTTGGCGCGGACCATCCGCTTGCCCGCGATCGCCTGGCCTCCGGCAGGAAGACGCTGCCCGAACGGTTCGCGATGCTGACCGAACTCACGGCCGACAATCCCGTGCAGCTCGTGCTCATCGGCCGCCTGCGCGAACTGGTCGAGGCGCGCATGGAGGTCATCGATCAACTCATGCAGGCCCCCGAAGCGTACCGGGGCTCCGTGGTGGCGCCTTTGGCGACGCGCTTCCCCATCCGTGGCCTGTTGACGCAGATCCTGGACAACGAACGGCAGCTGCTGGCCCAGCGCAACTACGATGCGCAACGCCAGCGCCAGCGCACGGAATGGTTGGCCCTCGTGGCCATGGGCGCGCAGTTGCTGTTGCTTGGCCTGGTGTTGCTGTCGCTGGGTCGCCAGGTCGCGCGCCGGCTGAATGCGGAGAAGCGGATCGCACAGGCCAGCGAGCGTGCGCTGGTCATGCTGGACACGGTGCGGGAACCCATCGTGCTGCTGGACGGCGACCAGCACATCAAGATGCACAACATCGCCTTCGGCGAGCTCTACGGCATGGGCAAGGGCGCAAAGGCGGGCAGTCTGGACGAGCTGGGCACCGCCTGGCAGGACAAGGTGATGCGGCAGCGCCTGGATGACGTGCTTGCACGAGGACGCGAGCTGTGGGATTACGAACTGCAGCAGGACACCGTCGATGGCGTGCGCCGTACCGTGCTGCTCAATGCGCGCCGTATGCCGCTGCCGGGCGAGGACGAGCATGCCGTGCTGATGACGGTCAGCGACATCTCACTGCAGAAGACCGCGCAGCAGGAGATCGCTGCGCTGAACCGCCAGTTGGAAGGCAAGGTCGAGCAGGTGTCGGAAGTGAATCGCGAGCTGGAGGCCTTCAGTTATTCGGTATCGCACGATCTGCGTGCGCCGCTGCGGCATGTGGCCGGTTTCTCGGACAAGCTGGGCCGCCACCTGGGTGAGGACATCGACGACAAGAGCCGTCATTACCTGGACGTGATCGGCAATTCCGCGCGCCGCATGTCGCAGCTGATCGATGACCTGCTGGTGTACTCGCGCCTGGGACGGAGCGCGCTGCGGCTTCAGGCGGTGGACATGCAGTCGCTGGTCGCCGAGGCGCGTGCCATGCTGGATGCCAACGAGGCCAACGAAGGCCGCGCCGACCGCGTTGAATGGCGTATTGCGCCGCAGCCCATCGTGCTGGCCGACGAGAACATGATGCGGCAGGTATGGAGCAATCTGCTGGGCAACGCGCTGAAGTACAGCAGCCAGCGCGATCGTTCCATCGTCGAGGTGGGCCACCAGCTGCAGGGTGACGGCAGCCATCTGTTCAGCGTACGTGACAACGGCGCGGGGTTCGATATGGCGTATGCCGGCAAGCTGTTCGGCGTGTTCCAGCGTCTGCACAAGGCCAGCGACTTCCCTGGCACCGGCATCGGCCTGGCCAGCGTGCGGCGCGTTCTTGGCCGGCACGGTGGGCGCATCTGGGCCGAATCCGAACCCGACCAGGGCGCCACCTTCTATTTCACCCTTCCCGCGGCGCTCGACGCTCCGCTTTCCAGAGAGAGAGACGCATGAGCGCCATCCGTACCATCCTGTTGGCCGAAGACAGCCTCGCCGACGCTGAAATGGCAGTCGACGCGCTGCGCGAGGCCAACCTCGCCAATCCCATCGTGCACGTCGAGGACGGCGTGGAAGCGCTGGATTACCTGCTGCGCCGTGGTGCGCATGCCCAGCGCGAAGATGGACTTCCTTCGGTGCTGTTGCTCGACATCAAGATGCCGCGCATGGATGGGCTGGAGGTGCTGAAGACCATCCGTGGCGATGAGAAGCTCAAACACCTGCCGGTGGTGATCCTGTCGTCCTCGCGCGAGGAAAGCGACCTGGCACGCAGCTGGGACCTGGGAGTGAACGCTTACGTGGTCAAGCCGGTGGATATCGATCAGTTCTTCCAGGCGGTCAAGACGCTGGGCACGTTCTGGGCGGTCATCAACGAAACCCTGCCGCGAGACTGATCCGTGCCGAAATCGGGAACACCGCTGGGACCTGTCCGCATCCTGCTGGTCGAGGATTCCGAACTCGATGCCGAACTGCTGATCGAGCAGTTGCACGAGGCTGGGCTGGACGCCGCCTTCGTGCGCGTGGACGCCGCCGACGACCTGCGCATGGCGCTGGCGGGTGCGCCGTTCGACCTGGTGCTCTCGGACATGGAACTACCCGGTTTCTCCGGCTACGAGGCCCTGGAAATCCTGCGGGCGCATGATCCTCGGCTGCCGTTCGTGTTCTTCTCGGGCACCATCGGTGAAGAAACCGCAGTCAAGGCGTTGCAGGAGGGCGCAAGCGACTATGTGCTGAAGCACAACCCGGTGCGCCTGCCGGCCGCGGTGGCACGTGCCATCCGCGAGGCGCGCAGCGAGCGCGAACGCGAGCATGCCGAGCGCGAGCTGATGCGCTCGCAGCGGCTGGACTGCCTGGCGATGCTGGCGGCGGGCCTGAGCCACGATCTGCGCAATATCCTGCAGCCGTTGTTGATCGTGCCCGACCTGCTGTCGACCTACAGCGACGATCCGAAGATCCTGCGGCTGGGTTCGGTGATCTCGGAGAGCGGCAAACGCGGCCACGAGATGGCCGATTCGATGCTGTCGTTCGTGCGCGGTTCGCGCAAGGCCAGCGAGACCATCAGCGTGGCCGCGTTGTTCAGCGCGGTGCAACTGCTACTGCAAGGCAGCCTGTCGCGGCAGGTCCGGCTGACGGTGGAGCAACCGCCGGAAGACCTGCTGATCGAAGGCAACTACACCGAGTTCCAGCAGTGCCTGATCAACCTGTGCCTGAACGGCATCCAGGCCATGGCCGAACGCGGCGGCCAGCTGACCCTGTCGGCGACGCAGACGGTGGCCGCCGACGGGCAGGACTGCGTGGTGCTGCGTGTTTCCGATGAAGGCAGCGGCATGGACGAGGCTACGCGCAAGCAACTGTTCACGCCGTTCTTCACCACCAAGGCCAGCGGCACGGGCCTGGGCCTGATGTCGTGCAAGCGCATCGTCGAATCCGTGCGTGGGCGCATCGAAGTGAACAGCACGCCCGGGCAGGGCAGCGCATTCGAACTGCACCTGCCGGCACCTGCCGTCGACGACTGGGCGGGCGAAGACGCCGCGTTCCGGGATGGCGAGGGTCGCCGCGTCCTGTTGGTCGATGGCGATGCCACGCGCCTCTCACTGCTCGGCAACGCGCTGGCCAGCCAGGGGTACGATCCGATCATGGCGCCGGACGGCGCGAATGCGTTGCAGCAGATCGCGCGGAATGGCCTGCCGGAACTGGCGATCATCGACGACGACATCCTGTTGCTGTCCGCTGCCGACGTACTTGCAGTGTTGCAGGAAGCCGGCTTCGATGGTCCGGTGATCCGTCTGCGGGAGCCGGGCACGCCGGACGGCGGCCACGATTGCGCCGCGACACTGACCAAGCCAGTGCAGGTCCAAGCGCTGTTCGAGGCGATCGAGCACGCGTTGGGTCTGCGCGTGTAGGCATCCCTGCCTCGTGCAGGGACGCTGGGTGGTCAGGCGTGGCCAGCGGCCGTGGCGACGGCCGGCTTCAGCCGCTGCCACACGGCGCGCATGATCGGTTGCGCGCGGTACCAGCCGATCGGCGTATCCGGGCAGTAGCGCTGCAGTCGGTCGCGCAGCGAGGGCGCAATGTCGTCGAAGTCCTGGCGATGGTGCAGCAGATAGGCGTCGTACCCGATCTTCAGGCATTGCTCCAGATCGCCTACCGTGGCTCCGACCACCTGGAACGTGTCTTCGTTGAGGCGTGTCTTCCAGTAGGCAAGTTCGGCGTCGATGTCGACGATCTGGGCGGTGGCATGGGCATTGCGCTGATGCAGGCTGGCCATTGGTGATCCCCGGTCGGCGTGGTGGTGGCGACGTGGATTTTTTGTTCGGCCCGGTGATGCTTAAGTGAAATAAAGGGCGTTTTAACCCGTATTTAACCGTGCGAGGTCTTTTGCGTTCACCTTTGCATCCGCTGTGTGATGGTGTGGGTGCCCGCTTTATTCATCGCCTCTGCCAACAGGGCGCGTTCGTCCACGACGGTCGCAGGCGGCGGGGCGAACAGCGGAGCATCCTCTTCCAGCGGCGCATTGAGCCGCTGCCATACGCGTGCGATGACCGCGTGCGCCAACGGCCAGTCCAGTCGGATACCACGCACGATGCCCGCCTCGTAGCGGGAGGGCAGCGAGGGCAGCAGTTCTTCAAGCGATCGTCTGTGCGACAGCAGGTAGATGTCGTAGGCGAACTTGAGCGTGGGTACGTAATGGCGGAACGGCGTGCCCGGGCGGTGGAAGCTCTGGCGCGCGTAGGTTTCTTCCCAGAAGCGCAGTTCCGAGTGGATGTCGATGACGGCACAGGGCATCGCATCATCCATCCACGCGGGTGCGGATGGATCAGGCAGGCAAGACATGAGGTCCCCTCCATGGCGCAAGACCATGGCCGAGCGTGGACCTTGTGGATGAAACGCGGCTTACCTGTACATGACAGCCGCTTGCGTGCCCCCGTCGCGACAGTCCCTGACTGCGCGCGGCCCCCTGTGGCAACGTGTCACCCCTTTCTCCCCCGAAGGAGATACATGGCTCACGCCCCTGCCGGATCTTGTCGTTATTGTTCCCCTGTGTTGTTGAAGACGGTGGGTCGTGCCATGGCCGGCCTACCGTTCGTCGTCACCTGCAATGCGGGGCTGATTCAATGCATGCGGGTCGCACCGGCCCCGTGTTCGTCGAGCCAGCGCCACGTCTCGCGCAGCAACGTGCGGGCCACCGGCCAGTCGGGGCCGGAATCGCCACGCAGCCGTTCCCAGTGGTCTTCCAGTTCGAGTTCGGTATCGAGATCGAGATGTCCGGCGTGGTCGGCATGGGAAGCGGCGGCGAATGCGTATGCACGGCACGCGTCTTCCCAGGCGACATCCGGATGCAGGCGGCGGCGCCGGCCGTAGTCGTAGGCCGTGAATGCGGTGAAGGCATCGTCGGTCATGACGCTCGAATGGCGGGGTGCCTGCCGAAGCGTGTCGAGTTGTTCGCGATAGAGATGGCGGTTCATGCGGGACTCCTGATCACGATGACGTGGTATCGCGGGAGACGTTACCCAGGGGTGAGAAATGCCTTCAAAGTCCGATCACAAAGCTGAGGCAGGGGCTGCCTGTCAGCAGGCAGTCAGTCTCAGGGATTGAGACGCGGCACGGTTCTGATGGCGCACACGCCGCCGAGAGTCCGCCATGCCCGCCCAGACATCCCTGATCCGCCGTCACGCCACCGATGCAGCGCTGCTGCCCGTGAACGCAGCCGATGGCCGTGCCCTGGCAGAGCGGCTCGCGGGCAAGTACCACGATCGCGTGACCGGGCAGTTCGTCATTCCGGGGCGTGAAGGGCGTTACGAGCCGCTGCCGGCGGATCTGCCCGTGGAATTGGCCGAGGCGCTGCGCGCGCGCGGCATCGGCCAGCTGTATTCGCACCAGGCCGAGGCATGGCGGCATGTGCAGGCGGGTGGACATCTGGCCGTCGTGACGCCGACGGCATCGGGAAAATCGCTGTGCTACACGCTGCCGGTGGTGGCGTCGGCGCTGGCGAAGCGGGGCAAGGCGCTGTACCTGTTCCCCACCAAGGCACTGGCGCAGGACCAGGTCGCGGAACTGCTGGACCTGAGCAGGGCCGGTGACCTCGGCCTGAAAGCCTTCACCTTCGATGGCGACACGCCCGGCGATGCGCGGCAGGCGATCCGCCTGCATGGCGACATCGTGGTCAGCAATCCGGACATGCTGCACCAGGCCATCCTGCCGCACCACACCAAGTGGGCGCAGTTCTTCGAGAACCTGCGCTACGTGGTGATCGACGAGGTGCACACGTATCGCGGCGTGTTCGGCAGCCACGTGGCCAACGTGCTGCGCCGGCTGAAGCGCGTATGCGCGTTCTACGGTGCAACGCCGCAGTTCATCGTCTGCTCGGCCACCATCGGCAATCCAAAGGCGCATGCGGAAGCGCTGCTGGAGTTGCCAGTGCATGCGATCACCGAGTCCGGTGCGCCGACGGGCGAAAAGCACGTGCTGTTGTGGAATCCGCCGGTGGTCAATCCCGACCTGGGCTTGCGCGCGTCGGCGCGCTCGCAGAGCAACCGCATCGCGCGGCTGGCGATCAAGGCGGGGCTGAAGACGCTGGTGTTCGCCCAGTCGCGCACGATGGTCGAGGTACTGACCAAGTACCTGAAGGACGTGTTCGACAGCGATCCGCGGCTGCCGGCCCGCATCCGCGCCTACCGCGGTGGCTACCTGCCCACCGAGCGCCGCGAGGCCGAACGCGCGATGCGCGACGGCCGCGTCGACGGCATCGTCTCCACGTCCGCACTGGAGCTGGGCGTGGACATCGGCAGCCTGGACGCGGTGGTACTGAACGGCTATCCGGGCTCCATCGCCGCGACCTGGCAGCGGTTTGGCCGGGCAGGTCGGCGGCAACAGGCATCACTGGGCATCCTGGTCGCCAGTTCGCAGCCGCTGGACCAGTACGTGGTGCGGCATCCGGAGTTTTTCGCCGACAGCCCGCCGGAACACGCGCGCATCGCACCCGACCAGCCGATGATCCTGCTGGACCACGTGCGCTGCGCCGCGTTCGAGCTGCCGTTCCTGGCCGGGGAACCCTTCGGTCCGGTCGATCCGACGCCGTTCCTGCAGCTGCTGGACGAAGACAGCGTGGTCCATCGCGAAGGCGACCGCTACGAGTGGATCGCCGACAGCTATCCGGCCAACGCGGTCAGCCTGCGCTCGGTGGCCGACGGCAACTTCGTCGTCGTCGACCGCACCGATGGGCGCCAGGTGATCATCGCCGAGGTCGATTTCAGCGCCGCGCCGCTGACGCTGTACGAAGGCGCCATCCACATGATCCAGTCCACGCCGTACCAGGTGGAGCGACTGGACTGGGAAGGACGCAAGGCCTACGTCACCCGTACGCACGTGGACTACTACACCGATGCGATCGATTACACGAAATTGAAGGTGCTTGAGCGCTTCGACGGCTGTATCGCGGGGCAGGGCACCTGCCACCATGGCGAAGTGCACGTGGTGCGGCGCGTGGCCGGCTACAAGAAGATCCGCTACTACACCCACGAGAACATCGGCTACGGCCCGGTGAACCTTCCCGACCAGGAGATGCACACGACCAGCCTGTGGTGGCAGTTGCCGCCGGCACTGCTGGAGACATCGTTCGAATCGCGACAGGATGCGCTGGACGGTTTCCTTGGCGCCGCGTATGCGCTGCACATCGCCGCTACCGTCGCGGTGATGGCCGAAGGCCGTGACCTGCAGAAGGCGGTGGGCGACGGTGACGGTGCGTGGTTCGCCTTGCCGGATACGCAGGGGCGTGGACAGCTGCGCGGGACGGACAGCCAGGTGCTGTCGCCGGTATCGGGGGACCGTTTCGTGCCTACCGCGTACCTGTACGACAACTACCCGGGCGGCATCGGCCTGAGCGAGCCGTTGTGGCGACGGCAGCGCGAACTGGTGCAGCGCGCCGCGCAACTGGTTTCGGCCTGCGACTGCCGGGCAGGGTGCCCGGCCTGTGTCGGTCCGGTGCTGGCGAACGACGAAGATGCCGGAACTACGCCGCGCGCGCTGGCGGTGCGCGTGTTGCACCTGCTGGACGCCGCATGAGCGTCAGCCTCGAAAAACTGCAGCGGCTGCGACGCCAGGCAGGGCACGGCAGCACCATATCGCCATCCGCGCCGCTGCCGCCGGTGCATGATCCCTTGCCGGCGCTGCGGCGCATGCTGGGGATCCGTGAACGCACGCGTCACGTCGTGACGGCGCGTAGCTGCGATCGTGCGTTGCCGGGCGACGAGATCGCGCCCGGATTGCTGCAACTGGAGCGGGTGCTGCCGTTCGACGAGGTGCCGCCCCATGTCGACGGCACCTTCGCGCGGACCGGCGACTTGCCCACGCAGGGCATGCTGTTCTTCGACACCGAGACCACTGGCCTGTCCGGCGGCACCGGCACGCGCGCCTTCATGGTGGGTGCGTCGGATTTCGTGCCCGGCGGCCTGCGCGTGCGCCAGCTGCTGATCACCCATCTGTCGGCGGAGCCGGCGATGCTGCGGGCATTCGCTGGCTGGCTGTCGGAAGACACGCGGCTGGTCAGCTACAACGGACGCTGCTACGACGCCCCTTTGCTGGCCACGCGCTACCGCCTGGCGCGACAGGGCACGCCGTTGGCCGGCATCGAGCACCTCGACCTGCTGTTCCCCACGCGCCGGCGTTATCGCGGCGTCTGGGAGAACTGCCGGCTGGCCACCATCGAGCGCAACGCGCTGGGCATCGTGCGCGAGGACGACCTGCCGGGATCGGAGGCGCCGGGTGCATGGCTGCAGTATCTGCGTGGCGGTGACGCAGGTTTGCTCAGGCGCGTGCTGCTGCACAACTTCCAGGACGTGGCGACGCTGGCACACCTGCTGCTGCATCTGGCGCAGCCGGATGCTGGGACACCGGCGGTGGGGCCACCGTTCGCCTGAGATCGTCCGTGATCGCCCCTCGCCGGACGGATGCTGGCAGGGTCGGGATGCCGGCGATGACGCCATGCCTGTCCGCTTTGCCGCAGAAGCCGCCCCATGCGCCATCCCTTTGTCCCCTGCTTGCTGGTCTGCGCAGAATCGGCTTTCTGCGGGGGATCGCTTTTCCAGGGACGAATGGCCCTCCATGCTGCGCGGTGAGTATGCGCCGTCGCTGTCGGGACACGGGCGATGGACGCCGCGCAGGCGTACACAAGGAAGGACAGCGGCAACGTCACCTGCGACGCGCTGGATGCGCAAGTGGAACTGGAATACTTCCCCTGGGAGCATTTCGGCTTCTCGCTGCGCTACAACTACAACGACGTGGGCCTCGATTTCGGGCGCACGCGCTTCGATGGCAACCTCAACCTCGACAACCGCGGGCCGCAGTTGCTGGGCACGTTCCGCTTCTGAGTCGCGGCGCTGTCGGGGATCCACCGACAGTGGAATGTGAAGGACTGCGCATTCCCCGCATCGCGATTCAAGAACTCCCAGCCGCGGCCGACATCCTTGCTAGATTTCATCCGGGCCGCGCCTCCTCTAGCAGGGGCACGCTTTGAAGCTTGCAAGAACGATCCAAGGGGAAGTGCTTTGCGCATTCTGTATGTTGGCGACACCGCCTGCCTGCCTGACGACCTGGCCGACTACATCGGCGACATGGGGGACGAATGGACCGTGGAGGTCGTCGCCGACGGCAAGTCGGCGATGTACACCGTCGCCAATGGTCCGGTGGACGTGGTGATGGTGGGCCCTGCGCTCGCCGACCTGCCACCTGCCACGCTGCTCGGCCAGATCCGCACGCTGCGCCCGGAGACGATCCGCATCGCGTTGCTGGAAGGCGCTGCGGAGAGCCTGGCTGCGCCGATCAAGCTGATCGGCGTGGCGCACCGGTTCCTGCCGCTGCCGTTGTCGTCGGAGACGGTGCTGGAGGCGATCCACAGCCTGGAAGAACTGCGCGACCTGCTCGACAGTCCGCGCCTGCGCCGCGCCATTGGCCGGGTCGAACACCTGCCGTCGCCGCCGCACCTGTACTTCGCATTGACGCGTGCGCTGGAAGAGGACGAAGGCACCGCCAACGACATCGCCAAGCTGGTGGCCGGCGATCCCGCCATCGCCGCCAAGGTGCTGCAGCTGTGCAACTCGGCCTATTTCTCCAACGGCCGTTCCATCACCGATCTGCGCGCTGCCGTCACGCGACTGGGCCTGGGCACGCTGCGCGACCTGGTGCTGGCCAGCGAGGTGTTCTCGATGAAGACCGCTTCCAACGTCGACCGCAGCGTCCTGCAGCAACGCGCATTGCTGGCCTCGCGGCTGGCGGCGAAGATCCTGCCGCGTACCAGCTCCGAACTGGGCGCGACGGCGGCGTTGCTGGCCGACATCGGCCTGCTGCTGCCGGGTGTGCGCGACGAGCGCGACACGCCACCCGCCGAGGACGACGACCGTCCGGGTCACACCGAAGCCGGTGCCTACCTGCTGGGCTTGTGGGGCCTGCCGATGCCGATCGTGGAGGCGGTGGCCTTCCATCGCCAGCCGCAGCGTTCCAGCCTGCGCAGCTTCTGGGTACCCGGCGCCGTGCACGTGGCTGGCGCGCTGGCCAGCAACGAACCCGTGGACGAGGGCTACCTGAAGTCGCTGGGTGTACTGGATCAGTTGCCCAACTGGCGGCAGATGGCCGAGACCATGGTCGAGCGAGCCGAAGAACAGGCGGCCTGACGCTTCATCCGATGCCACAGGCGCGCAAGCGCACGACATGACCGCCTGCGATTCCACGCGTCCTTCACGTGGAACGCGGCCGCTTGGGAAGTCTTGGCCGTCATTCCAGCGCAAGCTGGAATCCATTACCCCTCAGTGATGTCCGTCCTCCCCGCACATCAGGGAAGGCAACGGCCAGATGGGTCCCAGCCTTCGCTGGGACGACGGTATCGAGACGTGTCCGAGATAGGCAGATCACTGCTCTGCCGTCATTCCAGCGAAGGCTGGAATCCATTGCCCGCCAGTGATGTCCATTCTTCCCGCACATCAGGGAAGGCAACGGCCAGATGGGTCCCAGCTTTCGCTGGGACGACGGTATCGGGACATGTCCGAGATCGGTGCGTCACTGCCGTCATTCCAGCGAAGGCTGGAATCCATTGCCCGTCAGTGATGTCCATCCTTCCCGCACGTCAGGGAAGGCAACGGCCAGATGGGTCCCAGCTTTCACTGGGACGACGGTCTCGAGACGTGTCCGAAATTCGTGCTGTTATTGTTCTGCCGTCATTCCAGCGCAAGCTGGAATCCATTGCCCCCAGTGATGTCCGTCCTTCCGTATGTCAGGGAAGGCAACGGCAAAGTGGGTCCCAGCCTTCGTTGGGACGACGGTGAGTGCGTCGCCGTCAGCGGCCGTACGCGGGAGAGGGCTCCTGCACCTTGCCCGGAGCCTTTGCGATGATCCGTGGGCGTAGCCACGCGGCGAATTCCGCTTCGCCGAGGCTGCCTTCGGACAAGCCGAGGTACTGCGGATAGAGCTCGTGGTCCTCGGCCGACAGCGCGCCACCATTGAGCACGATGAAGACTTCGCAGGCCACGGCCGCCATGCGCTTGTTGCCGTCCACGAAAGGATGGTTGCGCGCTAGGCCGAAGGCGGTGGCGGCCGCCAGATCGGCCAAGTCCGGCGCAGGCTGCCCGTAGGCGTGCAACTGCCTGGGGCGCGCGAGCGCCGATTCCAGCAGCGCCTCGTCGCGTATGCCGTTGGCGCCTCCATGTTCGGCCAACTGGCGGTCATGGATGGCCAAGGCCAAGGCCCGGCTGATCCAGACGATCATGGGCGCCGCGTCATTGGGCCAGCTTGTTGAGCAGGGTGCGACGTTGGCGCATCACCTGCTCGGCCACTTCCATCTGTTCTGCCAGGGTGGGGTCGTAGACCGTCAGGCGGATGCCGTCGGGTGTCTCCAGCGCGTGTAGCTCGTCGCCTTTTTCCAGGCGAAGGCGCGCCATGAGTTCCTTGGGCAGGATGACACCGGCGGAATTGCCGACGGTGGTGATCTTGAGCTTCATGGCTGCCTCCTTGGCGTTATAACCGTGGTTATATTGAAGCGTGTGGGGCTTGGAGGCAAGCCGCACGTCTTTCTCGCCATGTGAGACCTTAGGGTGTACAAATGTACACCCATGAACCCAGTCGATCTTCCTCCCCAACGTGCCGCCGTCCTGGCCTTCCTGCGCCGGGAGCTGGCGGCCGGGCGCGCGCCCAGCCTGGCGGACATCGCCTCCGCCTTCGGCTTCGCCTCCCGCAATGCCGCGCAGAAGCATGTGCAGGCACTGGTGGCCGACGGCCTGCTGGAGCAGGTCCCGGGCCAGAAGCGTGGCCTGCGCCTGCCCGGTGGAACGGCCGATCTGCTGCCGCTGCCGGTGCTGGGCCGGGTGGCCGCCGGACAGCCGATCGGGGCCGACATCGGTCTGGATGAGCAACTGTGGCTGGACCGCCGGCTGTTCTCGCCGCAACCGGATTACCTGCTGAAGGTGCAGGGCGATTCGATGATCGACGACGGCATCGTCGACGGCGATCTGGTCGGCGTGCATCGCACGCCTGACGCGCGCGACGGGCAGACCGTGGTGGCGCGCATCGATGGCGAACTGACCATCAAACGGCTGCAGCGCGAGCGCCGCCGCATCCGCCTGCTGCCGCGCAATCCCGCACATGCGCCCATCGACGTGCAGCCCGGGCAGGACTTCGCCATCGAAGGCGTGTACTGCGGCTTGGTCCGGCGCGGCTGACATGGGCGCCGTCGTCGCCCTCGACACGCTGTTGGCCGCACGCACGCTGTGGCATGCCGGGCGCAGCGCGGCCATCGCCGCCGATGGCGAGCCCACCGGTCATGCCGCACTCGACGCCTTGCTGCCGCAGGGCGGCTGGCCACGCCGCGCGCTGACCGAACTGCTGTTGCCCGCCGACGGCGTGGGCGAACTGGCGTTGCTGCTGCCCACGCTGGCGCGGATGACGCAGGCCGGCAGTGCGGTGGCGGTGATCGCGCCGCCCTACATTCCCTATGCCCCCGCATGGCAGGACGCGGGCGTGGACCTGGCGCTGCTGGAGATCGTGGAAGCCGCGCCGCGCGATGCTTTGTGGGCGTTCGAGCAATGCCTGCGCAGCGGCGCCTGCGCCGCCGTGCTGGGCTGGCCTGTACAGGCCGACGGGCCCGCATTGCGCCGCCTGCAGGTGGCCGCCGACAGCGGTGAGTGTCTGGGCTTCGCGCTGCGCGACCGCCGCCATGCGGCCAATCCATCGGCGGCCGCGTTGCGCGTGGAGGCCACCCGCGATGCGCAGGGCGGCACGCACTGGCAGGTGCGCAAATGCCGCGGTGGCCCGGCGCCTGCGCAGTCGTTCGCGCTGGTTGCGCATTGAGGCCTGCGCATGCTCTGGGCCTGTGTACTGCTGCCGCAGCTGGCGCTGGACGCCGTCCTCCGGCGTTTGCCTGATCCCGATGCGCCGCTCGCGCTGGTGGGCGGCGCCGCACAACTGCGCACCCTGCATGCGGTGAATGCGTCGGCCGCGCAGGCGGGCCTGCGGGCCGGCATGCGCCTGACCGCCGCACATGCGTTGCTGCCGGATTTCGTGATGGTCGAACACGACCCGCCGGCCGAAGCGCGCTGGCAGCGCTTCCTCGCCGCATGGGCCTACCGCCACAGCTCGCTGGTCAGTGCGCAATGGCCGGGTTGCCTGGTGCTGGAAGTGCGCGCCAGCTTCCGCCTGCTGGGACCGTGGCCGCGCATCGAAGCGCGGTTGCGCGAGGAACTCGGTCTGCTGGGCTTCCAGCATCGCCTTGCACTGGCGCCCACGCCACGCGCGGCGCATGTGTTCGCCGGCCTGCGCGACGGCCTGGCGGTGATGCAGCCCGCGGCGATGGCGGACATGCTGGACCGCGTGCCGGTGCGGCGCGCGCGCCTGCCGGACGACGCCGGCGAACGCCTTCACCGCATGGGCATCCGCGACCTGCGCACGCTGCGCGGCCTGCCGCGCGACAGCCTGCGCCGCCGCTTCGGCCTGCCGGTGCTGGAGCACCTGGACCGCCTGTACGGCCAGGCCGACGACCCGCTGGCGTATTACGCACCGCCGGATCACTTCGATGCGCGCATCGAACTCGGCTACGAAGTCGAGAACCACATGGCGCTGCTGTTCCCGCTGCGCCGGTTGATCGGCGATCTGTCCACCTACCTGTCCATCCGCGACGGCGGCGTGCAGCGCTTCGTGCTGCGGCTGGAGCATGAGGAAGGCCATACCGATGTCGAGGTGGGCCTGCTGGCCGCCGAACGCGAACCGGCGATGCTGTTCGAGCTGACCCGCAACCGGCTGGAGCGCGTGCAGATCGCGCAGCCGGTGGTGGGCGTGCGACTGCTGGCGCGCGAGTTGCCGCCGTTCGTGCCGGCCGCGCGCGATCTGTTCGATACGCGCCCGCAGCAGCAGTTGCCGTGGCCGCAGTTGCGTGAACGCCTGCGTGCGCGCCTGGGCGACGAGGCGGTGCATCGCGTGGCGCCTGCGGGCGATCCGCGCCCGGAACGCGCGTGGCGACGCATGCAGGGCGATGGCGGCCGCATCGAACAGGCGCCGGCACGTCCGCCACGGCCGACCTGGCTGCTGCCGCAGCCGGTGCCGCTGCGCGACCCGCATCCGCGCATCGTGTCCGGCCCGGAGCGGCTGGAGAGCGGCTGGTGGGACGGCGAGGACGCGCGCCGCGACTATTACGTGCTGGAGACCTCGCAGGGCCAGCGCGCCTGGGCCTTCGCGCCGCCGGGCGAGCAGGGCGGCTGGATGCTGCACGGGTGGTTCGCGTGAGTCGCGATGAGCGCGGCGACTATCCGGGTGCGCACGTGCCGCGCGCCTGGGAGACCGCGCATCGGCTGCGGGCGCATGCGGCCGCCAATGACGACGCGCTGGCCGACGACGGCCTGCCGGCTTACGCCGAACTTCACTGCCTGTCGGACTTCTCCTTTCTGCGTGGCGCATCCAGCGCGGAAGACCTGTTTGTCCGCGCCAAGCATTGCGGCTACGAAGCACTGGCGATCACCGACGAGTGCTCGCTGGCCGGCATCGTGCGCGGGCTGGAAGCATCGCGCGCCACCGGGCTGAAGCTGATCGTCGGCAGTGAGTTCACCCTGAAGTGCGGGTTGAAGTGCGTGCTGCTGGTGGAAAACCTTGTGGGCTACACGCGGCTGTGCGAGCTGATCACCACCGCACGCCGCGCCGCCCCCAAGGGCACTTACGCGCTGACACGGCAGGACATGGAGCAGGTGCTGGGCGAGGACGATCCTGAAGACGGTGGGCTGTTCGCGCTCTGGATGCCGGCGCGCGTGCCGGACGAAGCGCAGGGGCGCTGGCTGAAGCAGCTCTTCGGGGAACGCACGCATCTGGCGGTGGAACTGCACCGCGAGCAGGACGATGCCGCGCGCCTGCAGCAGTTGCTCGATCTCTCGGCGCGGCTGTCGATGCCGGCGGTGGCCGCCGGCGACGTGCACATGGACGTGCGCCGGCAGCGGGTGCTGCAGGACACGATGACGGCGATCCGCCACACCTCGCCGCTGGCGGAGTGCGGAAAACATCTGTTCCGCAACGGCGAGCGCCACCTGCGCACGCGGCGAGCGTTGGGAAATATCTATCCGGCGGCATTTTTGGAGAGCGCGGTCGCGCTGGCCCGGCGCTGCACGTTTTCGATGGAGGACGTGAAGTACAAGTATCCCGCCGAGTTGGTGCCGGATGGACATACGCCGACCAGTTGGCTGCACGCGCTGACCGAGCGGGGCATGCATGAACGCTGGCCCTTGGGTGCGCCGCCCTCCGTGGTCGAGCAGATCGACGGCGAGCTGGCGCTGATCGAAGAACTGAACTACGAGGCGTTTTTCCTCACGGTCGAGGACATCGTCCGCTTTGCCAAGTCGCGGGACATCCTCTGCCAGGGACGCGGCTCATCGGCCAACTCGGCCGTCTGCTTCGCGCTGGGCATCACCGTGGTGAATCCCGCCGAGAGCAGGCTGCTGATGGCGCGCTTCCTGTCCAGGGATCGGGGCGAGCCGCCGGACATCGACGTGGACTTCGAGCACGCACGCCGCGAGGAAGTGCTGCAGTACGTCTACGGCAAGTACGGACGCCGCCGCGCGGCGCTGGCGGCCACGGTCATCCGCTACCGGGGCAAGAGCGCCGTGCGCGACGTCGCCAAGGCGTTCGGCCTGCCGCCCGACCAGATCGCGCTGCTGGCCGAGTGTTATGGCTGGGGCAATGGCGAGACGCCGATGGAACAGCGCCTGCGCGAAGCCGGCTTCGATCCGGAGAACCCGCTGATCCATCGCGTGCTGGCGGTGACCACCCAACTGCGCGGACATCCACGCCATTTGTCGCAGCATGTCGGCGGTTTCGTCATCAACGACGGGCCGCTGTCCGAAGTCGTGCCGGTCGAGAACGCCGCGATGGACGACCGCACCATCATCCAGTGGGACAAGGACGACCTGGAGACGATGAAGCTGCTGAAGGTCGACTGCCTGGCCCTGGGCATGCTGACCTGCATCCAGAAGGCGGTGGACCTGGTGGCGAAACACCGCGGCTACACGATCGACCTGGCCAAGATCCCCGGCGGCGACACGCCCACCTACGCAATGATCCAGGCGGCCGACACCGTCGGTGTGTTCCAGATCGAATCGCGTGCGCAGATGAGCATGCTGCCGCGATTGAAGCCGAAGACCTTCTACGACCTGGTGATCGAAGTAGCCATCGTCCGCCCCGGCCCCATCCAGGGTGGCATGGTGCACCCGTACCTGCGGCGACGGCAGGGCAAGGAACCGGTGACGTATCCTTCCGAGGGCATCGAGACCATCCTCGGCAACACGCTGGGCATCCCGCTGTTCCAGGAACAGGTGATGGAACTGGTGATCCATGCGGGCTACACGCCGTCGGAAGCCGACGGCCTGCGCCGTTCGATGGCGGCGTGGGGTCGGGGCGGTGACATGCAGCCGCATCGCGAGAAGATCCGCCGGCTGATGGAGGACAAGGACTATTCCTCCGAATTCATCGACCAGATCTTCGAGCAGATCAAGGGCTTCGGTTCCTACGGTTTTCCGCAGAGCCATGCGGCCTCGTTCGCCAAGCTGGTCTACATCAGCTGCTGGTTGAAGCGGCACGAGCCGGCGGCCTTCGTCTGCGCACTGCTCAACGCGCAGCCGATGGGGTTCTACTCGCCCAGCCAGATCGTGCAGGACGCACGTCGCGGGCAGGGCGGGCGCGTCGGCATCGAGATCCGCCCGGTGGACGTGACGTGTAGCGACTGGGACAACACGCTGGAAGGCGGTCATGCCAGACGTCATGTCGACGATGACGGGCAGGCGGCGCTGCGTCTCGGCTTCCGCCAGATCGGCGGGCTGTCGGAGGCGGTAGGCCAGACGATCATGGTGGCGCGCGCGCAGCGACCTTTTTCGGATGTGCGCGACTTGTGTCTGCGCGCGAATCTCGATGAGAAAGCCCGCAGCGCGCTGGCCGAAGCCGGTGCGCTGCAGTCGCTCGCCGGCCATCGCCACGCCGCGCGCTGGGCGGTCGCCGGGATCGAGCGCCAGCGCCCCCTGCTGCCGGGTAGCCCAGACGAAGACGACATCGCATTGCCCGCGCCGAATCCGGTCGAGGACGTGCTGTCGGATTACCGCGTCACCGGACTCACGCTGGGCGTGCATCCCCTGGCCCTGCTGCGCGATCGCCTGCGTCGTGAACGCGTGGTCGATTCGCGCCAGCTGCAGGCGATGCCGCACGGACGCGGCGTGCATGCGGCCGGCATCGTCACCCAGCGGCAGCGGCCAGGCACGGCCAGCGGCGTCATCTTCGTCACCCTGGAAGACGAACACGGTGTGGTCAACGTGGTGGTCTGGGCGCGCATCGCCGAACGGCGACGCAAGGCCCTGCTGGGTGCGCGCCTGCTGGGCGTGCGCGGTCGCTGGGAGCACGTGGATGGCGTGCAGCACCTCATCGCCCACGACCTGCACGACTTCAGCCACCTGCTGGGCGAACTGCAGACCAGCTCGCGCGATTTCCACTGAGCCCTCATGCGCGCCTTGTCTGTCCTGACCGATGACCTGTTCGCGCCGGCGATGGTGCACCTGGTGGACGATGCTGAAGGCGGTATCCGCTACTGGCCGGGCGCCATCGACACCGCGATGGCGCAACACTGGTTCGACCTGCTGCATGCGCGCGCGGCGTGGACGCACCTGCAGCGCCCGATGTACGACCGCATCGTCGACGTGCCCCGTCTGCTGGCCAACTACGCCGTGGACGCGCTACCGGCCGACCTGCCGCTGGCGCAGCTGTTGGCCTGCGTGCAGGCGAGGGCGCCGGCGCCTTATTCGCGCATCGGCATGAACCTCTACCGCGACGGCCATGACAGTGTCGCCATGCATGGAGACAAGCTGCACACCGTGGCGGCCGGCCATCCGATCACGCTGGTCTCGCTGGGCGCACCACGGCGCATGCTGATCCGCGCCCGCGGAGGACGTCGCGAGACGGTCGCGGTGGATCTGGCGCCCGGCAGCGTGCTGTCGATGAGCCATGCCTCGCAGAGCACGCACGAACATGGGATCCCGAAGACGCGGCGAGCGCAGGGGCCGCGGATCAGTGTGGTGTTCCGGGTGCGGCCGGCTTGAGGGAAGCCCTGTAGGAGCGACGTGAGTCGCGACCGCACGCTTGGTGAATCATGACGCTTCGTTCGAGCATGTTCCAGATGCGTTCCTGGCCACGAATAGGCACGGTCGCGACTCACGTCGCTCCTACAAACAGCAGAAAAAAAGCCGCGAGGGAATCGCGGCGCAAGGGCAAGGACTGCTTGAAAGGTGGAATGCCGTCGTCATCCCATCAGTTTGAACAGCGACAGCGACTGCATCTGCATGAAGACCGTCTGTGCGGCCTGCAGGGCGGTGCTTTCCATCTGGTAGCGGCCGATGGCTTCGGCCCAGTCCAGGTCGCGCAGGGTGGACAGCGTGCCCTGCAAGGTGACGTTGTTCGCCTCGCGCAGCGCAGCGGCGTCGTCGATGGCCGACAGCTGCGCACCGCCGCTGGCGCGCGCGTCGATCATCCTGCTCTGCGCGGTGGCGATATCGCGCATGGCGGCCTGCAGGCTGTTCTGCATGACGGCACGCTGGGTGTCGGTGGTGGGGCTGGTCTCCAGCGTGTCGATCAGGCCCTGCACGGTGGCGAAGATGTCGCGCGAGCCGGCCGGCCCCAGCGTGAAACTGTCGCCATCGGCGGGCTGGCCTTCGATCTTCATCTGCACGCCGGCAAAGGCGATGCTCTCGCCTTTTGCATAGGTCCCGGTGGTGACGACGGTGCCTCCGGCATCGGTCACCTGGTAGGTATCGCCCGCGCCGAAGCTGAGCGTATAGGTGCCGCCATCCCAGGCCGTGGAATCGGTGACGCTGAAGCCCATCAGCAGGCCGGTGCCGGTGTTGCCACCGGCCGGCTGGCCGTCGATGCGGCCATCGCCGGTGCGCAGGCGCAGGAATACCTCGCTGCCGGGCAGGGTGTCGGTGACGAACATGTCCGGCGCCACTTCCACCTGCCGCTGGGTCTGGTCGCCACTGTAGATCACGTTGCCGCCGGAGATCGCAAACGGTGCGCTGCCGTCACTGGTGCCGCCGAACAGGTAACGGCCGGCGCCGTCGGTGCTGTTGGCCAGGTCCAGCAGGCCGGCGTAGATCGACTTCAGTTCGGTGCTGATTGCCTGGCGGCTGTCGTCGCCCATCGCGGCGTTGTTGGCCTGGATGACGAGTTCGTTGACGCGCGCCATCGCATCGCCAACCTGGGTCAGCGCGTTCTCCTGCAGGCCCAGCCGGTTCTGCACGGCGTTGGCGTTCATGCCGAAGCGTTCCAGCTCGGCGACGGCACGGTCCAGGCCGACTGCGGTGCCGGCGGCGACCGGATCGTCCTTGGCCGTCACCAGCCGCTGTCCGCTGGCGAGCTGCTGCTGCGTGTGCGCAAGCTTCGCCTGCTTGGCCAGCATCGTGGTGATCGACTGCTGGTACATCATGCCGGTGGAGATGCGATTGTTCATCGGCGGGTCGCGGCCAGGAGGGATTGGAATAGCGTGTCGGCGGTGGCGATGATCTGCGATGCGGCCTGGTAGGCCTGCTGCAGGCGCATCAGATCGGCGGCTTCCTCGTCCAGGTTGACGCCGGAAATCGCATCGCGCGCGGCCTGTGCCTGGTCATGGATGACCTGCTGCGCCTGCGCGGAGTAGTCCGCCTGGCGCGCCGCCGAACCGACCTGCGTGGTCAGTCCGCCAATGGCGCCGTTGAGCGTAAGCGTGCCGCCGTTAAGCGCGCGCGCATCGTCCAGGTTCGACAGCAGCTTGGCGTTGCCGTTGTCGCTGGAGTTGGCGCCGGTCGGACCCACGCTGAAGGTATCGCCGGCGGCGGGTGCACCGTCCAGCACCAGGCTCCAACCGTTCGATGCGATGGTCTGCCCGGGCGTGTAGGGGAATGGGCCGGTGCCGTTGATGGTGTACTGCGTGGCGTCGATGAACTCGATGTCCACCGGCGCCAGCAGGCCTGCGTTGGCCGCGTCGGTCACCTTCAATCCGCTCAGCTTGCCGCTGCCGGTGTTGGCCATGTCGGTCGTGGCCTTGACCGGCGTGGCGGCGGCGATGCGGCCGGGATCGGTGATCGCCACGCCCAGGTTGCCGGCCGCGCCCGCGGTGGGTTGCAGCAGGAAACGGTCATTGGTGGCCGGCGTACCCGAAGCCAGCACGACCTCAATGCCATTCACGACCAGCGGATCGGCCGCGGTGCCGGTGCCGGTGGTGGCGATGGCAGCGCCGGTGTCCGGATGTGTCGCCACCCATGCGCTGCCGTCGAAGCGCAGCAGCACATTCTGCGCATTGAGCGCGGAGACGCTCCCGACCGACGTCTGCAGGGCGGCATTGCCGGTGTTGCCGGCGTTCGACGAGATACGCGGTGCGGGCAGGCTGAAGAAATCGCTTCCGAGCTGGCCGTACTGGTCCATGCCGGCGCGATGCCCTTCGTTGAAGGTTTGCGCCAGCGAGGTGGCCACGCGCCCCAGTTCGGCCACGGCCGGGTCAAGCACCGTGGTACGGAACTCGATCAGGCCACCGATCTGGCCACCGAGGGCGCGCTTGTCCAGGGTGATGCGCTGGCCGTTGGTTTCCAGCGCCACCTGCAGGCGCTCGGGACGATACGCATCGGGCACGGTAACCAGCGTGCTCGCGCTCGCACCGACCACCAGCGGTTGCCCACCGGCGCTGAATACATTGACCAGTCCGCCATCCTGCGTCACCGCGTTGCCGCCGGTGAAGGCGACCAGTTCGCTGATCAGCTGGTCGCGACGGTCGAGCAGGTCGCCGGAGGGATTCGTATTGCCGCCGATCTGGCCGTTGAGCTGGGCGATCTCTTTTGCCAGGCGGTTCACTTCGCCGGTGGCGGCGGTCAGGCCCGCATTGACTTCCGTATCGAGCCCGTCGAGGTGCTGGTCGATCTGGCGGAAGCGGGTGACCAGCGCATTCGCCTGCGCCAGCACGCTTTCGCGGTCGGCGGAGCCTGCGGCGTTGGAGGACAGCGCGCTGACCGAATCGAAGAAGCTGGACCATGGTGCACTGATGCCGGTCGCCTTCTCGGAGAACAGCTGGTCGAGCCGGGTGGAGAGGACCGACAACTGCTGCAGGCGCGAGAGTTCGCCGCCGCTGTCGAGCAGTCGCGAGGTGGCCAGAGAGTCGGCCATGCGGCGCACGTCGACGATCTGCACGCCGTTGCCCTGGTAGCCCTGGCCGAAGAAGGTGCCGTCGCGCGCTTCGAATTCAGCGCGCTGGCGCGAGTAGCCCGGCGTGTTGATGTTGGCGACGTTGTGGCTGACCGTGGACAGGGCGCGCTGGAAAGCGAGGAGGGCGCTGCTGCCGGTGGCGAGAAGGTTGGACATGCGTGCTCCCTGGATCAGCGCTGCAGTGCGTTGCCGATGGCGTTGCCGACGAGGCCGCCGACCTTGCCGCCGACGGTGTCGCCGATCGCCGACAGCACCTTGCCCAGGGTGGGCCCGTTGGCGATCGAGGCGATCTTGTTGGCGTAGGTCGGGTCGGTGGCGTAGCCGGCGCGCTGCAGGCCGCGGGCGAAACCGGCGATGTCCTTGCCGGCGGCGAGGGCCTGCTGGTAGCGCGGATTGTTCTTCAGCAGGCGGACGTAGTCGGCGAAGCTTTCGGCGGGCGAGGCATACGCGCGGAAGTCGGCGGTCTCGCTGTGCTTCACGCCGTTGCTGTATTCATGCGTGGCGGTGCGGGCGCGCTCGCCCTTCCAGCCGGTGGCCTTGATGCCGAACAGGTTGTGCGCGCTGTCGCCGTCGCCCGTGCGGATCTGGCGCTTGCCCCAGCCGGTCTCCAGCGCGGCCTGCGCGACCAGTGCGCGTGGATCCACACCCAGCTCCTTCGCCGCCTGCCTGGCGTGGTCCCATATCTCGGCGACGAAGCGCTCGGGTGTATTCCGCGCGTACTTCGACGGATCCGCCGACGCGACCTGTTCCACCTCGTCGCAGGCGGCGTCCGGACGTACGGTGATGGCGTCCAGCGTGATCGTGGCCGGCATGCCGGCATCGTGGCGCGCGGCGTTGCTACCGATGCCGATGCCGCGGCCTGCGATGGCGTCGAGCATGGAATCGGCTTCGTTGCCCGGCAGCAGGCGCTTGTATGCGGACAACGCCGTGGAGGCGGGAACGGCCGGCGTGCTGCTGTCGGTTGCACCCAACTGGCGCGCAATCATCGGCGCCAGGCCAAGACCGCGACCTTCGCTCATCGCCTTGGCGATCTGCTGGTCGTACATGTCGCGGAACACCTGGTTCTCGCCGGGGAACAGCGAATCGCCAAAGCCGGCCTCGCGCATGCACTTGATCATCATCTGTGCGAACTGGCCCTCCAGCTTCCGCGCGACATCGTGGATGCGCGCGTTGTCGGGCTTGCCACTGGCGTCGGCCAGTGGCAAGGGAGAATTCAGTGCGCCGATGGGCGTGCTGGCCATATCAGATCACCTCGAGCTCTGCACGCAGGGCGCCGGCCTGCTTCAGGGCTTCCAGGATCGCGATGAGGTCGCCGGGCGCGGCACCGACTTCGTTCACCGCGCGGACGATTTCGTCCAGCGAGGTGCCGCCTTCGAACTTGAACATGCGGTTGCCTTCCTGGCTGACCGATACGCTGGACTGCGGCGTCACCACCGTGGTGCCGCCGCGCGAGAATTCATTCGGCTGGCTGACGTTGGCCGATTCGGTGATGGTCACCGTCAGCGAGCCATGCGTCACCGCCGCCGGCATCACCTGCACCTGCGCGCCGATCACCACGGTGCCGGTGCGCGCGTTGACGATGACCTTCGCCGGTGCGCTGCCAGGGGTCAGTTCGAGGTTCTCGATCTGCGCGAGGAAATTGATGCGCCGGGACATCTCGGCAGGCGCGCGCACGGCGACGGTGACCGCATCCAGTGCGTACGCATTGCCCGCGCCGAAATTCTGCTCCAGTGCCGCGACCATGCGCGAGACGGTGGTGAAGTCGGCGCGGTGCAGGTTGAGCGTGATCGTGCCGTCACCGCTGTCCAGCGCATTGGGGATCGCGCGTTCGACGGTGGCGCCGTTCGGAATGCGGCCCACGCTCGGCACGTTGACCGATACGCGCGAGCCGTCCTTGCCTTGCGCGCCGAAGCCGCCGACCACCAGGTTGCCCTGGGCGATCGCGTAGACCTCGCCGTCGGCGCCGCGCAGCGGGGCCATCAACAGGCTACCGCCGCGCAGCGAGGTGGCGTTGCCGATCGACGACACGGTGATGTCGATCGGTTGGCCGGGCTTGGCGAAAGCGGGCAGGTCTGCGTGGATCGCCACGGCAGCCACGTTCTTGAGCTGCGGATTGACGTTGGCCGGCACGTTGACGCCCAGTTCGCCCAGCATGTTCTTCAGGCTCTGCACGGTGAAAGGCGCCTGGCTGGTGCGGTCGCCACTGCCATCCAGGCCCACGACCAGGCCGTAGCCGACCAGCGGATTGCTGCGCACGCCGCCGACCTGGGCGAGATCCTTGATGCGTTCGGCGCGCGCGGCGGGAGCCAGGCACAACAGCACCAGCCCGATCCACGCCAGCAGGCCCAGCAGCGTATAGGTATCGATGCGGCGCGGCTTCTTCGCGGGCGTGGGGTTCGAGCGGTCGGCGTTGGGCGTATCCATGGCGCGATGCTCAGTTCGGGAAGACGGGGGAGTTGAAGAACCGGCCCAGCCAGCCCATCGAGTTGGACTGCGCGATGGCGCCGCGGCCGCCGAAGGCGATGCGTGCGTCGGCGACCCTGCTGGAGGCGATGGTGTTGTCGGTGCCAATGTCGGCCGGACGCACGATGCCCTGGATCTGCACCAGTTCGTCGCCCTGGTTCAGGCGCATGTTCTTCTGGCCCTGCACGACCAGGTTGCCGTTGGGCAGGCGCTGGATCACGGTGACGGTCACGCTGCCCTGCAGGCGGTTGCTCTGGGCGCTGTTGCCTGCGCCGCTGAAGCCGCGCTCGCCATTGACGGATGCGCTGAGAATGTCGCGTCCGTTCCAGGTGACCGGGGCACCGGCGATGTTGGGTGCGGCCATGCTGATCTCGCTGCTCTTGTCGACCGAGGTGGTGGCCGAGGTCTGCGCGGCAGTGTTCTCCACCAGATTGATCGTCAGCAGGTCACCCACGTCGCGCGCGCGGCGGTCGGCGTAGAGGTTCAGGCCGGGACCGGCGCGGTAGATCGAACCGGCCGTGGCCGGTGCCTGCGCGGCGACGATAGGCTGGATGGGCTGCATCGGCGCGTACGGGCGCACGTCGCCGTAGTAGCGTGCGCAGCCTGGCAGCAGCATCAGCGCGCAGGCGAGGGTGGTGGCGGACGTGGAGCGCTTCATGGCGATTCCCGGTATGCGTGGGTCAGACGTTGTTGTTGAGGTAGCCCAACATCGAGTCGGTGGTGGAGATGGCCTTGGCGTTCATTTCGTAGGCGCGCTGGGTTTCGATCATGCTGACCAGCTCTTCCACCACGTTGACGTTGGAGCCTTCCAGCGAACCCTGCACGAGGCTGCCCAGGCCGTTGAGGCCGGGGGTGCCGTTCTGCGCAGGACCGGATGCGGTGGTCTCGACGTAGAGGTTCTCGCCCTTGGCCTGCAGGCCGGACGGATTGACGAAGTCGGTGAGCGTGAGCGAGCCGATCTCCAGTGCCTGCGCCTGACCGGCCATGGTCACGCTGACGGTGCCGTCGTTGCCGATGGTCATCGACTGCGCGCCCTCAGGCACCTGGATACCCGGTTGCACGGGATAACCGCTGTTGGTGACCAGCTCGCCCTGTGCGTTGATCTGGAACGAGCCATCGCGGGTGTAGGCGGGCGAGCCATCGGGCAGCAGCACTTCGAAGAAGCCGCGGCCGTTGACCATCACGTCCAGCGAGCGGCCGGTCTGCTGCGGGTTGCCCTGCTGGAAATCCTTGGAGGTGGACACGACGCGCACGCCAGTGCCGAGTTGCAGGCCGGAGGGGAGCTGCGTCTGCGAGGACGTGGAGCCACCCGGCTGGCGGACCTGTTGGTACAGCAGGTCTTCGAAGCTGGCGCGGTCGCGCTTGAAGCCGGTGGTGTTGGTGTTGGCCAGGTTGTTGGAGACCACGGACATGCGCGTCTGTTGCGCGTCCAGTCCGGTCTTGGCGACCCAGAGGGCCTGGTTCATGGCGTGGTTCCTCGCTGGTGGAAGGGGTGGCGCCGCGTGATGCGGTTCCTCGCCTCCTCTCAGGCAAGTCCTGTGCCGGAATGGGTGTCGTGGTTCTGGCGCTTGGATTCGGGTCGAACTGGGACCTCGGTCATGGCCTCGGACCAGACGCCGGCATTTTTCTGGCGGTGGGGCCTGTTCAAGCCCCTCTCCCTGCGGGAGAGGGGTTGGGGAGAGGGCCAACGAAGTCCATCGCCTGTGTGGGCCTTGGGCGTGTCCAAAGGGCGCGCCTTTGTTTCAGGTTTCTGGGCCTGGCGGGATGGTTCTTTTGGCGTGCAGGCATGGTGCTGCTCGCCGCAGAGGCCTTCTTGACCAGCCATTCGGCTGTTGAGGAGCACTTCTTTGCTTGTGCAAAGAAAAGTAGGGCCCCCGCGGCGAGCGGCGCCATGTGTGGCCTCAAGCAGACCCGCACTGAAAGATGCACGCAACAGGTTCATCGCGGGCGGGCGTTTTCAGTGAGTCGCGGATGTTGTTAGGCCGCCGGTTGTCGGCCTGGGCTGACTCCGTTGCCCCTCACCCCAACCCCTCTCCCGGTGGGAGAGGGGCTCTCAACGCAGGGAGAGGGGTTCAGACCATCAACCGCCCAAGCGCAGCAACTGGTTCGACGACTGCGCCATCTCGTCACCACTGCGGATTACCTTCACCTGCATCTCGAACTGCCGCTGCAACTGGATCATCTGCACCAGCGCACCGGCTGCATCCACGTTGCTGCCTTCAAGCACGCCCGTGGTGAGACTGTTGCCATTGGCGACCGGCAACGCCGGTGCCTGCGGATCGGATGGCCGCATCAGGCCATCGCCACCCCGCGCCAGCTGCTGCGGCGTCGCCTCGACCATGCGCATGCGGCCGACAATGGCCATCGTCTGCGGGCCTTCGCCCTGCGGAATGATCGATACGGTGCCGTCGGCGCCGATGTCGATGGACTGCGCGGGCGGTACCGCAATCGGATTGCCGTTGTCGTCCAGCACCGCCCGACCGCCAGCAGTGACCAACTGGCCGTTCGGCGTGACGCTGAGCTCGCCATTGCGCGTATAGGCCGTGCCGCCATCCGCCGCTTGCACGGCGAGCCAGCGATTCGGCTGCAGCGAAACATCGAGGGAGCGGCCGGTGACCATCTGCGAACCGGTCCGCGAATCGAAGCCGGGGTCGATCAGCATCGCGTCCACGCGCGAAGGAAAGCCCTGGCCCTGGATCTTGAACGCCTCGGTGCCGGCCAGCGCCGCCTTGAAACCCTTCGTGTCCACGTTGGCCAGGTTGTGCGACACCGTGCCCTGCGCCTGCAGCGAGGCGCGGGCGCCGGTCATCGCGACATAGAGTGCCTTGTCCATGCGTCAGCCTCCGTCGGCCGTGCCGTCATCAGCGGATGTTGATGACGGTCTGGGTGATCTGGTCCTGCGTAGACAGCATCTGCGAGTTGGCCTGGAAGTTGCGCTGCGCCACGATCATGTTGACCAGCTGCTCGGTCAGGTCGACGGTCGAGGCTTCGAGTGCGCCGGAGGCCACCTGGCCGAAGTCCGACGTGCCCGGCGCGCCGATGCGCGGCTCACCGGAGGCGAAGCTGTGCGTCCACGTGTTGTTGCCCTGCGACACCAGTCCCTGTGGGTTGGTGAAGTTGGCCAGGCCCACCTGGCCGATGGCCCGGTCCACGCCATTGGAGTAGCGCGCGAAGACCACGCCTTCGGGCGACACGCTGAACTCGTTGAGCTTGCCGGTGGCATAGCCGTCCTGGTTCTGGATGCGCTTGGCGAACTGCTCGCCGTACTGCGTGGTGCCGCTGATGTTCATCGTCATGTTCAGCACGCCGGCGCCGGTGCTGGGCGTGAACGGCGCCAGCGTCACCAGACCGTTGGCCGGTGCGGTCAGCGTGCCGTTGTTGTCGAACTGCACCGTGGTCGGTGCGCCCATCGAAGCACCGTCCACGTACGTATGCATCTGCCACTCGTTCGGATTCGCCGTCTTCACGTAGTAGACGGCCTGCTGGTGGGCTACGCCCAACGAGTCGTACACGGTGACCGAGGTGGTCTCGTTGTAGCTGGCGCTGTCGGTCGGCGAGAAGGGGGTGATCGTCGGCTGCGCGGCATTGCCGGGCAAGGTGACACCGAGGTCGACGTTGGTGGTCGGTGCGGGCGCACTGTCGGTGGTCAGCAACTGCAGGTCGACCAGATTGCCGGTGTCGAAGCCGATGCCGTCGGCGCGTGGCGGGAACACCTGCAGGCGGTACCCGTCAGGTGTGGTCACGTAGCCGTCGGGGTCGCGCTGGAAGTTGCCGGCGCGGGTATACACGTTCGTCCCGTTGTTGCTGACGGTGAAGAAGCCTTCGCGGTCCACCGCCAGGTCCAGGTAGCGCCCGGTCTGGTTGATGTCGCCCTGCGAGAACTGCTGGGCGACGTTGGTGACGCGCACGCCGGCGCCGATGCCGTTCTGCAGCAGGCCGTAGCCAGTGGTGGAGAACACCTCGGCGAACTCCGCGCGCGACTCCTTGAAGCCGGTGGTGTTGACGTTGGCGATGTTGTGCGAGGTGACGTTGAGGTCGGCGTTGGCCGCCCTCATGCCGGACAGCGAGCTGTTGAAAGCCATGGGAGACTCCTTGCTGGATGCGGTGGGAGTGAGGGGGTCAGGACGCCGACTTGCCGATGCGCAGCACGTAGTCGAGCGGGGCGGTGCCCAAGCCGGGCAGGTTGAGATACAGGCCGTCGGAGCCGATGGTCACGCTCTCTACGGTGGAATCGACATAGGTGTTGAGTGCGGTGCCGGTGCCGTCGGTGGCGGTATGCGTGGCCTTGATGGAATACGCACCGGCGGCAGCGCGTTCGCCGTTGGCCTTCACGCCATCCCAGGCGAACGCGGTTTCGCCTTTGCCGGTGGATTCCACCTCAATGGTGTCGACCACGACACCACTGGCGTCGGTGATTTCGAACGTCACCTTGCCTGCACCGGGCGACATCACCAGGCCGCTGGCATTGCCGGTGGCCGGCAACGCGACCGAGTCGGAGGGCACCACGACGGAGTGCCCCACCAGCGCGGCGCCCTTCAGCACCTGGTCGCCGGTCAGCGCCGAGGTGAAGCCGCCGACGGTGGTGTTCAGTTCGCTGATGCCCTGCACGGTGGAGAACTGCGCCAGCTGGGCGACGAACTCGCTGTTGGACAGCGGCTTGAGCGGATCCTGATGGCTCAACTGCTCGGTCATCAGGCGCATGAAGTCGGCCTGGCCCAGCGTGTCGGCCTTCTTCGTCGTGGCAGCGCCCGACGTGGCGTTGTTGATGGCGGCGAACGGATCGCCATTGATGGTGGTCATGTGCGTGGTCGCTCGGTGGCGGGGCGTCAGCGGCCCATGGTCAGGGTTGCCAGGGCGAGTTCCTTGGCGGTGTTCAGTACTTCCACGCCGGCCTGGTAGCCGCGTGATGCCGAGATCAGGTTGACCATCTGCGCGACCGGATCGACATCGGGCGCGTAGACATAACCATCGCCATCGGCCATCGGGTGGCCGGGCTCATAGCGTTTGATCGGCGGTGCTTCGCTCTGGGTGATCTCCTTCACCTGCACCGATGTCAGCGAGCCGTCCGCATTCAGCGGGCGCGCCTGGAAGATCGGCTCGATGGGCTTGTAGACCGCCTCGGGCGAGGACGCGATGGAATCCGCATTGGACAGATTGCTGGCGATGGTGTTCAGTCGCACCGACTGCGCCTGCAGCGCGGAACCGGCGACGTCGAAGATGGGCAGGTTGCTCATGACGCGTCCCCTTACTGGCCGGTGATCGCGGTGAGCATGGTGCGCACCTTGGATTCGATGAAACTGAGCGAGGCGCGGTATTCCAGCGCCGCGCGGCCGTAGGCGGCACGTTCGGTATCGGCGTCGACGGTGTTGCCGTCCAGGCTTGGCTGCACGCCTGCGCGCTCGAAGATGCGCGGGGTGGCATCCAGCAGGGTCAGGTGCTGCTCGCTGCTGGTCAGCAATGGGGAGGCCTTGGCCGCCGCGCTCTCCAGTGCGGCCTGGAAGTTCAGGTCCTTCGCCTTGTAGTTCGGCGTGTCCGCGTTGGACAGGTTGCTGGCGATCAGCTGCATGCGCTGCTCGCGCAGTGGCAGGGCCGCTCCGTGGACACCCAGGTAGTTGGAGATGGGATTGGACATGGCACCGCTCCGGCAGACCGTTGCCGGGGATGCTGCAAGGCGTGTGCCAGAACGGGGCAGGTCGGCATCCGGGCAGGCAGTGATTCCCTGTGCCGTCATCCCAGCGAACGCTGGGATCCATCTTGATCCTGCCCTTTGCCTCTTACCTTTTCCGTGGGAAAAGCAAATGGGTCCCAGCGTTCGCTGGGACGACGATCAGGCCGCCATCTGCGCCGCAACCACCTGATTCAGGCGGAACAGCACGTGCTCGGCCAGTTCGTGCGGGCTGTACTTGGCCACGAAGGCATTCGCGCCCACGCGTTCCACCATGGCGTTGTTGAACACGCCCGACAGCGAGGTGTGCAGCAGCACGTACAGGCCGGCCAAGCCGGGGTGGCGCCGGATTTCCGTCGTCAGGGTGTAGCCGTCCATGGCGGGCATCTCGATGTCCGAGATGACCATGGCGTAACGCTCGGCCGGATTCTCGCCGGCGGCGTGCACCTGCAAGAGGTGGTCCAGCGCCTGGCGGCCGTCGGACAGCAGCGTGGTGGTGACGCCCAATTGCTCCAGCACGCTGCGGATCTGCGAGCGCGCCACGCGTGAGTCGTCCACCACCAGCACCTGCAGCGGCGGTGCGTCCGCCGGCAGGGCCATCTCGGGCGCCAGCGTGGCGTCCATGCGCGACTGGCAGATGTCGGCCAGCACGCTTTCCACGTCGATCACCTGGATGAGTTCGCCCTGGAAGCGCGTCACGGCGGTCAGGTAGCTGTTTTCGGCGCCGAGTTCCGGAGGCGGGTGGATGTCTTCCACTGCGATGTTGACGATGCGTTCAACCCCGCTGACCAGGAAGCCCTGCACGGAGCGGTTGAATTCGGTGACCACCAGGTAGTTGGGGGTGTTCTCCGGATTCGGGTCACGTTCGGGGTGGCGGATGCTCAGGCCCAGGTCCAGCACCGGCACCGAGCGGCCGCGTACGTCGGCCACGCCGACGAATTCGGTGGGCAGCCCGGGCAACTGGAACAGGTCGGGCCGGCGCAGGACTTCCTGCACCTTGAATACGTTGACGCCAAAAAGCTGACGCCCGCCCAGGCGGAACAGCAGCAGGGCGAGGCGGTTGTGGCCGGCCAGGCGGGTGCGCTGGTCGATGCGGTTGAGCAGATCCTGGGTCATGCACAGCATATCGGCCGCGGGATAGGGCACTTGAGCCGTGGGGTGGCCGCTCCAGGCCCCTCTCCCTGCGGGAGAGGGGTTGGGGTGAGGGCCAACGGAGTCCGTGTCTTCGACCCGCGTTTGTAGCCGCCACATCCGCGATGGGCTCTGCTTTTGATGGCCTGCCGGCAGGCGCTTTCCATTTCTTGAATATGGAACCCGAAGTGCCTCCGTCTTGAGCGCGAGCTGGCACAAGCCTTGCAGGCCTGTTGGCGATGAACCTCCGGATCCCGCCCATGCTGCGCCTGACCCTCGCCCTGATCGGCGGACTGACCGCATGCGCCGTGCTGGCAGCCGACTTCCAACCGGTCAACAGCATCAAGGCAGCCGCTCTGGGCGCGTTGCCAACCGGCAGCGAGGCCGAGGCCACGCTCGATCCCGCCTTGCGCCTGCCACGCTGCGGCGCATCGCTGGTAGCACGCGTCCAGGGTAGCCACAGTGTGGAAGTCAGCTGCCCGGATGGCTGGCGCCTGTTCGTGCCGGTGCGGGTACGCCGCAGCCAGACTGTGCTGGTGCTGAGCCGCGGCATCGCACCGGGCGAAACGATCACCGCTGAGGCGTTCATTCCCGAAACCCGCGATGCCTCGCGCATCGTCGGCGCCGCGGTCGCTGATCCATCCCAGGCCTTGGGCCGCGTGGCACGGCGCATGCTGTCGGCAGGCACGGTACTGTCGGCAACCGATCTGGTCGCCCAGCGCGTGGTCCGCCGCGGCGACAACGTGGCGCTGGTGTCCCGTCGCGGCGGGGTGGAAGTGCGCGTCGCCGGCAGGGCGCTGGCGGATGCCGGCGAGAATGAGCGGGTCACTGTGGAGAACCTGTCCTCGCGCCGGGTGGTGCAGGGCGTGGTGGGCCCGGGCGGCGACGTCTGGGTCAGCCGATGAAAAAAAGTGCAACCTCGCCCTCAAGTTGTTCCGGGGGCGGCCGATACCGAACGCGGGTGGAAGCAAACCGGGCAGCAACGGGTCCTTCCTCGGAAATGCGGCATCCGTCACTAAAGTCGGATCAGTCGCGGCCGATATCTCCCATGAACCCTGTTACAGGTGAACCGACATGAGCCAGAAAATCGAAGGCACTCCCCCCGCCGCCGTACGCACCACCGGTCCCGTCAGCGGCCGTGTTGCCAACGCGGGTGCCGACCGTTCCAGGCCGGTGGAAGCCAGCGCCGGTGGTGACAGCCTGCGCCTGACCGGCGAGGCCGCCAGCCTCCAGGCCATGCAGCGCGAGCTGTCCACGGCCCCCGCCATCGACAACGCCCGCGTGCAGGCCGTGCGCGAAGCGCTGCAGGCCGGCACGTACAAGGTCAATCCCGAGGCCATTGCCGACGGAATGCTGCGACTGGACGACCAGCTGGGCGGTTGATCGCGATGACACCGGCCCCCCTCCAGCGACTGTCCGCGGCACTGGGAGAGGAGCGTCGCGCCATCCTCGAGCATGATGTCGAGGCACTGGTGCGCGCCACGCAGGAGAAGCTGGAGGCATTGCGTGCGCTGGAAGCAGCCGCTGCCGGCTTCGGCTTTCCCGATGAACTGCAGGGGCGGCTCGCCGAACTTGCCGAGATGAACCACGCGAACGGCATCCTGCTTGCCCGGCGCCGCCGTGAAGTGAACTGGGCCCTCCGGCACCTGGGCCGCACCGAGAGCAGCGGCGCCTACGACGCGCAGGGCCAGACCGCGACCCTGTCCGCCACCCGTCCGCTCGCGGTTGCCTGAGCCCGGTGCCGGATCCGCAAACTGCGACGCCGCAACTTGCCGCTCCCGTGGCCGCGCCGGATACTGGCGCCCCATCGCCGCCGCCCGATGCGTCCGTGGCCACCGCCCCTCCCTTGAACCAGCCGTCCAGAGCCTGCACTGCGGATGACGTCCCGACCTTCGCCGATCTGAAGGCGTTGGCCGAACTGATGGACGACGGTTACCTGTTGTGCCGTGGCGACGCCCGTCCGTTGCACGCCAACGCGGCGGCGCGCGCGCTGGTGCAGGATTCCCCTGATGTGCTCGGCGCCTTGTCGCGGCTGCTGCCGCCCGACGCCATTCCCACCGCGCGCCAGTCCGGCCGCTGGAACGGCGACCTGGTGCTCGACGACGGCCTGGTGCTGCAGGTACGCGCGTACTTCCATGACAACCCGGGCGGTGGCCACTGTCTGATCGTCTTCCACGACGTCAGCGAAGCGCATGCGCGCCAGCAGGAACTCCAGCGTCGCCATGCACAGCTGCGGCAGACACTGGTGCGACTGGCCGGTACGCAGGAGCAGCTGGTGCAATCGGAGAAGATGGCCTCCATCGGCCAGCTCGCTGCCGGTGTAGCGCACGAGATCAACAACCCGATCGGCTACGTGCACTCCAACCTCGGATCGCTGCAGGAATACCTGCACAGTCTGTTCTCGCTGATCGAAGTCTACGAGCGCGCGCTGCGCCTGCCGGACCCGAAGACGATGCTGCCCGAGATCGAGGAGATGCGTGCCCGCTACGACATCGACTTCATCACCGGCGACCTGCCGCAGCTGATGTCCGAGTCGCGCGAGGGCATCGAACGAGTTACCGCGATCGTGCGCAACCTGAAGGATTTCTCCTACTCGGGCCGCGACGACAGCTGGAAGTCCGCCGACCTGCATGCCGGCCTCGATTCCACCATCAACATCATCTGGAACGAGCTGAAGTACAAGGTCACCCTGGAAAAGCACTACGGCAAGCTGCCCCTGGTGCAGTGCCGGCCGTCGGAATTGAACCAGGTGTTCATGAACATCCTGCTCAACGCCAGCCATGCCATCGACGAGCGCGGGACGATCACCGTGGGTACGGGGGTGGAGGGCGATGAAGTCTGGATCGAGATCCAGGACAGCGGCCATGGGATTCCCGACGACATCCTGCAGCGCATCTTCGACCCGTTCTTCACCACCAAGCCGGTGGGCAGCGGCACGGGCCTGGGACTGTCGATCTCCTACGGCATCGTGAAGAAGCACAACGGCCGCATCGAAGTACGCAACGAACCCGGCTCCGGCGCCTGCTTCCGCATCATGCTGCCGATCCGGCAGCCGGCAGTCGACGCAGCTTGAGCGATTAACGCGTATCACTGTAGGAGCGACGTAAGTCGCGACCGGAACAATGCGGTGGTCGCGAGCGTGGGTTCGTGCGATGAACCATTCGTAGATTGTTTGATTTCCGCGGTCGCGACTTACGTCGCTCTTACAGAGGGCGAATCGAAGAACGCCAGCTTCTTCGCCCGTGGCAGCCGCTTGAGCTGTGCTTCCGCGCGGGATGCCGCGCTGCGATCTGGATAGCTGCGGCTGGCGAGCAGGGTTACCGGCGGATTCGCCCGCGTGTACTTGGCGCCGGTCCCGGCGACATGCGCGGCGTAGCGCGCGTCCAGCCGGTTGGTGATGCCGGCGTAGTACGCGCCGTTGCGGCACTCCAGCAGGTACACGCACCAGCCGTCCTGCGTTCCGCTGCGGATCTCAGGCATGCGCGCGGTGGTGCGGCTGGTGCTCGTAGGTGGTGAATGCCTGGCGGATGTGTTCGCGCAGGTCGTCGTCGTTCCACGGTTTGGTCAGGAAGCGGTAGATTTCGCCGCGGTTGATCGCCTCGGTCACCGTGGCCAGGTCGGTGTACCCCGACAGCACCAGGCGTATCGTGTCCGGATACAGCATGCGCACGCGGCCCAGGAACTCGGTGCCGCTCATGTCCGACATGCGCTGGTCGGACAGGATCACCTGCACATCGTTGGTCGCCAGCAGTTCGAATGCATCGGTGACGTTGCTGGCGGCCAGGATGCGGTAACCGTCGCGGCGGAACAGGCGCACCAGCGAACGCAGGATGTTCTCTTCGTCGTCCAGCAGCAGCAGGGTGCGATCGGGCTTGGTGGCGGCGAAGGCATCTGCGCGCAGGTAGCGGCGGCGCAATACCGCGCCGGCATCTTCGGCCGACATCGGTTCGCCGAACAGGTGCCCCTGGAACATGTCGCACTGGTTCCTGCGCAGGAACCCCAGCTGCACGTCGGTCTCCACGCCGTGCGCGATCACCTTCATGCCCAGCTGGTGGCCCATGGCGATGATGGCGCAGGTGATGGCCACCTCGCGGTTGCCGGACGGCACGCCCTTCACGAAGTTGCGGTCGATCTTGATCTTGTCCACCGAGAAGCGGACCAGCGAGTCCAGGTTGGAATCGCCCATGCCGAAATCGTCCAGCGTCAGCCGCACGCCTTCGTGGTGCAGTTGCGCCAGCGTGCGGTGGACCAGGTTCATGTCCTTGGCCAGCGCGTTCTGGCGTACTTCCAGCACCACCATCTGCGGCGGGATGCCGGCCTCCTGCATGGCCTCGAGCACCTCCGACACGAAGCTGGGGCGCAGCAGCTGCAGCGTCGACACGTTCACCGCGATCTCGAAATCGTCGAAGCCCCAGTCGCGCCAGACGCGTGCCTGCTTGAAGGCATTGCGCAGCACCCAGTCGCCGATCTGCACGATGACGCCCAGCTTCTCGGCCACGTGCATGAAGCGTTCCGGCACCAGCAGGCCGAGCGCGGGCGAGTACCAGCGCAGCAGCGTTTCCATGCCCACCACGCGGCCGTCGTGGGCGTTGATCTGCGGCTGGTAGAACAGGCGCAGTTCGTTGTGTTGGATGGCGTTGACGATCTGGCGGGCGATGATGCTGTCGCTGCGCGCGGTGATCGCGGCGCCGCGGCGATACAGGCGCACCAGGTTCATGCCCTCGTGCTTGGCCTGTTCCATCGCGCTTTCGGCGCACTGCAGCAGGCCGGACGCAGTGTCCGCATGCTCCGGGCACAGCGCGATGCCCAGCGTGCCGGTCAGGAACAGCGTGTACGGCAGCACCGTCATCGGCAGCTCGATCTGCTCGCGCAAGGCGTCGCCGAAGCGCTCCGGCGGCAAGGTGCCCGGCAGGCGCGGCACCGCCACGATGAACTCGTCGCTGCCATGGCGCCAGGCGCGTGCTTCCGGGCCGAGTGACCGCTGCAGCCGGTCGCTGAGGATCGCCAGCGCTTCATCGCCGACTTCCACGCCCATGTTCTCGTTGATCGAGCGGAAGTGGTCGATGTCCAGGTACAGCAGCATCAACGGCGTACCGTCCGCATTCGCGGTGTCGACCATCCGCTGCAGGTCGGGTTCGCCAGCGCCGAGGCGGGGCAGGCGGGGCAGGTGGGCGTGCTCGGTGTTCAAGCGGTGTCGGTGGGCGTCACGGGTGCAGGCGCATAGGGTAGGCGAAGTTGCCATCGGCTGCCGCGCCCGCCGCTGCTGGATTCCAGCCCGCCGCCAAGCGTCGCGGCCAGGGCCTGCAGCAGCGGCAGTTCGGTGCATGCCGCGTCGACATCGGCATCCAGAGTGACGGCGAGTCCGCCCTCGGCATCGGCGTCGCCGGCCAGCTCCAGCGCCAGCCGGCCTCCCGCACCCGCCACCGCACGCATGGCGACCTGCGCGATCCGGAACGCCACTAGCGCTGTGTCGGTCGCAGGCATGCACGGCAACGGGGCGAGCGCCACCGTGGCTCCGGGAAACACGCGTTCATGCTCGGCGCGCAACGCGGCCTCCAGCCCGATCGCTTCCAGTTGGGGCGGGTGCAGCGTGGCATGCAGGTCGCGCAGGATCGCGACGGTCTCGTCGCAAGTGCGGATGATGTCCTGCAGGTCTTCCTGCTGCTGTGCCGGATCGTCCTCGGACTGCACCAGGTGCACGCCCATCTTGATCGCCGACAGTGCCTGCCCGACCTGATTGTGCAGGGCGCGTCCCACCTGGAGGCGCTCGGCTTCCTGCAGCCGGAACAACTGCAACAGCAGCGGGGAAGAGGGCGGGTTCGACATCGTCTGCGGCGGGGCAACCAGGCTGCAGTATGCCAGTGGCGATTCGCGGCCGGGTGTACCGCCGGCAGAAACGCGACGGGGCGACCAGATCCTGGTCGCCCCGTCGGGATTCAGTTGCGTGTGGATGCTGTCGCCGTCAGAACAGTTCCACCGTGCCGGCACCCATGTTCTGCTGCGCGACGGGCTTGTGCGGCGGGCGCTCCCACTCGGTACGCTGATCGCGCAGGCGGTTGCCGATCAGGCGCAGCGCGCTGAGCAGTTCGTTGTCGGTTGCGCCGCCGGAGCGGTGCAGGAGTTCCTGCAGGGCGAGGGCTTCCTTGTTGATCGCGGTCAGGCGGTCGAGGTGGGTGTTGGCACTGCCCAGCGACTGGGTGGCGATGTCCTCGAACTGCAGCGAACGGACGGCATCGGCCACGCTGGCGTCGATGGCATGGCCGCACATCGAGACCTCGCGCATACCGTCGCCGAGCGAGGCGTTGATCGCGGCCACCTGGTTCAGCATGCCGGCGGCTTCGCTGCGGGCCTCCCGTGAACGGTCCAGGTCGCGGGACGCCATGTTCGACACGGTATCGCGGACCTTGGCGATGGATTCCTTCGAGCTGTGTGCCAGCTTGCGGATCTGTTCGTTGAAGGCCGTGGAGCGCTCGGACAGGTTGCGCACTTCGTCGGCGACCACCGCGAAACCGCGACCGGCTTCACCGGCACGGGCGGCTTCGATGGCGGCGTTCAGTGCCAGCAGGTTGGTCTGGTCGGCGATGGACTTCACGTCTTCCAGCAGCGAGAAGATGCCGTCCAGGTGCTGCGCCATGTCGTCGATGTGGTGCACGGTGGTGCCACTCTGGCCCGCGACCTGCTCCAGCGCCTCGACCAGCTGTTCCATGCGCTGGCTGGCATTCTGGGCGAAGCGCGCCACGTCCACGCCGGCACGGTCGCCGTCGCCGTTGCGATCGATGATGCGGGAGATCGCCGCGCTCTGCTCGCGCGACTTGCGGTTCATCGCATCGAAACTGCCACCGAGGTTGCTGACCGCCTCGCGGATCAGTTCGCGGGCGCGGTCGATCTCGCTGCGCGAGCCTTCGATCTCGTTGTTGACGAAACGGCGCAGCTCGGTCAGCAGGGCGTCCTGCTCGCGTACGACGCTGGCGTGCTCGGGCGAAATCTGGTGCGAGTTGGTGACCGTCAGCCAGGCGAAGATCAGCCAGGCCAGCGTCAGCGAGGTCAGCAGGGCCCACTGCAGCGCGTTCGGCCAGTCGAAGGCGACCGACAGCGGGAACAGCAGGGTGAGGATGAGGGGTGCCGCAAGACGAACCAGGATGCGCGAGTACATGGATGCTCTCTGATGAAGCTCACTGTTGAGTATCGGCCGTGGGGTTCGGCTCTTTAGGCGGGAAGTCCGCGGGTTTCTGGATTGCGGATGATCTGTGACCGTCGTAGCGCCCCTGTAGGAGCGACGTGAGTCGCGACCGCGCGAGGGAGAGGCGGTTGGCATTGACGGAATAGGATCCTTGCCCACCACATCACCTTGCCTGTGTCGCGAGTGAGGGCAGCGTCGGGCCGTGCGGTCGCGACTTACGTCGCTCCTACAAGGGCGCCAGCGCCTCAGGCGATCGCCGCGGCCAGGTCCAGCAGGCGCTGGGCGATGCGTTCCAGCGGTACGACATCCTTCGCCGCGCCCAGCTTCACCGCCGCGCCGGGCATGCCCCAGACCACGCTGGTGGCCTCGTCCTGCACCAGCGTCGGCGCGCCGGCCTGGGCCATTTCCAGAAGGCCGCGCGCGCCGTCGTCACCCATGCCGGTGAGGATGGCGCCGACCGCGTTGCCGCCCGCGCTCTGTGCGACGGAGCGGAACAACACGTCGACCGCCGGCTTGTGCCGGTTCACGGCCGGACCGTCGTCGATGCGGCAGCGCCAGCGCGCACCGTCGCGGATGACCCGCATGTGCTGGCCACCGGGGGGCAGGTAGGCATGGCCGGGCAGGATGGCTTCGCCATCGCTGGCTTCGCGCACGGCCATGGCCGAATGACGGTCCAGCCGTTCCGCGAAGGCGCGGCTGAAGCCGGCCGGGATGTGCTGGGTGAGCACGATGGCGGGGGCGTCGGCCGGCATCTGTTCCAGCACCACGCGCAGCGCCTCGGTACCGCCGGCGGAGGCGCCGATGGCGATCAGGCGGTCGGTGGTGCGGAAGCGCAACGCGGGCGGCGAAGGCAACACCGTGTCCAGGCTGGTGCGTGGGCCGTTGCTGCGGGCGATCGGGCGCACGCGCGCCTTGGCCGCCGCCTTGACCTTGGCGATGATCTCGTCGGCATACGCCTGCAGGCCGCTGGCGACGTCGAGCTTGGGCTTGGACACGAAATCCACGGCGCCCAACGCCAGCGCCTGCAGCGTGGTATCGGCGCCGCGCTCGGTCAGCGAGGAGATCATCACCACCGGCATCGGCCGCAGGCGCATGACGTTCTCCAGGAACGCCAGCCCGTCCATGCGCGGCATTTCCACGTCCAGCGTCATCACGTCGGGATTCAGGCGCTTGATCTTGTCGCGCGCCAGCAGCGGATCGGCGGCGGACCCGACGACCTCGATACCCGGGTCGCGCGAGAGGATCTCGGTCAGCATCTGCCGCACGACCGCCGAGTCATCGACGATCAATACCTTGCAGGGGGAAGGACTACTCATCAGAACAGCTCCACGCCTCCGGTGACCGGCGCCCTGGACAGACGGGCGCGGGCGGCGGATTCGGCGGCCAGGACCTCGGCATCATGGGCATGCGGCAGACGCTGCACGACCACGCGGCCGGTGTTGGGGAAATACCAGACCTTGCGCGGATGGATGCCGCGCAGGTCTTCGGCGACCACGGGAATGCGTTCGGCATCCAGGTACTTGCGGACGAACTCGGCGTTGCGCGTGCCGACCGGATTGCTGGTGAAGCCTTTCAGTACGTTGGCACCGCCGAAGACCTTGGCCTCCAGCCGGTTGCGCGCGGCACCCCGCTTGAGCAGGTCGTTGATCAGCAGTTCCATCGCGAAGCTGCCGTAGCGCGCGGGCGCGCCGTCGCCCACGTTGCCGTCCGGCAGCAGGAAGTGGTTCATGCCGCCGAGCTTCAGCAGCGGGTCGCGGATGCAGGCGGCCACGCACGATCCCAGCACGGTGACCAGCGCGGTGTCGTTGTCCACCACCAGGTACTGCGTGGGCAGCAGCTTGGCTGCTTCGGTCTTGAAGCGGGCGTCGTGGTAGCGCATCACGCTGCCATCGGCGAACGAGGCGGCGGCTGAACTCATGCGCCGGTCCCGGCGCGACGGTACAGCGTGCGACCGCAGGGCTGGATGATGTCGGCGGCGTGCAGGTAGTTTTCCGAGTGCCCGGTGTACAGCATGCCGTCGTCGGCCAGATGCGGCACCAGGCGCGCCAGGATGCCGCGCTGCGTGGGCTTGTCGAAATAGATCATCACGTTGCGGCAGAACACCGCCGTGAACGGGCCGGCCACGTCGTAGCGTGCGGTCAGCAGGTTGAGCGGGCGGAAGTCGATCAGCTGGCGCAATGCCGGATGCACGCGGCACTTGCCCTCGTTGGGGCCGCTGCCGCGCTGGAAATAGCGCCGCTTCAGGGTGTCGTCCAGGCCGGCGATGCGCTCGACCGGATAGACGCCGCGTTCGCCGGTGGCAAGCACCTGCGTGTCCACGTCCGTGGCCAGGATACTTACCGGCGGAGTCAGCGTGCCATAGGCCTCGCAGGCGGTGATGGCGATGGAGTAAGGCTCTTCGCCGGTGGACGCGGCGCACGACCAGATCTTCAGCGGGCCGTCGTTCCGGCGCTTCGCCAGTTCTTCCTGCAGCCGCTCGAAGTGGTGCGGCTCGCGGAAGAACGAGGTCAGGTTGGTGGTCAGCGCATTGGTGAATGCCTGCCACTCGTCTCCACCGTCCCGTTCCAACTGGTCGAGGTAGTCCTTGAAGCTGCGCAGGCCCAATGCGCGCAGTCTGCGTGACAGTCGGCCATAGACCATGTCGCGCTTGCCGTCGGCCAGGGCGATGCCGGCACGCTGGCGGATCAGGTCGACCACACGGCGGAAGTCGCGGTCGTCGAACTCGAAATCGCGTCCTGCCGATCCTGCCGCACCGTCATCTGCGGGAAGCGGCGCGGGGGTCCGTCGTGTCGTGGCAGCCGGGGCAGGGGAGCGGGTACTGACGGACATCGGATTCTCGACGGGACGGGTGAGGCTAGGGGTGTGGCGGTGCCCTTTCCCTGCCGCATGGACAGGGAAAGGGGCGTGTTGCCGGGAAGCGATGCAAACCGCGTGCCTCAGAATTCCTGCCAGTCGTCACCATCGGCCAGCGCGGGCTCCAGCACCGAAGGGGCGGCGGCGCGCGGCGCGGGCTTCACAGGGGCCGCGGATGCGGCCTTGGCCGGCTTGGCGACCACGGGGGTCGGTGCCGCGTTGGCATGCAGTTTGAATACCGACACCGATTCGCTCAGTGCCTGTGCCTGCTCTTCCATCGAACGGGCAGCGGCCGAGGCTTCTTCCACCAGTGCGGCGTTCTGCTGGGTGGTCTCGTCCATCTGGGTGATGGTCTGGTTGACCTGTTCGATGCCGGCGCTCTGTTCCTGCGACGCCGCCGAGATCTCGGCCATGATGTCGGTCACGCGCTGCACGCTGGCGACGATCTCGCCCATGGTCGCGCCGGCCTGGTTCACCAGCTTGGAGCCATCGGCCACCTTGTCCACCGAGGTCTCGATCAGGCCCTTGATCTCCTTGGCGGCATTGGCCGAGCGCTGGGCCAGCGTGCGGACTTCCGATGCGACCACCGCGAAGCCGCGGCCCTGTTCGCCCGCCCGTGCGGCTTCAACCGCGGCATTGAGCGCCAGGATGTTGGTCTGGAAAGCGATGCCGTCGATGACCGAGATGATCTCGGCGATCTTCTTCGACGACTGTTCGATGTCGGTCATGGTGCTGACGACTTTGCTGACCACTTCGCCGCCCTGTGAGGCGACGCCTGCGGCACCGATGGCCAACTGGTTGGCCTGGCGGGCGGACTCGGCGTTCTGGCGCACGGTGGAAGTCAGTTCCTCCATCGAGGCGGCGGTTTCTTCCAGGTTGGCCGCCTGTTGCTCGGTACGGCGCGACAGGTCGCTGTTGCCGGAGGCGATTTCACCGGCGGCGGTGTTGATGCTGGTCGAGGCGTCCTGGATGCGGCCGACGATGTCGGTCAGCTGGGCCACGGTGGCATCCGCATCGTCACGCATGCTGGCGAACACGCCATGGAAGTCGCCTTCCATGCGCGCCGTCAGGTCGCCACGCGCGATGGCCTGCAGCAGTTCGGACACCTCGGCGAGGTTGCCGTCGGTGGTTTCCATCAGCTGGTTCAGGCCGTCGATCATGTCGCGGAAGTCGTACTGGTACTTGTCCACGTCGCCGCGCTGGCTGAAATCGCCGGAGGAAGCGGACATCGCCAGGCGCTTGATCTCGCCGTTGATCGCCGACAGGTTGGCCTTGGTGGCATCCATCGTTTCGGTCAGGTTGGCCTTCTCGCCCGGCAGCTTGGGCATGTCCAGGCTCAGGTCGCCCACCGAGTAGCGCTGCATGATCTTCAATGCATCGCCGATGGCCTGCAGGTGCGAGGCGACCAGGGCGTTGGTGTCGCGCACCATGCGGCCGTATTCGCCCGGGAACGCACTGTCGTCCATGCGGTAGCTGATCTGGCCCTCGTCGTGGCGCGCGGCCATTTCGCTCTGGGCGGAAATCACCGACTGCACCTGCGTCTGCATGCGCTGCATGGCGGACAGCAGCTGGCCGACTTCGTCCTGGCGGCTGGTGTCGATCTTGCCATCCAGCTTGCCGGCGGATACATCATTGGCCACGCGCACGGCTTCGCCGACGGCACCGGCGATGGCGCGGGCGAAGAACCAGGCCAGGGCCAGGCCGCCCACGATGCCCACCAGCAGCATGATGACCATCAGCGTGCTGGAGGCAGCGAAGGTGCTGTCGGCGCTGGCGCTGGCCGTCTTGGCTTGCTGGTCGACCACGTTGACCAACGTGTTCAGTGCTGCGACCGTCTTCCGGTGCTGGTCGCGCGTGGTGCCGATGAAGGTATCCACGGCGTCGTCCGGCAGGCCGAGATCCAGCATCTCCTGCACCTCGGCGTACGACTGCTTGGCTGCCTTCCATTCCTTGACGAAGGTGTCATAGGCCTTCTTTTCGTCCGGGCTGGCGATCAGCGTGGCGTAGTCCTTGATGGACTGCTCGATCTTCTTGTCCGTCTGCGTGGCCAGCGTCTTGGCTTCCGCCTTGACGGCGTCGCTGGCCCGCACGTGCTGCCGGTAGGAGGTCGTGCGGTACTCGCCGATCAGGTTCTGCAGGTCGCCAGCGGCCTTCACGCTGGGCAGGACGTTGCCGGTCACCTCGGTGGTGGCGCCGTTCAACGAGTTCAGGCCGACGAAAGCAGCGATGCCCTGTACCAGCATCAGCGCCAGCACGGCGCCGAACGCAAGCATCATCTTCGTCGTCAGTTTGAGGTTCTTGATCCGCTGCATGGGAATCGTTTTCCTTTACCGGTGGCGTGCCGCGCCGCTCTCGGGTGCGACCAGGACAGGGCAGGGCATGACGCCCTGCCGTTGGAACGGATCAGCGGATCGTTGCGAGCTTCAGGTTCGCTGGCGAACTGACCACGATCTCGGCGCGCGAGTTGTCGCGCTCGATGGCGCCGATCACGCACACGTCCTTGCCTTCCAGCTCTTCCGGGGCCGGCTTGAACTTGGCACGGGCGTCGCCCGGGATGCGCGCCGTGAACGTGTGGCGCGGGAAGTTGCCGCCCATGTACAGGAAGGTCGGGGTGCCTTCGGAGTTCTCGGCGAAGCGTGCCTTGCCCACCTTGCCGCAGACGGTGCCGTTCTTGCCGGCGAAGCGCGCGGCCATGTCGGCGGGGATCGCGTTGTCGACCTGCGACTGGCTGTTGGCCGGCGTCGCGGGCATCAGCAGGGCGGCACCGACGATGGCGATGGACAGGGTCAGGACGGATGCGATTTTCATTCCAGTAACTCCGGATGGACAGAAGAGGGGTAACGGCTCACTGCCAGAGATCGGCTCGTCGTCGCCAAACTTGAGGCGATGGCGCAACGCGGGATCGTTCGTTCCTGCGACTGGGATACGGATCACACTTTCCGGGTTGCCCACTCAGCCGCTCGCACGCCCGGCGTTGCGGCTACGGCGTAGCGCCAGCTCCGGTCTCGACTTCGCGGGCAGCCGCGTAGCCGTGCGTGTCCAACCACTCTTCCAGCGGCCCGGGCGGCAGCGGCGGCGAGAACAGATAGCCCTGCAACACGGGAAAGCGCTGTTCGGTCAGGAAGCGGTGCTGCGATTCGGTTTCCACGCCCTCGGCGACCACCTTCATGCCCAGGCTTTCACCGATGCGCAGTACCGAGGAGGTCAGCGTGCGTGCGATGGCGCTGGTGTCGATGTCGCGTACGAAGCTCTGGTCCAGCTTGAGCTCGCTGATGGGCAGGCGATGCAGATGGCTGAGGCTGGAATAGCCGGTACCGAAGTCGTCCAGCGACAGCCGCACGCCCAGCACGTAGATGGCCTCGATGTTCTCGAGCACGTCCGGGTCCGGGTCCAGCATGACGCTCTCGGTAATCTCGAGCGTCAGGTCGCCCGGTTCCAGGCCGTGCTCGTCCAGCAGGTCGGAAATCTGCAGCGACAGCTGCGGGTCACGGAAATTGATCGCGGAAACGTTCACCGACACGCGCGGGATATCGATGCCACGCTGGCGCCAGTCGGCCATCTGCGCACACGCCTGGCGCAGCACCCACAGGCTGAGCTCGGCGATCAGCCCGCACTCTTCGGCCACCGGCACGAAGCGCGCGGGGGGAATGATGCCGAGCTCCGCATGGTGCCAGCGCAGCAGTGCCTCCACGCCATACAACTGTCTGCCGTCGCAGCCGCCGACCTGGGGCTGGTACTGCAGTTTCAGCTGGTCGAGCCTGAGGGCCTCGCGCAGCGCGGTTTCGAGTGAAACACGCTCCTGCGCCAGCCGGTTCATGTCCAGGCTGAAGAAGCGGAAGCTGCCGCCGCCATCGGTTTTCGCGCGGTACATCGCCATGTCGGCATGGCGCACGAGCAGGTCGATGTCACGACCGTCGTCCGGAAACATCGCCACGCCGATGCTGGCGCTGGGATGCAGCGTCATCAGGCCGGCGGTGGTCGGCGCCGCGATGGCGCCGAGCATCCGCTCGGCCACGCTGCCGGCCTGTTCGGCGCTGCACATCGGCAGCACCGCGACGAATTCGTCGCCGGCCTGGCGGCCGACGATGTTGATGCCCCCGAGTTCCTCGCTCAGGCGTGCGGCAACATCGCGCAGCAGGCCATCGCCGGCGGCGTGTCCCTGCGCGTCGTTCACGCGCTTGAAGCGGTCCAGGTCGATGAAGAGTACGGCCGCGGTGCCGTTCACCTGGGCGACGTTGGCCAGCGCCTGTTCCGCTTTGGCGCTGAACATGATGCGGTTCGGCAGGCCGGTCAGCGTGTCGTAGAACGCCAACTGGTGCACGCGCTCGTTGGTCTGCTCGCGCTCCAGCGTCAGCGAACATAGGTGCAGGCACGTATCGGCCAGGCGTTCATGCAGTTCGTCGGGACCGCGGTTCTCGCGGTAGTAGAACGACAGCGTGCCCAGCACGCGGCCGCTGCTCGACTTGATGGGGTGCGTCCAGCAGGCGCGCAACCCGAGTGGCGTGGTGAGGTGGCGGGTGCCGGCGCACAGCGGATCGCTGGCGATGTCCTTCACCAGCACCGCGCGGCCCCGCCAGGCGGCGGCACCGCACACGCCGGCGCGTGGACCTATCGCCATGCCGTCGATCTTGCGGGCCCAGGCTTCCGGCAGGCTGGGCGAGGCGAGGGCGTGCATCAGCCCCTCGTTGTCCACGGTGATGATGGAGACCGTCAGTTCCGGCGCGATGTGCTCCACCTCGCGGCAGATCAGCGTCATCACGTCGGCGACGCTCCATTCGTGCACCAGTGCATCCAGCACCTTGTTGTGCAGTACCTGGTGCATCTTGGTCTGGGTGATGTCGCTCAGCACGCTGACCAGCCCCAGCAGTGTCCCGTCCTCGTCGTGCACCGGGTTGATCGCAGCCGAAAGCCACAGCGGGCGGCCCGACTTGGTGTACAGCAGCACTTCCGTCTGCAGGCCTTCGCCGGCCTTCATCGCCTGGCTGATGCGATCGTCCAGGCTGGCGTCGGTATGCGCGCCGGACAGCAGCTGCGAGGGTTTGATCCCGCGCAGCTCTTCGAGCCGGTAACCCAGCATGCGGGTGAAGCCGCTGTTGACGTAGACCACTTCGCGGTCCGGCGCGCTCACGAAGATCGCGTTGTCGCTCTTGTCCACCACGATCGACAGTTGGCGCAGGCGCTCAAGCTGGCGCTTCTGGTCGCTGGTGTCGCGCACGAAGGCGGTATGGAAGACCTGCGCGCCCACTCGCACCTTGGATAGAGATACCGAACAAGCGACCTCGCTGCCATCGGGCCGGTGCAGCACGGCATCGCGATGGCTGCCGAGCAGTTGCGCCAGCGTGGCGTCGGGGCTGCTGTCCGCCTGGGGACTGGACAGCAGGCGGGTGAACGGCATGCCATGCACGTCTTCGCGCGGGCACCCCCAGAGCGCTTCCGCCGCCGGATTGAACAGCACCACCCGGTGGCGCCCATCGACGACGAACGCAGCATCGACGGACTGCTCCAGTACGTGCCAGAGGCTCTCCGGCGGGAGATCCGTGGACGCCTGTGCGTCGCGCACCGATGTCAGCGAGGTCAGCGTGCGGCCTAGCATGCACTGCCCTCGCGGCGCACTTTCGGGCAGCGGGTGGCGTCGTCGGTGGCGGGGGGTGCGACGGTCATCGGGTGCCAGGGAAGAGGGCCTTCTGGTGACATATCGGCCGGAGTCCGGGTTACTTGAAGGCGGTCACGGAAAGGGGCGCACGCCGGGTGCGCCCGTCGGCTCAGAACTCCTGCCAGTCACCGTCGGCGAGGGCAGGCTCGGGCTTGCGCGCAACCGGCTTGCGGGCCACGGCCCTGGGTGTCGCCACCGGCCGCGGTGCAGCGGCGGCCATAGGGGCTTGGCGCACCGGTGCACTGGGGGCAGCCTGCAGCTTGAACACCGACACGCTCTGGGTCAGTGCGCCGGCCTGTTCTTCCATGGAGCGTGCGGCGGCGGTGGCTTCTTCCACCAGTGCAGCGTTCTGCTGGGTGGTTTCGTCCATCTGCGTGATGGTCTGGTTGACCTGCTCGATGCCGGCCGACTGTTCCTGCGAGGCCGCGGAGATCTCGGCCATGATGTCGGTCACGCGCTGCACCGAGGCCACGATCTCACCCATCGTCGTGCCGGCCTGGTTCACCAGCGCCGAACCCTCGGCGACCTTGTCCACCGACGTTTCGATCAGGCCCTTGATCTCCTTGGCAGCATTGGCGCTGCGCTGCGCCAGCGTCCGGACTTCCGAAGCGACCACCGCGAAGCCGCGACCCTGTTCACCGGCACGGGCGGCTTCCACGGCCGCGTTCAAGGCCAGGATGTTGGTCTGGAAGGCGATGCCGTCGATGACCGAGATGATCTCGGCGATCTTCTTGGAGGACTGTTCGATGTCGGTCATCGTGGTGACCACGCGACCGACCACCTCGCCACCCTGCGAAGCGACAGACGCCGCACCAATGGCCAACTGGTTGGCCTGGCGGGCGGACTCGGCGTTCTGGCGCACGGTGGAGGTCAGTTCCTCCATCGAGGCGGCGGTTTCTTCCAGGTTGGCCGCCTGTTGCTCGGTACGGCGCGACAGGTCGTTGTTGCCCGATGCGATCTCGCCGGCCGCAGTATTGATGCTGGTGGCCGCCATCTGGATGCCGCCGACGATCTCGGTCAGCTGGGCGACGGTGGCGTTGGCGTCATCACGCATGGTGGCGAAGACACCGTGGAAATCGCCTTCCATGCGGGCCGTGAGGTCGCCATCGGCGATCGCGCGCAGCAGGGCGGACAGCTGGGCCAGGTTGCGGTCGCTGGTCGCCATCATGGCGTTCAGGCCCTGCACCATCTGGCGGAAGTCGTGCTGGAAGCGCGCCTCGTCGCCGCGGGCGCTGAAGTCACCGGCCCCGGCGGCCTGTGCGAGGCGCTTGATCTCGGCGTTGATGGCCAGCAGGCTCTGCTTGGCCGCGTCCATCGCTTCATGCAGGAACGCACGCGTACCGGGCAGGCGACGCGCATCCTGGCTGAGGTCGCCGCTGGCGTAGCGTTCCAGGATGCCGATGGCATCGCGGAAAGCATCCAGGTGCTCGAACATCATCGTGTTGATGCCGCCTGCCAGTTCGCCGTACACGCCGGGGAAATCCTCCGGCATGCGGTGGCTGATGTCCTCGGCTTCGTGCAGGCGGATCATCACATGCGTTTCCTGCGAGAAACGCTCCAGCATGTGCACCATTTCGTCGGTGGCCTTGAGCATCTGGCCGACTTCGTCGCGGCCGTGGTGGCCGGTGCGCACGCTCAGGTCGCCCCGCGAGACGCCCTTGATGGCGGCCAGTGCGCGCGAGACCGGTTCCAGCACCGACTGGCCGATCACCCAGCCGATCGCCATGCTCAGCAGCACCAGCAGGCCGCCGACGATGGTCATGATGAAGGTGAACTGCAGCGCCTGCGCCTGGGTGTCGTCGATATAGACGCCGGTGCCGATCACCCAGCCCCACGGCTGGTACAACGCCGCATACGAGGTCTTCGGCACCGGGTCTTCTTCGCCGGCCTTGGCCCAGCTGTAGTCGACATGGCCACCGCCCGCGCGCGCCACGCGGACGAACTCGGGGAAGATGCGCTTGCCATCCGGGCTCAGCACATCATCCAGCGGCTTGCCGATCAGGTCGGGACGGGTAGGGTGCATCAGCATGGTCGGTGCTTCGTCGGTGACGAAGAAGTAATCCACGCCTTTGTTCGCCTGCATCGAGGCGAGCGTGGCCAGCGCGCTCTCCTTCGCCTGTGCTTCATCCAGGGTGCCGGCTTCCACCTGTTTCGCATATCCCTCGATGACGCCCAGCGCCATCTCGGTCTGCGCTTTCAGGCCCGCCTGCCGCGTCCCGGTGAGATCCAGGTACTGCATGCGCGCCGCGATCACCGCCAGGCCGATGGTGCCGATGGCAACCAGTGCGGTCTGGATGAGGAACTTGCGCTTCAGCGGCAGGTTGGAGAGCAGGGCGGCGATCTTGGCGTTGAACGTCATGGCGGGGTCTCTGGCGACAGGTGGGGCCTGTGCGTACGGAATGCGGGGCGGATTGCCTTCGTAGGTATTAGCGGCCGCGAATGGACGAATTTCAGTGGTTTTCTTACCCCTACGACGAAAGGCGTGGTGCAGCGGGGGCGGGGCCGCGCAAGAAAAAGGGACCGGAGGCCTTGCGGCCTGCGGTCCCCGGGGGAATGCAGAGTGCGTACCGCGAACGCGGCGCGTCAGGCAGCGACCTGCTCCGGCAACGGCTGACCCAGGTCGGCGCTGTCGATGAGGGTCTCGATATCGAGCAGGATCAGCATGCGCTCGTCCACCGTGCCGATGCCGGAAATGAAGCGGGTATCGACGCTGGCACCGAATTCCGGCGTGGGACGGATCTGCTCGGCGTTCAGCGCGATCACGTCCGACACGCTGTCCACCACGATGCCGACCACGCGGTCTTCCACGTTCAGCACGATCATCACGGTGAAGGCGTCGTAGCGGGCTTCCTTCAGGCGCAGCTTCAGGCGCAGGTCGATCACCGGCACGATGGTGCCGCGCAGGTTGATGACGCCCTTGATGTAGTCCGGTGCGTCCGGCAGGCGGGTCACCGAGTCGTAGCCTCGGATTTCCTGGACCTTCAGGATGTCCACGCCGTAGTGCTCGTCCCCCAGGGTGAAGCTGAGGAACTCGTCCGCGCTCGCCGCGGCCTGGGTTTTCTTGTCGCTCATTCGTCGGGCTCCTGTTGCAGCCGGTGAAGGTGTCGGGGTTCCCGGGACGGAACCTGTCATGGCCTAGATCGGCCCCGGGACGGGTTTCTTTAGGGGGTCAGTACGGGTGCGGTTCGGTAACGCCCCGCGGCGCGGTGCCGGCGGCGATGCGGGTGACGCGTTCGTGCACCAGCCGCGCGACACGGCCGTGGCCGTCCAGCCGGAAGGTGGAGACGGCCTCGGCCAGTGCCTGCGCCTGTTCTTCCATGCTGCGCGCGGCGGCGGTGGCTTCTTCCACCAGCGCGGCGTTCTGCTGGGTGGTCTCGTCCATCTGGGTGATGGTCTGGTTGACCTGCTCGATGCCGGCGCTCTGTTCCTGCGAGGCCGCGGAGATCTCGGCCATGATGTCGGTCACGCGCTGCACCGAGGCGACAATCTCGCTCATGGTCGTGCCGGCCTGGTGCACCAGCGCCGAGCCGTCGGCGACCTTGTCCACCGAGGTCTCGATCAGGCCCTTGATCTCCTTGGCGGCATTGGCGCTGCGCTGGGCCAGCGTGCGGACTTCCGATGCGACCACCGCGAAGCCGCGGCCCTGTTCGCCCGCCCGTGCGGCTTCAACCGCGGCATTGAGCGCCAGGATGTTGGTCTGGAAAGCGATGCCGTCGATGACCGAGATGATCTCGGCGATCTTCTTCGACGACTGTTCGATGTCGGTCATGGTGCTGACGACTTTGCTGACCACTTCGCCGCCCTGTGAGGCGACGCCTGCGGCACCGATGGCCAACTGGTTGGCCTGGCGGGCGGACTCGGCGTTCTGGCGCACGGTGGAAGTCAGTTCCTCCATCGAGGCGGCGGTTTCTTCCAGGTTGGCCGCCTGTTGCTCGGTACGGCGCGACAGGTCGCTGTTGCCGGAGGCGATTTCACCGGCGGCGGTGTTGATGCTGGTCGAGGCGTCCTGGATGCGGCCGACGATGTCGGTCAGCTGGGCGACGGTGGCGTTGGCGTCATCGCGCATGGTGGCGAAGACACCGTGGAAATCGCCTTCCATGCGCGCGGTCAGGTCGCCCTTCGACAGCGAACGCAGTACCCCGGAAACCGAGTCCACGCTGCCTGCTATCGTCGCCAGCAGGCCATTCACCTGCTGCGACAGCGCCAGCAGGAAGCCCTGCTTGCCGGTTTCGGTGATGCGCCCGCTCAGGTCGCCCCGTGCCGCGTCCTGCACGATGCGGGTCACTTCCTGTTCGACCATCACCTCGTTGGTGCGGTCAGCCCATTCGACCACGTAGCCGATCCGCTGGCCTTCGCCATCGGTCACGGGGTTGATGATCAGCTGCATGATGCGTCCGCCCACGCTGATCTGCGCGCGATGGGTGCCCTGCAACTGGGCCAGCATGCGCGACTGGTGCTCGGGCTTCTTGTGGAAGATGTCGATGCTGCTGCCGATGACGGTACGCACATCGAAGGCAGGCAGGTCGCGCCGAAGGTCCTGTTCGACGTCGGTCAGCATCTTCATCAGTGGCCGGTTGGCATAGACGATGGTGCGGTCGGCGTCGGCGATCATGACGTTGGTGGTCACATCCTCCAGTGCGGTACGGATGCGCAGGCTTTCCTTCGCCACCACGGCGTCGCGCTCGATGCGCTCGCGCAGGTTGCCCTGCATGCTGCGCATGGCTTTCATCAGGGTGCCGATCTCGTCGTCGCGCCCGACATCGATCTGGCTGTCCAGCTTGCCGCTGGCGATATCGTCGGCCACGCGCACGGCGCCGGCCAGTGGCATGCCGACCTGGCGGCGCAGCAACCAGAACACGGCGCCGCACAGCAGTGCAGCGCCCAGCGCGCCGACCGCCACCACCGTCCAGAGCACGGCGCGCGCTTCCCGCATCAGCACTGCACGGGGCACCACCACGCCCAGCGCGAAGTGCTCCTGCGCGGCGCCGATCTGCAGCGGTACGTAGGCTTCCATCACGGTTTCGCCCGCGGCGTCGGTGGCCTCGCGGAACACCGGCTTGCCGGAGGCCACCTGCTTCATCACGTCGGCAGCGTGGGCGCCCGCATAAGGCTTGCCGACCGAGGCGGCATCCTTGTCCGCGATGACCACGCCGGCCGGCGTGAGCAGGCGGACGAAGCCGGCATCCATCGGCGTGAGCTTCGCGATACGCTCCTGCAGCGATTGCAGGGCGAAGTCCACGGTCATCACACCGAGGTAGTCGCCGTCCTGCAGGATCGGCGTGGACAGCGTGGTCATCAGCACGTCCTTGCCGGCGATCTTGTAGACGTAGGGCTCGGCGACCACCGGACGCTTGAGTTCGCGCGGCCGCCGGTACCAGTCGCCGGCACCGGTGACTTCGTAATCACGCAGGGCTTCCAGCAGCGGGACGCCGTTGCTCCATGCCCAGTAGCTCATGAAGCGGCCGGTGTCATCGTGGCCTTCGGCACCGATATGGTCCGCATCCTTGCCATCGAAGGCATCGGGTTCCCACAGCGTGCCGACGCCGACCCATTCCGGGTGCGCCTCCAACTGGCGCTTGAAGATGGCGCTGGCGGCGGTGCGGCTGATGCCGTCGCCCTGGCGCTGGGCGAGCAGTGCATGCGCGAGCGCATCGTTGCCGTCGAAGGCGCGGGTGAGTTCGCCCGAGATGCGCTGGGCCTCCTGGTTCGCGAGTCCTTCCATCGTGGCCCGCGCCCCGGACAGCAGCGCCTGGCTGCTGCGCAGGTAGCTTGCCGCGGCGGCGACGCCGAAGGCGAGCAGGGCCACCACGGCGGTGCCGAACATCACGCGCGTCGCGATGCTGCGGGAGGTGGATCGGGAGGGAATGGATGACATGCTGGCCTCGTGCGGACTGGATGGTACGGCTTGCGATGCCTGCGGGATTGCGGTGGCGGTGGTGCGTTGCCACGCCCGCGCCGCAGGGGTGTTACGCGAGGTATCGGCGGCGACGGCGCAAGGTTGAGCGGATGCCGGTCACAGGCGACGGGCGGCGGCCGGAAATTCGATGCAGGTCACGCCGCGCCGCGTTCGCGGGCGCTGCGCTGGCGTTCCAGCCGGAAGATGTAGCGCTGGATCAGCGCATCGCCGCCACGCGGCAGGTCGGTGAACTGGCAGCCGGCGCGCCAGCTTTCGGTGCCGTTCTGGTTGAGCTGGCGGTGCAGGCTCTTGACCATCAGGCGTAAGCACAGCGGGCCGCTGTCGGGCAGGTGGAGCAGGCTGCCGGGGAATTCCTTGTAGGGCCGAAGCGTGGGTTCTTCGGCCTGCACGGCCAGGGCGATGCCGCCGCCGCTGATGTCCATCACGCGGTAGTTGCGGTAGGTGGTCTCGCCGTCGGGGTGCCGCTCGGCGACGGCGCACTCGATGGGCTGCGTCACCGGCACCTGCAGGCGGTAGAACTCGCGACGCTGCAGGCGCAGGATGCTTTCAGGCAACGAGGCACGGAATGCCACCTGGCCGTCCTTCTGCACGCGTTGCAGGTCGTAGAGCTTGAACTGCACGTGGATGCGGTCGAGTCGCGACACGCAGGTGACGTGGCTCGCTTCCTCGATGCTGCGGTTGATGGTCTCCGAGGCGCTGCCATCGATCAGCACGCCGTCTTCGTCCTCCAGTACTTCGATGATGGAGGTGGGGAAGGTGTGGTTGCGCGGCATCGCGCAACCACTGACGAGCGCGCGCCTGGCGATCAGCGATTGCAGGATCTGCCGGATCTCGTATTCGCCATGCACCAGGTACTTTTCTTCTTCGTCGTACCTGACGGGATCGGCCAGAGGGGCGTCGCTGGGCTCGGTCATGCGGGCGTGAAGCATCTGGGCAGGGAAGGCGTCACAGGCTGTATCGGCGTGGGGTGCAGCATCTTTAGGGGGTGTGCTGGATGCGTGCGGCATGGAGGCCGACGGGCCGGGATCCTGATGGGGGGGCGGGGCCGTCGATCAAGCGAGATGCAGGTGGTGAGAGAGCGGGCAAAATGTAAATGCACTTACCCGGCGTGTCGTCTTCCCCGCTACGCGGTGACCGTGTAGCGTTCTTCCTTGATCATGTGATGGCCATCTGCCACACGTTCTGCAAGGCAGCTGACGAGGGGATAGGGATGTTCAGAGGGTTTTCGATCATCGCGGCAATCGCGATGCTGGTGTGGGCGGGCGATATGCGCGCGCAGGTGGTCACGGTGGACGATCCGACGGGGGGATTCGCGCCGGGTGCGACCTATTGTCCGAGTACTGGAGGATGCTTTACATCCTTGGGCGAGGCAGAAGCTGCACTGCGTGCAGCAGTGCCAGATGTTGGCCAATATCTGTACAACAGTCGCCTGCAGAAACTGTCGAACGGCGAAATCCGGTCTTACTATGCCGTCAAACCGCAAGCGCCACTGGAGTACTACGCGCCTTACTACATGTTCCTTGAGGACGTCGAGGCAACGCAATACTGCCCAGGATCCGCTAATAGCTTTGGCGGATGCGGGAACGAGGAAGAGCTTATTTCCAACTTCTTTTCTCAAAGAATCAACGCGGGGGTGGTTTACTCCTGTGGCTGGAACAGGTGCTACAACCTCAATCCCCGCGTGGATGGATCATACGTTCCACTGAATCGGACCGATAGTACCAGTACCCCCGGAGTCGGGGTTCTCGACGATTCGACCAAGTCCCGATCTCGCAAGATCCTCTTCGATACGTATTACGACGACCATAGGTACCGAGGAACGCGCGAGTTCCCTCTTATCCGTCGGCAACGGTACCTTTGCCCGGCAGGAATGGGGCCTACTAGAGGCGTGTTGGCGAACATATCGCCCTACCTGTGTCAATCGACGGCCGGCGGTACCATCATGATAACTGCGCCCCGGCAGAACGCGGGCCAGTGTCCAGCGGACAACCAGTCGTGCGAGCCCTCCACGACCAACAAGTCGAGCGTCGAAGCGGACTTCACCTTCGCCGGACGTCCCTTTGCCCGCCACTACAACTCGCTGCGCGAGGAACTCTCCGGCGGATTTAATCTGGGTCGCGGCTGGTCCCATACCTATGGGCCCGTTTTCAGCCCGCCGGGAACCAATTCGAGCCAACTCGTCGTTGGCGGAAAGAGGATGAAGTACCAGTCGGTTGGCGGCGGTCGTTTTGTGATTGCGGGCCTCGGTGATGCGTCAATGGTCCGGGCCGCGGACGGAAACTGGCAGATCACCGAATCCAACGGAGATGTCAGTACTTTCTCTTCAACGCTGGGGTTGGTCAGCATCCGCAACGCGCGTGCGCCGGAACGGGACGTGACGCTGGAGTACAACAGCAAGAGACTTCTGGAAAGGGTGGTTGACCATAGCGGTCGCGCCCTGCAGTTCACGCATGACCATTTCGGAACTCTAACTGGCTTGCTTCTGCCGGATGGAACATCGCAAACCTACGCCTACGATGGGCACGGCAACCTTGTATCGGTTTCCGATAGTCACGGTGGTGCAAAGCAGTACCACTACGGCGAGGCCGGCCTGGCCACCAATGGTGACCCTGGGTTGCTGACTGGCATCACCTACGAGGACGGAAACCGTCATTCGAGTTTCGGCTACGACGTACATGGCCGGGTTGTTCTGAGTGCGCAGTTCAACTCGGCAGGGCAGCCAGTGAACACCACCAGGATGCGTTACACGTCAGCGAATCAGGCGGAGGTGGAGACAAGCAGCGGCGCTACGCGCGCATTCACCTATAGCGCGGATCGAAACCGTAGCCCCCTGTCAGTGATTGACCCCAATGGCACACGGTCCGCCACCTTTGATAGCTACGGGCGGACGCTCACGCGAACCAACGTCAATGGCTCCCAGGATCGTTACACGTATACCCTTGGGAAACTGACGTCTGCGACGTCTGCTTTCGGGACTCCCGACAAGCAGACCCGCGAAACGGTTTGGCACGCTACATTGAACGCGCCCACGCAACTGCGAACCCTGAACGCTGCTGGTCAGGTCGTGTCTCAGACCAATATGGACTACAGCGCCACCGGACAGTTGTTGACGACGACATCCCTGGACCCGTCGATACTGGTTACGCGTACTGCCACGCGTGCCTACTGCGAGCAGGCCGACGTGGACGTCGGCACCTGTCCGCGTGTCGGCCTGCTGAAATCGATCGATGGTCCACGCACGGACGTGTCCGACACGAACGCATACGCGTACTACGGCACCGTAGGCGGGGCCTGCGGCGGCACGCTGTCCGGTTGCGGCTATCGCCCGGGGGATCTCTGGAAGGTCACCGATGCGCTGGGCCGGGTTACAGAAGTGCTGGCCTACGACGCAGCTGGGCGTCCGCTGGCGGTCAAGGACACGAACGGCGTGGTGACCGAGACGCTGTACTACCCGCGCGGCTGGGTGGCGACGATGACGGTCAAGGGCGCGACGAGTGCAGATGATCGCATCACCTCGTACGAGTACTGGCCCACCGGGCTGGTGAAGAAGATCACTGATCCGGACGGTGTCTACACCACGTACGAGTACGACGATGCCAAGCGCCTGACCGCGGTCGCCGACAGTGCCGGCAATCGCATCGAGTACACGCTGGATGGCGCGGGCAATCGCATCGGTGAGAGCACCAAGGGCGCAGGCGGTGTGCTCAAGCGAACACTGTCGCGGATCTACAACACACTGGGGCAGCTGGCCACACAGGCCGACGCACAATCGAGCCCGACCGACTTCACCTACGATGCAAGCGGAAACGCCAAGACCGTGACCGATGCGCTGGGACATGTCACCAGCAACGACTACGATCCCCTGAGCCGGCTCAAGCGCACGTTGCAGGATGTGGGCGGGATCGAGGCGGAAACGAAGTTCGAGTACGACGCCAACGACAACCTGACCAAGGTCACCGACCCGAAGGGGTTGGACACCACGTATAGCTACAACGGCTTTGGCGACCTGGTGCAGTTGAGCAGTCCGGACACGGGTATCGCCACCTACACCTACGACAGTGCCGGCAACCGCGCCAGCCAGACCGATGCCCGCGGCATCGCGACGACCTACCAGTACGACGCGCTGAACCGGCTGACGCAGGTCGGCTACCCCACCGCCAGCCTCAATGTCTCCTACACCTACGATGTCACCCAGCCGGTTTGCCAGGCAGGCGAAACGTTCTCGGTGGGGCGGTTGACGCTGATGGTCGATGGCAGCGGCTCGACCCATTACTGCCACGACCGCTTCGGCCAACTGGTCCGCAAGGTGCAGACCACGGATGGCGTGGCGCTGACGCTGCAGTACGCCTACACCAAGAGTGGGCAACTGCAGGCGATGACCTATCCGGACGGCACGGTGGCGGACTATGTCCGCAACGCGCAAGGCCAGATCACCAGTGTAGGCGTCACCCGGCCGGGACTGGCGCGGGAAATCCTGCTGCACCAGGCTACGTACCACCCCTTCGGTCCCATCGCAGGCTGGGTGTATGGCAATGGCCGCACCATGCAGCGCGACGTGGACCTGGACTACCGTCCAACGTCGATCCAGGGAGGAACGGGCGGTCTGGATCTGACCTATGGCTATGACGCGGTCGGCAACCTGGTCGATATCGATAGCGGCAGCTCACCACCGATGGAGTACCGCTACGACGCGTTGGGTCGCCTGACGGAGGCGCTCGATGGCCCGGCCCAGGCGGTCCTGGACAAGTACGAATACGACAAGACGGGTAACCGGATGAGCTACACGGACTCGTTCGGTACGAAGGCCTATGCGTATCCGGCCAACAGCCATCGCCTCAGTTCGATCGCAGGCGAAAGCAGGTCATACGATGCGACCGGCAACACCGTGTCGATTGGGGGGGCACGTGAGTTCACTTACAACGATGCGGGAAGAATGAATAGTGTGCGAAACGCCGGTATCGTTGCGATGGAGTACAGCTACAACGGGCGCGGAGAGCAAGTCAGAAAGTACCACGGGGTAGAGACTGTCATCGTGCTCTATGACGAGCTTGGTCACAGACTCGGCATCTACGGGGCACCTGACATGCCATCACAGCAATTTGTTTGGATGGATGATCTGCCGATTTCGTTGATGCTGGGAAATCAATCCTTGCATCTCCAGCCAGATCACATAGGGACAACTAGAGTTGCCGTAGATGCAGCCCAGGACAAGGTCATTTGGAAGTGGAGCCTGACGGGAGAGGTGTTTGGGGATACTCCGCCGGATCAAGATTCTGACCAAGGTCAGGTGAGCTTGGCGCTCGCGACGCGTTTGCCAGGTCAGATCGTGGATGAGGCAACACTCACGAATCAGAACTTACATCGTGATTACGAGCCTTCGTCCGGACGATACTTGTCGTCAGATCCACTAGGACTAACTGCGGGCGTAAGTACGTATGGATACGTTGAGGGCAAGCCCCTGCTAAAGAGTGATCCCGAAGGACTTCAAAGCAAAGGCGTGCAAGGGATCTGGCAGATGCCCGGCGGCCCAGGCTATGTGACTGCTCCGTATGATCCCGAAAACCCAGTCAACTCAGGTTACTCGCCGCATTCTGTAGGGCCTTACGTGTATGGAAAAGATATATCTAACGTCTTATCTGCAACGCTTACAGCGATGCAAATGATGAGTCCTGTGGCGAACGATACGAACGTCAATGCGTTACAAACGCTCGCTTCGCTCGCTTCGCTTGCGGCGCGGGAGGCCTGCCGCGGCCCAGATGATGAATGCGACAGACTGAACGCGGACGTGCAACGCGCGAAGGCGGTTGTAGGTACCCTTGGCAAATGCAAGGCAGGGATGACGCGATGGGAGTTGGGCATGAGGGCGAAGGCTTGGTTGGCAGAAGCAGTTGCTCGTTCCAAAAGGGATGTGCGTTGCTGGGCTGGTGGCGACGGCGTGCATCAACAGGCTCAAAGCCAAGCCTGGATAAATGTCTCCAAGTGTCAGGCACTCAAGCTGGCTTGGTGGAATGCGGACATTTGATTCATGAATAGTTCTCTCATGCGTCGCATAGAAGTTGCGTTTGGGTGGCGAGTCAGGCCTGGGTCCTGCGTGGTTTCCAACGCGCCAAGAACTGATGAGTACGAGGACGCAGGAGCTTTCGACGACATCGAATGGAAAGATGTCAGTGACAAGATGCTCAACAAGCATCCGGCAGCAATTTATGGATTTTCACCGGAAGCATTCGCCTACTATCTTCCTGGAATTATGGCGTCGGCTGTGCGGGATAATGCGCCGGATAGTCGTGCAGTTGATGGCGTGGTAGCGATGCTGGATAGGTCGAATCAGGCGGGCACATGGGATGATTGGTTTGTCGCCAGGTGGTCGCTATTTAGCGTTGATGAGTTGGTTGTAGTATCTGATTGGTTACTCTGGCTGGCGAGTAGTGGGGACGCTGGGTTCACTGACAGCCAGCTAACGAGGGCGCTAGACACAGTCGATATGCTTAGGGCGCGTGAGCTCGCAACGCCTATCGCTGGTCGAGGAACTTAATGACTACTTGGTGTTTCGTAGCAGGGAGCGGGAGAGTAGGAGGCGGACAGCACAACTTTGCGACATCGCCAACTGCTAGACGAGGCTGCGAACCCAATGCGCCTCTGAGACGATCGTGAGCGGATGACCGTCGCCACGTAGTTCTACTGCTTTCTGGATCTTCGTGCCGGCATTGGTATTGAGCCAGTCGCGCGAGCGGAGCTCGCCAACCACTACGAACCTGGTCTTGCGACTGGGAGCGGCGCCCAGTTCGCCACCGCGACTTTTCTCCTTGGTCACAAGCTTTCGCGCGCCAAAGGAGAAAGTTCCAGCCACGACGAAGATGGAGCCGGGATAGACGAGTACCGGCTCCGGATCATTGATCGGCAGGCTGGGGGACAGCGACGTGGTCTGGGCTACCTCGTCGAAAGCCTCGCCGCCCACAGAGCGGATCAGCGCGTAGGATGGGTTGAGCGAAGCGATACCCATCATCGTGATGAAGGCGCCACGTGCTCGATGGGTATCGCCTACGGCTCAACCCATCCTACAGAGTGAATCTTCATGGATTTCGTTGCTCTGCGTACAAGTGCAGGGCCCGGGATTTTTTGGCTGTGTGCTTGTTGCGGGCCGCTTCATACGAGCCGCTCAGAACTCCTGCCAGCCCTCGCCATCTCCGTCGACAAGCACGGGTTCCGGTTTGCGTGCGGGCTGCTTGCGGACTGCGGCCTTCGGTGTCGCCACCGGCCGCGGCGTGCCAGCGGCCACGATGGCCTTGCGGATCGGAGCACTTGCACTGGCCTGCAGCTTGAACACCGACACGCTCTGGGTCAGTGCGCCGGCCTGTTCTTCCATGGAGCGTGCGGCGGCGGTGGCTTCTTCCACCAGTGCAGCGTTCTGCTGGGTGGTTTCGTCCATCTGCGTGATGGTCTGGTTGACCTGCTCGATGCCGGCCGACTGTTCCTGCGAGGCCGCGGAGATCTCGGCCATGATGTCGGTCACGCGCTGCACCGAGGCCACGATCTCACCCATCGTCGTGCCGGCCTGGTTCACCAGCGCCGAACCCTCGGCGACCTTGTCCACCGAGGTCTCGATCAGGCCCTTGATCTCCTTGGCCGCGTTGGCGCTGCGCTGAGCGAGCGTGCGGACTTCGGAAGCCACCACGGCAAAACCGCGGCCCTGTTCGCCTGCCCGTGCCGCTTCCACCGCGGCGTTCAAGGCCAGGATATTGGTCTGGAAGGCGATGCCATCGATGACCGAGATGATCTCCGCGATCTTCTTCGATGACTGTTCGATGTCGGTCATCGTGGTGACCACGCGACCGACCACTTCGCCACCCTGGGAGGCGACCGATGCTGCACCGATGGCCAACTGGTTGGCCTGACGGGCGGACTCGGCATTCTGGCGCACGGTGGAGGTCAGTTCCTCCATCGAAGCGGCGGTTTCTTCCAGGTTGGCGGCCTGCTGCTCGGTACGGCGCGACAGGTCGTTGTTGCCGGAGGCGATCTCGCCGGCAGCGGTGTTTATGCTGGTGGCCGCCATCTGGATACCGCCGACGATCTCGGTCAGCTGGGCGACGGTGGCGTTGGCATCATCGCGCATGGTGGCGAAGACGCCATGGAAGTCGCCTTCCATGCGCGCGGTCAGGTCGCCGCGCGCGATGGCCTGCAGCAGCTCGGACACCTCGGCCAGGTTGCCGTCGGTGGTTTCCATCAGCTGGTTGAGTCCCGCGATCATCTCGCGGAAGTCGTACTGGTACTTGTCCACATCGCCCCGCTGGCTGAAATCGCCGGAGGACGCGGCCAGCGCCAGGCGCTTGATCTCGCCGTTGATGGCCGACAGGCTGGTCTTGGTGGCGTCCATCGTCTGCGTCAGCACCGCCTTCTCGCCGGGCAGACGGTCCATGTCCAGCGACAGGTCACCGATGGCGTAGCGCTGCATCACCTCGACAAGGCGCATCTTCACCGCGATGTGCGAGGCCACCAGCGTATTGGTGTCGCGCACCATGCGGCCGTACTCGCCCGGGAACGCGCTGTCGTCGATGCGGTGGCTGATCTGGCCATCGTCGTGTCGTCGCGTCATCTCGGTCTGTGCCTCGATCACCGACACGACCTGGGTCTGCACATGGTGCATGGCCGACAGCAACTGGCCGACCTCGTCGTGGCGCGAGGTGTCGATGCGGCTGTCCAGTTTGCCGGCGGCCACCGCTTCGGCGATGGCGACTGCACCACGCAGCGGGTGCGAGACCACGCGACGCACGCCGAACCAGGCCAGCGTCGCGATGACCGCCAGCGCCAGCAGCGAAAGCAGCAGGATGATGACCGTCAATGCGTGGCTGGAGGCCACTACGGTGGAACGCGGCTCCACGGCGACCAGCGCCCACTTCCACGGGGCGAACTGCTTCACCGCGACCAGCGCCGGCACGGCGTCTTCGCCGGCCTTGGGTGCGATATCGAGCACCGTGTGACCATGGTCCTGCGCCAGCAGGGCCTTCATCTCCGGCACGGAATCGGCGTCCACCACCGAGGAATACAGCGCATCCTGGCTGGCGGGATGCGCGGCCAGCTTGCCGTGGTGCTCGCCTTCGGCGATATCCACCACGAAGAAATAGCCCGCTTCACCGAGTGCCGTATTGCGCAGCTTGTCCTTCAGCGCCGCGAGGCCGTCGCCGTAGTTCTGGCCGACGAACAGGATGCCGATGGTGTTGCCTTCCGCATCCTGCAGCGGCTCGTAATGGGTCATGTAATCGCGACCGAAGAGGCGCGCGCGACCGGTGTAGGGCTTGTCCTTGAGGATCAGGGCGTATGCCGGGTGCTTGTGGTCCAGCGCGGTGCCGATGACGCGTTCGTCCTCGGTGTTGCGCAGCGACGTGGTGGCACGGATGAAATCGTCGCCCTGGCGCACGAAGAGGGTGGCGACCACGTCGGTGGCTTCGGTGAAGCGGTCGACGGTGGTGAAGTCCAGGTTGATAGCCTGCGCACCGAAACGCAGTTCGGGAACCTCGAAGTCGCCGATCGGCGTGGTGCGTCCGGCATCGATCGACACGTCGCCGGAAGGCAGTGCGGCGCGGAAGCTCCTGGCCATCCGCTGCGTGGCGTCGGTCAGTGTGTTGTCGTAGAGCGCGATGGATTCCAGCATCACCTGCGCCGCGACGTCGAGATCGCCCAGGGCACGTGCCTCGATGGCGCGACTGGACTGCCGCTGCACGACGATCGCGAGGAGGGTGAGGACGACGGCCACGGCGAGGGTGACCTGGAGGGAGAGCATGCTGCCGAGAGAAAGGCGCTTCAGTCGATTCATGGGGGCAGGGCGTGTCGTGATGGAGGCTGGATCGATATCGGCGTCACGGCGTGGCCATTGAGGCTTTGTGGGGATTTCCCCGACGAACGGTAAATACAGATACCTGCGCGAGTGTGGCGCTCCAGACAGGCACGGCCCGGAAAGTCCGGGCCGTGCAGGGTGCTTCTGCCGCGCGTTCCGATGCGCAATCAGAACTCCTGCCAGTCCCCGTCGGCGAGGGCAGGTTCGGGCTTGCGTGCGACCGGCTTGCGGGCCACGGCCCTGGGTGTCGCCACCGGCCGCGGTGCAACGGCGGCCGCCGCAATGGCCTGGCGGACCGGGGTACTGACGGTGGCATGCAGCTTGAACACCGACACGCTCTGCGTCAGCGCGCCGGCCTGCTCTTCCATGGAGCGCGCGGCGGCGGTGGCTTCTTCGACCAGTGCAGCGTTCTGCTGGGTGGTCTCGTCCATCTGGGTGATGGTCTGGTTGACCTGCTCGATGCCGGCCGACTGTTCCTGAGAGGCCGCGGAGATCTCGGCCATGATGTCCGTCACGCGCTGCACGCTGGCGACGATCTCGCCCATCGTCGTGCCAGCCTGGTTCACCAGCGCCGAGCCGTCGGCCACGCGATCCACCGAGTTCTCGATCAGACCCTTGATCTCTTTGGCGGCATTGGCCGAACGCTGGGCGAGGGTGCGCACTTCGGAAGCGACCACCGCGAAGCCGCGGCCCTGTTCGCCCGCGCGTGCGGCTTCCACCGCCGCGTTCAAGGCCAGGATGTTGGTCTGGAAGGCGATGCCATCGATGACCGAGATGATCTCGGCGATCTTCTTGGAGGACTGCTCGATGTCGCGCATCGTGGTGACCACCTGGCCGACCACATCGCCGCCCAGCGAAGCCACGCCTGCGGCACCGATGGCCAATTGGTTGGCCTGGCGGGCCGACTCGGCGTTCTGGCGCACGGTGGAGGTCAGCTCCTCCATCGAGGCGGCGGTTTCTTCCAGGTTGGCGGCCTGCTGCTCGGTACGGCGCGACAGGTCGTTGTTGCCCGATGCGATCTCGCCGGCGGCGGTGTTGATGCTGATGGCCGCCATCTGGATGCCGCCGACGATGTCGGTCAGCTGGGCGACGGTGGCATTGGCATCGTCACGCATGCTGGCGAACACGCCATGGAAGTCGCCTTCCATCCGCGCGGTCAGGTCGCCGCGGGCGATGGCCTGCAGCAGTTCGGATACTTCTGCCAGATTGCCGTCGGTGGTTTCCATCAGGCGGTTCAGACCTTCCACCATGTCGCGGAAGTCGTACTGGTACTTGTCGACATCGCCGCGATGGGTGAAGTCACCGGAAGCGGCGGCGGTAGCCAGACGCTTGATCTCGCCATTGATCGCCGACAGATTGGCCTTGCACATGTCCATCGCTTCGGTGATGACCACCTTCTCGCCGGGCAGGCGATCCATGTCCTCCGACAGGTCGCCCACGGCGTAGCGGCGCATCACTTCCACGGCGCGCATCTTCACGCCGATGTGCTGGGCGACCAGTGCGTTGGTCTCGCGCACCATGCGGCCGTACTCGCCGGGGAAGGCGCTGTCGTCGATGCGGTAGCTGATCCGGCCTTCGTCATGGCGCACCGCCATTTCGCTCTGGGCGGCGATGACGGCCTTCACCTGCGTCTGCATGCGCTGCATGGAGCCGAGCAGGTCGCCGAGCTCGCTGCGGTCGTCGATGATGATCTGGCGATCCAGCTGGCCGCGCGCCACGGCGTCGGCGACGCTCATGACCTCGGCCATCGGGCGCACGATCGAGCGGGTGATGAGCACTGCAGCCGCGATGGCCAGCATCAAGGCCACCGCCACCAGCAGGCCGATGGCCTTGATGTTGGTGCTGTAGCCCGTTTCCTGGGCCGCCACGGCCTGGTCCAGTTCCTTCATCTTCGCTTCCAGCATCCGCGCGACGGCGTCGGCGGTGGCCTGGCGCAGGTCGCCGGCACCACTGGCAGGCGTCAGGTCGCCGACCTTGACCGACTCGATCAGCCGGCGGCTGTTCTCGAAGTACAGCGCGGCCCTTGCCGTCATCTCCTGGTGCAGGGCCTGCTCCTGCTTGTCGGAAAGGCCGGCCCCATACGCCTTGGCAAGCTCGTCGAAGGCCTTGCCACCCGCGATCAGCTCGCCGGTGTATTCGGCGACCTTTTCCGGATCCTCGTAGCCGGCGACCAGGCCGCGCTCGCTGACGCGGTATTCGGCCAGCATGGTCGCCATGCGGCCCAGGTCGCGGATGGCCGGTACTTCCTTCTTGGTGATGTCGAGCACCACGTCCTGGGCCACCCCCATCCGCTGCGCGGAGAACGCCCCGGTGGCGACGATGAGCAGGACGAGCACGGCGAAGCCGATGGCCAGGCGCTTGCCGATCTTGAGGTGTTTGAACATGAAGGCGGTCTCGGTAGAGTTCAGTAGGTGGGGCCAGTGCATCAGGCTGATGCCGTGGCGGTCCATGCCCTTGGTGCGGTGTCTCTCCCCGAGTAACGGCGGAATATGACCGTTCTTGATGACCGCTCGGCGGAAAGGTAAGCGCGCTTACCTGCATGTCGACGGCATGCCCGCGCAGACCGTGACCGGCTGCGCAGGCGATGCGGAAAGCAGGTTCAGAAGTGCATCTGTGCGCGCAGCTGGAACACGGACGGGTCGGCGGAGAACGCGCCGCGCGTCGCATCGCTCTTCACGTAGTTGGCCTGGAACTTGAAGTAGGGCGTCAGATACCAGTTGGCGCCCAGCGTCCAGTTGTGTTCGCGGCCGCCGGCAATACCGTCGCTGTCCAGATCGATGCGGCTGTAGCGGGCAAGCAGCTCCCATGCGCCGTATTTGCCCTTGGGCTTGGGGTTGCTGACGTTGCCGCTGCTGTAGCTGCGCGATTCGCCGGTCACCAGCCAACTGCCCAGCACGTAGCCGCCATCGGCCGTGTACGAAGGCAGTCCCAGCTCGCGCGTGGTCTCCTGCCGCAGGTACTCGCCCTGCAGTGACCACGGGCCGTGGATCCACAACGCTTCTAGGGCGGTACGCTCGATGCGGTCCACGCGCGTGAGCGTGCCCGAGTCCACCAGGCGCACGCCGGTGAGTGACGCTTCGGGCTTGGCGCGCCAGCGCACGCTGGGATACACGGTGGCGCCCAAGCCGTTGACCTCGCTGTCGGGACGTTCCTGCGAACCGGCGATTCCGAGGTGCAGCACGTCGCCGGCCGCCTTGCGCGGCGTCCACGCCAGTCGGAACGCCGCCGTGTCGCCCTTGTTGTTGCCCTGCAGGTCGGACTCGAAGAAGTAGCCGACGTTGGCGATGTAGTGCGTGCGCTCGAACGCCCAGTCGATGCCGCTGCGGCGGCCCTGGTAGAACGCCTGCGTGGGCAGCGACGGCTCCATCATCGAGACGTGGCGGGTGCCGGTGTTGCCCTCGAAGCCGAGCGGCAGCTTCATCTGGCCGATGCGCAGCTTGCCGGCGTCGCGGCCGAACAGTGCCTTGGTTTCGAGGCGCAGGGCGACGTCGCTCCACGTCTTGGCCTCGAAATCGAAGGTCGCGCCGAAGTCGTACACCCCCTTGCGCTTGAGCGTCACGCCGATCTCCTGGCGGCGCCAGGCGTCGTCGTCTTCCAGCGCGGCGCCGTTGTAGCCCTCGCCGGAGAAGCGGTTGAGGTCGTATTGCAGGTTGCCGCCCAGGCTGAGTTCGGTGCCGTCGGCGAAGCTGATCTTCGGCGGCCATGCACTCGCTCTGGTGCCGGCATCTTCCGCATGCGCGCTGGCGTGGGCGGCCATCAGGGCCAGGGCGAGGGTGGACATGTACTTCATGGATTTACCTGTTGGCTGTGGGCGTGCGCTCACCTGTCGCGGCCAGTCTAAGGCCGCGTCCCAAGTGAACGCCGAAGAGGAAGGAGGGAACGGCTGCGTCAGGCCGCCTGCAGCGTCCTGCGTGCGCGTACCAGTCCGCCGACATCGACGATCAGGGCCACGCGGCCGTCACCGAGGATGGTGGCGCCGGAGATGCCGTCGATGCGGCGGTAGTTGTTTTCGATGTTCTTGACCACGACCTGCTGCTGGCCGATCAGTTCGTCCACTTCCAGCGCCAGCTTCTGGCCGTCGGCTTCCACCACGACCACCAGCGGATCTTCTGCGTCGCTCTGGCCGTAGCAGTAGTAGTCGTTCAACGACACGATGGGCAGGTACTCGCCGCGCACGCGCAGTACGCGGCCGTCGCCGGCCACCGTGCGCACGTCCTCGGCCTGCGGCTGCAGAGCCTCGAGCACGTAGCCGAGCGGCAGGATCAGTGTTTCTTCGCCGACCGACACGCCCATGCCGTCCAGGATGGCCAGCGTCAGCGGCAGCCGGATGACCACGCGCGTGCCGCTGCCGGACGCGCTTTCCAGCTGCACTTCGCCGCCCAGGGCCTGGATGTTGCGGCGGACCACGTCCATGCCCACGCCACGGCCGGAAAGATCGGTCACCGCTTCAGCGGTGGAAAAACCGGGCTGGAAAATCAGGTCCCACACCTGGCCGTCGGTGGGATTCTCGGGCACGGCCAGGCCGCGCTCGGCGGCCTTGGCGAGGATGCGTTCGCGATTCAGGCCACGGCCGTCGTCGCTGACTTCGATGACGATGTGGCCGCCCTGGTGCGAAGCGGCCAGCGTGATCGTGCCGGTTTCGTCCTTGCCCGCCTCGCGGCGTGCATCGGGCAGTTCCAGGCCGTGGTCGATGGAGTTGCGGACCAAGTGCACGAGCGGATCGGCGATGCGTTCGATCAGGCCCTTGTCCAGTTCGGTGCCCTCGCCAATCGTGCGCAGGCGCACCTGCTTGCCGAGGCGTGCGGACAGGTCGCGGACCAGGCGCGGGAAGCGGCGGAACACGGCGTCGACCGGCAGCATGCGCACGCCGATGACGGCCTCCTGCAGGTCGCGCGTGTTGCGTTCCAGCAGGTCCAGACCGGCGAACAGGCGCTCGCACTGGGCCTGGTCGAGCAGGCCGGAGACCTGCTTCAGCATGGCCTGGGTGATGACGAGTTCACCGACCAGGTTGATCAGTCCGTCGATCTTGTCGACGCTGACGCGAATGGAGGTTTCTGCGGTGTCGTTGGCGGCGGGCGCGGCGCCTGCCGGTGCCTGCGCACCGCTTGCGGTCACCGTGGCGACCGGCTGCGCGGCGATGGCGACGGCTTCCACAGGCGCCGCATTGCGCTGCATCGGCTGGATGTCGAGTTCGCAATCGTCGACGACCCACGCGAATACATCGTCCACCGCGCTGCGCGGCACCTTGCCGATCAGGCCCAGGTCCCACGCGAGATAGGCTTCCAGCGGATCGATCTGCTCGAACCCCGGCAGGCGCTCCATGCGGCACGCGATCTCCAGCGGACCGAGGTGTTCCAGTTCGCGCAGGATGCGCAGCGGATCGTTGCCGCTCATGAACAACGACGGTGCGGGGGTGAATCCGATCTTCCAGCCTTCCGGTGTTTCGTCGGCCTTCGCTGCGGCAGCAGGCGTGGCGGCAGGTGCGTCCTGGCCGGACAGCACGGCATTGAGGCGGTCCTTCATGGCCTGCACAGCGGCAGGATCGGCCGGCGTGCCGTGTTCGGCTTCGGCCAGCAGGGCGCGCAGCACGTCGACCGAAGCAAGCATCGCATCGACCGCGGGCGGACTGACCGCACGCTGGCCGGCGCGCAGTTCGTCCAGCAGGGTTTCCAGCACGTGGGTCATGCCAGCGATGGCATCGAAGCCGAACGTCGCCGAGCCGCCCTTGATGGAATGCGCGGCGCGGAAAATGGAATTGATCAGGTCGCCGTCGCGGTTGCCCTGTTCCAGCGACAACAGGCCGGCCTCCATCGCTTCCAGCCCTTCGCGGCTTTCCTCGAAGAACGTGGCGTGGAAGCGCTGCATGTCCATGTTCATTGCGACGGTGCCCTGGTGCGGTCGGAGGGGAAGCGGAGGAAAGGAGGATCAGCCCAGGACTTTCTGGACGGTGGCGACCAGTTGTTCCGGGTTGAACGGTTTGACCAGCCAGCCGGTCGCGCCTGCGGCCTTGCCTTCGGCCTTCTTGTCGGCGGCCGATTCGGTGGTCAGCATCAGCATGGGCGTGAACTTGTAGTCGGGGATGCCGCGCAGGGCGCGGATCAGCGAGATGCCATCCATGTTGGGCATGTTGACGTCGGTGACCACCGCATTGAACTTCTGTCCCTGCGCGCGTCCCAGTGCGACCTGGCCATCTTCGGCTTCATCCACCGAAAAGCCGGCCGACGTCAGGGCGAAAGCGACCATCTGTCGCATCGAGGCCGAATCGTCCACTACCAGAATGCGTGCGCTCATGCGGCGTTCTCCACTTGTTGCATGTTGTTTTCGTTGTTGGTGGTCGCCAGGCCAAGCTGCGGCCCGAGGCCGAGCAGGCGTGCCGCGTCGCGGAAGTTCTGGCTGACCGCACTGAAGTCGGTGGCCAGCCCGGCCTGTTCGCGCTGGCGCACGAAGCTGCACAGCACCTGCAGGCTGGCGGTATGCACGCGCTGTACCGTGCCGGCATCCAGCACCAGCGGGCCAGGCTGTGCGACATGCATGGCCAGGTGTTGCTTGAGGTCGGTGGCGGCCTCGATGCCGAGGTCATCACCCAGGGGCACTGCGCTCATCGTGTCTCCGGAAGGGCGGCTCTAGTGGGGTATCGGCGCTCACGGGCCACTCTTGAGCATCCGGTGTGGATATGTGACGCGGTTCGTGAATTGCAGGGGGCAGGGGGCGAGGACGGGAAGCCCACATCGGCGCGTGCGTTCCCGGCTTCCGCAACACCCGGAAACGCCGGCATGGACGTGCTGACGGAATGCGCCATCCCTTGAGTCCTGTTTTGATTTCCCCGCATCACTGCAGGACTTGCGAGGCGTCCAGCAGGATCACCGCGCGTTCGTTGAGGCGGGCCACGCCGCGGAACAGGGGATTCGCGATGCGGCCGACGCGCGCGTTGTCGGGGGATTCGATCTGGTTGTCGGTCAGGTTGGCCACGTCCTCCACCGCGCTGACGCGCAGGCCGAGGATCTCGCCGTGCTCTTCGAGCACCACGATGCGCGTGGCGGCATCGGTGTCGATCGCACTGCGGCCCAGGTACAGGCCCATGTCGATGACCGGCACCACCTGGCCGCGCAGGTTCATCACGCCGAGCATGTGCGGCGCGGCGCCGCGCAGAGGCAGCAGGGTGGCGGGGCGCACGACCTCCTGCACCTTCAGCAGTTCCAGCGCGTAGTGCTGCTGGTCGCAGCGCAGGCGCAGCCAGCGCGTCTTGCGCTCGGTCGCGCGGCGGCGCTCGCCGGTGTCGGGCAAGGCTTCCTGCAAGTAGGGCTTGCTGGGCAGCGGCGCCAGGGCGCGCGGGGCCTGCATGGCGGGTGCGGCCGGCGGGGCGACAGGCGCGGGTACGGCAATCCGCGCGGTGGGCGCAGCGCCTCCGTGCAGGTCGTCAAGCAGGGCTTCGAACTCGTCGTCGCTGATCATGTCGCCGGCGCTGCCTGCGCGCGCAGGCGCGACCGCAAGCGCAGGCGCGGGAGGCGTCGGCGCCGCGATGATCGGCTCGCTGGCGGGGACGGCCACCGCGGTGGGAGCACCACTGCCGTGCAACTGGTCCAGCAGCGCTTCGAACTCATCGTCGTCGATCATGTCCGCGTCGCTGCCCGCCCGCACCGGCGCGATTGCCAGCGTGGGAGGCGCTTCGACCTTCGCGATGGGCGGCGCTGGCGTGTCGGCCGCGTCGGGCGATGTGCCGGCGGTCACCGCCGTTTCCTCGATGACCGTGGTCTGGGATGGAGCGACGGTTGCCGTGCCCAGTTCGCCCAGCAGGTCGTGCAGGTAGTCATCGAGGACGGCTGGCGTATTCATGCGGCTTGCTCGGTGGCGCGTGCTTCCGTCAGCAGCAGCCAGTCCAGCGCGCGGCGGTAAGCCGACAGGCCGCGGCCGGGATACTGCGCGGCAGGGCTGGAACGGGTCAGTGCATCGACGCTGCAGATGCGCGTGTCGTTGGGGATGGCGTCGTTCCAGACGCGCCCGCCGTACTCGTCCTGCATCGCCTTCAAGGTCTCGGCACCGGTGCGGGTGCGCTTGTCGTAGAGCGTGGGCAGGATCGACACCGGCAGTTCGCGATGGCGCGAGCGCTGGATCATGTCGGCGGTGCGGCACATGCCTTTCAGGCCGTGCAGCGCCAGCGGTTCGGTCTGGGTCGGAATGATGACGTGGTCGGCCGCGGCCAGCGCATTGACCATCAGCAGGCCCAGCGTGGGCGGGCAGTCGAACAGCACATGGTCCCAGGCCTGGCCGCCGCGTGCGAGTGCATTGGACAGCGCCAGGCCCAGGCCGGGCTGGGTGGCGCTGCGGCGCTCCAGCGTGGCCAGCGGTGTCTGCGCGGGTACGAAGGTGAGGTTTTCGATCTCGGTGGCGCGCGCCACGCTGGCGAGCGCGGGCGGTTGCTCATCGAACAGGTCCAGCACGCCTGAAGGCTGCGGCTCGGCGGGCACGCCGAACGCGCGCGTCAGCGACGCGTGCGGGTCCAGGTCCACGAGCAGCACGCGGCGGCCACGCATGGCCAGCGCGCGCCCGAGGGCGAGGGTGGTGGTGGTCTTGCCGACGCCGCCTTTCTGGTTGGCGATTGCCCACACGCGCATCACTGGACTCCTTCATGGACCTGGGGCGCCGGCGGCGCTCCGGGCATGGGCGACGCGGCGTGGGTCGGCAACGACGGCAGTGCGATCACTGACGGCGCTTCGACGGCCTGTTCCTGTGCATGCAAGTTCGGTGCCGGGCCGGCCGGGCTGGCCAGGATGATCAGCAGCACGCGGCGATTGGCGTTGCGGCCTTCGAGGGTGGCGTTGTCGCCGATCGGCCGGAACTCGCCGTAGCCGATCATCGCCAGCCGCTCCGGCGGAATTCCGTCGCGGACGAACAGGTGCACCACGCTCGCGGCGCGGGCCGACGAGAGTTCCCAGTTGGACGGGAACTGTGCGGTGCGGATCGGGCGGTCGTCGGTATAGCCTTCCACGCGCACCGAGTTGGGCACGTTGCCCAGCACTTCCGCCAGCTTGCCGACGGTCTGCTGCGCCTGCGGATCCAGTGCCGCCGAGCCGGTGGCGAACAGGATGTCGCTGTTGATCTGCACTTCCAGCCACAACTCGGAGCGCTTGATGACCACCAGCTTCTCGTCGATCAGCGGCGCCAGCGCGCGTTCCAGGTCATCGGCGATGCGCTTGAGCTCGCCCTGCGCGCTCTTCAAGCCCTTCTCGTCCATCGAGAGGTTCATCTGCGAGGCCATCGCCGCCAGCAGGGTGACGTTGGGCGAGGGCGATGGGGCGGATGGGCCTTGTTTGGCGCCGGACTTGATCGGCGAGGGCCGGTCGAAGTCGGCGCCCTGCAACTGGTGGTTGCCCACCTGCACCGGGTTGATCGTGCGCGGCGCGCCGCCGAAGGCCGCCGTGAGCGCATCGGCCATCACGCGGTACTTGCCCTCGTTGATGGTGGAGATGGCGTACATCACCACGAAGAAGGCGAGCAGCAGCGTCATCAGGTCGGCGTAGGGGATCGCCCAGGCCTCGTGGTTCGCGTGCTCCTCGTGTTTCTTCCTGCGCGCCATCGCCGTCGTTCCGCAGGGATCAGTGCAGGAAGCCGGCCAACTTGGCCTCGATGTTGCGCGGGTTCTCGCCCTGCGCGATCGCGATCAGTCCTTCGATGATCATCTCCTGTTCGCGGCTGCGCCCGCCGATCACGCTCTTGAGCTTGCTGGCGATGGGCAGGAAGAACAGGTTGGCCGAGGCGATGCCGTAGATGGTCGCGGTGAACGCGGCGGCGATGCCGTGGCCCAGCTTGCTGGGGTCGGCCAGGTTCTTCATCACCGCGATCAGGCCGAACACCGCGCCGATGATGCCCAGCGTGGGGGCGTAGATGCCCATGGCTTCGAACACCTTCGCGGCGGCCAGGTCCTGATGCTCCTGGCCGTTGAGGTCGATCTCCATCATGTGCCGGATCGATTCCGGCTCCACGCCGTCCACCAGCATCTGCAGGCCCTTCTTCAGGAACGGGTCGTCCTGCTGGTTGACCAGCGGCTCCAGCCCCAGCAGGCCCTGCTTGCGGGCGATGTTGCTCCAGTCGACGATCTCGGCGATCAGCGCATCGCCATCGGTGCCCGGTGGCCGGATCACCCAGCGCACGATGGACAGCGCGCGCTTGAATACCGGCGGCGGGGTATGCACCAGGATCGCGGCGATGGTGCCCAGGATCACGATGACAAAGGCCGCCGACGACCACAGCGAGGACAGGCCCGCGCCCTTGAGGATGCTGCCGCCTACCAGGGCGACCAGCGCCAGGATGAGTCCGATGAGGCTGAAGATGTCCATGTGCAGATCTATCGGCCCGGTTCAGGTGGACTTGAGGTGTCGCAGGTGTGGGAGCGATGTGAGTCGCGACAGAGGTCACACCAGGATTTCTGCTGTGGGAGCGACGTCAGTCGCGATAACCGCGAGACGGATGGGTGGAGGGTCTCGATGTCTGAGAGGAAAAGCTCGCGACTTACGTCGCTCCCACATCTGGGATCCCGCGCTTCTGCCGGCGCTCACGCCGTCGCGCGCAGGCCGTCCACGTCCAGGATCAGGGCCATGCGGCCGTCGCCGATCAGGGTGGCGCCGGCGTAGCCGGGCAGGCCGCGCACGGCGCGCGGCAGGGGCTTGATGACGACTTCTTCGCGGCCGCGCACCTGGTCGACGATCAGACCAAAGCGTTGTTCGCCCATCTGCAGCACCACGATGGTGAGCAACGGCGTCATCACCGGGTCCACCCGCAGCCAGTGGCGCAGGTCGACCAGGGGCAGGGTATGGCTCTGGCGGTCCAGCACGGCCTGGCCATCGAACCAGCGCAGGCTCTCGGACGGTGCGTGCAGCACTTCCATCACGCGTGCGAGCGGCAGGGCATAGACGGGTTCGCCGGCCTGTACCAGCAGGGTGGGCAGGATGGCCAGCGTCAGCGGCACGCGGATGACGAAGCGGCTCCCACGCCCGATGTCGGAATGGATGGCGATCTGGCCGCTGAGTTCGCGGATGCGCGACTGCACCACGTCCATGCCCACACCGCGGCCGGAGATGTCGGTGACCTCGGCCTTGGTGGAGAAGCCGGGCAGGAAGATCAGTTGCAGGCATTCATCGTGGGTGAGGCGCGCGGCGGCTTCCGGATCGATCAGACCTTTTTCCAGCGCCTTGGCGCGCAGGCGTTCGGGGTCGATGCCGGCGCCGTCGTCGCGGATCTCGATGGTGACGAAGTCGCCTTCCTGCTGCGCCGACAGGCGCACGTGGCCGGCGCGCGGCTTGCTGCAGGCTTCGCGCAGGCTGGGCACTTCGATGCCATGGTCGATCGCATTGCGCACCAGGTGCACCAGCGGATCGGCCAGCGCTTCCACCAGGTTGCGGTCGAGCTCCGTCTCTGCGCCGACCAGTTCCAGGTCGACTTCCTTCTGCAATTGCCGGGCGACGTCGCGCGCGACCTTGGGGAAGCGCGAGAACACCTTGCCCACCGGCTGCATGCGGGTGCGCATCACCGCTGTCTGCAGGCGCGCGGTGGCGATGTCCAGGCTGCTGACGGCGCGGTCCAGTTCTTCGTCGCGGATGCGCGCACGCAATGTCTTCAGCCGGTTGCGCGACAGCACCAGTTCGCCCACCAGGTTGACGATGGCGTCCAGCCGCTTGGTGTCCACGCGGATGGTCTGTTCGGTTTCACCGCCGGCCTTCGCGACCGGCTTCGGTGCGGCCGGTTTCGCGGGCGAGGGGGCCGGTCGCGCGGCTGGCGCAGGTGCGGCCGTGCGGGTGGGTGCGCCATCGCCATGCAGCTGGTCCAGCAATGCTTCGAACTCATCATCGCTGATCAGGTCCGTGCCGGTCGCAGCGGCCGTGGCGCTTGTCGCGGTCGTTTGCTTCGGCGTGGCAGGTGCGGCATCCCCGCGGGTATCGAACTGGTCGATCAGCATCTGCGGTGCGTGCGGCGGGTCTTCACCGGCGCCGATCGCATCCAGCATCTGTTGCAGCCAATCCAGCGATTGCTGGGCGGCATCGAAGTGCTGCGGTTCCAGCGTGGCCTGTCCGGCGCGGACCAGGCCGAGTGTTTCTTCGGCGGCGTGGCACAGGTTGACCATCGGCTGGATGCCGAGGAAGCCGGCACCGCCCTTCAGGGTATGGAAGCCGCGGAACACCGCGTTCAGCTGCTCGCTGTCGGAAGGGTCCTGCTCCAGCGTGACCAGTTGCTCGCCCAGCCGGTCGAGGATTTCCTGCGCTTCGATCAGGAAGTCGGCGGCGATTTCAGGCGTGACGGCGGACATGGGCGGGGCAGGTACCGGTACGGGCGATCAGCGGGAGGAATGGGGCAGGTGCATCGCGTGGGCATGGCGACGCCGCAGGAAGCGGCCCACCAGGGCATCACAGACCAGCAGCGCTCCCACGAACAGCAGGACGAGCGGATGGCGGGAACGGCGGGCGGAACGGTCGGGCATGTCAGGTCTCCGGTTCCGCTGCGCGTTCGCGGGTGCCTACAGCCCCAGTCCGGAGAGCAGGTCGTCTGCGTCGTTCTGTGAAAACGCGTTGCGGTCCAGACCAGCAACGGCCGGACCTGCCAGATCTGAAGGGTTCTTCTTCTCGGGTGGAGGCAGGCCGAGCGCACCGAAGCCCTCGTGCACGCGACGGACGATGCCCGCGACGCGACGGATGATCTGGCCGGTGAGATCCTGGTAGCTCTGCGCAAGAGCCATTTCCGACAGCCCCTTGCCGATGCTGTCCACCAGCGCTGCCTGTTCGGGCGACAGCGCGGTGCCTTTCAGCTGGGTCGCGTAACCGCGGCATTGTTCGGCCAGGTCCAGCGTGGTGTGGCTGGCCTGTTCGGTCATTTCCACCACGTGGTCCAGGCGTGCGCAGGCGTCGTCCAGTTCGCCGGGTCCGGTGGGCGGCAGTTCGCCGAGCGTCTGCGCCAGCTCGCGCGCGAGGCGGCCCAGGCCCTGCATCATCGGCTGCGTGCGCCAGGCGGCGATGGCATCCAGTTCGCGGCGCCAGCCGGCTTCGTCGCCCTGTTCCAGGGCATCCAGCGCGTGTTGCAGTTTTTCCACCAGCGCGGCGCGGGCGCCGGCGACATCGGCCACGGCGGTCATCAGGCGGCCGCCCCCAGGCGTTCGAAGATCTTGCCCAGCTTCTCTTCCAGCGTCTGAGCGGTGAACGGCTTGATGATGTAGCCATTCACGCCGTTCTGGGCGGCTTCGATGATCTGCTCGCGCTTGGCTTCGGCGGTGACCATCAATACCGGCAGGGTCTTGTAGCGGTCGTCGGCGCGGATGGCCTTCAGCAGCTCGATGCCGGTCATGCCGGGCATGTTCCAGTCGGTGACCACGAACTCGAAGCTGCCCTGGGACAGCGCGGTCAACGCGCTGTTGCCGTCCTCGGCCTCGGCGGTATTGGTATAGCCCAGGTCATTGAGCAGATTCTTGATGATGCGGCGCATGGTGGAAAAGTCGTCCACGATGAGGATGCGCATGTTCTTGTTGGCGGTCACATCGAACTCCAGTAAAGCGTGCCCGGTCAGGGGCAACGGCAAGGCAGGGGCTGCACGCGGCGGCCTACCGGAGCCTTATCGGCAGGCCGTGGGGATTCTTCAGTCGTTGTCTTCCAGGCCGGCGTCGGCCTTCTCGAACACCTGCAGGCGTCCACGCAGCCGCACCATGGCCTGGCCGTGGATCTGGCAGACGCGCGACTCGCTGACGCCAAGGACGGCGCCGATCTCCTTCAGGTTGAGCTCCTGCTCGTAGTACATCGAGAGGACGAGCTGTTCGCGTTCCGGCAGTTGGCCGATGGACTTGACCAGTTGCTGGCGGAATTCGCTGCGCTCCAGATGCTGCTCCGGCGAGGGGCCGCCGGTGCGCGCGGTGTTCGGTTCGCCGTGGTCGTCGATGTGCGACTCCAGGCTCAGGACCTGGCCGCGTGCGGCATCTTCCATCAGGCGCAGGTATTCGGGCAGCGGCATCTCCATCGCGCTCGCCACTTCGGTGGCGATGGCGGCACGGCCGGTGCGCTGTTCGATCTCGCGCACGGTGGCGGCCGCCTGGCGGGCGCGGCGGTGGACCGAGCGCGGCACCCAGTCGCCGCGACGTATCTCGTCGATCATCGAGCCGCGGATGCGGATGGAGGCGTAGGTCTCGAACGACGCGCCCTGCTCGGCATCGTAGCTGCGCGAGGCTTCCAGCAGGCCGATCATGCCGGCCTGCACCAGGTCGTCGACCTCCACGCTGGCCGGCAGGCGTGCGGCCAGGTGATGGGCGATGCGACGGACCAGGTCGGCGTGCTGGGTGACGAAATCGTTCGCGGTGCTGCGTTGCACCGCGCGGTAGTGGGCGGCGGCGGTGTTCATGCGGCGACTCCCCGCTGGATCAGGCGTTCGACGAAGAACTCGACGTTGCCGCGCGCTCCCAGCGGCGGCTGCCAGCGCGCAGTCATGCGCGCGATCTCGGCGATGGCGCGTGCCGACGGGCTGCCCGGGTAGGCTTTGACGACGGGTTGCTGGCGCTGCACGGCACGGCGCAGCCAGTCGTCCTGCGGCACGGCGCCCAGGTAGTGCAAGGCCACGTCGCCGAGGAAGCGCTCGCAGACGCGTGCGAGTTTTTCGTACAGCTTCCGGCCCTCGTTGGGGTCGCGGACCATGTTGGCGATGACGTGCACGCGGTCCAGGCCGCGTTCGCGCGCCAGCACCTTGATCAGCGCGTAGGCGTCGGTGATGGAGGCCGGTTCGTCGCAGACCACCACCACGGTGTCCTGCGCGGCCTGGCAGAAGGTCAGCACGCTGTCGGTGATGCCGGCGGCGGTGTCCACCACCATGAAATCCAGCGCGCGCTGCAGCTCGGAGAACACGTTGACGAGGCCCACGTGTTCGGCCGGCGCCAGTTCGGCCATGTGGCGGAAACCCGACGAGGCGGGAACCACCAGCACGCCTTCGGGCCCTTCCAGCAGCACATCCTCCAGTACGCAGCGACCGGCGACCAGGTCGGCGAGGGTGAACTTCGGCGACAGCCCCAGCAGCACGTCCACGTTGGCCAAGCCCAGGTCGGCATCCATCAGCAGCGTGCGCTTGCCCATTTCGGACAGCGACACGGCCAGGTTGACCGACACGTTGGTCTTGCCCACGCCGCCCTTGCCGCCGGTGATGGCGATGACGCGCACGGGATGGAATGCGCCGGGCATCGGCGGCGTGCCGCGGGGATTGGTCTGCAGCAGGTGGTCAGGCGACATGGGTGGCCTCGGTCGAGCAGGGTTCGTCGGCTTCGCGGCGCAGCTGGTCCAGCCGCAGCACGAGGTGGGCGCTGTTGGCGCGGTGGAGATCGTGGGGAACGCGCTGGCCGTCGGTCACCCAGGTCATCGGCAACTGGTGGTCCACGACCACCGACAGCGCGCTGCCCAGGCGACCGGTCTCGTCCAGCTTGGTCAGCACCACGCCTTGCGGCTGCACGCTGCTGAAGCGGCGGACCACTTCGTCCAGATCGGAGAAGTGCGAATTGGCGGGCAGGCACAGCAGGGTCTTCACCTGGCCCGATGCGCGCAGCCAGTTGAGCTGGCCCACCAGGTTGCGGTCGCGCTGGCCGAGGCCGGCGGTATCGATCAGCACCAGCTTGTAATCGCGCAGGCGCTCCAGCAGCAGGGCGAGGGCCTGCGCGCTGTCGGCCTCGTGCACGGCGATGCCGAGCTGGCGCCCGTAGCCGTGCAATTGTTCGCGACCACCCACCCGCACCGTATCGGTGGTGATCAGTGCCACGTCGCGTGCGTTGTAGCGCTGCGCGAAGCAGGCGGCGAGTTTGGCGATGGTGGTCGTCTTGCCGGCGCCAGTGGGGCCCACCAGCGCGATGACGCCACCGGTTTCCAGCAGGTCAGTGTCGACCACCGGCAGTTTCTTGGACAGCAGGCCCAACATCAGGCCACGGCCGCGGTGCAATTCGGTATCGGCGGGAATCTGCAGGGCGATGTCGCGGGTGATGCCGGCGTCGAAGCCGTAATCTTCCATCAGCTCCATCGCCTGCATGCGCACCGGCGAACCGCGCAGGCGTTCATCGGTGAGGCGGTGCATCTCGCGCTCGATCATTTCGCGCATCGCCGACAGTTCGCCGCGCATCTGCACCAGTTGCTCGTCGCTCTCGCGGGCTTGCGTGGCGTTGTCGGTGACGACGGTCAGCGTCGGCACGGTGACGGCGGCGGGCGCCGGTACCGGTGCGGTCACCGGTGTACGCGTGGCGTGCAGCGCGACGACCGGCGCAGGCTCGGGTTCCGGCAGCGACACCGGCGGCGCGATGGAGGGCAGCAGTGCTTCCAGGTCGAGCGTGTCGTCGGCGTCGGCGCGCGGCGCGGCCGGACGGCGCGGCGGTGCAGCGGGTTCGATCGCGGCGACCGGTTCGTTGGCGGGAGCGGCCGGCAGGCAGGCGGCCAGCTTGGCGGCGAAGGATTCGGGTTCGATCAGCAGTGGCGCGATGTCGCGGACGACCGGCGCCGGGATCTCGCCGGTGGTCGGTGCGGACCTGGCGGCCACCGGCGCGCGCGGCGCTGCGATGGGTACTGCCGGCGGTGCGATCGACGCAGGCGCGGCAACGGCCGGCTTGGCGGTTTCGGCACGCGGGGCAGCGGGGACGGCCGGCTGGCGGCGGGCGAAGTAGCTGGCCGCGGCTTCGGCCGGTGACAGGGCCGGAGCGTTCGCGGTCGGTGCCTGCGGCGCCGGGTCGAGCATCGGATGCAGCGGCGCAGTGGGCGTGGCCGGACGCATCGCCTCCAGCGTGCGCTGCACCAGCGCTTCGTCGTAATTGCTGGCAGCGACGATTTCGATGCCGTCCTCCGTCACGCGGTTGGACAGGATCACCGCGTCCGGGCCGTGCTCCTGGCGGACCATGGCGAAGGCGGTGCGCATGTCGGGGGCAACGAAGCGTTTGATTTTCATGGCGTGCTATCCGGTTCGATGTCGCGTCGGGTTCTGCTGCTCCCGGTCTCAGCTGATCGTGCCGACCAGCTTCAACCGCTTGTCCTCGGGAACCTCGCTGTAGGCCAACACCGACAGCGAAGGGACGCTGTGGCGGACCAAGCGGGCGAGGGCGGCGCGGACCGACCCCGGTACCAGCACCACCGCAGGCTCGCTGCGGGCTTCCTGCTTGTTCACCACGTCGGCGAGGCTCTGGTGCAGGCGTTCCGCCAGTCCCGGTTCCAGCGCCGCGCCGGTTCCCTGGGTGCTGTCCTGCAAGACGCGTTCCAGATTCGGCGCCAAGGTGTAGACGGGCAGTTCCGGCGCCATGCCGGAGATTTCCTGCACGATGAAACGGCCCAGCGAGGTCCGCACCGCAGCGGTGAGCGCGGCGGGATCGCTGTTCTGCGGGGCGAACTCGACCAGCGCCTCGACGATGCGGCGCAGCTGGCGGATCGGGACGCGCTCGATCAACAGGTTCTGCAGCACCCGCACCACCGTGGCCAGCGGCAGCGCCTTGGGCGTGAGGTCTTCGACCAGCTTCGGCGCGCTGCGGCCCAGTTGCGACAGGAGTTGCTGCACTTCCTCGTGGCCCAGCAGTTCGGGGGCGTGTTCGCGCACCAGGTGCGAGAGGTGGGTGGCCATCACGGTCGCCGGATCGACCACGGTATAGCCCAGCGACTCGGCGGTGGCCTTCTGGTGCGACTGGATCCACACGGCATCCAGTCCGAACGCCGGGTCCTTGCCCGGAATACCGTCGATGCTGCCGAACGCGCCCCCCGGATCCAGCGCCAGTTCGCGGTCAGGATGGATCTCCGCCGACGCCACCGGTACGCCATGCACCAGCAGGCGATAACCATTCGACGGCAGTTCGAGGTTGTCGCGGATGTGCACCGGCGGCACGAGGAAACCGAGGTCCTGGGTCAGCTTGCGGCGCACCGCCTTGATGCGGGACATCAGCTCGCCGCCCTGGTTCTTGTCGACCAGCGGGATGAGCCGGTAGCCGACTTCCAGGCCCAGCGGATCGACCGGGCGCAGTTCGTCCCAGGTCAGCTCGGCGTTGCGGTCGGGCGCACCGGGAGCGGGCAGGGCCGCCAGGTCGCCGGCGGCCGCTTCCGGGCTTTCCTGGGTCCGCTTCCACATTTTCCAGGCCAGGTAGCCCAGGCCTGCGGCGAGCGTCAAAAAGGCGACGTTGGGCATGCCGGGCACCAGACCGACCAGGCCCAGCACGCCGGCCGACACCGCCAGCGCCTTGTGCTGGCCGAAGGCCTGGCCCATCACCGCCTGTCCCATGTCCTGCGAGCGCGAGGCGCGTGTCACCAGCATGGCGACCGAGGACGAGACCAGCAGGGCGGGCAGCTGCGCGACCAGGCCGTCACCGATGGACAGCAGCGTGTACGTGGACGCGGCGTCGCTTGCCGCCATGCCGTGCTGGAACATGCCCACGGCAAAGCCGCCGACCAGGTTGATGAACAGGATCAGGATGCCGGCGATGGCGTCGCCGCGGATGAACTTGTTGGCACCGTCCATCGCGCCGTAGAAGTCGGCTTCCTCGCGCACTTCCTCGCGCCGGGCCTTGGCTTCCTCGCGGGTCAGGATGCCGGCGTTGAGGTCGGCGTCGATGGCCATCTGCTTGCCGGGCATCGCGTCCAGGATGAAGCGGGCCGACACTTCCGAGATGCGCCCCGCGCCCTTGGTGATCACCACGAAGTTGATGATGGTCAGGATGGCGAACACCACGATGCCGACGGCGTAGTTGCCGCCCACCACGAATTCGCCGAACGCGGCGATGACCTTGCCTGCGGCGTCATGGCCGTTCTGGCCGTTGAGCAGGATCACGCGGGTGGACGCCACGTTAAGCGCCAGGCGCAGCATCGTGGTCATCAGCAGGATGATGGGGAAGATGGTGAAGTCGAGGGGCCGCTTCACGTACACCACGGCCAGCAGCACCACCAGCGAGATGGCGATGTTGAAGCTGAAGAGTGCATCCAGCACCGGCGGTGCCAGCGGCACCACGATCATGGCCAGCAGCGCCAGCACGACCAGGGGGGCGCCGAGGCCGTTCTTCAGCATCTCCATCCAGCGGATGCCGCCGACGGGCTGCGCGCTCATGCCTTGCCCCCGTGCTCATCCACGTCCACCGCGGGCAGGTCGGGCAGGGGGGCCTCGCCCACGCGCCAGGCGCGCAGCTGGTACACGTAGGACAGGATCTGGGCGACGGCGGCGTAGAGTCTCACGGGGATTTCCCGGCCAAGTTGGCCTTCCCGATACAAGGCGCGTGCCAGAGGGGGCGCCGAGACGATGGCGATGCGGTGCGCATCGGCCACTTCGCGGATGCGCATCGCGAGCTCGTCCACGCCCTTGGCGACCACGGTGGGCGCGCCCATCTGGCCGGTCTGGTATTTCAGCGCCACCGCGTAGTGGGTCGGATTGACCACGATCACGTCGGCCTGGGGCACGTCTTCCATCATCCGGCGCTGCGACAGCTGGTGCTGCATCTGGCGGATGCGGCCCTTGACCTCGGGGCTGCCCTCGCTTTCCTTCATTTCCTCGCGGAGCTGCTGGCGTGTCATCTTCAGTTTCCGCAGCCAGTTCCACTTCTGGTACGGCGCGTCGATGGCGGCCAGCAGGATCAGGCCCCCGGTGGTCGCCAGCAGCAGGGTGCTGGTGAACGTCAGGCCGCTGCGCACGGCCTGTTCCAGCGGCATGGTCAGCAGTTCCCGCAGCGGGTTCAGGCCCAGCTTCACGCAGATCGCTGCCGCGCCGCCGATCAGGGCCACGCGCAGCAGCGACTTCAGCAGTTCGGCCACGCTCTCGGCGCCGTACAGGCGCTTGAGGCCGGCGGCGGGGCTGAGCCGCTTGAAGTCCGGCATCAGGGCCTTCTGCGAGAACTGGAAGCCGCTCATCGCGATCGGTGCGGCCAGGCCGGCCAGCACGCAGATGCCGGCCACCGGCGCGACCACTGCCAGCAGCTTCAGCAGCAGCAGGCCGACGTGCCCGAACAGCTGGTCCGGCTGGCGCATCAGCGCGGGGTCGGGCGTCAGCGCGATCTTCATCCAGCCCAGCGTGTCGCGTGCCAGGCCCGGGCCCATCGCGATGATCGCCAGCACGCCGGCACCGAAGACGGCCGCCGTCGCCAGCTCGCGCGAACGCGGGATGTTGCCCTGTTCACGGGCCTCGCGGCGTCGTTTTTCGGTAGGAAGTTCTGTGCGTTCGCCGCTTTCGTCCTGCTCAGACATGGCGCGTTTCCGACGGGGTCGGATTGGCACTGCAAGACCTGTTCCATCCCGCGGCCGCAGCGCGACGTGGAATTGTCTAACGTCGATGGCTGCCGCTAGGATGCGGACCGATGTTCCGTCTTCTCCGCCGCCACTGCCTCCGGTTGCTGCGCCTGCCCGCGCTGGCGGTGCTGTTGCTGGCCGTGCTGGCGAACCCGGTACTGGCCTCGCTGGGCGACCTGCACGAGCTGGGCAGCGGTGGCGACCATCTGCATGCAGTCAGCGAACATGCGGGTGAATCCGCAGGCAACGACCACGATCACGCGGATGGGGAGGCGGGCGAGGGCGATCTTCTGCACGCCCTGATGCACGCCAGCCACTGCTGCGGCCACCTGACCGCCATCGTGCCTGCGGCGATGCGCGTGCCTGCCATGAAACTGCTTTCCGCCGCGCCCGTCGCGGCCACGATGCCGGTGCCACGCGCACCCGTCACCTTGTTGCTGCGTCCTCCGATCATCGCGTGATGTCCGCACCGGGCTGACGTCTGTCGCCCGCGTTCCATCACCGACTTTCCGGAGAATTCCCATGTGGTTGCGACTGGCGGCATTGGCTGCCTTCGCGATCGTGCCGTGCGTGCATGCGCAGGTGCGATCGCCCGCTGTATCCCCCGAAACACTGACGCTGGATGACGCCATTGCGCGCGTTGCCCGCGTCCATCCCGATCTGCGCCTGTTCGGCGCCCGCACCGAGGTGCTGCTCGCCGAGCGCGATGCCGCGATCCTGCGCCCGCCGTTGAGCGCCGGCGTCGAGGTGGAGAATACGCTGGGCACAGGCGACGCCCGCGGCTTCTCCACGGCCGAACTCACCCTGACACTGGCCGGCGTGCTGGAGCGGGGTGGCAAGCTGGATGCCCGTCGTACGCTGGCGCAGGCGCGTATCGATGCCCTTTCCGTGCAGCGCGAGGCGCAGCGCCTCGACCTGCTGGCTGAAGTGGCGCGCCGCTATCTGGCCGTCACCGCCGCGCACGCGCACCACGAAATCGCCGCGCAGGACATCGCGCAACGCCGCCGTACCGTGGCGGCCGCGCGGCAGCGTCTGCAGGCGGGTGCATCGCCGGAATCCGTGGTGCTCACCGCACAGGCGGCACTGGCGCGTGCGGAGATGACGCTCGCACGCGCCGCGCAGCAGCAGGACGCCGCGCGCCAGCATCTGGCCGCCCTGTGGGGCGAGCGCGACCCACGGTTCGCGGTAGCGTCGGGCGACCCGTTGGCGTTGCCGGCCATCGACGACATGCAGGCCCTGGCCACATTGCTGGAAGGCACGCCGGAACTCGTCCAGTTCGCCGATGAGTATCGCCTGCGCGAAGCCCGCCTGCGCCTGGCGCGCAGCACCACGACCCCCGACCTCGAATGGCAGGTCGGCGTGCGCCGGCTGCAGGAAAGCAGCGACATGGCGCTGACCGGCAGCGTGTCGCTTCCGCTGGGAAGCACGCGGCGGGCCGGCCCGGAGATCCGCGCCGCCGAAGCCGATCTGGCCGCGCTGGCGATCGAGCGCGAATCACGCGACATCGCCCTGTACGCCACGCTCGCCGACGCTCACGGGCGCTACCGCGTTTCGCAACTCGAAGTGCAGCGCGTGCGCGACGACGTACTGCCGCGCCTGATGCGCGCCGAACAGGCGGCGGAGCGCGCTTACCGCGCCGGCGCCATCAGTTATCTGGAATGGGCGCAGCTGCAATCCGAGACCACGTCCACGCGACGCCAGCAACTCGAGGCGGCGCTCGAAGCACACCGCGCGCTGATCGAACTCCAGCGCCTGACCGGGCAGGCCCTCGTGGCCGGGCCGGCCATCCATGAACAAGGAAGCATGCCATGACCCTGCGAACACTCACTGGCGCGCTTGCGCTTTCCCTGATGCTGGCAGGCTGTGGCGGTGCCAACGACAGCACAGCCACTGACAGCGTCGCCACGGACGGGCACGACCACGAAGAAGAGGGTGCACACGACCAGACCGAGGCGGCACGGGGCGAACACGGCGGCCGCCTGTTGAAGAAGGACGGCTTCACCATCGAACTCGCCATCGCAGAAACGGGCACGCCACCGACGTACCAGGCCTGGCTGTACCGGGACGGCAAACCCCTGCCCGCAGACGCCGGCAGCATCGAAGTCCGCCTCGTCCGCCTGGGCGGCGCGCGCGAGACGCATGTGCTGACACCGCAGCCGGACGGCAGCCTGCTGGCGAAGACCGTGGTGGGCGAGCCGCATTCCTTCGATGTCGAGGTCGTGGCGCGGGTCGAAGGCGAACCGCTGCGCTGGACGTACGACAGCTACGAAGGACGCACCACCATCGCCGCGAAAATCGCCGGGGAGTCCGGCATCCGCGTGGCCCCGGCGCAGGCCGGCACCATCGCCGATGAGCATGAAGTGCAGGGACTGCTGACGCCGGTGGAAGGTCGCGTCGCCAACATCGCCGCGCGCTTCCCCGGCCCCATCCGCCGGCTCGCGGTCAATGTGGGCGACCGCGTGCAGGCCGGTCAGACCGTGGCCACCGTGGAAAGCAATCTCAGCCTGACCTCCTACGCCGTCACGTCGCCGATCACCGGTGTCGTGCTGGCACGCAACGCCACCGTCGGCAGTGTGGCGGGGGAAGGGGCCACGCTGTTCGAGGTGGCCGACCTGTCCAGCCTGTGGGTGGACCTGCACATCTTCGGTGCCGATGCGCAGCACATCGTGCCGGGCGTGCCGGTGACGGTGACGCGGTTGAGCGACGGGGCCACCCTGCAGACCACACTGGAACGCGTGCTGCCGGGAACCGCCACGGCCAGCCAGAGCACCGTCGCCCGCGCCACCCTGGAAAACGCTGATGGTCTCTGGCGACCGGGTTCGGCGGTCAAGGCGCGCATCACCGTGGAGCAGCAGCCGGCGGCGCTGGTGGTGCCGGTCGCCGCGCTGCAGACGTTCCGCGACTGGGAGGTGGTGTTCGTGCGCGTCGGCGACACGTACGAAGTGCGGCCTGTCGAACTCGGCAAGCGCGATGCGCATCAGGTGGAGGTGCTGTCCGGCCTGAACGTCGGCGACCAGGTGGTGGTCGAGCAGAGTTACCTGGTGAAGGCCGACATCGAGAAGTCGGGGGCATCGCATGACCATTGAACGATCCCTTCCGGCATCGCGCGGCATGCTGGAACGCATCCTCCGCTTCGCCATCGCACACCGCTGGCTGATGATGGCGCTGACGTTGGCACTGGTGGTGGTTGGTGCCTGGAGTTTCAGCAGGTTGCCGATCGACGTCACGCCGGACATCACCAACGTGCAGGTGCAGATCAATACCCAGGTGGACGGCTATTCGCCGCTGGAAGCGGAACAGCGCGTGACGTACCCCATCGAGACGGCGCTGGCCGGACTGCCGGGGCTGGACTATACGCGTTCGATCTCGCGCTATGGCCTGTCGCAGGTGACGGTGGTGTTCAAGGACGGCACCGATCTCTACTTCGCCCGCCAGCAGGTGGGCGAACGCCTCCAGCAGGTGAAGTCGCAGCTCCCTGACGGGCTGGAGCCCGGCATGGGCCCCATCGCCACCGGCATGGGCGAGATCTTCATGTACACCGTCGAAGCCGGCGCCGAGGCCCGCAAGCCGGACGGCACGCCGTATACAGCCACCGACCTGCGCACGCTGCAGGACTGGGTGGTGCGGCCACAGCTGCGCAACGTCCCGGGCGTGACGGAGGTCAACACCATCGGCGGTTTCGCGCGGCAGATCCACATCACGCCGGACCCGGCGCGACTGGTCGCGCTGGGCTTCACGCTGCATGACGTGGTGCAGGCGGTGGCCAGCAACAACCAGAACGTGGGCGCGGGCTACATCGAACGCAACGGCCAGCAGTTCCTGGTGCGCGCACCGGGCCAGGTGGCTGACCTGGAAGGTATCCGCGACATCGTGCTGGACCGCCGCGAAGGCGTGCCCATCCGCGTGCGCGATGTGGCACAGGTGGGCGAGGGGCCGGAACTGCGGACGGGCGCGGCAACGATGAACGGCAAGGAGGTCGTGCTGGGCACCACGTTCATGCTGATCGGTGCCAACAGCCGCGACGTGGCGCAGGCCGTGGCTGCACGACTGGCCGACGCCAACCGCAGCCTGCCCGCGGGTGTGCGCGCCGAGGCGATGTATGACCGCACCTCGCTGGTGGACCGCACCATCCGCACGGTGGCGAAGAACCTGGTGGAAGGTGCGGTGCTGGTGATCGTGGTGCTGTTCCTGTTGCTGGGCAACGTACGCGCGGCGCTGATCACCGCGGCGGTGATCCCGCTCGCGATGCTGTTCACGCTGACCGGCATGGTGCGCGGTGGCGTGTCGGGCAACCTGATGAGCCTGGGGGCGCTGGATTTCGGCCTGATCGTGGATGGTGCCGTCATCATCATCGAGAACTGTCTGCGCCGCTTCGGCGACCTCCAGCATGCGCTGGGTCGCCTGCTGACGGATGAGGAGCGCCTCGACGCGACCGCGTCGGCGACGGCGGAAGTCATCCGGCCCAGCCTGTTCGGCCTGGGCATCATCACCGCCGTGTATCTGCCGATCTTCGCGCTCACCGGCGTGGAGGGGAAGATGTTCCACCCCATGGCGATCACCGTGGTGCTGGCGCTGACCGGTGCGATGGTGCTGTCGCTGACCTTCGTGCCGGCGGCTGTCGCGCTGTTCATGCGCGGCCGCGTGCAGGAGAAGGAAACCCGCGTGATGCAGTGGGCGCGACGTGCGTACGCACCGGCGCTCGCATGGGCGCTGCGCCGCCGCCAGCTTGTCGGCGCGGGTGCCGCGTCGCTGGTCGTGGTATGCGGACTGCTCGCCACGCGGCTGGGCACCGAGTTCGTGCCCAGCCTGGACGAAGGCGACATCGCCATGCACGCCATGCGCATTCCCGGCACCAGCCTGGATCAGGCGGTGCGCATGCAGGCGACGCTCGAAGCGCGGATCACCCGGTTTCCGGAAGTGCACCGCGTGTTCGGCAAGCTGGGGACGGCGGAAGTAGCCACCGATCCGATGCCGCCGTCGGTGGCGGATACGTTCATCATGCTCAAGCCGCGTGACGAATGGCCTGACCCGCGCAAACCCAAGGCCACCCTGGTGGCGGAGATCGAGCGCGCGGTGCAGCAGATTCCCGGCAACAACTACGAGTTCACCCAGCCCATCCAGATGCGCATGAACGAGCTGATATCAGGCGTACGCGCGGACGTGGCCATCAAGGTCTACGGTGACGACCTGGATGCGCTGGTGGCATTGGGTGAGCAGATCGAACGCGTGGCGAAAACCGTCGACGGTGCGGCCGACGTACGGTTGGAGCAGGCGACGGGACTGCCCTTGCTGACGATCACGCCCGATCGCCAGGCGCTGATCCGCTACGGGCTCAATCCCGGCGACGTGCAGCACACCGTTGCCACTGCGGTGGGCGGTGAAGTGGCAGGGCAGCTGTTCGAAGGCGACCGTCGTTTCGACATCGTCGTGCGCCTGCCCGAGGCGTTGCGCCAGGATCCTGCCGCGCTGCACGACCTGCCCATCCCGTTGGGACGCAGCGACAACCAGGACGAGTCCACCCGCTCTGCGGCGTGGGGTTCCGGCACGCCGGGCACGGTGCCGCTGCGCGAGGTCGCGAAGATCGGGATCACGCTGGGGCCGAACCAGATCAACCGCGAGAACGGCAAGCGCCGCATGGTGGTGACGGCCAACGTGCGTGGCCGTGACCTGGGCGGATTCGTCGCAGAGTTACGGGAGAAGATCGGCGCGGAGGTGCAGGTGCCGGCCGGCTACTGGGTGGACTATGGCGGCACGTTCGAGCAGTTGATCTCGGCCAGCCAGCGCCTGGCCATCGTGGTGCCGGTGACGCTGGTGGTCATCTTCGCGCTGCTGTTCTGGGCATTCGGCTCGGCGAAGGATGCCGCCATCGTGTTCACCGGTGTGCCGTTGGCGCTGACCGGTGGCGTGGTGGCGCTGGCGTTGCGCGGCTTGCCGCTCTCCATTTCGGCCGGCGTCGGCTTCATCGCGCTGTCGGGCGTGGCGGTGTTGAACGGGTTGGTGATGATCGCCTTCATCCGCAAGCTGCGCGAGCAGGGTGCCCGTCTCGACACGGCTGTCGTCGACGGTGCGCTCGGTCGCCTGCGTCCGGTGCTGATGACCGCATTGGTGGCATCGCTGGGCTTCCTGCCGATGGCGCTCAATGTCGGCGCGGGATCGGAGGTGCAGCGGCCGCTTGCCACGGTGGTGATCGGTGGCATCGTCTCGTCCACGCTGCTGACCTTGCTGGTGTTGCCGGTGCTTTACCGGTGGTGGTGGAGCAGGAAGTGAGCGTGTCGATCACGCCGGGCCGCCCGGCCGGATGATCCCGATCCCGTCATTCCAGCGAAGGCTGGAATCCATCGCCCGTAAGTGCCGGGACTTCCAAGGGCAAGAGCAGATGGGTCCCAGCGTTTCGCTGGGACGACGGCGGAGGAACCGGGGCGGTGATGAGTGCGATGCCGCCGGTCGGCCACGCGATCCCACTCACGCCTAGAACAGGTCGTCGGCGATCACGTAGCTGTCGCGGCCGGCCGACTTGGCTCGGTAGAGCGCGGCGTCGGCGCGCGAGAACCAGTCATGCCAGGTTTTCTCGTGTTCGCGCAGCAGGGCTGCGCCCAGCGAGATGGTGATGCGTCCGCCCGGACCACGCAGCGAGGCACGCACGGCCTTGCGCAGCCGTTCGGTGGTGGTTTCGAGATCTTCGATGTTGTCCAGTTCCAGCAGGGCGACGAACTCTTCTCCACCGAAACGGAACACCTGGTCGTTGCGCCGCATTTCGAAACGCAGGATCGAGGCGAGGTCCGCAATGGCGGCATCGCCGGCAGCGTGCCCGTACTGGTCGTTGACGCCCTTGAAGTGGTCCAGGTCCAGCACGACCAGTCCGAAGCCGCATTCGCCGCGCTGGAAGCGGTTGACTGCATCCGCCAGCGCGCGCTCCATGCTGCGCCGGTTGGGCACACCGGTCAGTGCATCGATTGCAGCCAGCTTTTCCAGTCGCGCCCGGTCTCCCTGCGTGCGCTTGGCGAAGATGTACGAGAATCCGGTGATCAGCAGCACGCTGACCGCCACCGACGTGGCATGGAACCCGTCATGGAAGAAACGGGGCAGCAACTGCACGCCGACCAGGATGGCAAGGTTCGCGGACACCGCCAGCCAGCGGTTGGCGATGAAGAAGTTCGTCAGCAGGACCAGATAGATCCACGTCAGCGCCGTATGTCCCGCCAGCAGGCATGCCGCGAGCGTGCCTGCCGAGTTCAGCACGCACAACACCGCGCCAGCGCGTGTGCTGTCTCCGGTCCGCCACGCATAGAGCACCGGCAGCATGACGCCGGCAACGATCAGGAAGTCCAGCCAGGCGATGGCATGCTGCCCACTGAGCCAGCGATAGACGCCGAAGACAGCGATGGTGACGCCCGTGATGGAGCCCAGCAGGACGATGATGTCGAGGCGGAAGTCGCGGCGGGTCGGCTTCATGGCAAAGGCCGGATGCGCCCGTGGGCGGGATGCTTCTTCGTCGTTCAAACGTTCACGCGATCGCAGGAGAGTCGGCGGGGATGGACCACCGCGCAGTGTAGGCGGTTGCCTGTGGGTGGTCGTGACCCGTGTCACGCTTGGCTGCAACGGGTGGCCACGATCGGACGCAATGAGCCGCCCTGATTCGCATTACATTTCGCGCGCTGCGTCATTGCGTATTCAGTGCGTCGGGCCAAGACTCCGCCCACCGTGAAGGAGGAGCAGAGCATGAACATGAACATGTTGGCGCGCTGGGTAGTGGTGATGGCGGTTGCCGGTGCTGCGGTGGGGGGCGTCCAGTCCCTCCATGCGCAGACTGTGGGTTACAACATCCGGACAGGCGATGTGTGGGTCGACACCCGGCTGGGTGAGATCAACGACTACGGACGCCGGTACCGGGACCCGTTCGTTTCAGAGATGACCGGGCACTATGGTGCGCCGCGCTCACTGGTCCTGGACCTGCTCGATCGTCGCGGCTGGGCGCCGGCCGATGTGTACTTCGCCTGCGCCATCGCGCGCGCGCTCGGCATTCCCTGCCTGGATGTAGTGCAACGTTACGAGCGCAATCCGGGGCAGGGCTGGGGCAACCTCGCCAAGCAGATGGGCATCAAGCCCGGCTCACCGGCTTTCCACGCCCTGAAGAACGGCGCGGTGGGCACCTACGACCGCTGGGGCTATCCCATCCGCATCGACCAGCGCACCAGCGTGGACTGGTCCAAGCATGGTCCCGGCCAGGGCAAGCGTGCGGGCGCCGCGAAGCCTGCGCAGTCCAGCCAGGGCGGCAAGCCTGCCCATGCCGACCATCCCGGCAAGGGCAACAGCGGCAAGGGCAACGGAAACAAAGGCAACGGAAACAAGGGCAACGGCCGAGACAAGTAGCTTTGCGCGCGTTCTCCAACGACAACGGCCGCCGATGTGGCCGTTTTCGCGTCTTTCCTTGCGCTTGCGGGCATCACCCGGCTTTCCAGCGCACCACCCACACCACGCCCAGCGCCAGATTCAGCAGCATGCCGGCGATGGTCAACGCGTAGGCCACCCTCGGGCTGCCCGCGATGGGCAGCAGGGTCAACAGTGACCATGGCAAGGCCAGCAACCAGGCGAACGCGTGCGCGAGGGGGTCGGGCTGCAGCCCCAGCAGTTGATGCTCGGAGACATGGATCAGTCCCAGCGCGCCAACGCAGCACAGCAGATAGAGAGCGAGCAGGGCGCAGGAGGTGGCGCGCATGGCGGTTCCTTGCGCAGAAACGGGCGCGATCAGCATGACATCTGGAACCACCTCGGGATGGCCCGTGGCCGGACATGTCCAGCGGGCTTCCGATATACGGCGCCCAGGTGCGCCGCGGTTCAGGCCGTCAGCGCTTCCAGCGTCTTGAATACCTGCGGCACGGCCATGGCCGGGGTGCCGCCGTTGACCGAGACGGCACGCAGGCCGTGCTGGTAGCTCTGCCAGATCATCTCATCCGCATGCTGGATGTCCACGCCGCGGAATTCGCCCGCAGCCATGCCGCGGCTGAGTTCCTGGCGCACCGGCTCGCGCATCCGGCGCAGTGCGGTGTTCATTTCCGCCTCCACGCTCGGGGACCAGCGCGCCGACACACTCCACAAAGCCGGGAACGCGATGAAATTGGCCGCGTCCTCGCGTGCCATCCAGAAATAGAAATCCAGGATGCGCTGGGCATGTGTCGATCCCTGCGGGCGCTCCACCATGGGCGCCTTGCGCGCGGTGTAGTCGCGGATCAGCAAGGTGGCGATGATGTCCGCCTTGGTCTCGAAGTGCAGGATCACGCCGCGGGCACTGAGTCCGGTTTCTTCGCCCAGGTCCATCAGGGTGGTCTGGTCGAAGCCCTTGGTGAAAAAAAGCCTGCGCGCAGCGATGAGCACGGCTTCCCGGGTCTCCTGGCTGGTACGGCGCTTGTGGGTAGGGCTTGGACTCACAGGCATTCTCCGGTTTGCGGGGGAAACTCTCCTGCTTCGGCCTGAACCTGGGTCCGGACCGTGCGCTGGCGTATGTGGCGCCTCCCTCAGCCCCATTCTGCACAGATTCATGCATTTAGTGGAACAGGGGGCGCACACATCGTGTGAAACCCGCACGCAGGGGCCTGAACGGCAGGCGCCGGGGACTCCCAACGAGAATAACCGCAGTTTCGTTAAGCGCTGATTTGCCGCGCTGCATCAAACGAAAGGTCGAAGATGCGCTGCACCGGTGGCCCCAGCTCGCCTGCCAGCAGTGCGAGCAGGAACAACCCCAGCAACAGGGCCGTGGGCAGGCCCAGCTGGATGGGATTGAGGGCCGGCGCGGCGCGGCCGAGCACGCCAAAGGCCAGGTTTACGGCCAGCATCGCGACCATCACCGGCAGGGCCAGCCCCACGGCCGCACGCAGCATGTGGCTGAACAGCATCGGCGCGACCTCGAGTATCCGCTGCACGTCCGGCAACGCGGTGCCGATCGGCAGCGAGCGATAGCTGTCCACGAGCAGCGACACCAGCGCCAGATGGCCGTTGGCGGTGAAGAACAGCAGGCCGAACGCCAGGTAGAACCATTGTCCGACGACACCGGAGTTCACCCCGCGCAACGGATCGGACATCTGGGCGAAGGCCAGGCCCGTGCCCTGCGAGATCAGTTCGCCCGCCAGCGCGCCGGCTTCGAACGCCAGCCGCAGCATGAAGCCCATGCTCGCGCCGACGGCAAGTTCGCGCGCCACGTTGAGCACGGTGCTGGCGTCGAAGGCGATCCGGTCCGGCGTGCCCGGAAGCAGCGGTGCCAGCGCCATCGCCAGTGCGCCGGCGATGATGACCCGCACCCGCATCGACACGGCGCGCGTGCCGATCAACGGTGCCGCCATCAGCAGCGCGCCGGTGCGCAGCATCGTCCACAGGATGGCGTTGACCATGCCGAAGGCCTGCTGGCCGTCGATGACCATCTGGGTCGCGGGATCCATCGCGTCGCGTCCGCGTCGTCAGCCGATCAGGTGAGGCAACCGCTGGAACAGGTTGGTCGTGTATTCGACCAGCACGCCAAGCAGGTAGCTGCCGGTGGCGAACAGCGCCGCGGTCAGTGCGATCGCCTTGGCGACGAAGGCGATGGTGGGCTCATTGAGCTGTGTCGCCGCCTGGATCACGCCAACCACCACGCCGACGATCAGCACCACGAGCAACAGCGGGCCACCGACCCACAGGGCGATTTCCAGGCCGTCACGCAGTTCGGTAAGGGCAAGTTCGGGACTCATCGCGTGCTCCTCAGACGCCGTTGAAGCTGGCGGCCAGCGAGCCGACGATCAGCACCCAGCCGTCCACCAGAACGAACAGCAGGATCTTGAACGGCGCGGACACCAGCATCGGCGACAGCATCATCATGCCCATCGACATCAGCACGCTGGCGACCACGAGGTCGATGATAACGAAGGGAATGAAGATCAGGAAACCGATCTCGAACGCGGTCTTCAGTTCGCTGGTGATGAACGAGGCCACCACGATCGGGAACGGCACGTCCGCCGGGCTGGCATAGCTGCCGTGACCGGCAAGACCGGCAAAGGTCATCAGGTCGGTTTCGCGCACCTGCGCCAGCATGAAGTCGCGTAGCGGCCCGGTGGTCATCGTCCACGCAGTGGAAAAATCGATCTGGCCGTTGAGGTAGGGCGCCATGCCCTGCGCCCAGGCCTTTTCGCCCACGGGCATCATCACCAGCATGGTCAGGAACAGCGCCAGGCCTACCAGCACCTGGTTGGACGGTGTCTGGCCCGTGCCGAGCGCCTGCCGCAGCAGGCCGAGCACGATGATGATGCGGGTGAACGCGGTCATCGCCAACAGCGCCGACGGGATCAGCGTGATCGCCGTCATCAGTAGCAGCGTCTGCAGCGGCAGACTCACGGTGTTGTCGCCGATCTGGCCCACGTTGACCTTGGGCAGGGCAGGCAGGGTCGGGGTGGTCGGCGCGGCGGGCGTCGCCGCAGGCGCGGGGTTCTGCGCCGGTGCGGCGGCGGGGGCCGTCTGCGCCAGCGCCAGCACCGGTGCGCACAGCCACAGCAGGCAGATCAGGGAAAGAACGAAACGGCGCATCTCAGCTCTCTCTGCGCAGGCGCTTGGCCAGCAGCTCGGCGAAATTCGGCATCGTCGGCGCAGGCGCGACGACCAGGGGTTCGGGCAGCGTGTGCAAAGCCGTGATGCCGCCAGCGGTGACGCCGATCAGCAGTTGCTGCTTGCCCACCTCGATCACCATCACGCGCTCCTTGGTGCCCACCGACAGCATGGACACCACGCGAAGCTGTTCGCTGGGCCGGATGCCCAGGCCGGCGCCCGGCATGCGCTTGAGCAGCCAGGCCATGCCCAGGATCAGGCCGAGCACCAGGATCAGGCCGACCAGCGCGCCGCCGATGCCGGGCGTGGACGGCGCGTGCTGGCCGATCTTCTGTACGGGTGCCGCAGCGGTGGCGAGCAGGGCGAAGGCGTGCATGGACATCGACTCAGCGCAGGCGGCGGATGCGTTCGCTGGGACTGACCACGTCGGTCAGGCGCACGCCGAAACGGTCGTTCACCACCACGACTTCGCCATGCGCGATCAGCGTGCCGTTGACGAACACGTCCAGGGGTTCACCGGCGCCGCGCTCCAGCTCCACCACCGAGCCCTGGTTGAGCTGCAGCAGGTTGCGGATCGGCATGCGGGTGCGGCCGACTTCCAGCGACAGCGTGACCGGCACGTCGAGGATCACGTCCAGGCTCATGTCGTTGTCGCCGTCGTTGTCCTGCACGGGGGCATCCGCGCTGGTGTCGCCGAAGGCGGCGAGGGTGTCTTCGTTCTCGGGAATCATGGTGTGGCGTCCTGGAAGGCGACGGGTGTCAGGGCGTGGCGGGGAGGCGTGGCGTGCTTGTGATGGCTGCCCGGCGGGTGCTTGGCGGTGATCTTCACTGCGTTGTTGCCGTTGGAGATGCCGAACTCGCCGGTGAATACCGGCACCTGTTCTACGCACACCGGCACCGACTTGGGCAGGTCGATGGGCAGGATGTCGCCCACCTTCAGCCGGGTCAGCTGGCGCAGGTTGATGCGCTTCTCCGCCAGCACGCTGGAGACGGTGACTTCGGCGCCGCGCAGCTGCTCGTGCAGGGTGACGCGGAAGCTGTCGTCGTCGTGCACGCGATCGGACTGGATGCCGGCGTCGAGCAGTTCACGGATCGGTTCCAGCATCGAATACGGCAGCGTCACGTGCAGGTCGCCGCCGCCGCCATCGAGTTCCACATGGAAGCGGCTCACGACCACGTACTCGCGGGGACTGACGATGTTGGCGAAGTGCGGATTGACCTCGCTGGTGATGTACTCGAAGTCCACCGGCATCACCGGCGCCCAGGCATCGACCAGGTCGGTGAAGGTCTGCTTCAGCAGCAGCTGGATCACCCGCATCTCGGTGGCAGTGAACTCGCGGCCTTCGATCTTGGCCGGATAGCGACCGTCGCCGCCGAAGAAGTTGTCCACCATGGTGAACACCAGCTTGGGTTCGAACACGATCAGGCCTACGCCGCGCAGCGGCTTGAACTTGATCAGGTTGAGGTTGGTGGGTACGTACAGGGAGTGCAGGTAGTCGCCGAACTTGATCGTCTCGATGCCGCGCACCGACAGTTCGGCCGAGCGCCGCAGCAGGTTGAACAGGCCGATCCGCCATGTGCGCACGAAGCGCTCGTTGATCATCTCCAGTGTCGGCAGGCGGCCGCGCACGATGCGGTCCTGGCTGGCGAAGTCGTAGGTGCGGGCGATGGTGGGATCGACCGGCGGTTCCTCGGTTTCGATCGCGCCGGTATCGACGCCGTTGAGCAGCGCGTCGATCTCGTCTTGCGACAGCAGGTCACTGGTCATGGCGGCGCGGTTCCGTCACTGCATCACGAAGCTGGTAAACAGCAGGGAGTCGGCAGAGGGCTTGCCGGTTTCGGCCACCAGCAGCGCTTTCACTTCCGAGAGTGCGCTGTTCTGGAGTCGCTCCTTGCCTTCCCGGCTCATCAGGCCGGCGGCATCCTGCTGCGCGAACAGCATCAGCAGGCGCGCGCGGATGGCGGGAGCATGCAGTTCGATGGCCTTGAGCGATTCGGGATCGCGGGTCATCAGCTGCACCTCGACCTGCAGGTAGCGTGCGCCGCCCGTTTCGCCGACAAGGTTGACCACGAACGGCGGCTCCAGCGCGAAGTACTGGGCGGGCGCGGGAACTTCGCCGGGACTCTTGGCCTTGGGGGCATCGGCTTTGACTTCCGCGCCGGCATGGCTGGCGAAGTACCACGCACCACCGCCGGCAGCGCCGGCCGCGACCAGTGCCACCAGCCCGATGGTCAGCAGCGACTTGCCGCGCTTGGGCTTGTCGCCCTTGTCGGCCTTGGATTTGCTTGCGTTCTTGTCGGCGGCTGCCACGGCGGTGGATCTCCTGAGGGGTCAGCCCAGGTGATGCAAGCGGCGTGCCGTGGTGGGCAGGAGAGCCCGACGGGGTTTTGACGGGGGTAGCTTCTGTAGGAGCGACGTGAGTCGCGACCGCATGTCATGGCGGTCCGGAAAGACTGTTCACGCATGGATGGCCGCGTGGGTCCGGCGGCCATGGCGCCGGATTTCCGCGGTCGCGACTCACGTCGCTCCTACAGGAACAGCGACCCGTCAGGCGTACGCGTCCACCAGGCCCCGCGCCGTCATGCGGACGGTACGGGGCGTCTCGGGGCCGGCGTCGCTGGTGTCTGTGGCGCTTTCACCGTGCGGCGCAGTGCCGCTCTGCGACGGCGGGGCGTGCTGCTGGCTGACGTCAGCGTGGGCAAGCTGGAAGCCGTGTTGGCCCAGCATGTCGCGCAGCCGCGGCAGGCTGCTTTCCAGCGCCTGGCGAACATCGGCCTGGGCGCTGGAGAAGTCGGCGTGCACGCGGTCGCCTTCCAGTCGCAGGCGGATCTCCACGGTGCCCAAGTCGTTCGGGGTCACCTTGATGTGCGCATGGCCGATCTTCTGGTCGGCCATCCAGCGCACCGCATCGGCGACGTCTTCGTCGAAGTGGCCGCCATGCAGATCGGCGCTCGGTGCTTCCAACGCATTGACGGTCTCCGTACGCGACAGACCGAGCGGGGCATTCGAGGCGCCGACGCCGGCGAGGAGCGTGCCGGTGGGCGAAGGGGTGGTTTCCGCGTCGTCGCTGCGCAGGGCATCGAGGATGTCGCGGCCGAGGTTGATCGCGTCCGGTATCGCGGCGGCGGCCTGGCCGGTGGCCAGGTGGGCGGTGAAGGAGAGCAGGTTCTGCAGCGGCGCCTTGGCCACGTTGTCGGTCGTGGCGGTCGCCTTGGGCAACGCTGTCGCGGGCGCGTCGGTTGCGGTTGCGGTGGCTGCGTTCTGTACGTCTGGGACACCCGGGTTATCGAGTCCTGCAGTGGCCGGGACCGGCAAGGTACCGGCCGGCGAGATCGGCAGAAGGGCGCGACCGCCTGCCAGGACGGCATCGGGGGAGGAGGGCACCTCCGCAGGCACGGCGCCGCCGAGCAGCGGATTGCCCAACAGCGGATTGCCCGGCGGATCGGTCGGCACCGCAGCGACGCCAGGATCGGACGGCGGCACGACGCTTGCCGGTACCGGAAGATCCGGCGACCGGAGCGTTGCGACGCGAGTCTCCTGGGTGTCCTGATCGTCCGTTGCGTGCGCCGTATTGTCGGGACTGCGCTTGGTGGTGTGCGCTGGTGGCAGGGCGGTCTCCTGCCCCTCGTCGCGCCGGGGCGCGGGCTTTCGCGCCGGGGCGTCTTCACGCATTGCCGGGCGACGCACCATCTCGTCGAAGCTGGGCTTCGCCGGCTCCGATGCGGCTTCACGCGTCTGCGCAACGCCACCCACCGTGGCGGGGGACACCGTCTTGCTAGCGGAAGGCAGCGACGCCACCGGGGATGGCATCAGGCTTCCTCGCTTTCCTGCGCGGTGGCGGCCAGCCGTGCGCGGCGGGCACCCAGGTCATCCATCTCGCGCTGGTCGCGCCGTTCCACCACCTGCCGTTCCTGGGCCCGGTAGCTGGCGGCGAGTTGCTCCAGCACCTGCTTGTCACGGCTGGCCAGCAGCAGGCGGTCGCGTTCGATGTCCACGCTGCTGCGGCTGCGGTCGACGTTCTGCAACTGCTGCGCCAGTGCCTGGTCGATGCGTTCCAGGAAGGCGCGGCGATTGGCCAGCTGCGCCGGACTGGTGGCGGCCATCTGGCTGTTGGCGTAGTCCTCGGCGTACTGCCGCAGTTCCTCCAGCCGCGACTCGTGCTGCGCCAGCGTGTTCTGGCGCTCGGCCAGGTCGCGGGCAACGGAATCCTCGTGTTCCTGCGCGCGGCGCAACAGCGGATCGATTCGGCGGGACTGCATCATGGCGGGGATTCCTTGGCGTTACTGCGGGCTGCGTGGCGTGGGGATGCCGGCAGCGACGTTGCGTTGGACCAGCGATTCGAGTGCGGCACGGCTGCTGGGAAGGTCAGCGGCGCGCGCCACGTCCTGGCCCAGGAATTCGACGATCTCCGGCCAGCGTTCCAGCGCTTCATCCACGGTGGGATCGTTGCCGCGCTGGTAGGCGCCGATGGCGATCAGGTCGCGGTTGCTGTTGTAGGCGGACAGCAGGCGCTTGAGTTTGCGGATGCGGTCGCGCCAGGTTTCGTCGGCGATCTCGGTGACCACGCGGCTGACCGAGGACTCCACGTCGATGGCCGGATACAGGCCGCTGTCGGCCACGCGGCGCGAGAGCAGGATGTGGCCGTCGAGGATGGCGCGCGCGGCATCGGCGATAGGGTCCTGCGGATCGTCGCCTTCGGTCAGTACGGTGTAGAACGCGGTGATGGAACCGCGCCCTTTCGCACCATTGCCGGCACGCTCAACCAGCGCGGGCAGGCGCGCGAACACCGACGGCGGATAGCCGCGCGTGGTCGGCGGCTCACCCACCGACAGGCCGATCTCGCGCTGCGCCTGGGCGAAGCGGGTCAGCGAATCCATCAGCAGCAGCACGTTGAGGCCCTGGTCGCGGAACCACTCGGCGATGGCGGTGGCGCGATACGCACCCTGCAGGCGGGCCAGCGGCGGCCGGTCGGCGGGACTGGCCACCACCACCGCGCGTGCCAGGCCCACCGGGCCGAGCGTGCTTTCGACGAAGTCGCGCACTTCACGGCCGCGTTCGCCGATCAGGCCGACGACGATCACGTCGGCGGCGGTATAGCGGGTCATCATGCCCAGCAGCGTGGATTTGCCCACGCCGGAGCCGGCGAACAGGCCCACGCGCTGGCCACGGCCGATGGGCAGCAGCGCATTGATCGCGCGCACGCCGACATCGAGGGGTTGGGTGATCGGTTCGCGCGACAGCGGATTGATCGTCATGCCCGCCAGGCTGACGCTGCCTTCCGCGCGGATCGGGCCACGACCGTCCAGTGGGACGCCGTCGCTGTCGATCACGCGTCCCAGCAGGCCTTCGCCGACCTCCACGCCACCGCGGCGGCGCGAAGGCACTACGCGCGCATTCGGCAGCAGGCCGTGCAGTTCGGCGCTGGGCATCAGGTAGGTGCGTTCGCCCGAGAAGCCGACGACTTCCGCATCCACCCAGCCGCCATCGACGACTTCCACTTTGCAGGTGGCGCCCATCGGGGCTTCGCAACCGATGGCTTCCAGGGTGAGGCCGACGGCACGGCGCAGAATGCCCTCGCGGATCAGGCCGCGGCCGCCGAGTTCGGGATTGATCTGCGACAGACGCGCGGACAGGCGCAGGTCGCGGGCGGTCAGCCATTCCAGCGGCTGGGCGCTCATGCGCGCGTGCTCCGGTTGAGCACGGTTTCCAGCGCGCCGCGCAGGCGGGCCTCAAGGGTGCCGTCGATGCGGACGCTTTCGGCGTGCACGCGCAGATCGCCGCGGCTGAGCGAGGTGTCCGCGGTCAGTCGCGTACCCGGGGCCATGGCCAGCACGGGAGTGAGGGCCGCGATGTCGTCGGGATGCAGGCGCAGTTCGACTTCGCGCTGCGCGCCGCCGACAGCATCCAGTGCACTGGTCGCCAGTTCCTGCAGCAGGACGGGGTCGGTCTGGTAGGCACGGCCCACCAGCGCACCGGCGATGCGCACGGCGAGTTCGGACAGGGCGCCGACGACTTCGTTCTCGAGTCGATCCAGCGGACGCGAGAAATTGTCGAGGATGCCTTCCATCTGTGCGGCCAGCCGGCGGACTTCGGTCTGGCCGGTGGCGAAACCTTCGGCGTGGCCTTCGGCCAGCCCGCGTTCGAGGCCTTCGCGGTACGCGGCATCCTGGATGGCCTGGATCTCTTCGATCGTCGGCGGCACCAGCGGTGGTGCTTCCGGCTCGGCGGCGGGCGCTGCGACGACGACGTCGAGCGGCGCAGGCATCCAGCGCAGCGGCGACGGTGCGCTCATACCATTTCCTCGGCACCGGCCATCAGCGAGATCACGCCCTGGTCAGCCAAGCGGCGCACGATGGCGAGGATTTCCTTCTGCGCGCCTTCCACATCGGACAGGCGCACCGGGCCACGGGCCTCCATGTCTTCGACCAGGATCTGCGCCGCGCGCTGGGACATGTTGCGGGTGATCTTTTCCTTCACCTTGGCGTCGGCGCCGCGCAACGCCAGGCCCAGTCGGTCGTTCGGGACTTCGCGCAGCAGCGCCTGCAGTTCGCGGTCGCCCAGGTCGGCCAGGTTGTCGAACACGAACATCAGGTCCTGGATGCGCGCGCCCAGGTCGGCGTCGACCTGGGTGATGTTGCCGAGGATGGCCTGGTCCTGGCCGGAGTCCATGAAGTTGAGGATGTTCGCCGCGACCTTGACCCCGCCGATGCTGGAGGCCTTGAGATTCTGGTTGCCGGCGAACTGACGCTCCATGATCTCATTGAGTTCGTTCAGCGCATTCGGCGGGATGCCGTCCAGCGTGGCGATGCGCAGCAGCACGTCGGTGCGGGTGCGCTCGGGCAGCAGCTTGAGGGTGTCGGCGGCCTGATCGCTGTCCAGGTGGGCCAGTACGATGGCGATGATCTGCGGATGTTCGTTGCGCACCAGATCGGAGATCGCGCGCGGGTCCATCCACTTCAGTGTGTCCAGGCCGGTGGTGTTGCGGCCCAGCAGGATGCGGTCGATCAGGCTGCCGGCCTTGTCTTCGCCCAGTGCCTGCACCAGCACCTTGCGCACATAGTCGTCGGCGCCCATGCCCAGCGAGGTCTGCTTGTCCAGCGATTCGCCGAACGTGGCCATGACCTGCATCACCTGCTCGCGGCTGACGCCGGAAATGGTGGCCATGGCGATGCCGAGCTTCTGCACCTCCTTGGCGTTCATGTGCTTGAGCACTTCGGCGGCATCTTCCTCGCCGAGGGAGAGCAGCAGCACGGCCGCGCGCTGCACGCCGTTGAGTGCCGGTTCCTGTGCGTTATTCATCGCTGGCCACCCAATCCTTCACTACCTGCGCCACCTGCTTGGAATCGGTCTTCACCGCTTCGCGCGCCTGGCGCAGGCGGTCTTCGTAGGCATCGGAGGGCAGGGCGCGCATCGGCGGCAGGGCGTCGTGGGACAGCGTGGCCAAGGCGCCGGCCTCCATGTCGTCCTCGTCCATCACGGTGACGTCGATGCCGTCGTCCTCGTCCTGCGTCCTCCGCCTGGTGGCAGGATGGATGATCTGGCGCATGGCCGGGCGCAGCACGCCGAACAGCAGCGCGATGACGACCAGCGCGCCCAGGCCATAGCGGGCGATGTCGCGCAGCATCGGGTTGTGCAGCCACGGGCTTTCCCAGAAAGGCACGTCCACCGGGGCTTCGGTTTCGCGCACGAACGGCGCGTTCATCACCGAGACCGAGTCGCCGCGCGCGGCGTCGAAGCCCACGGCTTCCTTCACCAGCGCTTCGATGCGGGTAAGCGTGGCGGCGTCCAGCGCGGTCATGACGACCTTGCCGTTCTCGCCGGTACGCGGCACGTGGTCGACCAGCACGGCGGCGGTGACGCGCCGCACCCGGCCGGCCGGCTGGCGCGTGTGCTGCAGCGTGCGGTCCATCTCGAAGTTGCGGGTGGCGCTGCTTGAGGTTTCGGTCGGCGCGGCCGGGTTCGGCGCGGCGGCGGCGTTCGGACCGGGCGGTGTGTTGCTGGTGGCGCCAGGTACGCCTTCGGGGCCGGCAGCGGCGACAGTGTTCTGGCTGACCTGTTCGCTGCGGATCTTGGCCGGATCGTTGGCGAAGGTTTCGCGGGCTTCTTCGGTGACCGAGAAGTCCATGTCCACGGCGACTTCGGCATTCACGCGGCCGGGACCGGTGAGCGGTTCCAGCAGTTCGCGGATGCGGTCGTTGAAGGAGGTCTCCAGTTTGCGTACGCGCTCGAACTGCGCGGCGTTCAGCGCGGCCTCGCTGTTCGGATCGCTTATGGTGAGCATGCGGCCGCTCTGGTCGACCACGGTGACGCGTTCGGGAGCGAGGTCGGGGATGGACGACGACACCAGGTGCACGATGGCATCCACCTGGTTGCGTTCCAGCAGGGCGCCCGAGCGCAGGTCCAGCACCACCGACGCACTGGCCACTTCGCGCTGGCGGGTGAAGGCGCTGGGCTTGGGAATGGCGAGGTGCACGCGTGCGTCGCGGACCGGGCGCAGGGTGGTGATGGTGCGGACCAGTTCGGTTTCCAGCGCGTGCTGGTAGCGTGCGTTCTCGACGAACTGGCTGACGCCGAAGCCCGGATCGCGCTCCATCATCTCGAAGCCGAGGCGACCGCTTTCGGCCAGGCCGGCGCCGGCCAGCTTCAGGCGGGCGTCGTGCAGGTTTTCTTCCGGTACCGAAATCGCGCCGCTGGCCTGGTCCAGCTGGAACGGGATCTGCGCGGCGCGCAGCATGTCGGTGGCTTCGGCGGTGGCCTTCGCGTCCAGGCCGGTATACAGCGGTGTGTACGCGGGTTTCTGCGACCAGAAGAACACCATCATGCCCACGGCGACGGCACCGGCGATCAGCAGCAGCGTGCCCATCTGCTTGAACACGCGCGCGTCCTGGATCCTGGTCAGCGCCGCGCCTGCCTTGTCGGCGGTCAGCGATTCCTTCAGGGCTTCCTTGGAAAGGGTCAGGGCCATGGTGGTGCGGTTCCTGCGCGGTCGGCTCGGTGGAGTGGGGCGGTCAGCGGTCGGGCATTGCGGCGGCGGGCTTTACAACGGCGGGACCTACAAAGGCGGGACCTACAAAGGCATGTTCATGACGTCCTGGTACGCCTGCACCAGGCGGTTGCGGACTTCCACCGTGGCGCGGAAGGCCACCTGCGACTGCTGCGCGGCCACCATCACCCGTGCCAGGTCCGCGCGCGGGTCGCCCAGTTCGAAGGCCTGCGCGAGCGCGCCGGACGTCTTCTGCGCTTCGTTCACGCCTTGCAGCGCGTTCTGCAGGGTGTCGCCGAAACTCGGCGCCTTGACGCCCGGCTGTTCAAGCCCCACCCGGTTCGGGGTGAATGCACCCGGGTTCGGCATCGGCTCGAGGGCACGCGTACCGACCTGGTGCTGGTAACTGCGGATCTGCGAGAGGATGGAGGAGACGTCGGACATGGGCTGGTGCTTCGGTCGTCGGGGTGTCTTGTCAGATCAGTTGCAAGACCCGTGCCGGAAACGCCGTCCGTCGCCAGTCAGTTTTCCGTCGCCAGGGCGACCTCTTCTCGCTCGATGCCGTACTTGCGCAGCTTCTCCACCAGCGTGGTGCGGCGCAGGCCCAGCAGTTGCGCGGCGTGCGCGACCACGCCACCGGCGCGGTCCAGTGCATCGCGGATCAGGTTCAGCTCGATCTGCGCGATGTGTTCGCGCAGGTCGATGCCGGATTCGGGCAGGCGGTCGGCCGGCGACACGGCAGCGGCCACGACGGCGGTCGGCAGCGGGGCCGGTGCAGCGGCCACCGGTGAAGGGGCCGGCGCCTGGGCGACCAGCGCCTCCACGCCTTCCGGCTGGTAGCGCTTGGGCAGGTCGGCCACGCGTACCAGTCCGCCCGGATGCAGTACCGCAAGCCGTTCGACCAGATTGGTCAGCTCGCGTACGTTGCCCGGCCACGCGTACAAGCGCAGCGCCTGCAGCGTCTCGTTGGCGAAGCGCACTTCACCGCGGCCGGTGCGTGCCAGCTGCGCGGCGATGGTGGTGACCAGGTCGGGCAGGTCGTCGGCGCGCTCGCGCAGCGCGGGCATCTCGATGGGGAACACATTGAGGCGGTAGAACAGGTCTTCGCGGAAGTGGCCGTCGGCGATGCGCGCTTCCAGGTTGCGATGGGTCGCGGCGATCACGCGCACATTGCAGCGGATGGTCTGGTTGCCGCCCACGCGTTCGAAGCTGCGCTCCTGCAGCACGCGCAGCAGCTTGACCTGCATGGGCAGGCTCATGTCGCCGATCTCGTCCAGCAGCAGCGTGCCGCCCTCGGCCATCTCGAAACGGCCTTTGCGGGCACTGAGCGCGCCGGTGAAGGCACCCTTCTCGTGGCCGAACAGTTCGCTTTCCAGCAGGTCCGGCGGAATGGCGCCGCAGTTGATGGCGACGAACGGCCCGTCGCGGCGCGGCGACTGGTCGTGGATGGCACGCGCCACCACTTCCTTGCCGGTGCCGGATTCGCCCAGCACCAGCACGGTGGTGTCGAAGCTGGCGACCTGTTCGATCATGCGGCGCAGGCGGGTGACGGCCGGGCTGTTGCCGGTCGGGCCGCTGGTGCTGACCTGCTGCGCCTGGTGTTCGGTATCCAGCCGCTTCAGGCTGGCGCGGCGCAGGCAGGCTTCCAGCTGCGCGTGGCGGATGGGGCTTTCCAGCGTCCATACACCAGCGTGGTGCAGGCCGTGCGCGGCGGCGAAGGCGGCGGTGTCGCCTTCCATCAGCAGCACCGGCGGCGGCAGCTGCGCCTTGCCCAGCCAGGCGAAGAACGCGTCGGCGGCCTTGCCATCATCGAGGGTGCCGACGACGATCGCCAACCAATCGTGCGGGCGCTGTCGGCGCGTATCCACGTCACCGGCGCTGGCGACCCAGCGGGGTGTCAGGTCCATGAATTCGAGCAGGCCGGCCAGGCGTTCGGCACGCGTGGCGTCGGCGTCGATGACGAGGATGCGGGATTCACTCATGGCGGCTGTCTTTGAACCTTTCGAGGATGGGCAAGACTTCCTGGATATAGGAAAGCTTGCTGACGAATTCGTCGGCACCGGCGCGCATCGCGTGTTCGCGGTGCTCGGCGTCGTCGAAATGGCTGGCGATCACGATGAAGGGCGGTGCGTCCTGCGTCTTGATGAGGCGGGTAGCCTGCAGGCCACCCATCTCCGGCATGGCCAGGTCCATCAGCACCACGTCCGGACGCAGGGTCTCCGAGCGTTCGATGGCTTCCAAGCCGTTGCTGGCGCGGCCCACGATGTCCAGCCACTCCACCTTGCGCAGGTGGCGCAGGGCGGCGTTGATGAAACCTTCGTGGTCGTCCACCAGCAGTACGGTGATCTTGCTCATTGCGGTCGTGCTCCGTTCTTATCCGGCCTTGGCCAAGACCGGTACGGTAGCGCGTCGGCGTTCCCGGGCGGGAGCGATATCGAGCTGTTCCCGGTACTTCGCCACAGTTCTGCGGGCAATGTGGATGCCCTGGCGGGCCAGCAGGCCGGCGATGGCTTCGTCGGCCAACGGCTTGCCGGCCGGTTCGGAATCGATCAGGCGGCGCACCATGGCGCGCACGGCCGGGCCGGACACGTTGGCGCCTTCCAGGCGCACCGCGAAGAAGTGCTTGAGCTCGAACGTGCCGCGCGGCGTCTGCATGTACTTGCCGGTGGTGATGCGCGAGACGGTGGATTCGTGCATGCCGATGGCGTCGGCGATTTCCTTCAGCGTCAGCGGGGCCATCGCTTCATCGCCCTGCGCCAGGAAACCGGCCTGGCGCTCGACGATGGCGCGTGCCGTCCGCAGCAGGGTGTCGTAACGGATCGAGAGGCCACGGGTCAGCCAGCGCGCTTCCTGCAGCAGTTCGCGCAGCTTGCCGGCGCCTTCGGAGGCTTCGGCCTGGTCCAACGCGCGTTCCTGCATCGGATTGACCCGCACGCGCGGCGTGGTCGCCGGGTTCAGGGCCACGCGCCAGGCGCAGTCGGCATGCCAGGCGACCACATCCGGGACGATGTAGCCGGTGGGTGCCGGCGCCAGCGACGCGCCGGGGCGCGCATCCAGCGACAGCACCAGGCGCACGCCTTCCATCACCTGGTCGAGTTCCAGGTCCAACAGGCGGGCGAGGGCGTCGTATTCGTGTGCGGCCAGCAGCGCCAGGCCTTCGGCGACGATGCGGCGGGCGACATGGCGGCCGGGCACGCGGCCCTGCAGGCAGTCCAGCTGTACCTGCAGGCACTCGCGCACGTCGGCGGCGGCCAGGCCGGGGAATTCGCCCCGCAGCAGGCGCTCGCGAAGCTGCAGCGCGGCGTCGGTGGTCAGGTCGAAGCGGGCGGAGGCCAGCAGCGCCAGGGTGTCGGGCGCCTGCTCCAGGTAGCCGGCGTCATTGGTGTGCTCGAGCCAGAAGGCGACCACGTCCAGCGCCCGGCCATCCAGTTCCAGCGCAAGGCGGTCGAGCACGCGCACGTGCGGATCGCTGGATTCGCCGGCTTCGACCCGCTGCATGCGGTCGTCGTCGCCGTCCTGCCAGTTGGCGCCGGCCACGTCCCACAGGCTGGATTCGGGCAGTTCGTCGAACGCGGCGGCATCGAGGGCGGCGGCGTCCTGTGCCGGCAGCACGTCGATCTCGGCGACCGTCTCGGCATCCTGGGCTTCTTCGACTTCCAGCAGCGGATTGAGGTCCAGTGCGCGGCGCACTTCCATCTCCAACTGCAGGCCGTCCAGTTGCAGCAGCCGGATCGACTGCAGCAGTTGCGGCGTCAGGTGGAGTTGCTGGCCGAGCTGGGTGGAAAGTCCCGTCTTCATTCCCGTTGTCCCCGATTCGATGGCGTGCCGAGGTCGGCTTCACATCGTGTGAACACTTTGGGCGCCCGGTGACGGAAAAAAAATCAGGGCGTTTCTGGTTGTGCTGCGGGCGCACCCCACCGGCCGTCAGGGTTTCCCCTACGGCGTCGGGTTATCGTCGATGGGAAGTGCCCGTCAGGGCGGTGCGGCAACGGGAATCCGTCGCCGGCGGGGGTCATCCACGCCGTTCCTGCAAGGCTCAGGCCAGTTCGTTCTGGTGGCGTGCGGCCAGCAACAGCAGATCGTTGGCGCGACGGCAGCCCAGCGATTCCATCATCCGCGCGCGGTGGGTTTCCACTGTCTTCACGCTGATGCCGAGTTGGGCCGCGATTTCCTTGCTGCTCATGCCGCTGCCCAGCTGGCGCAGGATCTCGCGTTGCCGCGGCGACAGCGCGGCGATGCCGGTGGGACGCTGCGGATTGAGCATCGGCGCCAGCATCTTCGACGACACCTGCGGACTCAGGAACACCTGGCCACTGGCGGCGGCACGCAGGGCGAGTTCGAGTTCCATCGGCGCCGCTTCCTTGACAACGAAACCGGCACAGCCGCGATCCAGCGCCACACGCACTTGGGTGGGATCGTTGTGCATGGACATGATCACCACGCGGGTCTGCGGCAGCGATTCGCGCAGCAGCGGAAGCAGGTCGAGCCCGCTGCGGTCGGGCAGGGAGAGGTCGAGCAGGATCAGGTCCGGGCGGTGGATCGCCGCCATGTCCAGCGCCTGTTGCGCGTTGCAGGCTTCGGCCACGACATCCACATCGGGCAATGACTGCAGCAGCCGGCCGATGCCGGCGCGGACCAGGGTGTGGTCGTCGACGATGAGTACACGCACAGGGAAGAACCAGTCGATATCGCGTTGCTTGGTGATGTCACGATAGCCGCGCTGTCCCCGTGCGCCAATTCAGAATCGCGATGGGAAAGTGAAACCACGACACCAGTCACAATTGTAGTGACCGTATTCCCGTGAAAAGGGCGAATACCGCAATCGCGGCGTGTGATGCGTGCACATCGCAGGTGCCACGGTGGGCGTGAATGCGCGAAAAGGCGGCTACGGACGCGCGGCGTGCTGGGACTGGCGGGCTTCGGCGATCTGGCGGCGATGCAGGCGGAACAGGTGGCGGTCCATGGCCTCGGCAAGGCCGGCGCCCAGGGTGTCGAACTGCAGCCAGAGATGTTGCGTGCCTTGCGAGCCTTCGGCCTGCGCCAGCAGCGTGGCGGGCAGTTCTATGTGGTCGCTCAACCACGTGGCGGGCTGCATGGTCACCACGCCGGCAACGCCGACGGCCAGGTCCTGCGACGACACCACATCAAGGCGCAGGCCACGGTGCGACCAGCGCAACGGGGTGGCGGGCAGTGTTTCATGTTGGCTGCGCGCCAGCCGGCCGAGCAGCGACAGCACCAGGTCCAGCTTGGCTTCGATGCGCTGCTGCGTGGGGGTGGCTTCCTTGCGGTCGTCCGGGTCTTCGCCGCGCACGTCCTCGGCGACCGCCAACCCTTTCAGCAAGGCCTCCGACGGGGCCTGCATCAGGACCCGCGCGCCCGCGTCAAAGCGCGCGGGCAGCACCACCTCGCAGGTGAGCGCGCCATCGAACAGCGCGTGCTCGGCAGGGTGCTCCACGAGGATGATCGAAGCGGTCATGGCTCACCCCTCGACAACGGAAAGATAGGCGCGCGCGGCGCGGTCGGCGCTCTGGTTGACGTGCATGCGGACCCGCACCTGTTCGCGTGCGTCCTGCATTGACTTCTGCAGCTCCAGTTGTGCGCGCAGCAGCACAGCCAGCGCGTCGTAGCCCGCGGAGCGGCCTCCGTCAGCATGCAGGAAGGCCCGCACGTCATGGTCGTGACGGTTGAGCAGGCGCTCGACGTCCTCCAGGTCGCCCGCGTGCAGGGCGTGGCGCATGCCGTCGAGCTGGGCGAAGAGGTCGTCGAGGGCCGGTGTGGCGTTCATCGCGCGGCGGCCATGGCCGGGGGCTGGCGCTGCTCGGAGGGAATGGCGTTCCAGGCGGACTCGATCTCGCCCAGCAGGTCGAGCGATTCGCGCAGTGCGGCGGCGTCGTTGTGCAGGTTGGCATCGATCAGGCGCGTCTGCACGTAGTCGTACAGCGCGGAGAGACTGCCTGCGATTTCGCCGCCCGCCTCATGGTCCAGCGAGCCATTGAGGTGCCCGATGATCGCGCACGCTTCGCCGATCGCCTTGCCCTTGCGTGCCAGGTCGCCACGTTCCATGCACGCGTCCGCCAGCCGCAGGCGTTCGCAGGCGCCCGACAGCAGCAGGGCCACCAGGCGATGTGGATCGGCGTCCATGACGGCGCTGCTGAGGCCGGTGTTGCGGTACTGGGCGGCGTACGAATGCGATGACATTCCATTTTCTCCTGCGATCCCCGCGCGTCACCCGACGGCGGTTCGGATCGGCGGTTATCCGGTCTGGTTGGCGAGCGAGGCGAGTTGCTGGGCCAGGTAGCTGCTGGTGCTGCTCATCTGGGCGACCATCGAATCCATCGCCACGAACTGGGCCTTGTAGCGGTTGCCGACGGCTTCCATGCGCGCATCCAGGGCCAGGCGCTGCGTGGCGACGTCCTTGATCTGGGCATTCAGGCCGCTGGTGCGCTGGGTGAAAGCCCCATTGGTGCCGATGTAGCTGCCCACGGCCGCCTGCAGCTTCCCCCCGAAGCCGCTGTCGCCGGTGAAGGCGGTGCGGATCTTCTCGGGATCGCTGACCAGCGCGGCGGTGAACTTGCTGCTGTTGAATACCAGGGTGCCGTCGGACGACGGATAGCCCTTGGTCTGCAGGCCCAGCGTCTTGGCGTCCAGGCCCTGTGCCGCCAGGTCGCCGAGTACGCCGCTGAGCACATTCCTCAACTGGCCCGAAGCGCTGCGCATCTGCGCATCGCCAGTCAGGGCGGAAGGCTCGTCGCTTTCGGCGTTGTACTTGGTCGAGGTGTTGATGGCGCCGATGGCCGCGTTGTATGCGGTCACGAAATCCTGGATCAGCTTGCTGGCGGCTGCGGTGTCGGTGGACACGGTGACGGTGCTGGTACCTGTGGTCTTCAGGTCCAGGGTCAGTCCCGGCACGGCGTCGGTGATCTTGTTGCCGCTGGCGGTCACGGTCAGGCCGTCGATCTTCACTTCGGCATCGGCGGCGGGGACGCGTTCCTGCAGGCTGGCAGCGAGGGTCTGCAGGTCGCTGCCGCCGGAGGTGAAGGCCAGCGAGATGCCGTTGGCGGCGCCGGTTTTGTCGGACGACACGGACAGGTAGAGCCCGTCGTTGGACGTCAACACGCTGGCCTGTACGCCCTTGCTGCGGGCGGCGTCGTTGATCGCACTGCGGACATCCTGCAGCGTGCTGTCCGCAGCGATATCGATGGCCAGCGCCTCGCCGCCGACCGTCAGCGTCAATTGACCGGCGCCGAAGGTCGTGTCCGCTGCCACCGGCTGGTTGGTGATCCACTTGTTGGCGGTGGCCAGTCCGACCACTTCGATCGCATACGTGCCGTTGGGCGTCCCGCTGCCCACCGTGGCGCCGACCACCGTATCGGTGGCGGACTTGACGGTGCGGGTATCGAAGGCGGTAGCGGCCTTCAGTGCGGTCAGCGCCTTGTCCAGATTGCTGAAGGCGGAACTCACCGTGCCCAGCGCGGACAGCTTGAACTTGGCTTGGCTTTCGATGCGGGTCAGGCGGTTTTCCGCGGGCGCGCGATCGGCCGCCACCAGTTGGGACACCATGCCGTTGATGTCCATCCCGGTGCCGATGCCGCCATAACCCAGCGAATAGTCTGCCATTGCCGTCTCCTGTCAGTGCCCTTCCGGAAAAGGGTGGCCGGGCGGGCCTGGCATCCGCTACCGGATGGGGCCCGCCCGTGCAGTTTCAGTAGCGGCCTGCCGCGGCCGTTCTTTAGCCCGCATCTCTCCGTCTCCCACCGCCGCCGTGGGTCCGGCGGCTGGTGAGAAATGCGGGCGCAGGAGCTGATGCAGGGTTTGTGCCAGAAAACGGTGATTCGTGATGCGGCAACTCGCAGAAACCGGTGTTCCCGCTCACCAATCACCGCTCACCCACAAAAAATACCCCCTCCGTCGCCGGAGGGGGTTGGGGTACTGCCAAACGGAGGGAGACGAATCCGTCCGTGACGACAGGTAACTAGGAGGAACTGTGGATGAGGCGTGTTGCGTATCAGCGCAGCAGGGACAGCACGTTTTGGGGCACCTGGTTGGCCTGGGCCAGCATGGCCGTACCGGCCTGCTGCAGGATCTGGGTGCGGGTCAGTTCGGCGGTTTCCTTGGCGAAGTCGGTGTCGCGGATGCGGCTGCGCGAAGCGGCCAGGTTTTCCGAGCTGGTCTGCAGGTTGGCGACCACCGAGGTGAAGCGGTTCTGCACCGCACCCAGGTCGGCACGCGCGCTGTTGACGGCCGTCAGTGCCTTGTCGACGATTTCCAGCGCCTGCTGCGCACCCTTGAACGTGGAGATGTCCAGGTTGCTGGCGTACTGCTTGGTCGTCGCGACGGTGCTGGCGGCGACGTCGGCCGGGGCGGTACCGCCGGTCCAGGTGCCGGTTTCCACGGCGATGCCGAGGAAGTCGCCATCCGAATCCACGCTGTCCTTGACCGAGGTCAGGTTGACGGCGCCGTTGGCACCCAGCTCGGCCAGCACGCCGGTTTCACCGATCTTGGCATTGATCGCGCCGACCAGCGCGGTGGCGGCGGCGTCACGCGTACCGGCGGCCGTGCCCTGTGCTGCCACTTCGACGGTGTCGATGGTGACGGCATTGCCATCGGCGTTGGTCAGCTGCAGGCCTTCGATCTTCAGATCGGTGGTGCCGTCGGCCGGGGTGGCCGTGGTGAACGTGGCGGTGGCGAACATCGCGCCGCCCAGCGCATCGGCCTGCGCATCGACGACCTTGTCGATGGCGATGGCCTGCGACGCATTGGCGCCCACCTGGAACAGCTGGCTGGTGAACGAGCCGTCCAGCAGTTTGGTGCCGTTGAAGTCGGCCTGCTTGGCGACGCGGTCGATTTCGGAGGTCAGCTGCTTGACTTCGGCATTCAGCGCGGCGCGGTCGGACGAGGAGTTGGTCGCGTTGGCCGACTGCACCGACAGCTCACGGATGCGCTGCAGGTTGTTGCCGATTTCGGTCAGCGAACCTTCGGCGACCTGGGCCAGCGAGATGCCGTCGTTGGCGTTGCGCACGGCGACGTCCAGGCCACGGATCTGGGTGCTGAAGCGTTCGGAGATGGCCAGACCGGCGGCGTCGTCCTTGGCGCTGTTGATGCGCAGGCCGGACGAAAGACGCTGGATGGTGGTGGCCAGTGAAGCACCGCTGCTGCTCAGATTGCGCTGCGCATTCAGCGAGATGGTGTTGGTATTGATGACCTGTGCCATGGAAGTTTCCTCTAGGCGGGATTACGAAGGGGAGAAGCCCGGGCCGGAAGGGGGGCGTTGGCCACCACCCCTTCCGGCGCATCACCGCGTTAGCGGAGCAGGCTGAGCACGTTCTGGGGCACCTGGTTGGCCTGGGCCAGCATGGCCGTGCCGGCCTGCTGCA